>NZ_CP053545.1:0-440465 GCF_015040095.1 Paenarthrobacter sp. YJN-5
AAAGCAAAATGGCCCCCGTCCGGGAGCCATGTGATAACCATCGTCTCTAAGAGGCCAATGTCGTTCCTCAGGTTATCACATGAGGAGAAAGGCCCGTCTCTCACGAAAAGGGACTGCTCCACCGCGAAAAAGCAGGGAACAGTGGTGGAACTACCGGCGGTCGTGCCGGAAAACGGCCCTGCTTCCCAACACTGGCGCGGCTTTTGGTATCGGCATGAGCCTCACTCGACCCAAACCACCCGGGGAAGGACATATATATAAGGCCCCAAAGTACTCTCTTACTAAGAGAAGGAGGGGCCCCGGGAAGAGAACAAGGGCCCCTTATATATATATATATATCTATCTTTTTGGTCGTTTAAGTAGAGTAGTAGTAGTAGGGGGCCCTATATTCCCCGCTATTCCGGGGATTTTTCCACCCGACCAGACGGCGGGTTTTCGGACGGCCGGTGGGAGCTAGGCGGTAAGGCGGATTTCTTCCCGGATCGGCATTTTTTAGTGTCGAATTCTGACACCCGTGATCGGGGTTGGCGCATAGAAATTCTATGAACCAGACCACCCCACTGCTCCGCGACAAGCTCGCCTGGGACGGCAAGAAGCTCGTCGTCACGAGTGACGCCGTTATCGACAAGATCCGCCGCCAGGCGCTCTCGGCGTCCACCTCCAAGTCGATGCAGTCCTGTGCAGCGCGATGGGTGGGGGAGCGGCTGCTGCGCAACGAGGTGGAGGACCCGTTCGCTCCGGCTCCCATCGGAACCAGCGCCCACTCCGTCATGGAGGACATGTTCGACGAGGACGTCTACGAACGCCCCGAACGTACCCTGGCGCTGGCCGAGGCGCTGACCATCCGGGACTCGGACGTCATGTGGCCGGAAGTGCCGGAAGACGACGACGGCGTCCGGGCCCTGACCAGGGTCAACCGCCGGCGCTGGATCGAAGAGGTCAAGACCGCCTACGAGGGCCTGTGGATCATCGAAGACCCGAAGACCATCGAGGTCTACGCCCGCGAGCTGCAGATCGACGGGCTCACCATCAACGGTGTCCCGACGAACGGCTTCATCGACCGGGTCCGGTACGGGGTCAACAAGCGCGGCAAAGAGGGCCTCATCGTAGAGGACTACAAGACCGGGAAGGTAGGAAATACCCGGTTCGGTGACGACCACGGCGACCAGATCCGCATCTACGCGGCAGCTCTGAAAGAGAAGACCGGTGAGCTGCCGGTCGGCGGCACCGTGCTCTACACGAAGTTCGGCAAGTCCCGCGACATCGACCTGAGCCCCGGGGCCATGTCCAAGACGCTGAAGACCTTCGAGCTGTCCTGGAAGCGCCACAACCGCTACATGCAATCCCGGGAGTTCCCCACCAAGGTCTCCGCCCTGTGCGGTTGGTGCCCGCTGATCAACGCCTGCCCGGTGGCCAAGGAGGAAGGCAAGACGGTCTCCGAGAAGGTCGCCGACCAGATGCACTCCGCGACCCACCTGGGCATCCCCGCCCTGCGACCGGGTGCATCCGTCGCCGCGATGGCCTCCACCGAGGACACCATCGTCGCCAAGCACGGCCAGGAAGTCAGCTTCTTCATGCCGGACCCGTTCAGCTACGGCATCCCGGATGAGCAGATGGCGGAAGTGGAGAGGGCCTCGGAGCTTGCCGCACACATGTATGCCAGCGGGGAGAACCCGATCATTTCAACCGACAAGGACCACCGAATGAGCAAGATCACGGAAGGCAAGGTTTGGGAGTCGTACACCGCCGAAGGTGAACTGAACCCCAACTCGTACGCCGCCATGGGTGTCTTCGGCACGGCAGAACTCGCCGTCGAAGCCCTCCACCGGGGCGGTCTGCCGATCAGCGGCACGAACGTTACTGCGCTGGCCAGCACGTTCCAGCACATCGTCGTCGAGGCGCAGGAACACTGGACCGGCTCCAAGTCCGCGGCAGACGGCGCCAACTCCCGGATGCGCGGTGCCCTCCGCACCGTCCTGGCCACCCTTCCGATGCCGTTCGGTGAGGATGCCGCAGCATGGGATGCCTGGGTTGTCGCCGCAATCCGCCGCTGCAAGTCCATCACCGCCGTCGCCCTGCACCTGTTCAGTGAAGAGCGCACCGAGTCCCCATGGGAAGCCCTCGCCGGTATCGCCCCGGAGTCCGCTCCGGAACCCGCAGCCCCGGCCCCGAAGGCAGCATCCAAGACCACGGCCAAGGCTGCTCCCAAGGCTGAGGAGGCCGTTGAGGCCCCTGCCGAGGCGGAAGCACCGGTGGATGCTCCCGCGCCGGAACCACGCCGTGTGATCCGCAAGGCCGCTGCCAAGGCCGCGTCCCCTGCCGATGACATCGACTTTGTGCCCGACGACTTCGCCGTCACCGACGACGCTTTCGTCAGCTAACCCACCTTCCCCGCACTAACCCCGAAAGCAGGACACCATGGCCCTTGACACCAAAGAACGCAACGACATTATCCTCGGCGCTGTTGCCATGACCGGCCCGGTCGGCGACAACCAGGCCGAGTGGGACGCCCGGCTCAAGACCAATGCCAGGTCGCTGGCCCTGATGCTGAACGACAACTCCGACGTCGCCCGCTCAATCGCGATGCTCGCCGACTGCAAGAACTTCACCGGCACCATCCTGGGCGTGCAGAAGGAAGCTTCCTCGACCCGTGGCTTCATCGCCTTCAAGACGGCCGAATCGAAGTTCGCCCCGGACGGTATCGAGACTGCCCGCACCGAGCGCACCGACTCCAACGACGAAGCCAAGGCCTTCGCCTCCCGCCTCCGCAACGAACTCACCGGCCACCGCGTGCTCGTGTGGATCGAAATGCAGGAAACCAAGAACGGCCAGAAAGTCCGCATCCTCCAGCACGTGCAGGACCTGGGCCCCGACCCCGACTTCGACCCCGAAGAGGGCAAGCGCATCACCCTTGAAAAGATGAAGCGCTAGCCACCCCTGACCCGAAGCCCCCGTCGCCCGAAACGGCGGCGGGGGCTTCGGCGTCGGGACGGCCGTCACCACATTGTCTACGCATGTTCCAAAGTGACCGCATCTGTACCGCGGAACCCGGAACCAACCCCGCGGACCGCACGCACGAAGGAGCACGACACCGTGACGACGACCCCCTACGAGACCGACCACTACCAGCCGTCCGGTTTCGGCCAGTCCGACGAGGGACTCCTGAGCCCGGATGCGGCCATTGACGCCGAACTGAACGGCGACCTGGAAGCCGACGAACCCGACACCGACCTGGACGGCATCGACGACGAGTCCGGCGCCGGCAACAGCAAGGCCAAGGCATCCGCCAAGCCGTCCCGCGGCCTGTTCCGCCGGGTGGCCGCAAAGACCATCGAGGTCCAGGGCGCCTCCGACACCGTCCGCGCCCTCGCCGCGGCCCAGCTCGGGTGCTCCGACGAGGTCATCGACCTGACCACCTCGATCATGGCTGCGGGACGGATGTCCACCTCCCCGCTCGGCGACATCGAAGCGATCCAGGACGCAATCAAGCAGGACCCCTTCTCCGTGGGCATCACGGCCACCGCCCTGGGCCGTGCCCGGCTGAAGGTCATCTGGACCCTGTTGCACACCCTGGGCACCGTCGGAACCCCGACCCCGCCGGCATCCGACGTGAAGGCCGGCATGGCCGTCGCGAAGGCCGTGAACGACCTGTCCGAGGACAACCAGTTCGAACTTATTGCCGCCGCCGAACTGCTCAAGCGCTCCTAACCACTGTTTCACCGAAGGACGATGATGGCCCGCAACGCCAACAAGAACATCAACCGGCCAGACGACTTCTGGCTCTATGACGCTGAAGAGCTGCCCCGCGCCGACGTCGGAGCAGTCCGGACCACGGTCAAGCGGATGAAGCTGGTGAAGATTTGGATCGTCTCGAGCTGCGTGCTGCTTCCAATCGCGTTGCTGGCTATCATCTCGTTCCTGCCCAAGTTCCTTGAAGAACCCGTCGTAGCCCAGGCCCCGGTGAACCAGCTGGATTCCCCTACCAAGGCAGCGGCGATGAAGTCGGTGCAGGACTGGCTGAACAAGCAGCCTTCTCCGATGCCGGGCGCCAGGATCCTGTCCTGGGACGGCGTGGACGTCCAGGCAGAGCCCAAGACGACGACCGACAGCAAGGGCAACGTCACCGAAACCCAGGGACTGCAGCTGAACAACCTCACGCTGATCAGCCCCTCCGGCTCCATCTTCTCCACCCAGGTCCAGGTCGCCTATTCGCCGACCCGGGGCGCCAAGGTCCTTGGCGAGCCGACCTTGATCCCGCACGCACCCGATGACAAGCAGTCCTGGCCGAACCTGAAGGCGTGGCCGGGCCTGGTCCAGACCCCCAAGCTTCCCCCGGTGGAGCAGGCTGCCGCCGCGTGGGCGAAGGCGTTCACCTCAGGCGACCCGGACGCGCTGCGCCTCGCAGTCGGCGACACGAGCCCTGACCGCTCCTACGTCCCGCTGGTTCAGGCGACCGCATCCAATGTTGCCGTCGGTGACGTCGCAGCCCGGCCGCTGCCGGCTGACGCGGACAAGAACACCAAGCCCACCCAGGTGGTCGCCCAGGTTTCCTTCGGAATCTCCTGGGAGGGCCAGAACCTGGGCACCGCCCAGACCCCTGCCCGTGTCACCTACGACGTGCTTATCGACAAGGCAGATACGGCGGCCCCGCAGGTTGTCGCCTGGGGCGGCGCCGGATCCGGCGAATCGCTCAAGCCGTACATGAACGCCGTCGACGGCCGCAAAATCTCCGCCGCAACCATCGACAAAGCCGTCCCCGCGGCCGCAGGAAAGTAGACATGGCACGTAACTCCAAGGCCCCCACAGCCCAGCCCCTGATGGACGTCTCCGTCCCCACCATGATGCGCACGCTGCTTCCGGGCGGCCGGATGCTTGGCGTCGACGGCTCACTCTGGCTCGTCCGGAAGGTCCCGCTTGAGCCTGTTGTGGACGCCAAGTCCATTGACGAGCGCATCAACACCTACACCCCACTGATGGCCGCGTACGACGAGCTTTCCGCGATGACGCACACCACTTCGAACCGCCGAGCCCTGGCCCGGAAGGATTACCGCCAGACACAGGAACTGCTGGTGAACCTGAAGAAGCTCTACAACCCGGAAACCGGCCACCCGATCGCCGGATTCCTGAAAGAGTCCTTCCCGCACCAGATCACCGAGAAGCGGCTCCTGCTGTTGGCGGTGAAGCTGAACGGCAAGCTCGGCGGCAACGGCGGGTTCCGGCACGCCATCGAATCCTTCGCGGAGACGCTCGTGGTCGGCGGCACCCCGCTGAGTGACTTCGACACTGACCTGGCCAGGGTGGACGCCGCCCTGGCCCGCTGCGGGCTCTCGGTGCCGTCCTCGCAGGAGATCGCGATCGCCAACTCCTTCTGGAACCAGGGACACTTCCCGGACACCGTCGACCTGCCTCACGAGGATCACCTGCACGTCTTCTCCGACGCCAAGGCGGTGCGCATGGCCGACGCCGCCGGCCGGGAAGACTGCCACTCCTGGCCGGTCATCCCCAACCACCGGACCCTGACGATCGCCACCCTGGAAGGGTTCGACTTCGACTTCGTCAGCCCCTCCAGCGCCGAGGCGAACTGGGCGACCGGCCTGGTCGAGGACGGTGCCGTCGCGATCTCCATCCGGGCAGGCATCGAACCGGCAAAGGTCACCCGCGCCGAACTGCGCCGGCAGCGCAAGCGCTACCTGGATGACATCAACGAACGGCTCAAGCAGAACAAGATGGAGCTCTCCGAGCAGGAGGAGATGGTTAAGGTCCTCGAAGACGTCGAGGCCGTCTACGCTTCCCGTCAAGGGTCCCCGACCCTGGTGGACTGCTCCGTATTGGTCGCGTTCGACGGGGAAGTCGAAGACATTTCCCAGGCCGGTCCCGGGTCCGCGGCGAACCTGCGGATCATGAACTTCCGCCAGCGCCAGGCCCTGGCTGAGATGATGCTCTGCTCCTACATCCGGGCCAACCCGAACCTGCACGACATGCCGACCCAGAACGTGGCGGCGTCGGGCATCCAGTCGCTCTCCACGGTCGGTGACAAGACCGGTGCCCTGATCGGCTTCACCGAGCGTGACCGGCAGCCGGCGTACGTGTCCCCGACCGCGGCCTCCACCGCCGACGGCCTGCCCCTGATGCTTGTCGCCGGCGGTACCGGCTCGGGCAAGACCCAGGCGCTGCTGTGGATGGGGACCCAGATGAACCGGATCCCCGGCCCCAGGGGAGGACGTTCGCCCCAGGTTATCGTCGACCCCAAGACGGACTCTGACCACTCACCGACCGTTCTGGCCGCCGGGGGACAAGTCATCTCCCTTGACGACCTGCAGCACTCGGACGGCATCTTTGACCCGATCCGGTTCGCCAAGAGCCCCGACGTGGGTGTGGAACTGGCGGCGTCCATGCTGGGCGCGATCAACCCGTGGGGCGTTGACAAGGGCAAGTACGAGGTCGCGATCTACACGGCACTGCGCTACGGCGTCGCCAACGGCGCCAAATGCATCGGCCAGGCGCTGAAGATCTCGCTTGGACACGGCAAGGCGGCCCAGGAGATGGTCCAGCCCATCCTGGACCTCGCCGAGGCCTCCCCGATGTTCCGCGCCTGCGTGGGCATGAGCCCCGAATCCCAGGCCCTGAACATCTTCGACGGCATCACGCTGATCAAAGTCGGCAACTCCCACCTGGACCTGCCCGAACCCGGTGCCATCGAAGGCGCGCCGCTGATGCAGCGCGTCTGCCTGGCCCTGGTCCGCATGATGGTGTTCGGCTCCGCCATGGCCCTGACCGGCCGAGGCGGCGTCATCCACCTCGACGAGGCATGGGTTTTCCTCGGCGCCGGCAAGGCAGAAGTCGAACGCCTCGGCCGTCTGGCCCGGTCCCAGGGTGTGTTGCCCATCCTCTACACCCAGCGCGTCTCCGATGCTCTCAAGGCAGAGCTGACGGGCTACATTTCCCGTGGTTTCATCCTCCCCATCGAAGACCGGATAGAGGCCGAGGCCGCCTGCCGGCTCTTCAACCTCGAGCCCACCCCGGAGCGGCTGGGCCGGATCAGGGCGAAGGCCAACGTTGGCGAGGGGGAACAGATCGCACCGAACCGGAACTCGATGCGGGCACTGCGCGATCCCCGCACCAACCAGGTCATCCGTGGCGCCATCGGCATCTACGCGGACCTGACCGGCCGGGCCGTGCCCGTCGAAGTGGTCCTGCCGCCGACCTTCCTGTCGATGGCCTCCACCAACCCGGAGGACATCCGCCGCCGTCAGGAAGCGGCACAGGCCGTCCTCGTCTAGACCCCGCACGGAAGCCCCGGCGACCATGATAGCGCCGGGGCTTTCCGCGTGTTTCCGGGCTTTCTGTGGCGTGACGGACGTTACACGCCCACCTTGATGACGTTTGTCAGATCAGCCGCACACATAGGATTCGTGCAACTGACTTCCCTGATCACCGACTCCGAATGCCACGACATCCTGCAGCGCCACGCTGACGGTCTGGTCGATGCTTCGGAGGCCCGCCGGCTTATCGCCGAGTCCCTCCACCGCTCCGCCATCGTGGCCGCTGTGGCAAAAGAAAAGGGCGGCCCGTTCGGACCCCAAATGGTTCAGGACCTGGCGGTCGAGATGGAGGAGCTGCTCTTCCAGAAGGTGATGCAGACCGAGCCCGGCGGCTTTGACTTGGACCTCGGGCTCGACGCCTCGGCCTCCGGCTGGGCCCGCAGCCTGCTGCGCGCCGGCTCCCTTTCCATGCTCCGCAACATCCGGACCCGCACGACGGCGAAGATGACCCTCGTGGACCCGTCCCCGATGCGCCAGTGGCAGGACGACGGCGTCTATGCCAATTCCTACTCGGCGTTCCACAACGCCGCCTCCGTCGACCGTACCGACCCGGCCCACATTAGCCAGACTATGGAAGACGCCGCCGACTGGCTGCGGTCCAAGACCCGGCATCTGCGGGACAGCTCCAAGCTGGCCGCCCAGGCCGCCACCATCATGCACGGCTACGGCGTCCCAGCCCTCGTCCGCCCCCAGATCATGGAGCGCAAGCGGCTCAAGGCCCTCGTCGACGCCGAACCGGGCCTTGCCCACCGCTCCATTGCCGCGATGCGCTCCCTCATCGAAGGCGAACCGATCGAGGCCATCGACGAAGGCCTCATGGCCCTCTGGGACGACTACAGCTTCGACCAAATCGACACCATCACCCGGGCAGCACCGCGCGTCGCCGGAGTCCTTGTCGATTCGGTCCTGGCCGACCGCGCCCGCCCCTCCCGCACGGTCCTTCGCTCATTCCGTGCCTCCGTCCGGGCCATGGGCAAGGGCCGCGGCTGGGCCCGACTGGCCGAAGAGACCTGCGAGGCGTTCATCGCCCTGGAGTTTGAGGCGTACTCCTCGTTCGACACCACCGGCGCCGACTACCGCGACGAGCGGGTCGCCGGCCGCCGCATTGCCATCCTGAAGGCTCCCGACGTCTTCGCCCGCGCCCTGGCATTCAAGGGCCAGCGTCTCGGGCTGAACGAAACCGACATGTACGAACAGCTTGACCGGCTCATCCGGTCCCTGACCGACCTGGAAGTCAAGGTGCCCGACGCCGCATGAATATCACTGACAAGATCAAGAGCCGCTTCACCCGCCAGGCACTGGCCGGGCCCGCGAAATGGGTGGCCGCAGCCTTTACCTCATTCGTCCATATCTTCGCCCTGGCATCGCTGATCCTCTTCGGTCCTTTCTTCCTCAGCATGGACGCCATGAGCTGGATCTTCCCGCTGCTGGTCGTCCTCCCCGGCATTATCACCATGACCCTGTTGCCCGGTGGCTGGAAGCGGTGGTACCGGTGGGCGGCCCTGCTGGGCCTGGCCATGATGCTCACTGAGAGTTCCAACCCCTACATCGTCATCCTTGTCGGCGAAACCTGGATCCTGCACCAAAGCTGGGTCACCGAGCGGACTGTCCGCATCAAGGACCTTTTCCGCCGCGGCAAGGCAGCAAATCCCGCCCCGGCCGCCGGCGCCAAGCCCAAGGGCTCCCGCCGCCCCAAGACCGCGTAAGGCCCGCACACCCTTACGCGCCCGCCGGTCCCAGCGACCGGCACGGACCCGTTCATCGCCCCCACGAGGTGGACGGGTCCCCTCATCTCTGACGCCCGCCACCGGGCAGGAAGCATAGAGCTGCCATGATGCACGACGTACTAACCGAAACTGTTCGAATTGGAACCGGTATCCCGGACGCACAGCCGCGACCCGGGCAGACTGCGCTGCTCAAGGATGTCGAGGAAGCCATCCGCACATCTGGTCACACGATCGGTGTAGCCCCCACTGGTGTCGGCAAAGCCCTTGACATCAATACACCGATTCCGACTCCCAGCGGATGGACGCGAATGGGGGATCTCCAGGACGGCGACCAGGTGTTCGCCGAAGACGGTCGCGTCACGACCGTAGTGAAGGCGCACCCCTTCCAATATGACCGTCCATGCTTCGACATCGTGTTTTCCGATGGCAGCCGTATCACAGCCGACGAGGAACACCTTTGGTCCGTGTCCACGCGGGCCATGCGAGCACGTGCCGTCGAAGCGATCCGCACTCAAATCCGCTTCGACTCGGCGGGCTATTACGAGAAGCTTCTGAAACTCGAGGCTGTTCGGGAAAGCATCTCTGAAACTGGTCACACCATGACTTCCGGCGATGCAGGGCTGCTCCTGAAGGGGCTCGCCGACCCGACGACTGTCAACAAGGCACGGAAAGACCTCGGGCATCCTCCCCTTCGTAGAGGAGAACGCTTCGATCTTCGGCCAGTACTCGACGAGATGATCAGGATCAGGCGTTCGCGATCGACCATGACCAACGAGGTCGCATCGTCGAACGTAGTGCTGAGCACTGGCCAGATGATTGGCCAGCTGAAAGGTCAGGGGGACGCTCTGAACTTCGCGGTTGATCTCGCCCAGGCACTGGACTTGCCGCGCCGCGAGGATTTGGAGCTGCCTCCCTATGTTCTCGGCGCGTGGCTTGGCGACGGGAACTCCAACAACTCCTACATCACTTCTGAGAACGACGAGATCCCTGCGTTCATTCGGCAGGAAGGTCTGGAAGTCGAGAAGCTCGGCAGTAAGTACCTGTATGCCATCAAGTCCGGTGGCAAGGGACTCACCTCGGTTCTCGAAGCTATGCAACTCCGGTTCAATAAGCACGTCCCAGGCAATTACCTCCGTGCCTCTGTTGCCCAGCGGCTGGAACTGCTGCAGGGCCTGATGGACACGGATGGAACCGTTCGGCCCGACGGGCGGTGCGAGATCGCGATCTGCAACGAGAAGCTCGCGACGGGGATCTACGAACTGGTCTGCTCACTTGGCATCAAGGCAACCTACAAGCAGGGTCCGGCGGCAATTACCGAGGCTGACCCGGACAGGCCAGGATCCACGCGGCGCCGGACTGTCGGTACTCGCTACCGCATCGGCTTCATCACCGCACTGCCTGTCTTCAGGTTGCCACGGAAAGCTGCTCTCCTGCCCACAGTCACCCGCACTACGCAAAGCCGTCGCTACATCGTCGCCATCGAGCCCGTTGAATCACGGCCCGTCCGTTGCATTCTGGTCGATTCGCCCTCCCATCTGTTCCTGGCTGGCGAGGCGATGATCCCTACGCACAACACCTTCAGCCTTCTCGCCCCTGCCATGGTGGCTGCCGCCAAGTACGGCCAGCGGTCCATCATCAGCACCGAATCCCTGGCTCTGCTGAGCCAGATCCTGCACAAGGACGCACCTGTAGCTGCTGCGGCCTGCGAGAAAGTCACGGGCACCAAGCCCAAGGTCGCGGTCCTGAAAGGCTTCTCCAACTACGTCTGCGGCCAGTCAGCACGCGACGCCGCCGAGACCCTCACCGACACCGTGGGCCAGCGCCCCTCGCTGCCCTCGCTCCGGTCCAAGGTCAAGCGCCTGGCCAACCGCAGGGACCTGTTCCTGGACGGCCGCCCCTTCGACCCGGTAGCCGGGGTGCCGCTGCTGCTGTGGGCCCTGTCGCTGCCGGCGGACCAGCCCGGCGACAAGCAGTCATACGCCGGGGTCACCACCCCTGAACTGTGGGACGCGGTCTCTGTCGGCCCGTCCGAATGCATCGGCGACACCTGCCCGATCTTCGACCTGTGCAAGCCGCGCGCTGCCCGGGCCAAGGCCGCCGAGGCGGACATCGTCGTCACCAACCACTCCATGCTCGCCGTCCAGGCAGCCAAGGGTGTCCCGGTCATCGTCGGCAACAAGACCCTCGGCGAATTCCACATCATCATGATCGACGAGGCGCACGCCTTGCCGGCGAACGTCCGTTCCGCCGGCGCCAGTGAGGTCTCGTCCGCGGCCGTCATGTCCCTGACCCGCTCCATTGCCCGGACCCTGGACGAATCCGAGCCTGCTGTCGGCCGGCTGATCAAAGAGGGGAACGCCCTGGCCATCGAGCTGGAGGACGAACTCGCCGAGATGGCCAGGTACACGAAGGCCGGTGAGGTCTGCAAGATCAAGGAAGACGCCGACCCTGTCGAGACCTGCGGTGACATCCTGATCGGCTGGGCCCGCAGCGTGAAGAACGCCCTTGAAGGGGTCGCCAAGTCCAAGAACATCCAGGCCCGGCTCAAAGCCAAGCGTCTCTCCGGCCGGCTGGATGCCTTCATCGGCGCCGTCGGACAGGTCAAGCTGCACCGGATCGGGACCGCCCGCTGGATCGAGCAGAAGACCCCGCCGGCCAACGCCAAGGTTCAGACCCCGTACTGGTGCGCCAATGCGTCCCCGGTGAACATCTCCAAGCTGCTGCAGGCGAACCTGTGGACCGCGCCGGTCATGCCGGACGAGGAAGACGAAATGGTTCAGGCCATGAAGGAGGCCGGGGAGCCTGTCGAGGAGGAAGGGGAGACGTACCCGATGACAGTCATCGCCGTCTCCGCGACCCTGCCTTCCCGGTTCGGCTACCAGATCGGCCTGACCGCCGAGAACGCCGCCTACCCGTCCCCGTTCGACAAGGCGTACGACGACTCCCTCCTCTACATCCCGAAGCTGACGCCGGCCGAGATCCCCGAGATGTTCCCCGGCTGGCGGCCCGGCACCAAAGGCAAGTTCAACGGCGCCCTGCACCAGGCTTGGGCGACCAGGAAAAACGTCGAGCTCGTCGAAGCCAACGCCGGATCGGCCCTGATCCTGTCGGCGAACTCCGCAGCCGGAAAGGCCTACGCCGCAGCCTTGCGTCGCGCCGCGAAAGGCCGCTGGAATGTCTACTCCCAGTGGGATGGGCTCTCCACCCAGCAGCTGACCAACCTCTGGCGCGACGATGTGAAATCAGTGCTGGTCGGCACCAAGTCGTTCATGACTGGCGTGGACGCCAAGGGCCGTACCTGCTCCCTGGTCACCATCGACCGGATCCCGCGCGCGGCCGGCAACCCGGTGGACGACGCCCGGGTTGAGGCAATCATGGACGCCCTGCAGATCGGCAAATGGGCCGCGGACACCTACGTGTACGTCTCCGACGCTGCCCTGCTCCTCGAACAGGCCCTGGGCCGGCTGATCCGGTCCGTGTCCGACTTCGGCATGGCCGCGATCCTTGACCCGCGGATGCTGAAGACCGGTCCGGTGTCCTACCCCGAGGCGACTCGGAAGGTCTATAAGGACGCCGCGAGCAGATTCAGCAAGGTCACCACCAGCCAGGCAGCGGCTGAGGAATACCTCCACCGGATCAGCGCGGAAGCATTCGCCCTCGCATCCTGACGTTTTTCAAAGTCGCCGCACACAGACTCGTTACCGGCACCACCCACCGAGTACCACCCACCAGCCACGAAAGGCAGACACCATGTCACCCGTCACCCTCTCCACCTCTCCGAAGTCCGTCACTGTATTCGGCAAGGCAAAGGGATGCGTCCAGTGCAACGCCATGGACCGCGCTGTTGCCAAGACCAACCTGCTGATCACCAAGGTGGACGGCACCACGGCGGAGAATAAGGCGTTCTGCCTGTCCCTCGGCTACATGCAGGCCCCTGTCACCGTGGTTTACCAGGACGGAAAGATCATCGACCACTGGTCCGGATTCAACCCCGGGAAGATCGACGAGCTGAACAACGACCCCTTGGTCGAGCGAGTCGCCCCCGTCCTCGAGCTCGTCGCAGCCTGAGCAATAGCCCAGCCGAACCCGCCGTCCACCACCCTGGGCGGCGGGTTTCGCTTTCCCGACCACGCGAAGGCACTCGTGAACACCCGCACGGCCACCCCAATTGCCGCCCGGATCCTGGCCCTCAGGCCGAACGACGCGGCCCGGAACAGCCGCGTGCTGCCCGAAATCGCCGCCGTCCACTTCTGGGATCCTTCCTGCAGTGCCGGAGCAGTGATCATCGGGGCCGATGGAGCGTATCTCTGTGCCGATTCCTCGGTTCCCTGGGAGCAGCACCTAAATGCGTACGCCGCTGGTCACAGGACATCCGTGACCCAGTAGCGCCTTGGCCAGGACGGCCGTGAGCGCCATCTCTACGCATGCTTCCTATTGTGAAGACCTTGACGATCCCGGCCCCGTCGGTGGCCCCGGCACGACAGCGTGCCGCAGGGGAAGGAGCCGACCCGTGGACTGAGATGGCCAAAGTGGTGGCCCTCTTCGTAGAGCAGACAGGCAACCTCCCCGTCCTCGGAGCGGAGCTACGGGAGGACGAGCTGGCAGGATGGCTGGCCGTCCAGCGCCGCGCCTGCCAGCAGCGCCGGATGACCCAAACGCACCGAAAGTTCCTGGACACCCGCATCCCCGGCTGGCGCCAGTCCCGTGACGAACGCTGGAACTCCAAGCTGTCCCTCGTGGCCGAGGCCCGCACCGCCGGCGTCCCCCTTCCTGGCCAGCTGAAGGTGTGGCTGAAATCCCAGCGGCGGGTGGCCGCCGCCGGAAAGCTGCGCCCGGACCGCCGGCAAGCCCTGGATACCAGGACTCCGGGATGGGACCGGCCCGCAGTAGACCCGGAGCTGCTGTGGCTCGGCCGGGCAGAGGACCTGGCCAACTATCTGGACTTCTCCGGCAGGCTTCCGGCCAGCTCTAGCATCGACACCGAGGCAACCGCTCTGTACCGCTGGATGAGCTACCAGCGAGGACTGGCACGGGCCGGGAAAATCACCAGGGCCCGCCGCAAATGGCTGGATAAGAACGTTCCGGGCTGGCTGCCCGAGCACGATGGACGGCAGGTTCACTGGGCCGCGCAGGCCAAGGCGCTGGAGGTCTTCCGGGAATCCACGGGCCGGTGGCCGAGCGTGGCCATCTCCGCCGAAAGGAAGCTGGCACGGTGGCTGGGCACCCAACGAGCCGCGGCACGGGCGGGACGGATGACGCATGACCGGCTTGAGGCATTGGACGCCGCCGCTGCCAGCTGGCTCCGGGAAAGGCAAGGAGTGTGACCGCAATGCTTGATGAGAAGAAGACCGTCGAACTTGTAGCTGTATTCTTCGCCGAACACGGACGCTGGCCCTCAGCCGCTTCACCGTCCAGCTATGAACGCGGCGCCGGCGTCTGGCTGAACGAACAGCGCGTCGCCGACTCGACCGGCACGATGGACCCGTTCCGGAAGTCCTTCCTCGATCATCACCTGCCTGGGTGGAGATCGTCAGCCGAGGATATCTGGCAGGAACGGGCCCGCGAAGCCTCCGACTTCGTCCTCTGCCACGGCCGGCTGCCGGACATGGGCGCTGACACGAAGGGAGAGCAGCTTATTGCCATTTGGCTCAACAGCCAGCGGGCCCTGGAGCGCTGCGGCAACCTGCCGACCGCCCGCCGCGCGTGGCTGAATGCGCACTGTCCCGGCTGGCTAGGAGCTACGGAGAGCGAAACAGTCAAGAGGTTGAATCTTGGGTTCGGGCTGAAGCGTCCGGATGGCACGACATGGAACCATTCTGCACGAGCTGACGGATTCCTGCAGTCGTCGCCGAATTAGCTTCCGGGCTGTCATGAAGACGACGACTTGTTGATGAGTCGATTCAGCAAATAGCTGGTGGGACGCACCACCGGATCTGGATCCACACACTGCAGGATGATTCCCGATAGAGCGCCACCCAACTCGGTCGCCCTGCCAAACCGCTTAAGAGCAGCAAGAAACTCTTCGTCGAGTGTCCCTTTCAGGACCTGATTCAGCAGTGCCGGGCCAGAACGGTCTCCATAGGGCATCCGTCCTGTTGCTCCAAATGCGAGCATCGCACCCCAGGAAAAGACATCGGAGGCCTGGCTCTCGGCGGTCTTGCTCAGAAAATACTCGGGCGCCGCGAAGGACCACGTACCCACATGCGCTGCTGAGGCACTGGAGGCGGACGCCAGGTCCTTGCCGATCCCTAAGTCCAGCAACACGGCACGTGTCTCGGACACCATGACGTTAGACGGTTTGATGTCACGGTGCAGAAATTGCCGGGAATGGATTTCGTTGAGTGCGTGGATTGTGCGCGAAGCGGTTCGCCGAACCTGCTTGTCTGTCATGCACCCGCGTGTCCTCACCCAGTCGGCCATGTTGAGACCGTCAATGAATTCCATGACAAAGAACGGCGGTTCGGCGTCGAGGCGCTGTTCGATCAATTTGGGCAAGCCCGGTGATTGCAGTACAGAATGCAGGCGGGCTTCACGCCTGAAGTATTTTTCGCTGATTTCGTCATGTCTCGACGAGCGTCGCAGACGCTTGATGGCAACGCGGTGCCCCTGGGAGTCCCTGGCTTCGAACACGTCAGCGAATCCGCCGCTGCCTACGTGGACGTAATTGCTGTATCTGCCCGGCGGTGGTGGCATGGGCACGGCGGAGGCCCGCGCCCGCCCAACGTCGGTTGCGTTCGTCTGAAGACGGGTAGGAGGCAGCAGCCTGCCAGCCCGAGGACTGCCTGACTGCGGCGCATTCGACGCATGGTCTCCGGGGCGAGGTTCGAACCACCATGTGAAGTCCCTTGAAGTGAATCCGGACCGGAGATTCATAAAAGTGTCCAGCACAGCCCCGCTGGTCCAGTCGAGCACGACGTTTACGGTTCCCAGGACATCTGTCACTGCAAGCATTCACATCCCCCTGGGAGTTCACCTAGTAGGTCGATGGGTCAAACGTACAGCCTGATTCTTCTCAAGGTCATGGTTTGAATCCTGAATGCGCCCAAACGACGCCCGTCGTAAAAGTCGCCGCATAGAGAAGGCCATGAACCTACTTTTCTGCGACACCGCGGACAACGCACTGGCCGACACCCAGCTCCACAACACGGTCAAGATGGCTTACCTGGATCCGCCCTACAACACCGGCCGGAAATTCAACCAGTACAGCGACTCATCCCCCCTGAAGGACTGGCTGGCCATGCTCGAGCGCACCTTAAGCGGCGTCCGGGACACCCTCACCGAAGACGGGAGCGTCTTCGTCCACCTCGATGACCAGTACATCCACCGGGTCCGCTGCATCATGGACGACGTCTTCGGCGACCGCAACTACGTCGGCACGATGATTTGGGAAAAGAAGAACCGCGGGTCCTTCCTGCACGCCCACCTGGCAGACGTCACCGACCACGTCCTCGTCTACGCCAAGGACAAGTCGAAGATGGCGCCCCTGGTCCATTCCTCCACCGAGGTCGGCAAACGGATCCCGGTCCACAACAAGGGCAACAAGCCATCCGTGCTGGAGTTTCCCGCCGGCTGCATGACCTTCAACTTCCCGGACCAGACCATCCCGGCCGGTCCGATGAACACCCCGACCATCACCTCGGACCTGCTCGATGACCTGGTCGTGGAAAACGGCACCAACAAGAACGCCTTCCGCATGACCGGGCCCTTCCGCTACGGCCAGGACGCGGTCAACAAGATGGCCGAAACCCCTGGCGCATTCATCTGCCCGCGGCAGATGCTCCGCCCATCCTTCGTTTCGCAGGAATCCAAAGGCAAGGTCCTGACCAACCTGCAGTCGTTCCGCATCAACGGATCGCCCACCAACGAGGACGCCCGCGCCGAATCCGAAGCCATCTTCGGCACCGAGATGGGCGCCGCGTTCGACACTCCCAAGCCCGAGGCCCTGCTGGAACGGCTCATCGCCGCCGCCACCGAGCCCGGAGACACCGTCCTGGACTGCTTCGCAGGCTCCGGCACCACCCTGGCCGTCGCGCAGAAGACCGGACGGAACTGGATCGGCGTCGAACTCAGCCCCACAACGATCGCAGGCTACATCACACCGCGCATCGACGGCATCCTCGCCGGCACCGATCCACTGCCGCTGACCGGCTACACCACCTCCACCGAGCCGTACACCGTCGATTATCGGACGGCCGCGGCTGCCGCCTGATGACCTTGAGCGGCTGTGGAGGCACCGCAGCGGAGGGGTTTCCGGGCCAACGGTGACAGCGTCGGTATGTTCCGCACACATAGGCAGGGTGACCACAACAGCGAAGCGTCAGCGTCCCGCCACCGCCCGTCCCATGACCCCCGCACCCGGGCAGTCATTGGCCGAGAAATTCCCGGCATTCGCCGCCGAGTGGGACATCGCAGCGAACGGCGACCTCACGCCGAACGATGTCAGCTACGGCTCCGACAGGGCCGTTTCCTGGCTGTGCCCCAAAGGGCACCCGCCGTACATCAAGAAAGTCTGCTACCGGACATCCCGCAACCGCGGCTGCCCGGTATGCGGCAGGGCGAAGCTCGACGCTCCCAAGAAGGGCAAGTCCCTCGCCGATGCGTTCCCCGACATCGCCGCCGAATGGGACTACGAGAAGAACCATCCTTTGACCCCCGCCGATGTGGCGCCCCGGTCCAACAAGAAGGCCTACTTCATCTGCCCGAAGGGGCACGGCTCCACCGAGTCCTACATCAGCAACCGCACCGCCGGAAACGGATGCCCCGATTGCGGACGCCAGCGCGGCGGGCAGGCGAACACCGCACGGGCAATCGCCCGCGGCACCCTCGCCGAAGTCAACCCGTCGCTGGCCGCAGAATGGAACACCGAGCTCAACGACTTCGCCCCCGGCGACGTGAGCCCCGGAAGCCCCCGGGTGGCGTGGTGGAATTGCCCGGCAGGTCACGAACCGTACCTCTCGCAGGTAGCGCGCCGTCACAGCGGACAGGGATGCCCTGTCTGTGCCAACATCCGCCGTGCCGCAGCGATCAGCTACAAGGGGCCGAAGCCGGGAACCACGCTGGCGGATAAGCGCCCCGACTTGATCCCGGCATGGGACACGGAGCGCAACACCCTGACGCCGGCCGACGTTTCGCCCAGCAGCCACAAGATGGTCCACTGGATCTGCCCGGACGGACACCGGTTCGAACGCACAGTCATCCGCCGGGCGGCCAGCAATATCTGCCATGTGGAACGTGATGAGCGCAGGGCAGCCAGGGCTGCCTAGTGGCCCATGCTGGCTCCACCGTCGACCGGGATGACCGCGCCGGAAATGTAGGCGGCCTCATCGCTGGCCAGCCAACGGACAACCCTGGCAATCTCGGAAGGCTCTGCGAACCGGGCCGCCGGGATTTCACCCAGGTACTGCTTTTTCACGTCCTCGGAGACGTCGTTGAAGATGTCGGTAAGCACCACACCCGGCATGACCGCGTTCGCGGTGATTCCACGTGCGCCCAGTTCACGGGTAATGGACCGGGCCAGGCCGATCATGCCTGCCTTGGATGCCGAATAGTTGACCTGACCGGGTACTCCCCGGATACCGGACGGCGATGAGATCAGCACGATCCGGCCCTTGCGCATCTTAATCATGCCCTTTGCGGCGCGCTGAACGACACGGAAAGCACCGGTGAGATTCGTGTCCAGGACGGAGGTGAAATCATCCTCGGACATCCGCATCAGCAGGGTGTCCTTGGCAATCCCGGCGTTGGGAACCAGGACCTCCACCGGGCCGTGGGCAGCTTCTACCGTCTTGAACGCCTCGTCAAGGGATTCGGCATCGGTGACGTCGGCCTTCACGCCCAGGACGCCTTCGGGAAGATCCGTTTCGCTTCGGTAGGTCACTGCGACCTTGTCGCCGTTCTCCAGGAAGGCCTCGGCGATAGCCAGGCCGATGCCCCTGTTACCTCCTGTAATGAGGACGCTGCGGCCGATCGTGCGCTCTGCGGTTGCTGTCATTTCCATTTCCCTTCAGGTCAACCGTGACAGCTTACCGGTTGGATCTGAACATGCCTTAACCGCTTTCTCTACGCATGTTTTGTGGTAGTAAGCCAGTACCGACAGAAAGACCCGACATGAGCCAAGGCCCCGCCCCGATCACCATCGACCAACTCCGGAACCGCGAAATCTCCGCGACCGACTTGCCGACGTTGGCGCCTGCGGAAGCCGACCGGCGCCAGACCATTATCACGGCACCGAGCGAGCCGGTGTCAGTTTTCGGGCGCAAACTGGCGGGCCACGACGCCTGAATTCCGTTCACTGATAAAGCCGCCTTCCGGTTATGGAAGGCGGCTTTTCTTTGCCCGAAATAGTTCTGAAAAGAGCGGAAAACGGGGACCGGCAATACCTATTCCGCACACATAAAAGACAAGGAAACCATCCGCAAAACCACCCAGGAGCATGTCATGGACGTCTGGATCGAAACCACTGCAGGAACCCTCGTGAAGGCGTCCTCCACGACTCACATTTCAATGCGCCAGAGTGATGCAGGCTGGGATGTCAGCGTCTCGGCCTCCGCAGCACCGGCACCGTTCGCTACCGGGCTGGCCGACAAAGACGCTGCCCGAAGCGTCCGCAACACCCTGGCACTGAGCATGTCTACCGCCGCTAATGCCAAGGAGCCCCAAGTCGTCGTCTACGACGATCAAGAGCTGCGCGTCTCCTGCTACACCCTCGCCGCCTAAACGGTTGGGGAGCGCCGTCAGCCTGCTTGCCGCATAGGGAAAGCCATGGCCCTCACCGCAGTCCTCACCGGGACCTACCGCAACCCCGAACTCCGCTTCAAATTCGGATGGGGCGCCGTCCTGCCCAACGGCAAGTCCGCCCAGGAATGGGTGAAGAAGCTGCCGGGCCGGCGCTGGGACAACTCCGAGAAGACCTGGTACATCACGGGCACCGGAACCCACCCTGACCGGTTCTTTGAAGCAGCCAAAATCGAGGTGGACTACTCCGAAGCGTCTGGCGACCTGGCGGGGCTGGATTCCTTGGAACCACTGTGGCGCCCGCTGGTGCAGCGGTCGGAACGCTACCCCCACATGGTTTTCGTCCGCCCTCGGCTGGCCGGCTTCGAGCGGATGAGCGCCATCCTGGGCCCAGGTGCAATCTGGGACAAGACCCGTCAGCGCTTCAACGTCATGCTCGCCGACCTCGTCACCGATGAAGGGGAAGCCAAGAAGGGGCTGCGCCTCGACCCGCTCACCTACGAGGCAGCCGTCCAGGCCAGACAGTTCGAAAACATTCCGGAGCCAGTCCGCGCAGCTGCCCGGGAACTCGCCCGATCGACCGGCGTCGACGGAGATGTCCAGGACGAGCTGTCCCCGCGGACCCAGGAACTTATCGACATCGTGGCGGCCCACACCGGATACCTGCCTAAGTGGTTCGGCCTCGCGCTGTACCCGTTCCAGGTCGCCGGCGCCTATGCCATTGCCGGCGGACACCGGATGCTTGCAGATGCGCCTGGTCTCGGGAAGACAAGAGCCAGCCTCGCCGCGGCCGCCATCAAGCGCTCCCGGCGCACTGTCATCGTCGTGCCGCCCCTGGTCGTGGAGAACTGGTGCCGCGAGGCGTACGCCGCTTTAGGGCCGGGACTCCAGCGGATCCAGCCCAAGCCGGCGCCCATTCCGCTGGAGCCGCCGAAAAAGAAGGCCAAGTCCCGTGCGAAGAAGCCGGTCCGTCCACCCAAGAAGCCTGACTTCCCGGACTACATCGTCCCCATCCGTGCCGGCAAGAAGGTCCCGCCCTTCCCGGAAGCGGGCGTCGTCGTTGTCGCTGACTCCCTCCTTGGTTCCCGGCCCGAGCTCGTGGACGAGCTGGTCGCCTGGGCACCCCAGGCGGCACTCTTTGACGAGGTGCACCGCTCCCGGACCTGGGCTGGCCAGCGCGCCACCGCCAACCGGAACCTGGCGTGCTCAATCGACGCGCTCCGCCTGCCGATGACGGGGACCCCGTTCCTGCAGAACCCTGCCGAGGGCGTGAACATGCTCGCCATCGCCGGCCTTCTGGACCCGGTCTTCGGCGGTGCCTCCAAATTCATGGAGACCTACACGACCCAGAACCACTTCGGCGCGTTCCTGCCCAACCGCAAGATGCTGCCCCAGCTCGAGGAGATGCTCTCCCACAGTTGCTGGGTCCGGCGGAACAAGAAGGACGTCCTCAAGCAGCTCCCGCCCAAATTGCGCACCACCCGGTACGTCGAAATCGATCCCAAGGGCTTCAAAGCCGCCCACGACACGCTGTACGAGAAGGTCACCGAGTGGATCGACGAGCAGCGCGCCGCGGGGGAGGTCATCTCGAAGGAGACCATCAAAGACTTCGCCCGGACCCGGGTGGACCTGATCACGCCGCTGCGCGCCGCGGCCGGCATCGCCAAGATCCCGGCCGCCATCGAGATCATCTCCGACTGGATGGAGGCCACCACCGAGGTCCGCAACGGCAAGAAGATCTACACCCGGCCGCTGACCGTCTGGGTCCACCACCAACCCGTCATGCAGGCCCTCATCGAGGCTGTCGAGAAGGCCGGCATCGCTGACGCCGGCTTTATCGACGGGGGAGTGGCCCAGCACAAGCGCCAGGCCGTCGCGGACAAACTGCAGAACGGTGCGATCGGTGTCATCTTCTGCTCCATCGGCGCTGCCGGCTTCGGCATCACCCTCACCGCCAGCTCCGACACCATCTTCATCGAGACGGACTGGACTCCGGCCAACATCAGCCAGGCCGAGGACCGGAACAACCGTATCGGGCAGGTGAACACCTGCATGGTCACGACACTGTTGGCGACCAACACCCTGGACGCCCACATGCGGGCCATCCTCCGGAACAAGGCCAAGGACCTGGACGTCATGATGCCCGGCGCCGACAACAATGTCACCCAGATGACCTCTGTCCTGAACGAGGAAACCAACGCCTACGAAGTCCTCACCGAGGAAGACCGCGAGCTGGAGAAGCAGTTCAAGTCCTTGGGCGACATTATCGAAGCGATCGCTCAGGATGTCCTGGACGCCCGCGGCTACGAGCTGGCGGCATGATGAGGGCTGAGCGGACTGCCGTACACATTGTGGACATGAGCTTTACCCAGGGTCCCTGCTGATGGCGGGGCTGAAGACCAAACCCGAGTACGAAGGACTGGCCGAAGCGGTCAGCCTTGGCATCGCGCTGCTCAAAAAGGCCAAGCAGAACACCTGGCCTGAGCTCGTGACAGCCATGGGCTCCAACAACCTGCTTGTCATCAAGGCCTTCAAAGCGGTCGATCTGACTGACGCCCAGCTGGACACCATCAATATGTGGCAACCGGTCCTGAACCTCGTGAAGGTCAATCCTGCCGTCATCCCGGTCATCTGCCCTGTTTGCGAGCACTACGTGCTGACCACCGACTCCGCGCCGTCGCGGTGCATGGTCACGGCAGGCTGCGAAGGCAAGCCCTTCAAGGTCGCAGCCGCCACGGGCATCACTGCTCCCAAGACACCGGCAGGCGCATCGAAGGCGGCAGCCTCGCCTGGCGGCAAGGCCGCAGCAGCTGCGAAGGCACCAGCCGCACCGGCGGGCGGGAAGGTGCCTGCAGCCAAGTCCTCGGCGCAGCCTACCCCGGAGCATGAACACCTCCCGGTCGACGTGTCCGATCCGCTGCCGATTGCAGAGGCGGAACTGGGCGCCGGGGCACCGGCCAAAGACCGTAGGCAGACACCGGAGGCTCCTTCGGTGCCTGTCTACGACGTCGTGCACGTCGAGGACGACGAAGACCCATTCGCCTGAGCCCTATGTGCTTCAGACTGGCCGTCGAAATAGAAGCCGGAATGAGGCGACATTAAGTAGCATTCAGCCATGGACTATTGCGCATGCGGGCGTCAAGCGACAATCCGGTGTACTTCTTGTGGACGCCATGTCTGCAACGCCCACGCAGGGCCATCAAATGCTGCTCGATTGAGCCTTGGGGAGCCAGCAATGATCTGCCAGACCTGCATTCAAACGAATGATGCATTGGCTCTGCGGGCATTAGAGCAGTCGGTCTTGGCGCAACCGGGTCTCCGGCAGATAGTCGAAGCACTCAGCACTGCGGGGGGTCTCACGAGCCAGGGGTTCGACCGTTACCGCGATCTTGGAGTGAAATTCGAGACTTTTCATCCCTGGGATGAGGTAGAAAACCTCTATCGCAAATACCCGATCGAGATCCCGGACACGCAGTACTACCTCTGGGTGCGACGAACCTCTACGTTCGGCTCGAGAGCAACGCGCCACCATATTGGTGCCGTTCCTGGGCTCCCTATCGCTATTTCCAACTCAGAGGGATACACGATCGCATCAGGACTGGTCACTTCCCGAGGGAAAGTTCTCAAACCTGCTCCCAGCGGTAGTTCTAACAAGCACATGCTCACCTCCGATTGGAGTAAGGAGGATTGGACTGGCAGTGGTGTCGGATTCAACTTCCTGGGCGCCCTTCAGGCTGTCAGCCGCTGGAAAAGCGTGACCGAGGCCTACATCCGAGAGGATCCCTCCGTCTGCTATAGCAAGGAAGAATCCAAGAAATTCCTGGGACCGATTTTCGGTGTGTGGAGACAGTACGCAAGAGGCATCCACATCCCGTAACCCCGTACTCCAAAAGATTCACACACAATGGCTTAAGACGCTCCGGTCCGACATCACCCTCAGAAGGGCCACGCGCCTCGCCCGAACTTACGTGTTAGCCGCCACCGGCTCGCGCCCCTCAGAAAGGACCCTCGCGACCGTCGTCTTGGAGCAACCGAGCCGCTGCGCTATGGCCCTCTGACTGAGCTTCTCAGCAGCCAGTTCGTGGATCTTCGCCGGGTCCACCTCAGCGCGTGTTTTCGGGGTGGTCCGTGGGTGGTCCTTTTGGTGGTCCACCCCTGGTCCATAAAGTGGTCCACCCTGTGGTCCTTTTCGTGGTCCACCCGAAGTGCCCCACTGGTCCTTGATGCGGTCCATCTGGTCCGCGCGGACCAGTTGGTCCCGGGCCCGCTTCCGACGTTGGGCCACTGATCCATAGGCGGGAGCCACCACCAGGCTGACTGTCGTCTCGGTGGCGAAGAACAGACTGACGGGCATGATGGCGGCCAGGAAGGCGCCGAACAGAACTGTCGAATCGAGGTTTCTGGCGACGCCGTCCGGGGCCAGCACATGGGCTCCGTTAGCGAGCACGGACACTAGGGTGAAGAAGCCAATCGCCATCCACGAAAGGGTCGTGGATTCCCCTCGCGCCCTTTGAACACTGGCCGCAACGGCATAAACGAGGATTGTCGCGTCGACGACGATGGGCACCAGCCACCGCAGCATTTCCGGGATCCCCGCCCAGGCAGCCGCCTGGATCAGGCCGAGGAACGAGAGGGTAAAGCTTGCCGCCGCCAGTACCCCGACCAGGGTCAGCGACAGCAGCACCATCGTCCGGCTGTCAGGCTCGATACGTGAAGTCATGCCCCTCTTCCTTCCTTGCCGGCGGCCCGTCCGGACCGCTTGGTGGCCCAGTCTAGGACCGGTCCCCGACAAAATCCCGGCGCAGGATGGACCAACTGAGGACCACCGGGTGGACCACTGAAAGGACCACCCTGGACCACCTCCATGGACCACCCAAAAGACCACCGATGGACCACCGCTTTGGACCAGCGATTGTTGGCGGTGAAGGAGACCCCCGGATCCGTACACATGAGCCGCATGAGCAACCCTCGGAAGACTCTCATCGCAATGGCTGCCGCGGCCCTGGTACTTACCGCTGTCACCGGATGCTCTGACGGCCAGAGGACAGCAAAGGTGGACGTCTCACCTGAAGGTCGTGCCGCCTACGAGACGGCTCGTTTTGGCACCGACGACGCGAAAATCGCCTCATCCCTGGAGCTGGCCCGGATGACCGCGGAAACCAAATCAGACAGCCCGGCAGCCGACGGCGTTGCCAACACGCTGCTGAACCCGAAGCAGTGGCAGACACAAGCCCACGCCAAGCTCTGCGAGTACACCGCCACCCTGATGGCCAACGCGGACCGTGACGGAACAGCCGTGTCCGAGCGCACCCGCTCCATGGCCAAACGGATCCTGGATCGCTGCTGACCCGAGGGTGCCGAAAATGTGACCTCCAACATTTTCCGCAGGATGCTGCGCGTTTTGTGAAGTTGCCGCACACACACCAGGCATGAGCAACGACAACGCATCCTCAGCCGGCATGAACCGCGTCCCCAAGGGCGTCCGCACTGGCGGCCAATTCGCGGCGACCGCACACGCCGAGCCGACCGTGAGCCTCGCGACGCAGCGTCTCAACGAACTGACCTCTGCCGAGGAAGTCATGGAGATCAGCTACAGCTCCACCAAGGTCTGGCGCCGCCGGTACAACCAGGCTGAGAAGTCGCTGGTCAAGGACGAAGACGACATCGCCCAGGAGACGATGCTGCAGTTCCTGGAGGCTATGAACCGCGGCAACAAAGTCACCGACTACAAGCAGTGGCTGGCGTCCACCGCCGCGAACCAGACGGTGCGTGCCACCGAAACGGTGTTCCGGGCCGAAGACCGCCGCGCCTACGTCATCTTCGAGAAGCAGCGCGAGGAAATCGAGGCCAAGATCGGCCGGCCGATGACCCAGCGCGAAAAGACTGCCCTCGAACAGAAGGTCCGCGACGAGTGGCACGACCCGCGCCACAAGCCGTCCAAGGACTTCATGATCGCCCGCACCTTCGACCGTTCCCTTGACGCACCTCACGGCGTGGACGGTGGCGTTGAATCGACCCTCGGAGCGACTCTCGTGAGCCCTGAAACCAGCGGTCACTACATCGAACCCGGCTCCTACATGGACCGTGCCCACCAGGCCATGGAAGAGACCGGCGCCGCGCACAAAGCCGAGATGAAGCGTCTGGCCTGGAATGCCATCGCCGAGGGCACCGGAGTTCCGATGTCCCAGCCGGGCAGCCTTTCCCAGCGCCAGGTCACCAAGCACCGCGGAGTCATGGAGAACCACAAGAACGGCATCCTTGGCGCCTGCAGGGCGTGGGCGGTTGGCAACGACGGTGAAGCCACCGAGGCGCTCTTCGCACCGTTCGGAGAGATCGGCTTCGAGGAGCAGGAAAAGATCGTCGACACTCTCGAGCGTTTCGGTGCAGACCGCGCCCAGACCATGTGGGAGTCCGCCATGGCGATCGCCAACAACAAGCACAGCAAGAAGATCTAGGAGGTCTCAGTGCCCACGAACCGAGTACCAAAGGGAGTCCGAAGCGGCGGCCAGTTCGCCGCTTCCTCCCACACGGAGCCCGCCGTCAGCATCAACGACACTGACTTCCCGTCCGTCGGCGATGCTGACGTGGAGCAGCTCCGTGCACTGGCTGAGAGCAACGACCCGCTGGTCCGGGCAGAGTTGACCTCCAGCATTCGGGTCCCGGATGACGTCCTGGAGCGGCTCGCTGAAGCGGACCAGCCGGCGTCAGTGCGGCTGGCAGCAGTGAACACCGGATACGCGGGCACTGCTGACCGGGCCGCGGAGGATCCTCACCCGCTGGTGCGCGCCGCCGCATTGGCCGGCTGGGACCTGTCGGACAAGAATCGCGAACGACTTAACCACGACCCGAAAGTTCAGCGGGTCATGGGGTTTATTTCCCGCTGAACGGCCGTCCCTCAGATCTCTACGCATGTGAATGAGTAGAAGTACCCCGCAGAAATAAACGACATTCGCCACCGGCGGGTGCGTCCAAGAAAGGCAAGAAATGAGCGCACTTCCCATGGCCGTCCCGACGGCAGCTGACAAGGTTGACCTCAAGGGCGGCTGGGACGCCTTCTGGGGCGCCATCACGTCCGGCTTCCCAGGCATCACGACTCTCATGACAGTCGTAGGCGTCTGCCTCGTGGTCTTCGCCCTCATAAAGTGGGCCTGGGACCGTCGCCGCGGAGGCGGAATGGGCCAGGGCTCGCAGCCGCTGTGGGGCGCGCTGATCCCCGGCGCGATCCTCGCAGCCCCGGCGCTCCTGTTCCCGCTGCTGCTCGGCATCCTCGACTTTGTCGCGAACATCGCGATCAAGCTGGCCGAGACCGCTACCTCAGGTCACTAAGCCCGGCCCTCGGGCTTGAACAACCGATGAGCCGGGGCTTCCAAGCCCCGGCTCACGTCTGAAGGGACCACGTCTTGGCCTCCATAAACTCCCTCTATCTGCTGACACCGATGACAGGCCGCACCTCGGGTGCCGAACGCACCACGGTCATTGGCACGGTGGAAATGAAATGGAGGACCTTCTGGATCGCCGTGTTCGCCATGGTCCCCGGAGGCATCCTGACCGGAGTTTTCTTCCCGATGCTCAACACCTGGGCGCTCCTGTGGATCCCCGCCGTCGAAGCCGCCGCGTTCCTGCTCATTGAACGCCGCTCCAAGGAAGGCCTGCAGCTGCGGACCTACCAGGCAATGTTCGACAAGAAGCGCTCCAACGTGAACACGTTCTATCTCTGCGGCCAGCCCGTCGACGTCAACGGTGAAAAATTCGGCATCATCCGCCAGATCGCCGTCCCCGTCTATCGCGACGATGATGACTCCCGGCCCATGCAGTCCAACCACTTCGAAGATTTTGAGGCGTTCTCCCGATGAAGAAGTCCCTGCTCACCCGCCTGATCGGGACGCTCATTGTGATGGCCACGCTGGTCCTCGGGTTTGCCCCGACGGCCACAGCCGCCGTCCCTTCCGCTGAACGGGCCGCCGTTGCGGTATCTGTCCCGGTCAAGCTGGACGACGGCAGCGTGACCACGCCTACCAGTGCCTGTGGCAACTCAGCTGACGGCGGCGGCAAGTACGCAGCCTCATCTCCCTTGCTGCCCGTGAACCGGTGGGCGGATTCGACCTCGAACCTGCACTCCAGGCTCGACAACACGATGTTCTCCGACACGGCAACGCTGCTGCAGCGCCACGCGCTCGTCTCCAGCGGCATGTCGACGGGCAACTTCATGTGGTCCCTCGGCACAGGCCTGTCCTCGTTCGCCATCAACTTCTGCATGCTCGACTCCATGGGCGGTGCCGCGGACAAGGTTGGTGCCACGATCGGTGACGCCGTCCTGGGATCCGGCCTTCTGGCCGGCATCGTTGTCATTTCCGTGGGAATCCTGCTCTTCCAGGCACGCCGCCGCGGCGGAGCTGCCTGGAAGACCATCGTTGCCAAAGGCGCCATCGTCGGCCTCCTGGCCCTCATGGTCGGCGGCTCCATGGCCTCGACCGGTGGCGGAAAGGACGGCAGCGCCGCACCGTACAAGCCGGGACTGATGTCCCCGGGCTGGATTGTCACCACGCTGAACAAGACCGTCTCCTCTCTGGCATCCGCCCCGGCCTCCGCGCTGGCCATGCCCACGACGGCTACCGGCATGTACGACACCAGCAATCCGCTCGGCTGCAACAACTACGTCCAGTCCCTGAAGGCCGGCTACCAGGCAACCTACGGGACTGGCGCTGACAAGCTGTCCTCGGGCGTTCCAATGATCATGTCCACCCTCTGGGAAGGCACTGGCCTCAAGACCTGGCGAACCGCCCAGTTCGGAACCAGCGGGCTGGACGACAACACGTACTGCCACCTGCTGGACTGGAACTCCGGTGTGCCCGTCATGGGCAATGAAGCCGTCGACGCCAACTCCGCCGGCGCATCCAGCGTCCGCGGCACCATGGCACGGTTCTGGGGCGACAACGGCTACAAGGTCACCAACTACTTCTCCCAGGCGTGGCAGCCCACCGACACCGTCAGCCGTGACCGGTCCATGATCGGCTGGTCGACCTGCCGCCTCAACGGCATGGGCGCAAACCCCAGCGACGCCAACAGCTGGAGCATCCAGGCAAACTTCGCCAGCGGCGACAACGAGCAGAAGGTCAGCAAGGATGACTGCCGCAACTGGTACATGGAAGGCGGCGACGTTCCCGGCGCCATGAACTGGCCCTCCAGCGACGCCGACGTGCAGAAGCGCATCCCGTCGGATCTGCAGCTGCGGGACTACATCCTGACCCTGCACGGCAACTACAACTTCCAGGGCATGACCTCGGTCTTCGCCTACAACCTGTCCGCACTGGCCATGCTCGGCGTCTTCGGTGCGATCGCCATTTCGATCATCGTTGCGAAGGTCGCCATGGTCATCATGATCATCACCGCCTTCTTCCTGGTCATCATGTGCCTGCTGCCCAGCGCCGGCACGGATAAGCTTTCGGGCTTCGTGAAGATGCTCCTGGGAATGAACATCTTCGTCTTCGGCATCCAGATGATCTTCGCCCTGGTCGCAGTGCTCTCCAAGATGCTGCAGGACATGGGAGCAACCTTTCTCGGCGGCGACGGGTCACTGGTCGCCACCTTCTGGACGGGCCTTTCCCCGCTGATGGCGGTCTTCCTGCTCCACATGATGTTCACCAAGGTCATGAAGGTTCCGTCCCCGTTCAAGCTCTCCGCCGGCCTTGCCTGGGGCGCCTCCACGGCCGCCGTGGGCGGAGCAGCCGCAGTCGGCATCGGGTCCCTGCTTGACGGACAGGCTCGCCGGCACGGCGCCCGTGCCATGAACGCGGCCAAGCGCGCCAGCGGCCGGGGAATGAACAGTGTCATGTCCGCAGCCTCCGGCGGACGCCTGGGCAACGGCTCGGCGGCACGCCGCGGCGCTGCCGCTCCAGGCACTTCAAGCACTGCAGGCAGCCGCGGGGCACTGGCCGCCGGCACCGGGCTTCCGGGCGGGCTTGAGGGCGCCAAGCGGCGTGGCGGCGCAGTCATGGCCGGCGCGTTCGGTGCCGCGGGTGGAGCTGCAGGCACGGCTGCGGCGGGCGCGGCCAAACGCCGGGGCGGTGTCGCTGAGGAGGTGGCCGAGACGACGGCCGACAAGGCGAGCACGGAAGAGCAGACAACAGGCCAGGCAACGGCTTCGCAGCCGGCTGCTGAGCAGGTTGCCAGCGAGCAGCCTACGGCAGGCCGCGTGACGGCAGAGCAGGTCCGCGGAGGCTACGCCGACGGCAAGCTCGATCACCTCGACCTGATCAACTCCAACGTCCCGAACTCCCGGCTCGCCAGCGGTCACATGTCCGCGATGGACCGGAAGGCAATGCGCGAGGCCGCGAAAGAGGAGCGCGTCAAGGCACTGGAGTTCGAGAAGCAGCGCCGCGCCGAGCTCGGCCTCACGCCGCTGCCGACAACAGTGCGGGGCAAGGCCCTGGCTTCGGTCAAGAACTCCTGGTCCGCCGCCGGCCAGGAGTTCCGGGAACGTCCCTTCCGCACGGCCGCCAAGTACGGCGCTGGTGCCGCCGCCGGTGGTGCGTTGCTCGCACTCACCACGCCGGCGCTGGCCATTGTTCCGGTCGCAGCCGGTGCATGGGCTGCCAAGAAGGCTCTCGGCGCAGGCGTGAACAACCTGCCGGCCGCACGCCGCGAACGGGACGACGCCCGCACCGAGACGTACCGTCAGGCGATGCGCCACCAGATGAAGCAGAAGGCGCCGAAGGAGCCCAAGATCAGCAAGCGCAGCAACGGTTCGGAGAACCTGGCCGGCGGCAATGGGCCACAGACCCCTCCGTCAGGGAGTGCTGGCCAGAGGAACGAGCGGCCCGACGCGGGCGGCCCTGCTGGAGGAGCCGGAAGCGCCACGCCGGCGACCGAACAGATGCCAGTCGTCTAGCTCGTCGAAAATGCCTCCTGCCGGACACAAACCGGTAGGAGGCATTTTCCGCACCGAAGCAAGACGATCCAGTAAGATCAACGCCGAGCAACCGCGAGGCGCAGGATAGACACTCAAGCACCAAGGGAGCTCACCCACAATGACATCAGAAGGCATCAACCGACAGCCGCAGGGAATCCCTGTCGGCGGCCAGTTTGCGGCCAACAAGCACTCGGAGGCCCCCATCCGACTCTTTGACCGAACCGACGGTTCGTTCCTCAACCCGGCACCGTCCGCAACGGCTGAGCACTGCATCCAGTTCTGGTCCAGCGTCGACATACCCGACGAGATCATCGACCAGGTGAATGATGCATACGCCAAGTTCCGGTCAGACGAAATCGATCGGGACATGGAAGCTGAGATGGCCCAGTGGCGGGCCGCTTGGGAGAGCCAGAACCCGGTCCCCAAAGAGAAGCACCTCGCCGAGTACCAGCAGCGGTTCAAGAACGAGTACGAGCAGCACCGGCTCGCCATTCTTCCCCGGGTGACAGCGAAGCGTCCGGAGCGCCTCGGCGAGTACGACACCCGCCAGCTCATCCGGGCCGCCAAGATGCTCGCCCACCGGCCGAACTCCCAGCGCTTCCCGGGCGAGGACCAGAAGGTCCTCAACGAGCCGGTGGAGCTCTTCGACGAGACCTTGACCGTCCTGGAGATCGACAAGAAGTACAGCCTGTGGGACATCCGCTACTCGATGGAGAAGATCTTCCGGAACGATGCGGAAGCACTTCTAAGGGCTGTGGAAAGCCAGTCCGAGCAATTGTCAGGCATTCATGAGCAACTTGTTCACCAGCGTAACGACATGAGCAACTACTAGGACGGACGCTCAGCCGGACTCAAAGGGCCCCCTCCGGTCAGGAGGGGGCCCTTTGAGTGCCCGACGTCACCTCGGCCGCCCAGGGCATAAGAAAGGCCCCTCCGTCTTTGGGAGAGGCCTTTCTGTCGTGCGGTTACTTCTCGGGCGGCCCGACCTGGTCAACGATCCAGCTGCCGTCCGCCTGGACGGAGACCCGGCCCTCAAACATCGGCCCGTTTGTTGAGTACGCGCGGAACGTCTTGGACGCCAGGGACTCCTCGGCCAGGGACACGCTCTGGTACTTGGCCGTGGGAATTGTGCCAATGTCCGTCCGCGTGAACCCGGCGTAGAGGTCTGCGCTTACCAGCGGCTTCAGGCGGCCCAGCCACGCGTTTTTGCCGTCCGCGGTGGTGACCCAGGCCTTGGAGAACTCCTGCGCGTAGGTGCGCCAGTCCTTGGCTGCCACCGCCTGGGGTTCGCTGCCGAGCACGACCTTGGTTGGAGTAGGCGTTGGGGCCGGCTGTGGGCCGTTCTCCGGGCCTGTGGCGGCTGTGGCGGCTGTGGACGAGCCGTTGGAGCCGGCCTGTCCTTCTGGGGCTTCTGAGGGGCTTGTGGCTCCTGCGTTCGGCTCCAGCACCGCGGTCGCGGGTGCTGTGGGCTTGACCTCCGCTGCCTGCTTCTCGGCCGGGGCGCTCTGCGTGAACGCGAAGAAGGCCACTGAGGCGGCCACGATGACCACCAGGCCGATCACCACGGCGTTGTTTTTGAGGTACTGCAGTGCAGGGTGAAGCTGCTTTGATTCAGCGGCCATGGGGCGTTCCTCCGCGTTGGTTCGGGTCGGGCTCAGGGGATGTCGGCGATGTGGATGTAGCCGCTGACGTCGCCGGCCGGGATGGTCCGGGTGTGGTAGTTGTGGTTGTAGCCGAAGTTGTATTCCTCGATCAAGACGGTACCGTCAGGGTTCACTGCCCCGACAATTCCTACGTGGCCGTACTCCTGCGTGTTGGTGGTCGAGCTGCTGAAATAGGGACCCCACCAGGCGACGGCACCGGGCTTCGGGGTTTTGTCGACAGGGTACTTCGATCCGAGGGTGTGTCCCCACTGGCCGCCGTCTCCGAACAGGCCAACGCCCTGGGTGGCGACCGTGAAGGGCCACGGGCCGCCTTCCTTGTAGCCCATCTGGACGTTGATGCGCCAGGCCGTGAACGAGGTGCACTCCCGGTAGTACAGTCCCCAGGGGTCCGGGGTGTAAATCTGGGCGTCCTTGAACGGGTAGTCGTCCCCCTTGCCCATACCGCCGGTGCCGACACCGCCGGTGGCTGGGCCGCAGCTGTTCGAAGGGGTTGCGGGAGAAGACCCATTGGACGGGCCCGAGGTTGTCGTGGTGCCGTAGCTGCCGGTGGTTGGCTTCAGCTCTGACACGACCTTCCTGGCCGTTACCTCATCGTCCGCGTAGGCGGACGGGAAGGCTGACCGCTGGACGGTCTGTGCCGCGACGGTCAGCGGCATGTCCTGCCAACCAGGGACCTTCAGGAGTGCCTCGAGGAACATGTCCGTGGACTTGGTCGGGTTCATGGCGTCCTCGACGGTGCCCCACGGGAAGCTGTTGCCGTGCACCTGCTGCTGGAACAAGCCGACCGAGTACGAAATACGCCCGTCGGTGAGGTCAAAACCACCCTCCGGGCCGCCGTCGGAGAGCTCCTTGGATCCGGGGACCTGGGCGTTCCAGTACATCTGCAGGGTTGATTCCTGCATTGCGGTGGCGATGGCGATGATTGCAGCGTTTTCGGGCATGCCCTTGGCGGCGACCTGGTTGATGATCGCCTGGGCGTAGGCGGTCTGCTTCGGGTTGAGCGAACCGGCGCTGTTGCCGCCGACGTTGACGGTGCCGGGGCCGCACTTGTCCGGAGGGCTGCCAGCCATCCATTTGAGGGAGCTGGCGAAGGCAGCATCCGCGGTAGCGGGATTGCCCTGGAGGGGAACGGCCGTCAGGGCGGCCACGTAGGCGGCCTTGACCTTGTCCCGGACAGCTTTGGCCAGGTCGTTGTCGATCGGTTTCAGAACACTCTCGTTCTTGTCCCCGCGGGTGTCCATGTAGCCGGCGTCCAGTGACGGGTCGGGGAGCATGTCGATCGTGGCGGGGGCTGCCGCCTTCAGCTTCCGGGCGACATACACTGCCGCTTTGTCGAAGTTGTTGGCGTCAGCTTCGCTGATTTGAGAACCGGCCTTGGCCATGTCGATGCCGAACGGCCCGGTGCCCTTATCGCCGCTCTTGTTCTTCACCGTCTGGTAGATGCCGGCGATGACCGGCCACGGCACCCCACCCTGGGTGGCGGCGTCCTGGATGGAGCGCAGCTCGTCCTTGTTCTCGAAGGCCGTCAGGGCTGCCGTTTGGGCGATGGTCGCGCGCCCGGCCGGGGCTGCCATGGTGGATTGGACTGCACCGAAGACAATGCCGGTCAACAGGGAGACTGCCAGGATTGGTGCTGCAACGGCGGCGATAGCCACGTTGCGGCCGGTCTTGGTCTTGGCAGCGCCTTTGAGGGCTCCTATCGCTGCGCCACTGAGTCCGCCGGTCGCGGCTCCTTTGAGGGCGGCAACCGCCACATCCGCGCCATCGGCCTTGGCTTGGTCCGCGGCCGTGGGCTTGCTATCGGCACCTCCTGCCGGATCCGGGGTTGCCGGAGCGGCCGGGCCGGTGCTTTCAGAAGGATTGGTGCTCATGCCCTGAAACATGCGCAGATTTTGGGATGACGCTCATCGGCGGGCCCTAAACGGTGGAGGGCCGCAGCTTCCGGATTTTGTCCCAGCCCTGCGCCTGATACGTCAGTATTTCCTCCGCCCAGGTGATCCTCAGGCCGTCCGCGGCGGCCAGCGCATCAAACTGGTCCGCCCAATGGAAGCCGGCCGGCTGGTCGTCGGCCCGAGTCCGCGGTTCCAGACCGGCGACCTGCTCGAGGGTGTATTCGTCATTGACGTAGGACAGGACGTTCCACAGCCCGTCGCCCAGGAAGATTCCGTGCCTGTCCTCGCCGGCCAGCGACCACAGTTCACCGACTTCAGGCGCCACAATAGGATGCTCAGCGGTGGGCAAAGCGTTCACCAGCCTTCACCGGGACGCCCTGCGGGAAGTACTTCCGGCGGCGGGCTTCCATGCGCATCGTCGCCCAGGCGCTGGGGATCTTCGCGCCTTTGGAAGTGTTGCACCGTGCGCAGGCGGCGACGAAGTTGGTCATCGACGTCGAGCCGCCGCGGGACCAGGGGAAATGGTGGTCGCCGTGGTGGGCCTGGCCCTTGCACCGCGTGAAGAAGAACCCGTCCAGCTCGCACCGGCCGCCGGCCCGGGCGAAGCCTTCGTTGCGCTGGGCCTGGGAGAACAGCCGTGACGGGTCCGTCGCCACCGGGCGGTTCCTGGCAGCGGCCCGGGCCGCATAGATGAGCACGAAAAATCCGGCGATGACGGCGAACGGTACAGGGTTCGCCGTGACCAGCACTGGGATCTGTGCGGCCAGCCCGGTGAGGGCGTCTGTGATGGCGGTGGGGGAGATCATGATGCTTTCTCGGTGGTCGAGGCACTGTCAGTAGGAAACATGCGTAGACGGGCGCAACGGAAAACCCCGCCCGGCCCGCTTTGGGGCTGGACGGGGCTTTCCGTGTGAAGAGACTCCGGCCGCTAGGGCTTAGAAGTCGTCGTCACCGCCGGCGGGCACTGCGACTTTCGGCTTGGAAGCCGCCGCGCGGGGAGCGGGGGCCTTCTTCGCGGGAGCAGAACTTTCTCCGCCCTCCTTCTTCGCAACCTTGTGGACGTCCACGGTGGCGAAGCGGACCGGAGCGGAGATGTCGCTGGCGGTGAAGCCGACCATCGTGATCTCCTTCTCCTCCAGTTCCTTCTCTGCGTTCTCCAGGTACACCGTCTTCGGGTACGTGTTCACGCGGGCGAGGACCAGGAGCCGGTCACCCTTCTTGAAGGACTTCGCGGCGTTCTCGGCGGTCGTGCCGAAGGCCGTGAAGTTCAGGTAGTGGGTCTTCTCGTTGTCCGAGCCGCGTTCGCCTTCGTTGACCGCCAGGCGGAAGTTCAGGCGGGCGATACCCGAGGCGGTGTTGGTGTTGAGTTCCGGGTCTGCGGTCAGGTTGCCGGAGAAGGGGATGTTGTACAAGGTGGTGCCTTTCGTCAGGCCCATAAGGGCTGCGGTAGAAACCCGGAACGGCTCCGGCTTTCTGGTGTTCCTATGCGTCCCGGCGGATGACGGGTGTCAATTTCGCGCAGGTTCCGCATCAGTTGGAAAGGCACGGAACGGGCCTCTCCTTCTGGTTTTTATGTGTGCGGCAGACGGCAAAAACGTCACCGCAGCAACAGGTCAGTTGACGGGCTGGAGGGCGGTGCCGAGGTGGCCCTCGTGGATCAGGCCCATGATGGTTTCGCGAACGTGGACGATGACCTCGTCGTGGCGGGCGTCTGTGGCCCGGGCCAGCATGCCGGTGAGCATCCGGGAAACATCGAGCAGGCCCATGGCCAGCTCCTTGTTGTTTGTGGTGTCCAGCAAGGCGTCGACCGAATCGAAATCCTGGGTGGCGAAGCGTTCAAGCACGGCCAGAGCGGCGAGGGTGGTGTCCGTCTGGGGCTTGTCGATGGCGGGGCTCACGAAGGGGGCTCCTTCTGCCGCACACAGCGGCGGGTAGATCCTTGGCGGCATGTCCGCCTGTTCCTGCTTCATGTGTGCGGATTCCGGAGCCCCTCTCACCGCCTACGCGGCCAGGTTCTCTCCGGCCTCGTCTGCCTCTTCTGACGCCTGCTCCAGCAGATACCAGGTGTAGAGGGCGTCCGGGCCTTCCTGCTTCGTCCAGCGCGGGTCATCGATGGCAATGCCGTTTGAGATTTCCAGCAACTGGTCGTGCCCCAGTGACGGGGACTTGACCAGAAGGATGACGACGACGTCCCCGGGGCACATGACCCGGTAGATGGATCCGGGCTGTATCTTCTTCGTGGGCCAGCTCGTGATCAGGTGGGGTTTCACGACGTCGGATTCGCCGATAAGGATCTTTCCTGCCAGGCCCCGGCCAAGAGCCGAGGTGGCCACGACGACCAGCCTGGACCGGCTCTTCTTCCGGTGATCGTCAAGGTCGGTGACCTCGGCGACGACCGCCGTTTCGGGTTCGGCTGCAGGCGCCTTCGGCGTCTCATCGTCCTGGCCGCCGTCCGGGCCCTTGGGCTTGTCCGGGTTCGCAGCCCGCAGCTCACGGTATTTGGCGGCGAAGTCGATGACAGCCGGCGGCTCGTTGATTTCCGGGGCAGTTGCCGAGGCGATCGGCCAGACTTCAAAAATGGAAAGCTCCTTGGTGGTGATGGTGTCTTGGGTTTCGGAGTCGTCGTCGCCCACCGAGGTGGTGCGGACGTTGACCCTGCCCGACACGGCTACGACGTCGCCGACCTTGGGGACAGCGCCGCGGCGGCGCAGGTTGGACAGGGTGCGGTCCCACATGACGCCCTGGATGGTGACCTTGGAGGATTCGAGGGCGAAGTTGGCCCGCCTACCGCCGGAGTAGCCCTTCTCTTCCCACATGGAGATGACGCCGACGGTCAGGACCGCTTCGCCGTTCTCGTCCGCGATCTTGTGCAGCGGGGTTGCTTTACCGCCGCCAGGGCCTTCCCATTCGAGGATTTCTTCCTTGAGGGACTGAAGTGGGTGGGTGCCGAGGCTGACACCGAGGCGCTGACGCTGCCGGGTGGATTCCTCCACGTCGGACCATTCGGCGTCGATCGGCGACAGATCCGTCTTGTGGGCTGCCCGCAGCGTCATGAGCTGGCCGAGCCGGGGACCGAAGGAGTCCAGGGCCCCGGCTTCGATGAGGCCCTGGATGGCGCCGACGGGAAGCTTGGTCGGCTCGCCCCCGTTCTTGCCCGGCACAGTCACGCGGGTGAGCACGTCGTGCAGGTTCTTGAAGGGACCGTTAGCGTTGCGTTCGGCGACGATGTAGTGGCCGGCGACGCCGACCTCCTTGACCTCGGCCAGGCCCATCAGAACGGAGCCGTTCACGGGCGCGGTGCGGGCCAGGGACAGGTTGACGTCCGGGGCGAGGACCGTGATGCCGTCCGCTTTCAGGGACCAGAACGCGTTCATGCGCTTGTCGTCTTTGTCGGCGATGGCGAGGATCGCGGCGGCGTACTCGACCGGCCAGTTGGCCTTCAGGTACGCGGTGACGAACGCCAGCTGGGCGTAGGCGGCCGAGTGGGAGGCGTTGAACAGGTAGGACGCGGAGCCCTTCATCAGCTCGAACATGTGGGCTGCGGTCTTTGCCGAGAACTTCGGGGAGATCATCGTCCCGTCCTCGTCGAAGAACTCCTTCTCTGCACCTTCGGCCAGCATCTGGCCAACCTCTGCCATCTTCTTGGCGTCCTTCTTGCCGACAGCCTTGCGCAGCACCGAACGCTGTGAGGCGTCGAAGCCGGAGATGACTGTGCCCAGGCGCATCAAGGATTCCTGGAAGCAGTTGTGGACGACAATACCTTCAGCAACGAAGCTTGAGATTCCTTCCACAGAGATGTCAAAGACATCCTCGAAACCGTCTGCTTCGATTCCACGGATCCGGACCCAGCGTGATCTTTCGAGCGACTGGAGCGCCGGGCTGCCGGTCGCTGCCGCCAGCTTGGCCACCATCTCGTGGCCGGCAAAGGTGCACTGCCGGAGACCGCCCTTGGGGATGCCGGCCATGCGAACGGCTGTTCCGAGCGTGCCGGAGGCCGTCCGGACAATTTCCCGAACGAAGGAAGCATCCACCCAGGATCCGCGGGTGCGGTTGTTCGTCCCGTGGCCCGACAGGTCAGAGCACCCAGCAATCTTAGATGCGCTTCGGAGGTAGGAAGCGATCTCCCCCTTGAACCGTTCGACGTCTACGACGCCAAGGTGATAAGCAACCTCGTGGTTGCCCGTCGGGTTCTGGTAGGCGTGCATGGTGATAGACGTCGCGTAACCGAGCCGCAAGAGGAGGTAGGAGAGGTCCTCGCAGAGCTGTTTGGAGATCGTCTTGTAGGCCGCGACCTTGAGACCGATGGTGCCGTCGCAGTCCCACAGGGCGCCTACGAGAGACCATGCAGGGTCGCCCAGCTGGGACAACCACGCCGCGGGGATGAACTTGTCGCGGGAGTGGCAACCGCTGCTGGCCTGCTTGAGACCGAGGCCGCGGAGCCACTCAAGATGCTTGCCGGCTACGGAGCCGCCGAGACCGCCCTGACGCTCGTTCCCGGCGATCACGGAGTGGATAGTGCCGGGAAGGCGCTTGGCGGCGTATCCGGGGAAAACTGACGAGACGCAGCGGGCAAATTCGGCATGAAGGACGTCGTCCTTGTTCGTGAAGCTGCTGCGCGTTCCCGTGGCGAGCGAACCGTCGCCAAGAAGGTACCCCAAGAGGCGCCCTTCGTCGACTGGGAGCTCTTCCGAGCAGTTGGCATCTTTGAGCAGTTCCCACGGCGTTGCAATAGTGTCGTTGGGACGAAGTTCCGCCACCTTCACCCACCCGCGGTGGGTGAGGACGGGGTGGTCATCTGTGAGCCGAACACTCTTCCCGTCAGCCAAGGTCAGCCTGAACACCTGCCGATGCCCGGTGAGGGCGTGGGCGGTGACTGGTGCGAGCCGGTGGACGCCGTTAGCGTCCACGCCTTGAACCATTTCGCCGACCTTCAGGTCTTCGATGGGCACCATCAGTCCGCGGGTAGCGGAGTAGACCCTCTCGCCTTCGGCCACGCAGAACACGCCATAGGTTTCACCCAAAACGGATGCGATCCATTCCTGCTCGACCGGGTCGGAGGTGAACTGGTTGTAGTCGACCTCTTCGAGCCCGTTCTTACGCGCGGCGTACCGGTCCGGGACCTTGGCGGCCAGCGGGCCGGGGCGGAACAGTGCCACGATGGCAGAGATGTCGGTGAGGGACTCCGGGACGACGTCCTGGGCGATTTTGACCATGCCGGCCGATTCCATCTGGAAGACGCCGCCGGTGTTGCCCGCGGCGATCAGCGCGAACGCGGCATCAACCTTCGGGTTGCCCTTGGTGTCTGGGTGCGGGATGTCATCCATGGTGAGCTTCTCGCCGGTGGACATCTCGATGTTTTCCAGCGCGGTGGAGACGATGTCCAGGTTCATCAGGCCCAGGATGTCCATCTTCAGGAAGCCGTAGTCCTCGACCTCCGGGCCGTCCCAGCAGATCACCCGGGGCGCGGCAGGGTCGGCGTCAGCGGCGTGGGAGGCCCAGCGCAGCGGGACCAGCTCGTCCAGCGGTTCGGGGGAGACGACGAAGCCGCAGGCGTGGATCGACTCGTTCTTGATGACGCCTTCGAACGCACGCGCCATCTCCAGGATGTCCTGCGCGTCCTGCCCGGCTTCCTCGACCAGGTCGCGGAACGCCTGGCCGGCCTGGTCCTTGGTGTCGGCCAGGTGGGCGAAGTCGTAGGCCTTTTCACCGGAAGTCGGCACCAGGTCGGACATCTTGTTGCCCAGGCGCAGGATCTGGGAAGCCCGCTCGGAGGCGGCCTTTTCGGCGTCGCGCAGCAGCGCGGCACCCTTGCCGCGTTCTCCGACGGCGAAGAGCTCCTTGGCCTGCGCCTTGATTTCCTCGCTGGGGCCGGAGGGCTTCAGGATGCGGGCGGCGTCCTTGATGGCTGCCTTCGACAGGGCGACACCGAAGGTGCCGATGCGCGCCACATTGCCCTTGCCCCAGCGGTAGCCGAGGTAGGCGAAGACTTCGTCGCGGCGGCCCTTTTCGAAGTCGACGTCGATGTCTGGCATGCCGGCACGGCCCGGTTCCAGGAAGCGCTCGAACAGGAGGTTGTTGTACAGCGGGTCCAGGCCGACGATGCCCAGGCAGTAGGACACGGCCGAGCCGGCGGCGGAACCACGGCCCGGGCCGACCAGGATGGGCTTCTTCCGCGGCGCGTCCGGGTTGTCGAACTCGATGGGCGCATCAGAGCGGCACCAGTTGATGACGTCCCACATGATCAGGAAGTAGTCCGGGAATCCCATCTCGGCGATGATGTCCAACTCGGCGCGGAGCCGGTCCTTGACCTCTTGGGAGAGCGGGATCCGCTCCTTCGTTTCGACGTCATAGCCGTAGCGGTCGATGGCGCCCTGCTGGACGAGCTTCTTGAGGTAGACGTTGGAGTCGTCGAAGCCTTCGGGCAGCGGGTAGTGCGGCAGCCGCTGGTGCGGGGTCGGGATGACCTGATCGTCGCAGCGGTCGGCGATGACCTGGGTCATGGCGCACGCGTCGGCCCAGGACTTGCTGCCGGGCATGATGTCGAGCATTTCCTGCTCGGACTTCACGTAGTAGCCGCTGCCGTTGAACTTGAAGCGGGCGGGGTCGTCCAGGCCCTTTTTGCTGCCGACGGCGAGGAAGCCCTCGTGGGCGTCTGCGTCCTCGTCTTTTTCGTAGTGGCAGTCGTTGGTGACAACCATCGGGATCTCGTACTCGCGGGAGAGCTGCCCGATCGGCTTCAGGACCGACTGTTCGGCGTCGATGCCGTGGTACATGATTTCGAGGTAGACGTTTTCCTTGCCGACACAGTCGATCAGGGTGTCCAGGTTTTTCCGCGCTTCTGCGGCGAATTCTGCTGACTTGGCGAGGTTGGCTTTCGCCTCTGCGGCGAGCTTCGAAGCTTCGGCCTCGTCGGCGGGTTCCCGGGCCTCCAGCTCGGCGGCCTTCGCTGCTTCACCGGCGGCGCGGGACAAGGGACCTGCGACGGGACCGGCCAGGCAGCCGGAGAGCACGATGAGACCTTCGCCGTGCTCCTTGAGCAGGGCGTAGTCGATCCGCGGCTTGTACCAGTAGGACTCTTCGGCCTTGTTGTGCAGGGCCAGCAGGTTCTTCCAACCGGTTTCGTTGCGGGCCAGCAGGGTCAGATGCTCGTAGCGCTTTTCCTTGGTGTCGCCCTTGCCGTCGTCGGCGTCCGCGGTGGTGTCGTCGTTGCGGTCCACGATCTCGGAGTTCCGCTCGAAACGGTCGCCGATGGACATGTAGATTTCAATGCCGATGATCGGCTTGATCCCTGCGGCCTGGCAGGCCTTCGTGAACCTCCACGCCCCGGCGAGGGAGCCATGCTCGGTTTCGGCCATCGCGTTCTGGCCCAAGGCTGCAGCGCGCTTCGGAACGGACTTGATGCGGCTGAGGCCGTCCAAACCGGAATGTTCGGTGTGGTTGTGGAGGTGGACGAACGCCATGGGTTCCTCTGAATTCTGTCTGGCTGGAAGTGGGCCGGCGGGCCCGGATCATGCGGGACGGGAATGCCGTCCGCGGTCCTCTATGCGGAGATCTGTCCGACGGCCATTGCCGCGTAGTACTCCTCGAGCTCGTCCAGAAACTCCGGGGAGAAGAACTTGTAGTCCAGCTCCGGAGGCTCGGGGGAGCCGGCGGGATCAAGGCTGGCGTACGGGGTGCAGGAAGCCTGGTTCGTGAAGGGTGAGTTCGCCATGGCCGCTATGTGTGCGGCAGATCCCGGAAAGGTCTACGCCGCAGTCGTCTAGAATCAGCCGCATGGCCGACTACAAGGTGTTCTGGGTGCCTGACCACATCAGCTCAACGGACGGAACGCAGGAGGTGCCAGGGGCGACTGCGCTCATCAATGAATGGGCTGCCGGCGGGTACGAGGTTGTGTCGGTCGTGCCCGGAACCAATGCCCAGACGTACGCCGGCCTGTTCATCACTCTGAAAAAGTAGGACCGCCCAGGAGTCCTCCCCGGAGGAGTGTGCGGGTCGGGGTGTGCTGCGCCGCAGGCAAAGGTCGCCGGACTTGAAAAGAAAATCAGGACACATTTCGTTGTCATGCCCGCAATGTCATGGAAATGGCCTGACGTTCCTGAGTCGTCATGGATTTGTGTGTACGTTATGGAACAAGCGCCGGCGACGAGGAGCAAGCAATGCTGCATTTCCCATCAACATCGACATCTGCGCGGGTGGCGAAAAGAGCCGACGTTGACAAGCTCAACGAGCTTCTGGGGGATGATGTGTGGGCGTTCAGTAATTGTCGTGTTGACGCCGCCAATAGGCCGGTGGCCGAGCTTGATTGGCTTTTCTACAACACCAAGCTCGGTTCTGTTATGTTGAGCGAATGGAAGCGGTACCCCGACACCGTCGCGGAGGCCAAGGACAGAGGCCATAAATGGAAACTCCGAAACGGGAGTCTCCAGCCCAATCCCTTGGAGCAGGTCGACAAGCAGCTGGAAGCGCTCCGATGGGTGCTGCGGGAGAAAGTTCTGCCGAGGTTCTTTCCCGACCATGACGGACACACTGTCAAAATCATGGAGAGTGTCTACTGCCCACAGATCGACCGGGAGACGGTGAAAGACCGGCTGCAGTTCGGCAAAATGTTCGGCAGCATTGAGGAGCTCTGCGCGTCGGTCAACACGCTCAACAGCCCGTCACCACTCTTGGTCGGGGACATGACCTTAGTCCTGGAATTGGCGGAAACCCTGGCAGGGCTGTTCAGGTGTGCCATTCCGGACGGGTTGGAAGAGGCAGCTGTCTGGGAACACAACCCGAAAGAATCAGCGAGGTTTTGGAAGGAATCGCGCAGAATCCACAGCCAGATCGCAGCCCTGCACCAGGAGATGGCGCGCTTGATCGAGGATGAATTCGCCCCTCGCCGAAGTACCCCGGCAGTTAAGCCAGATGAGCCCTCTCCTGCAAAGACCCCGGTAATTAAAGCCAGCGAGGATGGAACCACTTTCATCATGAAACAGGTTTCCGCGCATCTTGCCGGCGTTGACGGCAATTTTGAGGACTTCGAGGAGAGGTTGGGCAGGGCTCTTCACGCAATCCTGGTTGGCCTTCCACCGGGGAGCTGGATTAAATTTCCTACCATCGGCAGTGCAGTCGCTCCGTTCCTTGGGACAGAGAAGCTGCGGACAATTCTCGGGGCGGCATTATGGGAGTGGTCTTTGAAGACCGCGAAAAGACACGGGCTATCCGCGGAAGTCGACGATAGTCGACTGAACATCCGGATCGTTGACGGCCACAAGCCTTCGTGATCAGACGGTTTCCCACCAAATGACGGTCCGGCCAGATGGCCCTGTACGCATCCCGGACCAGGCCCTTGCGCGGAGTTCAAACACCCGGCCGGTCAGCTGGTTGACGTGGACGTCGAGATACTCGGCGATCTTGGTGTTGCAGGCGGCGCCCATAGTACTTATGGCGTTGCGGACGGCGGCCTGCCTTTCACCAAGGTCCTCAAGGCTGGCGTACGCCGCGGCACTGGTCTGCTGAACGTTCGTCATGTCGGCGATGTGTGCGGCATCCCGCGGCGGTCTCACCGGGACAGCGAAAAGGCCGCCCGGTCAACAGGGACGAGGCGGCCTTCGCGGAACCGGATCAGAGCTGCAGAGGAGTCGCGATTGGTCCTTGAGCCGGCAGCGCGCCAAGCAGGTGGGTAGCCGCGGAGATCAGCGGCATCCCGACCAAGGCGATCACGGCCAGGACCAGTACCGTGAGGATCACGGCAATGATGAGGCGCTTCTTCGTGCTGGGCGGGTGTTTCTTCGATGCCAGGGTCTTCTGGATGTCGGCCTCGACGTCGTATTTGGGGATCGCACCTTCACCCATCTTCACCCGGGTCCTTGTTGGTGCTGCTGGTGCAACCGGTGCTGCGGCGATCTCGGAGTATCCAACGCGGCGGCGGCTGCTTTGTTTGAGGACCTGCAGCAGTGCCTCCTCAGAAGGATCCGATGCCGCGGCAGCTGTTTTTGCTGACGGCGTCACCTCCGGGTAGAACGGTGTGACCTCGCCGGTCCCGGAAACCAGGTCGCGGGTGACGCTGCCGTCCGGATGCGTGGTGGTCATCAGAAGCTTTCCGTTTTCCGCGGCGTACCGCGTCAGGAGCTGCAGTACGGCGGCCATGGCGAGACCGGAGCCCCCGGGAACTGTTTCTCCGTCAACGAGGACGTCGATGGAGCCGTTGGGGTTGACTCGGGCTTCCAGCGGGATGTATTCGTCCACGGGGACTCCGATCATGTCAGGCCGCCACCTCGGTGGCCTGGAGGGTCTTGAGGTCTTCGACAGATTCCCAGTAAGTGTCGCGGGTCAGTGTCAGCCATCCCATCGCCTCTGCGGCCGGTCCGGCCAGGAACTCGTCGACTGTGGAGTAGATGCCGTCACGGGCCTCGAGTTCGACCCGGTCCCAAAACTCCTGGGCTGGTTCCTCGTCGTCGGTGGGCACCTCGTCGAGCTGGATGCCTGCCAGCGAGGCAACGACGGCGAGGGTTTCGCGTACGTCGCGCAGAGGTGTGGTGGCCGCCTCGTCGCGGGCGTCCATGATGACTTCCATGAGGGAATCGGCCAGGATCGCCCACTGGGCGTGGGTGGCCGGCTCGGTCAGGGCCATGGCTGACTGGAGCGCCCAGTTCGGGTTCTTTTCCAAGGCAAGGTAGAGGTCCAGATCGATTGAGTCGAGAAGGTCGTCGACGCCGCCGGCCTGCCATTCTTCGATGCGGGCCAGATCGACCTCGTTCTCGACGTCGATGCCGACCGTGGCAAGGATGTCGAGCCAGCCGTCCTCGATGCTGTAGAGGCCGGAGGCGGTCAGCTCCAGGGCGACGCGGATGGACCACATGGTGGTGGACTCGACCTCGAGTGCACCGTTAGGGCCGGAGGGGAGGTTGTAGCGGCCCGCGAGGCGTGGAGGCAACCAAAACAGTGGGTGCCACATCATTTCGGGTTTGACAGAGGCAAACTGCCGGGTGCCAGGGGCCACCTGGGTGTAGATGGGCAACGGAACGGAGCAAATCGGGTCCGCAGTGAACCTGTCGGGCGTGAGGCCCGTGAGCTCCTGCCATTTGGTGAACCGAAAGGCCGTGTCCATTGATGACTTGGACAGGAGGAGGGTGTCGCCTGGCTCGGTGAGCATCCGGCGGCGTTTGATGTCCATGGTGATAAACCCCTGAGTGCTGGTAGTGGTTGGCCTCTGCCCTGGAACATGCGTAGACGTTCGAGTAATGGCCGGGGGCCATCTATTGCATAGGCCAAGTATCGACCACCGCTTCCTCCGAAGCGCAGGATTTGTCTCTCAGCGGCGTGCACAGAGCCGGCCTTCGCCGCACACATTGAGGATCATGAGTACCGTCTTGACCCACCGGCCTGCGCCCACATCGTCCCGCCACTTGCCCGAGAACAATCCTGTCAGCGCCGCCGATGACTATCCGGGTCTTTACACCTGGCAGCAGGAAGCAGTAGACAACTGGCGTGCCGCCGGCCGCTGCGGGGTCATCGAGGCAGTCACCGGATCAGGGAAGACCCGGGTGGGCGTCGCCGCTGCTTTCGAGGCAGTGCGGCGTGGTTTCAAGGTCCTCATCCTCGTTCCCACCGCTGAGTTGCAGACCCAGTGGCTGCGGGCCTTGAAGAGGGACCTTCCCGGCGCCCGGCGCGGCGCCCTGGGCGACAGCCACCACGACAGCCTCGACACGGTGGACGTGCTGGTCGCTATTGTCCACTCCGCTGCCGCACGCCAGACTCTGCGCGACCACAAAGCCGGGCTGGTCGTTGCCGACGAATGCCACCGTTACGCGGCCCCGATGTTCGCCGAGGCCCTCGAAGCCGGGTATGAATGGCGGCTGGGCCTGTCCGCAACCTACGAACGCGCCGACGGTGAGCATCTGGAGCTGCTCGCACCGTTCTTCGGCGAGGTCGTCTTCCGGCTCTGGTATGACCGGGCGCTGGACGACAAGATCATCGCGCCCTTCGACGTCGCCATGGTCGGTGTGGAACTCACACCCGCTGAACGTGACCAGTACGACGCATTCACCGAAACCATGGCCAAGGCCGCCGTGCCGCTGGAAATCTACCTCAACGTGCCGCGGAACCCGTTCGCACCCTTCATCTCGGCTGTCGCCCGCCTGGCGGACAGCAAGATTGACTCACCAGGGCCGGCGATGGCCCGCAAGTACATGGCAGCCATGACCGGACGGCAGAACCTTCTCGCTGAAACACCTACCAAAAGGATCGCCCTGGCCGCCCTGAACCCGGCCATCACCGGCTCCGGACCGACGCTGGTCTTCACGCAGACCAAGAAGTCGGCTCTGGCGGCAGCACAGGTTTGCGCCGCGATGGGCAACCCGGCCGCGACCGTCATGTCGGGAATGGGCAAGGACGACCGGGCATCCGCGCTCGGCAGCTTCCGGGACGGCACCGCTAAAGTCCTCACCGCTCCGCGGGTACTCGACGAAGGCATCGACGTGCCCGAGGCCGACCTGGGCATCATGGTCGCGGCCAGCAGCAGCCAGCGCCAGCTAGTCCAGCGCCTCGGACGGGTGATCCGGAAGAAGACCGACGGCAGGGCCGGACGCTTCGTGGTCCTGTACTCCCGGAACACCGTCGAAGACCCGGAGATCCGTGGGGATGAATACCTTGGCGCTGTCCTGCCGTACGCCCGCCGGCAGGGGACGTTCCGAATCGAAACCGATGTGGAAGCCATTGAAGAATTCCTCGCCTACGTCGCATCCCCGGAAATTCTGGAACCCACGGAACAGCCAGTCGCTGAACCGCCTGCGACTCCGTTCGTCCTGGAAAATGCAGGGGATGATGATCTGGATGGGCCGGTCCTGGACGGGGAAATCAGCGAAGACATCCGCCTCTACCTGAACCAGATCGGGGATGTTGACCTGCTGAGCCCGCAGGAAGTGACTGACCTGGCCATTGCGATCGAGGCGGGACTGTACGCCGAGCACGTCCTCAAGACCGCCTGCCCGGAGGCACGCAGGGCAATCCTCGAACTGGAGACGATCGCAGCCGAAGGCCGCGAGGCAGTCTTGAAGCTCGTGAATGCCAACCTGCGCCTCGTCGTGTCCATCGCGAAGAAATACACAGGCCGGGGCATGGACCTCCTGGACCTCATTCAGGAGGGCAACACCGGGCTCTATCGCGGCGTTCAGAAGTTTGACCACACCAAAGGCTTCAGGTTCTCCACCTATGCGACCTGGTGGATCCGGCAGGCGATCATCCGCGGCATCGCTGACCAGTCACGTACCATCAGGATTCCCGTCCACATGCATGAGCAGGTCGTGAGCGTCTTCATTGCCGAACGGGACTTCCTGCAGCGTGAAGGGCGCGACGGCACTGCTGAGGAGATCGCCGAGGTCACCGGCAAGACGGTCGAGGAGATCATCTACATCAGGCGCATCAGGGTCGCTCCGGCCTCCCTCGACTGGGAAGTCCCGGACGGCAAGGGCGGCGTCGAGCTGCTGGGCGAAGCCCTCTACGACCCGGCTGAGCCGACGGCCTTCGATGTGGCGGCCCTGGCGGGCCTTCGCACCGCTGTTCACGGCGCTCTGGACAGGTTGAGCGAACGCGAAGCCAGCGTCCTCGCCCACCGTTTCGGCATTTACGGGGAGCCGCTGACACTGGACCAGATCGGCAGTATCTACGGAGTCTCACGGGAACGGATCCGCCAGATCGAAACGAAGGCGTTTACGGCGCTCCGGGAGCCGGCAGTTACCGCCGGACTACGGGAGTTCTTCGACGGACACACCAAAATCCTGGCGGGCACGCCGACGGAAGCTGCGGCCAAGGTGCCGGCTCCGAAGGCCCCAAAAGCTCCGAAGAAGGCAAAGGCCAGGAAGACGCCCACCGGCCCCGTGGTGGACAAGTGGCAGATCAAATGGGATCTGGCACTGGCACGCCTGGCGGGCTTCGTGGCCCGCGAAGGCCATGCCAGGGTTCCTTTCAAGCACGTCGAATCGGGCCACAGGCTCGGTGCCTGGATGAATGCTCAACGAACCGCGCTGCGCCTTGGCACCATCACACGAGAGCGGCTCGCCGAGATCGACGCGGTAGACCCGTCGTGGCGCAAGGGCAAGCTCGCGCCCTGGGAGTCAGAGCCTGTCGTGCAGGCGCCCGTAGAGGCAGCACCCATGCCAGAGCCCGATGTTGTCCTGGTTCCCGATGACGTGGACCCGTTCGCCGGACCTGAAGCCACAGCGCACCCTGTCATCGCTGACTCGGAAGATGACCCGTTCGCTGATCTGGCCTTCGGGGCGGAACTGTTCGACGCCGTGCTCGTCCCCGATGACGAGGACCCATTCGTGTGAGCGGCTGAGGGCGCCCCGTCAGCCGCCGACGCGCATAGGACTGCCATGGCCAACAGCTCAAAAGACAAAGGCGACCGCTTCGAACGCGAGTCGGTTCCCGTCCTGGTGAACCTCCTGCCGGAGTTCGCACTGGACAAGGCGATGCGCTACCTCGGCGCCGGACGCAAGGAAGACGTCGGCGACCTCTACGTTCTCCCCGATGCCGCCGTGCAGGTCAAGGCGTGGGACAACATGGGCGGAGCCATTCGCACCGCGGTCGTCGGCTCCGTCGTCCAGGCTGGCCATGGCGACAAGGAATACGCCCTCGGCATGGTCCCGATCCTGGGCGCCCGCGCTCATCAGGTGCGCTGGCTCGCGTGCGTCGCCCCCGGCCGCTGGCCTGTTCCCGTGGAACCTGTTGCCGAGTTCGCGCTGGTTTCCAAGGCCCTCAAGTGGGTCAAGGACGACACCGGCCCGTACGGCTTCCGTGTCTGGGACCGTCTGGAGCGCATCGGACTGCTTGGCGGTCCCGGCGAGCCAGCCCTGATCGCACCCATCGAGGCGTGGGCGGACGCGTACCGGCAGGCGCACTCAGAAGTCCTTCAACTGGTTGCCTGACCCTTCAAACGTGCAATTTTGAGGGACCTTCCTTCACATCCGGTCAGGTTTTCGCAGCGGCGCCCGGCGCGCACGGGCCATCATGTCCAACCCGCTTCCGGGCCGGGAGTAAACCTGACGTGACGCCTGGTCTACCTGGATGCCGTTGAGATGGAGGGCCTGCTCGGGCCCTACCGGAATAACAGGCTCTTCGATTCCGTCGGGGTAGACGAAGGCCACGTGGTTCGGGCCGAGCGGCATGGCGATCAGGTTGGCATCGAACAGCGGTGACCTGATCGATGAGGAAGCCATTTCGCGGGACACCGAGATGGCCGGACAGTCACCGAGCAGCAGCTCGGCACCCGTGACCACGGGCCGCACCATGAGGCTGTAGCTGGTGAAGCTGGTACGGGTGGCCCCGAAATACCGAAGGACGTCGTCACGGAAGATGATGCCCGCAGATTCCTCGGAGCGGACGTCCGCCATGATTCCGTCGGCTATCTCCGCGAGGATGCTGGGTGCATGCTCAAGATGCAGGCCTTGGTATTTGAGCCGCGCGAGCCGGGCCAAGGTTGGGGTGTCGCTGCGGACCCTCCGTTCAGTGTCCGCGAGGGCCTGTTCATGGCCAGCTGCGGTGGCAAGGCTCCGTGCAAAGTGCAGTGCGACCAGATCCTTGACCGCCCCTTCGGTCAGCGCGGATAACTGTGCCGGCTGCTGGTCAATCTCGGTGAACGCCGGCCCGATCCGGTCTTCGACTTCCCTCCAGATCGCTTCGGCCGCGTCCGGCTCGTGCTTCACGAAGTTTTCCTGGAAGCCGATGGCCTTGGACGTCTTCTGCTTCGTGTCTCCCCAGCGGACGTCATAGGCGCTGATCAGTCCATCCGGGGACGCGAACCTGTTCAGAAGCGCCTGCGAGACCACATGCTGCCGAGTCGTTGGATTGTTCTTCACCAACCAAGGGTGGCACGTGGCGGCGCCGGCCGTCGTTCCCGTCAGCTGGCCGTACACAAAGCGGGTGAACATCAAGCCTGTCTGAGGAGACCGCCATGACCGAAAGCATCAACCGCCAGCCGCAGGGCATTCCCGCTGGCGGGCAGTTTGCACCTACCGCCCACGCCGAACCGGAGGTGGCCCTCCCGGCCCCCGCGCCGGAGCGACCGGCGGAAACCCAGCGGAGCCGTCGCGGCCACGACTTCTACCCGCCGGCAGAGCAGATGGCCTCCTGGCCCAAGCTCTACGAGACCGACAACGACGGGCCCATCGGTGACAAACCCATTCAGGCGCATTACTTCCAGGGCGGCATGGACTGGTACATCGCCGAATACGATTCCGGTGAGAATGTGGCCTTCGGTTATGTGAACCTCGGCCTCGGCGGTGAATGGGGCTACATCGACCTCGGCGAAGTGGAAAGCGTCCGCGGACAGATGGGGCTGCCGATCGAACGCGACCTGGACTTCAAGCCGGGCACCCCCGCGAAGGAATGCATACCCAAGTACCGGGATGAAGCCGCCGCCGATGTCGACGACGAAGTTCACGACTTCGGCTGGGATGGACCCGATGAGCCGGATCCGCTCAGCCCGGAGGACCGCAAGCTCTGGGACGAACACCATCGGTTCGCTTTCAACTACGTCCACGACGGCAATCTGCTGGGTGTCACCGGCTTCGAGGACCGGGACACTGTTGAACGTTTCGCCGGGTTCGCCGCGAATGCCTACATGGAGTCCGGATGGGACGGGATGCTGGACATGCGCACCATCGCTGAGAAATGGCGGGACCAGGAACGCCCTGTGGACTGAGGCGGCCGGGGAGAGACTTTCCTGACGCCGCACACATGAGGGCCAGCACCTCATGGTGCTTGCAGCCTTCCCACCCTTGGCAGGGCGCCTCCCGATGGGGCACCCCGCCGACGTTTTGGGAGTCGGGACGGGAGCTTCGCTCCGGGCAGGAACGCTACGCTGAAGGGGTCCGGTACGGGCACCATCATGGTGCCCGCCGGGCCTTTCGTCCCTCTATGCGTCGGCGGTGCTCAAAACTGTCAGTGCTGGCCCCTAGGGTAACTTGCATGAAGTCCTGGGCGGAGATGGTTGGTGAAGTGGAGATGGGGCCTGCCATCTGTCAGTGGTCCGACTGCGACCGAATCGCCGACCACGCGCTGGGACTGTGCAAAAGATGCCACCAGAGGGCATTGCGAGCCGGGCGCTTGGCGGAATTTGCCGCGCCACCTCGAGTCTGTGGATACTGCGGTTGCCTCTTCTTCACGAGCAGCCGAGGTGGAAACAAGATGTGCTCGGACGTATGCGCTCAAGCGATTCGGATGGCCCGCCAGCAGACTATTCGGCTGAGGAGTCTGACCATTCGACACTGTGGCAACTGCCAGGCGGTGATCCCTTGGCATATGGCCGCCGATGCCCGGTACTGCTCGACCGCATGCCAGCAGGCGGCTTGGTACAGACGTAACGATGAAATGCTGAAGCAGCGGGCCGTCGAATGGAATGCGGCCAACGCGGAGCAGAAGAGCGCTATAGGCAAGCTCTACTACCGGAACAACCGCGAACGTGCCCAGATGCAGAATGCCGCCTGGCGTGCGGCCAACCCGGAGAAAGCCAGGGAAATATCCCGCAACACGTCTGCCCGACGCCGGGCAAGGCTGCGCGGTGTCACGGTGGAGGACTTCAGCCTCGCGGAGATCTGGGAAAGGGATGAGGGAATCTGCTGGCTTTGTGAAGCAACCATTGACCCCCTCATCAGCTGGCCGGATCCGAAGAGCATGTCTTTGGAGCACAAAGTGCCTATTTCGCTGGGAGGCGGACATACTCGCGCCAATTGCGCCCTGGCCCACCTCGGTTGCAATCTGCTCAAAGGAAGCAAGCTCATAACCGAGGCCCAAGAATTCCAGGTCCTGCTGACCGAAGCTGCCGCGGAGGCTGCTGCAGAAGACATCGACCTGACCTTGGAGTGCAGCCAGCCCGAGGCGCTTGAACAGCTTGAGTTTTCCCTGTGGCCATCTCAGGGGACTATCGAATCGGTGATGACTAGAAGCTGATCCGCACACATAGGGTCCATGGAAACGATCCCCGGCCTGGACTTCACGGCCATCGACTTCGAAGCCGCCAACTCCGACCGAGCCTCCGCCTGCGCCGTGGGTGTGGCGGTGGTCCGCGACGGCATCATCACTCACACCCGGTCCTGGCTGATCCGTCCGCACACCGGCATCGACTCGTTCGATCGTTACGCCACCCGGGTACACGGCATCGACGCCGCCATGGTGGCCGGGGCGCCCTCTCTCGAAGACTCCATGCACACCCTGGCCGGACTCATCGGTGACGGGCCCGTGCTCGCGCACAACATCGGGTACGACGGCGCCGTGCTGCGGACGTCCTTCGAGATCGCAGGGCTGCCGAGGCCGGCCAACGAGTTCCGGTGCACCGAGACCCTGGCACGAGCCGCGTTCCGGCTGCCCAAGAACAAACTCGCCGACGTGGCAGCGCACCTTGGCCTGCCCGCATTCGCAGCCCACAACGCCGGGGATGACGCGCGCACCTGCGCCCGCATCGCGCTGGCCCTGGCTGCCCGCCACAACGCCACCTCCATAACCGGCCTCTACCGCAGCCTCGGCATCCAGTGACACCCGGGCTGGGAGCCGCACACAAGGAAAACATGACAGCACTCGTCGCTCCATCTGCGCCCGCCGCCGGCGCCCGCTACCGCAAACACTCCACCGGCCGGACCTGGCACGTTGACCGGGTCACCGGATCGGGGCTCATCTCCCTGACCGAGGAGTACTACGGCATCGACTGCGACGTCCGCGAGTACGTCACCACCGACGAGCTGGGCCGCGACTTCGACGCTGCCACCTGACGGGGAGCCGGCGGCGGACCGCCGCACACATCACCCGCATGAGCTCCATGACTACACCCACCCCTCCGTCCACTCCCGGCGTCCGACCGGGCCTTGGCGACAAGTACCGCTGCCGTGCAACAGGTCTGGTGTTCTCTGTCGGCGGGCGCCGGTCAAAGGCCCGCAGCTGTCTGCTGCATGACCCGGATGGGCCCGCGCGTGAAGTCCGCGACTACGTCACTTTGGAGGAGCTTGCAACGGACTACGTGTTCCTGGGCTGCGATCATGACGAAGCCTGCTGCGACGTCCACGGGACCCACACCACTCCCCATATGGGCTGCCTTTTCCGCTAAAGAGGGAAGCCCAGCTGCCCGCGCCGCACACATCCGGGCCATGGAAGAGAACGCACCCCGCCAGGCCCGTCCTGCACCGGGCGCCAGCATCCCCGTGAAGCTGTCCGCAGAGACACTCGCCATGCCGCCGATCCGCATCTCGCTGGGCATCGGCCACGTCTACAAGGACAAGGCGGACGGCAGCCAGTGGACCCTCAGCGGTCTCCGCTCAGGGAGGACCATCATTCTGAGCGCTGTCGCCCCTGGGACCGGACATCGTGACCGGGTCAGCGTGGACACCCTCGCCGACAACTACGAGCATGTGGGCTGCGACCACGAGAACTTCTGCTGCATCGAGCACCGGACCCACGTCATGCCCCACCGCGGCTGCATGTTGCGCTAAGACCGGCATGGGATTGTGTCCGGACCGGTCAAGGCGTTAGTTGGCGGACGGACCGCCGGTGCGCAGGAACCGCACAATCGCTTCAGCCTCGGCGGCGAACCCTTCGGCCGCCAGCGCTGCAGTGATGGCCTCCCTCCCCGGGCGTTGCCCAGGTGAGCGCGTTACACCGCTCCCGGGCGAGCTCCTGCAGCTTGTGGGCCTCTTCAAGGCCGGCCCACTTGAAATCCGATACGACGATGCCTTTGCGGCCCCAGGGGGCGAGGCCGGGATCTGTCACGGCGTTGCCGAGCCAAATGAACTCCACATCGTCGTTCAGCCGCGCGTCGATACACCCGTGGAGGTAGCAGATCACCTGGTTGGAATAGGTTTCCGGCGCCTTCTTGCAGTAGCCGTGGCCGCCGTTGACCCAGGCACTGTACTTCGCCTCGGTTGCGAAAACCGGAAGCCAGGCTTCACACGTCGCTACCTCGGCGACCCCCCCGCACCGATGATGCCGATGGTTCGCCGGTCCTTGACACCGGAGTCGATCCTGAACTCACCGCCCGAGAGCAGTCGGATGCCTTCACGGTCCTCCTCCGGGATTCCCGCGGCGTCGCACATTGGCGTCCACCAGTGCCTTCTCCAGCGTGCCGCCCGACATAGTGATCAGCGTCGTGCTGTCCGGCTCCGTGCCTGGGGCGCCAGCAAGAATTTCGTTGAGGCGTGGCCACTTGTGTCGGTGCTTCTCCGCCGCCTCCGCGTGGACCAGGTCATGCTTGATGAGGTGCTCGATGGTGATCACGGGGACAAGCGTCACGGCATGCCTTTCGGTGGGATTCCTGAGAATGTGGAAACTGCAGGGAGGTGGCTTTAGAGCCACATGACGGAGCCTCCGGCACGGGGCTCGTACCGCTTGCCGACCAGCGTGAAGGCGAACAGTTGATCCTCGTCGGTCGAGGTCTCCGGGAAGGACTTCGCAAAGGACTTCAGATCCCCGGTCAGCCGGCCAAGCAGCTCGAGCTCGAAGCGGGCCTTGCGCGGGGACCCGGACGGGACAGCCCTGATGACCTTGGTGACGCCGGTGATGAGGCCGCCGAGTCCGACCAGAAGGTAGCCAGCCTTTTCGATCCGGTCGGCACCGGCACCGGTCCAGTCGCCGCGCTGTGCGTTCAGCCAGTCCTCATTACTGAGCGCAGGGGCGTCACCCCACCACTTGCGCCAGCCATCGGTGCTTTGCTCGGCCGGTGCCGTCTGGATCAGCGGCAAATGGCCGCCTGCGGAAACGAAATCGGCGGTCCGCAGCGGCGCCAGGGAGGACATCGACAGGTCGGTGAGGTAGCCGGCAGCCAGGACCTTGGCGATGTTCGGACGCGTGGTCCGCAGGTAGGCTGCCGCGGCGTTCGGGGTGAGTACTTCGTCGACGACCGGGTCTGCGGGCGTGAGGGTGATGTCCGGGAGGGCCATAGCTTCCTGCTTTCGTGGGCGATCGGTATTGCTGTAACCATAAACAGCTTTCTGTAAATGTGTCAATGTCTGAGGGGGTGAACGGGATCCTTCACGCCGCACACATGTGCAAGGGCCGCCCGTTCGGGTGAGCGCAAACAAGCCTCAACGCTCAGCTGACGCCCGTCGTCGGCCGGGACGCATAGGGGAACACCAAGGGCCGGGAACGCCGGCCAAAACAGAGGATGGTGCTGGACCGTGACGGGGAAACTCATTTACTTCTCCTCGGTCTCGAACAACACCCACCGCTTCGTTGAGAAGCTCGGCCTGGCAGCTGACCGGCTGCCGGTACGCACCTCCGACGACACCTTGCTCGCCACCGAGCCGTTCGTTCTGGTCACCCCCACCTACGGTGGAGGCCCGGAGGGCGGGGCGGTGCCGAAACAGGTGATCAAGTTCCTCAACGTCGAAGCCAACCGGAATCTCATCCGAGGTGTCATAGCCGCGGGGAACACCAACTTCCATGACTCCTACTGCCTGGCAGGGGATGTCATTGCGGCCAAATGCCGCACACAACTGTTGTACCGAGTAGAACTCATGGGCACCCCGGAAGACGTGGAGCGTGTCCGCACTGGATTGGAGAAATTTTGGGAACGAACACCCTTGCGCCCGAGCGCGTAAGCAAGGACGACCTTCTGCCGGAGGCGTACAAGGGCCTTGGCTACCACGAGCTGAACGCCTACCTGAACCTTTACGGGGCTGACGGCAAAATGCAGTTCGCCGCCGACCGTGAGGCTGCCCGGCAGTACCACCTGCAGCACGTGAACCAGAACATGGTGTTCTTCCACGACCTGGCGGAGAAGCTCGACTACCTGGTGAAGAACCACTACTACGAGGCCGAGCTGATCGCCAAGTACGACTTCGCCTTCATCAAGTCCCTGTTCCAGCAGGCATACCGGCACAAGTTCCGGTTCCCGACCTTCCTGGGCGCCTTCAAGTTCTACACCTCCTACGCCATGAAGACCTTCGACGGCAAGCGGTTCCTGGAACGCTACGAAGACCGCGTCACCATGGTCGCCCTCGGCCTGGCCGATGGAAACGAAGCCATCGCGCGCCAGCTGGTCGACGAAATGGTCACCGGCCGCTTCCAGCCGGCCACCCCGACCTTCCTGAACACCGGCAAGAAACAGCGGGGCGAGCTGGTCTCCTGCTTCCTGCTGCGCACCGAAGACAACCTCGAGTCCATCTTCAAGGCCGTCTCCAACTCCGGCCAGCTCTCCAAGCGCGGCGGCGGCGTCGCAGTGTGCCTGACCAACCTGCGCGAGGTTGGCGCACCGATCAAGAAGATCGAAAACCAGTCCTCAGGCATCATCCCCGTGATGAAGCTGCTGGAAGACACCTTCTCCTACGCCAATCAGCTCGGCCAGCGCCAGGGCGCCGGCGCCGTCTACCTGCACGCCCACCACCCGGACATCAACCGGTTCCTGGACACCAAGCGGGAGAACGCGGACGAGAAGATCCGCATCAAGACCCTCTCCCTTGGCGTGGTCATCCCGGACATCACGTTCGAGCTGGCCAAGAAGGACGAGGACATGTACCTGTTCTCGCCCTACGACGTCGAAAAGGTCTACGGCATGCCGTTCTCCGACATCAACGTCACCGAGAAATACTACGAGATGGTCGACGACGCGCGGATCAAGAAGACCAAGATCAACGCCCGCGAGTTCTTCCAGACCCTCGCTGAGATCCAGTTCGAGTCCGGCTACCCGTACATCATGTTCGAGGACACGGTGAACAAGGCGAACCCGATCGACGGCAAGATCATCATGAGCAACCTCTGCTCCGAGATCCTGCAGGTGTCCTCTGCCAGCACCTTCAACGAGGACCAGAGCTACGACACCGTGGGCAAGGACATCTCCTGCAACCTGGGCTCCATGAACATCGCCGCTGCCATGGACGGCGGGGACCTGGGCGCCACGGTCGAGGCCGCCATCCTGGGGCTTACCGCGGTCTCCGACCAATCCGACATCCAGTCCGTCCCGCCGGTCGCCAACGGCAACCGGAAGTCACACGCCATCGGCCTGGGCCAGATGAATCTGCACGGGTTCCTGGCACGCGAGCGGGTCCACTACGGCTCGGAGGAAGCCCTGGACTTCGTCAGCTCCTACTTCGCCGCCGTGGCCTACCACGCGCTGCGGGCATCCAACCAGATCGCCATCCAGCGGGGAACAACGTTCGAGGGCTTTGAACGGTCCAAGTACGCCAGCGGGGAGTTCTTCGACACGTACACCACCCGGTCCTGGCTGCCCCAGACCGAGCGCGGCCAGGAGCTCTTCGCGAAGTTCGGCATCACCCTGCCGACCGTGGCGGACTGGGAGCAGCTGAAGGCCTCCGTCGTGGAGCACGGCATCTACAACCAGAACCTCCAGGCCGTCCCGCCGACCGGCTCGATCTCCTACATCAACAACTCGACGTCGTCGATCCACCCCATCGCCTCCAAGATCGAAATCCGCAAGGAAGGCAAGCTCGGCCGCGTCTACTACCCGGCGCCGTATCTCACGGACGACAACCAGGAGTACTACGCCGACGCCTACGAGATCGGCTACGAGAAGATCATCGACACGTACGCCGCGGCCACCGTGCACGTCGATCAGGGCCTGTCGCTGACGCTGTTCTTCAAGGACACCGCCACCACCCGCGACATCAACAAGGCCCAGATCTACGCCTGGCGTAAGGGCATCAAGACCATCTACTACATCCGTCTCCGCCAGCTCGCGCTGGAGGGGACGCAGGTGGACAACTGCGTGTCCTGCACGCTCTGATGCTCCCCGGCTCAAGCTGCGCATGACGCACTGAGCCCGCCAGAAAGCCCCGGCAGGGATCCTGCCGGGGCTTTCTGCTGCGGAGGAGACACCAGCGGGCCCTGCCGCACACATAGCCAGTGACGGACAAGGGCAGCCGGCCGCCCCCGAGTTACTGACCCATGTGGGTGCCACTGAGCTTCTGCGGGCAGAGCGGCCGCTGCGCTTGGTTTCGCCACGCCCTCCTCTGCGTCTGGCATCAGCCGACGGGCCACGAAACGCCCGTCGGACTCCGGGGCGCATAGGGAATCCAGACACCTTGAGCGCCGCAGGACGTTATCCGCGGCACGACATCACCACGAAAGAGAACACCATGGGAGCACTCCAACTCATCGAACAGGCCCACGCGATCAACTGGAACCGCATCCAGGACGAGAAGGACGTCGAGGTCTGGAACCGCCTCGTCAACAACTTCTGGCTGCCGGAGAAGATCCCGCTGTCCAACGACGTCCAGTCCTGGGCGACCCTGACCCCGGAAGAGCAGCTGCTCACCATGCGCGTCTTCACGGGCCTGACACTGCTGGACACCATCCAGGGCACGGTTGGTGCTGTCAGCCTCATCCCGGACGCCATCACCCCGCACGAGGAAGCCGTCTACACGAACATCGCCTTCATGGAGTCCGTGCACGCCAAGTCCTACTCCTCGATCTTCTCGACGCTGTGCTCGACCAAGGAGATCGACGAAGCCTTCCGCTGGTCCGTCGAAAACGAGAACCTGCAGAAGAAGGCCCAGATCGTCATGGACTACTACCAGGGCGACGACCCGCTCAAGCGCAAGATTGCCTCCACCCTGCTCGAAGGCTTCCTGTTCTACTCCGGCTTCTACCTGCCGATGTACTGGTCCTCCCGGGCCAAGCTCACGAACACCGCAGACCTCATCCGCCTCATCATCAAGGACGAGGCCGTCCACGGCTACTACATCGGCTACAAGTTCCAGAAGGGCCTGGAGAAGGAGAGCGCGGAGCGCCGCGAAGAACTCCACGACTACACCTACGACCTGCTCATGGAGCTCTACGAAAACGAGGTCCACTACACGCACGACCTCTATGACGGCGTCGGCCTGGCCGAAGACGTCAAGAAGTTCCTGCACTACAACGCCAACAAGGCGCTCATGAACCTCGGCTACGAGCCAATGTTCGGCCCTGGCACGACCGACGTGAACCCCGCCATCCTTTCGGCTCTGTCACCCAACGCAGACGAGAACCACGACTTTTTCTCGGGCAGCGGCTCGTCGTATGTCATGGGGTCGTCAAAGGCAGTAAAAACCGAGTCTTCGGACTGGGATTTTTAGCATTTTGCCCAATTTCTGGGGAGGAAGCTGAGTAGAATGCGCAATCCTGCTCTTCCTCACAATTCTACCGCCGCGGCCTGCTTTTGGAGGGACAAATTCTCTGAAGCTGGCCGCGGCTCCCCAGCAGCCAGGTACGGAGGGAATGCACCATGACAGCAATGGCCGTTGAAACCAGCGCACATACCGAGACAGGCAAGACGCTTTTCACCATCTGGGCCGAAGGCTTCGCCGCGACAGGTGAATCGCAGACTGCCTGGCAACTCAACGAGTCCCCGATCCAGGCAGAGACCCTGGACGATGCCGTGCGCCAGTACAGCTTCAGCTCCGACAGCCGCCACCTGTTCCGGCGGCACAAGGACGGAACCTGGACGTACTGGGGCTGCCGGCTCTTCGACAATGAGGCGGATGCCCGAGGGGCGTTCGGCTAGGTCTCGCCTGGGGAGCTGCGACCGGGACGTCGTGGAGTGCAATAAAGGGGTGGCCGGTTGACCCGGCTGCCCCTTTCTGTGCCCGGAACCAGAACCGTCCGCACACATAGCGGTCATGAGTATCCAGACAGCGCGGCGGCCGCCTGCACGAACACCAACCAGCCAACTGCTGTGGGCAGTCTCTGACGGGGCCTTCGAAAACCACTTCGTCGCCTCCACGACCGAAGCGGCACTATGGCTCACCGACGAGTCCATGCGCCGGCACCTGCGCAGCCAGGATCCTTTCACTCTGAGCGTCCACCTCCAGGATCCATTTCTGGGCGTGCTGTGGGACGCCACCAGCAACGTCGTGGACATCTTCAAAGCCACTGGCTGGCCGCGCCAGGACGAGACCACCCTGCACCTGCGGGCCGCCGTCATCTCGCTCATCAGGGAGATCCTCATCTCCGACGAAACTCCGCACGACGCTCCCTTTCCCGGCATTTCAGATCCCCACACCTACGCGCTCGTTTGCCGCTGAACGGTAACCGGACTGGAAGTGCAGCGCCTTGTCATCGTTGCTCGGTTCCTGCCGGGGAGGGGTTGGGCAATGTCCGCACACATTGTGCCTAAAGACCCGACGCCTACACGGATGGACCAGCCCTTGAGCTACCCCAAAGCTGCCCCCGAGAAGTACCCCGCATACAACCTGCACTCCCGCCTGATCGAATACACAGCAGAGCTCCTTGCCCGGAACCAGTTCGAGTCAAAGGGCCACCCCGGAACAGGCTGGAATGAGTGGCTGGACGGCGGAGCCTTCGGCAGCCGGGAAGAGACACTCGCACCGTACAAGGCCCATGCGCAGAAGCTGGCTGAGATGGGCATGCTGTCCTGGCCGAAGGAAACCCGGCACCCCGACACCAGCTGGCACGTCCAGGGCGCCAGCAACATCCGACTGTCCGACGGCACACCGGGCATGGACTGGATCAACCCTTTCGGCTTCAACGCTGAAGGCGCCATCGAGTACGCGGCCGCCTGCATCACCACCGGCATCCCGCACCGGCTGTCCTGGTCGTTCACCGGGCAGGACTGAGGCCATGGCCGTAACCCAGGACACGGGCCTCGCCGGCCACCTGCCCGCCTGTGCGGGTGACGACCCGGTGCACTGCTCCTGCGGTGATACCGCGGCAGACGGGTTCCTGCCCCACATCGCCAGCCTGCTCGGCACCGACGAGACAGCTGCCCGAGCGGCCTTGCTGGAAGCCCACGACAACGTCGAGGTCAATCCCGGAATGTGCGCTGGCTGCGAGACCTGTGGGGACTCCTCCGCTGGTGCCTTCTGCCAGATCTGCGGATTCAACTACGACCCATGCTTCGCCCATTTCCTCGCTACCGAAGGACAAGAATGACAACCCACTACCAGCTGGCCCTCGACGGGCTCAAAGCCCTCGACGACATGCACGCATCCGGAACGCCTGTCTCTGAGGCAAGCGCCCTGGCCAAGGTCTCTATCCAGGCATCCCTGGCGGCTGCAAAGGCCGCCGAAGACCTGCTGAAGGCCCAGGAGACCGCGAACCTCATCTCTTATGCCGCCCTCTGCCGCGAGTTCCGCAGCCACGCAACGGCAATAGCGGCACGGGAACTGGCCGATACCGCCATGGCCTCCCACCCCGAAATCCGGGAAGCCCAACTTGAAGACAAGGACGACTGATGCCTCCTCGCCTGCTCATCACCGGCTCCCGCGGCTGGACCGACCGCGCCGTCATCAGGGACGCCCTCCGGGACTGGTGGGACTCGACCGGGCGTGACCCCGAAGCCATCCTGGTCTCCGGGAAATGCCCGAAGGGCGCCGACCGGATCTGCGAAGAGATCTGGGCCCACAACGGGCTGACCCTGGAGCTTCACCCGGCGAAGTGGCGGAAAGCTGACGGTTCACAGGACATGGCGGCCGGATACACGCGCAACAAGGCCATGGTCGACACCAGGCCGGACCACCTGATCGCCTTCATTTTGGACAAGTCCGGCGGCGCCAGTCACTGCCTCCGCTACGCCCAAAAGCAGGGCATCCCCACCACCGTCTACGAGGCGACGACCGCCGTGACAGACTAAAGCGGGAGATCGGCCCCGGACATGCCTGCCGGCCTTCCCTTTTGCGCGTGCAGGCACTTCTGTTGCCAGGGCACCATCAGATATAGCTTGGCGGAAAGACAGAAGTGAGCACACCATGAAGCGAACAGCCACCCGTCGCACCGTCATCGGGCTCGGGATCGCCGCCGCCCTCACCGGCGCCAACGCCACCCTCGCCCAGGCCGCCCCCGCGCCAACGATCAGCCTCAGCCCCGCCACGGGCCCGGCGGGGACCAGCGTGACCGTCTCAGGATCAGGGTTTCCCGGGTTGACCACCGGGACCCTCGCCTGCAGCGCCAACAGCGTTGCTTTCAAGACAGCCAAGAACGGCAGCTTCAACGCCGTGATCACCATCCCGGACACCACCGAGGCTTCCCTGACAGTGACAGCCAAGGCGGGCGGGACCACTGCGTCCAAGCTTTTCACGGTCGTGGCCCCGGCACCGGCCTTGCCCCCGGTTAGCAGTTCACCGCTGCGGTTTGGTCTCATCCCCGCCGGTGGCATGGCCGCCACCACCGAAATCGACGCAACGTCCCGACTCGTCGGTGAACAGCCCTCCATCCTCCTGAGCTACAAGGACTTCCGGCAGCCTGCGCCCATTGCCGAGGTCTCGGCGGCCAGTGCGCGCGGTGCCGTGCCGATGATCACCTGGGAGCCCTGGGACGCTTCCGTCGGCGGACCAGTCCAGCCCGCCTACACACTGGCCGCGATCGCCGGCGGCAGCTTCGACAGCTACATCCGGCAATGGGGCTTGGATCTGGCTGCCTGGGGCAAACCGTTGATGCTTCGCTTCGCCCACGAGATGAACGGCGACTGGTACCCCTGGTGCGAGGTCACCAACGGCAACCAGCCCGGCGACTACATTCGGGCCTGGCAGCACGTCCATAACGTCGTAACGGCGGCCGGAGCCACGAACGTGACCTGGTTATGGGCGCCCAACGGTGGAGGGGCCGGCGACATGGCTGCCATGTACCCCGGAACCGGATACGTGGACGTCCTAGGGCTGGACGCCTACAACTGGGGCACCACACAGAGCTGGAGCTCCTGGCAGTCACCCGAGGCCCTATACGGCCACTGGCTGGACCAGCTGCGCTTGATTGCACCGGGCAAACAGATCATCATTACCGAAACGGCCAGCACTGAGGCTGGCGGCTCGAAAGCAGACTGGAACACCGCACTGATCCCGTACCTGCGCAGCCAGCCCGACGTCACCGGGGTGGTTCAACCTGAACAAGGAAGCCGACTGGCGGATCGAAAGCAGCACCTCGTCGTCAACTGCCTTCGCCGCCGGTCTGGCAAGCCGCCGGTGACCACCCCGGTGCACGTGGCCCAGCAGCCGGGCGCTCCGCGTTCCCGGCCCAAGGATTGTCTGTCCCGGCTGGTTCACTAAGGGTCTCTAACGTCCCGAGGTGTGAGGTTCGAAGATGCTGCTTCAGTTCTGCCACAGACTCGCGCGATCCCTGAAACCCGAGACAGGGGCCATCAACACCACCGGAGCCCTGGTGGGGCTCGTTGTCACCGGCGCGGTCGGAGGGGTAGCTGTGACCTCGTCCAGCCAGCTCATCGGGGCGGCCCACGACGCGGCCGCGCAGCAGAACGCAGCGCAAGTTGGAACCGCCCAGCAACTGGCAAAAATCATGGACGGCCGTTTCATGGACCTGACCGGACTCGAAGCCGGTGGGCACATGCCGGCATACCGCGCCGCGGCCGGCCCTCGCCGCTTTGCAACCCAGGCAGGGACGGGCGGTACATGCTTCGTCACCGTCAGCCGGTCCGCCACGGGGAAGACCTACTTCGCCACCGACCTCATCCCCACACCTGAGCCCTACGAACCGGGAGCCGGGACGGGATGCCTGCCCGAACCCCAGGTGCAGGCCATGGCCGGGGCACTTGAAGCCGCCGCTGCGGCCGCCGGCTCCTGAGTACGGGCATCAGAACTCTTTACGCCGCACACACGGCAGACGCCGGCGGGAGAACTCCATCCCGTGTGGTGGCGACCCCACCGGGATGACCGACATGATGTTCGGCAGCATGCAGGGGTGCCTGAGCGGAGTTCCGGAGACTACCAAGACATCTGACAGCTGGGGGCAAATGGGCCCCGGTCAGAACAGCCGTGCCCGGAATATCTACGCATATTTCAAGGTAGAAGCCATTGAAAGGCCCGACCATGAAAAGCACCTCTCGCCAGCCGTTGACAGTCCGCTACGCACTGCCCGCAGGATGGCTGTCATGAACCGCTACGACGTGCTCGGCATCAAGGAAGATGCGACACCGGAGGAAATCAAGAAGGCCTACCGGAAGCTTGCCGCGAAGACCCACCCGGACCGCAACGGTGAAGACATGACGCCGCTGTTCCGCTCCGTCCAGGACGCCTACGAGACGCTGTCCGACCCGCTGAAGCGGGCAGCCTACGATCATGAACTGAATCCTGTCGCTGCACCGCAGCCAGAACCTGCAGCGTACGCCGGCTCTCAGGCGTCCTACCAGGATGAAACGCAGGGCCAGTACGATCCGGAGGAGTATGACGCCGCAGTCCCGCAGCCCTCACCGTCGGCCCCGCAGGTGAAAATCCGGCGGATCAAGATCGGGCTCATCGTTGCCGTCTTTGCGGCGCTCGGCGGCTATTGGCTGTTCCAGGAAATCCAGCTCTGGCAGCTTGTACAACCGAAGCAAGGCATCCGCCTTCTCACATTCCAAGGACTCCCGGCCATCGTCTACGCCCTGCTGTGGGCCTTCGGAACCCTCGTCGCCGCCGTCGCTGATGACATCAGCACAGCACTCAAGACACCGTTCGGCTGCGCGGTCATTTCAGGAGGCTTCGCCTTCATTACTGCCACCGGATCCACCGACATCTGGATCCCAGCGCTGGTTACCGGGATCATTCTCAGCTTCGTGATCGGCCTGGCCGTGAGGCTCCGGGATGACATCAGGGCATGGGTACGGTGAGGGCAGCCGGCGGCACCGCACACATGGCAAACATGAGCACCCCCACTATGCCCGCGAATGCTGGCACCACGACGGCGGACCGACTGCCCCGAGAGGCAGCAACAGGAGGCCGGAGTTCCGGCAACGTCATTCTTGGAATTTCGGCCGTCCTGGCCAGTGCCGTCCTGACCGGATGCGCTCCCGGTGGTTCAGTGATCGATGCTGATTACGCCCAGACCTGCCAGGACAAAGCCACCCAGCAAAGAGTAGAGGACGACAAGTGCTCTGATCAGGGCCGTTCCAGTGGACACTACGGCTGGTACTTCCTGCCGATGGGTAGCAGCGGTTCCGCCGATTCCCGCTCCATCCCCGCCGTCGGGGCCCCACTTACCGGAGGCACAGATTCGATTCCCTCCGGGGCGACCGCCAAGAGCGGCGTCTCGTCCAAGGGTTCTACGGGTGTGTCCCGCGGCGGTTTCGGCGGCACCGCCAAGGGCGGAAGTACGGGAGGCTGACCATGAAGCGCATCTTTTCCACACCCTGATCGGCGATGGATCCCTGGCGGGCGGTGCGCCGGAGACATGCGCCTGGTCTTTCCAGTCACGGCCTGCTGCTGAGCGGCGGGGACTCTCGCCTTGTCTTCGGGCAGACCCCTCCTCCATTTGCAAAACGGACGGCGCTAGCTGTCTCTGGACCAGCTCAGTCCAGATCGATGACCAGCGGCATGTGGTCACTGTATGGCAGCCAGTGCTCGATCTCACCGACGGTCACCTTGGCTTCGACGCCGGAGGAGACGAAGGCGTAGTCGATATGGTGTCCCAGGTCACGGTCCCAGTTGTGGAAGAAGGTCTTGGCCTGCTCCGCGCCATGGGCGCTCTGATGCTGGCGGTGATAGACGCTGTCCAACCCGATACCGCGGAGCTTATCGACCAGCATCGAATGGTTCCTGCCGCGATGTTGATGATCCCAGACGGTGTTGCTGTTGAAATCACCGACGATCATCGCCCGTCCCGTCCCCAGGAACCGGGCATGTTGGTCCACGATCTTGTGGGTCACCCGGACATACTTCAGGTCCTTGTCCAGCTGGTGAGCCCAGAGGGCGACGACGTTGAGGCCATCGACGCTGAAAGGCAGATGCCACGGCAGCCCGCGGTCGCCCGGCTCGGTCATCCTGTAGCTGCCCGGGCTGAACCCGATCACTCCGAGGCCCTTGTGCGGGTTGGAACCCACCCACGCAGCGAAGGGGTAGTTCCCGCCCTCGATGTCCTTTTTCGAGACTTCTTGGAGGACGGCAACGTCAGGTGCCAGCTCATCCAGCAAGTGGCGCTTCTTGTAGAGCGCCATCGAGCAATTCCAGGAGACGATCCGCATTCAACACCCTTTGGTTTAGAAGACCCGAGAATCCTATCCCTGGTCCGGATGGCAAGCGAAAGGGGACGGGAGGATGTCCTTCCGCCCCCTTTCTTCCGGCCTATTTGCTGGAAACCGCGGCCTTCAGCTTGGATCCGGCCGTCAGCTTCACGGAGTGGCCTGCGGCGATCTCGATCGTTTCGCCGGTCTGCGGGTTGCGGCCAGTGCGGGCGGCGCGATCGGTGCGCTCCACTGCAAGCCAGCCCGGGATGGTGATCTTCTCGCCGTTGGTCAGCGACTCGGTGAAGACGTCGAACAGCCCGTCGAGGATCTTGTTGACGTCGGTCTTGGCGGCGCCCGCCTTGCCGGCGACCTGATCGACGAGTTCTGAGCGGTTGATGGCCATGGTGTAACTCCTCCTGATTGGTGGTTCTTTCCTGACGGAACGTACCACCCGCACATGGGGCTCAAATCAGCTGCCACGCCGTGCGGAGCCGTATTAACGGCTCAGGATGGGGCTTTTTGGGCAATTCAGTGCGTCATGGTGACCGCTCGAGCTGATGCCGCACACATAGGCTGTGAGCCAGATGAAGGTTGCCGTGCCACCGGCGCCATTCAATCCGGTGCCACTCGACCGAAAGCCTCCGCATGAAAAAGCGTCTCATCGGTATCATTCTGGTTGGCTTCCTGCTGACCATCGCAAGCGCAGTCCTGCCCAGACTGGCGCCGCCGGCCACCGCCGCAGACACGGGTGCCACCGCGCCTTCCGGTTCCACGACTGCCCTGCCCGACGGCGAGAAGCGGTACATCGTAAAGTACGGCAGCGAGGCGAACGCCGAAGCGGAGTCCGACTCGTTGAAGCAAAAGGGGATCGAGGTCAAGGACACGCTCTCCCACGCCATGAAAGCATCGGTCGTCGTCGCCACGCCCGCCGAGATCGACGCCGTGAAAACCTCCGGCAGCGTGGCATCCGTTGAGCAGGACATCCGAGTCTCCATCACCGGGGCGACCTCCATCTGGGGACTTGATCGCGTCGACCAGCGCACCGGCCGCGACGGGCAATACTCCCTCGGCAGCGAAGGAGCAGGAGTCAACATCTACGTCATCGACACCGGCCTGAACATGTCCCATACAGAGTTCACCGGCAGGATCGCCGCCAACTGGACCGGCATCAACGACGGCAAAGGCGCCAACGACTGCAATGGCCACGGCACCCACACCGCAGGCACCGCGGCTGGAACAACCTACGGCATTGCCAAGAAGGCCAACATCATCTCTGTACGCGTCGTCGAATGCGATGGCAGCGGCTGGAACTCCACAGCCATCGCCGGCATCGACTGGGCTGTTGCCCACCACGTGGCCGGTCAGCCAGCCGTCATGAACATGAGCATCGGTGGCTTTCTCAGCGACAGCTTCGACCAGGCGGTGAAGAGCGCCATCAACGACGGCATCACCGTCGTGGCCGCAGCAGGCAATGACGGAGTGGACGCCTGCGGCGCCTCACCGGCACGCATCCCGGCAGCGATCACGGTGGCAGCCACGGACATCAACGACAACCAGGCAACTTGGTCTGATTACGGCTCATGTGTCGACATCCAGGCTCCCGGAGTGTCCATCCGGTCTGCCTGGAACAACTCACCCACAGGCTTCAACACCCTCAGCGGCACATCTATGGCCGCGCCGCACGTTTCAGGAGCGGCAGCGGTACTCTTGTCACGCAATCGAGGCTTGTCGCCGGCGGACGTGCACCGGATCATGATCAACAACGCCACGATAGGGGTCGTCGGCGCTAACAAAGGATCGACCCCGAACCGGTTTCTCTACATTCCCGGCAAGCCTCCGCCCCCACCCAACTGCGCAGCCCTCAAACTGGGAGACGCCTGGGCTGGAGTAGGCAGCTACTGCGGGCTCGGTAGGACCGCCTCCAGCAGCAGCACGGCCGCATCCACCGATCCAACGGGCACTGCGCCAATTGATGGCGGCCGCTCCGGAGGCATCATGTCTCGTGACTCGGCTGGCCCCGCTCCAGACCCGACAGCCGCCGCCACACCTATTGGACCTGCCCGGCCGCCTGCCGCTCTGGAGCCGCAGGCTGCGGCCACCGCAGAGCCCGCACCGCCCGTGCCCGTCACGAGCCAGGACAACAATGACACCTCCGTCGTTGGCATGGAACCTGCCGCCACTCCGGTACTGCCTGACGAGGCCAGGCATAAACCTGCCACGAGTGTCAATCTTGAGCCCAGCGGCGGAGCGGAGGCTAGTCAGGCATCACCGGGGCGAAGCAGCGTGGTGGTCTGGGCCGTTGCCACAGGGCTCCTGCTCTGCGTCGTGGTGCTGGTGTACCGCACCCGGAAGCGAGTCACTCCAGTGGGCCCACCGACTGCACCGTGAAACTCGAAGCAGATGCAGCGTTACGCGGCCCGCGCGTTGCTCAGCGCGTCCCGCGCCGCGGCTCGTATAAAGTTCTGACCGATATATACTGCCGTTCCGGCAGCCTTTGACATGGGGGACCTATGAAGATCCGAGTCATTACCGCCGCTGCGGCCTGCGCCGCCATGCTTGCCGGCTGCGGCACCACCATCACGAAGGATGCGTCCTATAAGGACGTCATGGATCTGCGCGACGCCTACATAGCCTCGGGAGTCGTGAAAGACCCGAAGTGCGAGGACAAGCCGACCCAGGACGCCAAGGCAGACCAGGGCTGGCAGGCCACCACCTGTGGAGCCAACACCGTGCTGGTCACTTTCGACAACACTGCAGCTCTCAACAAAATGGTTGCCCAAGACGTGAAATTCAAGAAAGACAGGGAAGCTGTCCTGGTTGGCCCCAACTGGTCGGTCAGGGGGCCGGAGTTGGAGATCAAGGACCTGCAGGACAAACTCGGCGGGAAGCTCCAGTAGCAGGTCGGATCGTGCGGGCCAGACAAGGGAGAAGCTGGACTTGCTGCGGTCAAAGCGCCACGCGTAGCCAGGACAGCCTAACCCCTGACCGGCCTGACCCTCCGGTGTGCTTCGTGCGCCCGACGTACCTGATCTGACCAGAACGCGTCCTCCGGCACGTCCGGGGCATAGAGGCCCTTGCTGCTGGCCAGGGTAAAGAACCCCCTGCCAGGGTGGTTGCCTCCGCTGAGCTTCACCAGTGACGTCAGCATGTACGGCTTGGACTCGTCCCAGTCAAGGTTGTGGATGCGCACCAGGAGGTTACTGATGTCTGCACGGCCACGGTCCGTGGACAGGTCAAATGAGAGCAGGCCGGTGGCCTCGGCCAGCTGGTCGTTGAACTCCCCATAGTCGATCAGCTTCCCATTGCGGGCTACACCCCACAGGATGCGCCGGCCTTCGGCAGTGAGTTCTTGCCAGTCTGATTCGCTGCGCTCTGTCACGGTGCCCCTAATCGTTGTTTGCTCGAAGCCTAGCAGCGGGGCATTGGGAAGGGCTCTTCGGTGCGCCGGACACATAGGAGCCATGACGCAGTCAACGACACACGTTCACAACGACGATCATCCCGGGTGCAAAGCACTCTGGCCTTGGCTTCCGTCCTGCAACCGTTACCGGCTCAACGTAAACCTGATCGCGGCCGCCACAGACGATGTCCGTGGCATGCCAGAGGCAGAGCGCGCCAACTGGCTGGACTTCCTGCGCGGCTGGGAGGGCCGCAGCAATGGCACCTGCGCAGCGAATTCATCGCCCACCGCGAAAACTGGCGCGAGTCGGATCTGAAAGTGAATTTCGCAGAGGCAGCCTCCCTCGCCAGACTGGCAGGGGAGAGGTACCTGGCCGGCCGCACCGTGGAACAGGCCGCGGCTGACGCATGGCGACTCAAAGGGCAGCGGCTCGCACTCGAAGTGCTCTACGTCTACAAGGCACCTCTGCCCGACTACGTCCCGTGAACGCTGTTGGTGAGGCACCTTCTGCTGCCTCATGCTGCGGGGTTTGAATACCCGGCTCCTGGAAGGCAACGGGGTGGTGACCCGCCTGGTCCGGGACGAGATGTTCCACGAAGGCGAAGCAGAAGGCATCGACAACCAAACCTGGCAAGCAGCCCTCGACGGACTCGTCCTCGACGGCAAGATTCTCAGCTACAAGATCAACGACCTCCCCGGCACCTTGCCTCTGGCGTCCTACACGCAAACCGGCTACACCGTCCCTGCCCACCTGATCGATCTGCTGATGAAGGCCCGCAGCGCGGACCGGTCAGAAGAGATCCGCGAATACCTCGAATTCCATGGCGTCGAACTCCCCAAACCCAAGGGCGGCAAGACCGGGGCGCCACGTGTTGCGGCTGGAGTCCCGGGAAGCTGAGATTGGGACAGTCCTTGAACGCGTGCAGCAGTCACAGGCTGACCAGCGGTGAGAGAGTTACCGGACGCCGCACACATGAGTGGCAGATAAAGAAACCAACGCCGGGACAAGGAAACCGGCAGGGCTGATGTGGATCCGCAACTACGGACCGGTTCGATTCCGGAACGGCCCACGGTCTGGAACGGCGTATGCCGGGCAGGACGATGTCATACCCGTCAGCGCAAGCGGGGGAAGCATCGGCACCGCCCGAGCTATCTGCGCCGTTGAACTTGAAGAGTAAAAGCGCGGACACCGGTAAAGACGCGTAATAGGGCTAGGGGATTTCAGCGTCAAAGCTGACCAGAGCACCACTTCCCTCGTCCCCGCCGGCAGGCGGGACCTGGGTCCGGTCGGTGTCTTCCACCACCGACCATCTGGTTCTGTAGCGCAGCTGGTTAGCGCGCCGCCCTGTCACGGCGGAGGCCGCGGGTTCAAGTCCCGTCAGAGCCGCATCAGTGCCTCCCGGCACAACCCCGGTCCGCCGGGGCCTAAGCCAAGGCCGGCGCCTGTCACAGGCGCCGGCCTTTCCCACATGCGAGGAGAAGTACATGCACGAGCTCGCTCTGATCATCGGACTGCTGCTGGCCACGGTGATCGCTGTCAGCCTCGGGGACAGGCTGCACCTGCCGTACCCGGTCCTGATGGTCGTCATCGCCCTTGGCATGGCTTTCATTCCGGGAATCCCGGAGCTGCACCTCGAGCCCGAACTGATCCTGCCGCTGTTTCTTCCGCCACTGCTGTACGCAACCGCGAAAAAGACGTCATGGTCGGTGTTCCGTATCCGGTGGCGCAGCGTCATACTCCTCGCCATCGGACTTGTTGTGGCCACAGTCGCCGTGGTCGCCGGAGCCGCCTGGCTGCTCATTCCAGGCATCGGCCTTCCCGCTGCCATCGCCCTCGGTGCCATGGTCGCACCGCCGGACCCCGTGGCCGTCGAGTCCGTGGCTGGCCGCGTCCACATGCCCCGGAGGCTGCTCACCGTCCTGCAAAGCGAGGGCCTGTTCAACGACGCTGCTGCAATCGTCATCTTCCAGACCGCTGTGGCGGCCGCCGTGGCAGGCCACGATGTGGACGGCTGGCTGGCGGTGAAATTCGTGACCGGCTCCGTGGTCGCGGTGGCCCTGGGCCTCTCCATGGCCTGGGCGGCCAAGAAGCTGATCGGTGTCATCGATTCATCGACAGCCCGCAGTGCGGTGACCCTGGTGGTTCCTTTCGCGGTGTACATCCTCGCCGAGGAATTGCACGCCTCCGGTGTGATCGCCGTCGTCGTGACCGCTCTGGAGATCAAACGTCGCTCACGACCCCAGGACGCCGCCGAGCGCATCACGGGAAGCGCGTTCTGGGACGTCACCGAACTCCTCGCCACTGGGCTGGCGTTCGGCCTCATCGGTCTGGTCAGCCGGACCGTCATTCACGACGCCGGGGGCCGCTTGCTGCCCATGCTCGGCAACGCCGCCGTCATTTGCGCGGTCGTGGTTCTCATCCGGGCTGTCTGGCTTGCCCTGCTGGTGCCGTTCAACCGCCGCCGCAACGACGGCCTGCCCCCGAACGGGCCCAAGGACGTCCTCCTGCTGACCTGGTGCGGAATGCGCGGGCTCGCCACCCTCGCCCTTGCCCTGGCTATGCCGGAACACATCGCGGACGGTTCGCCGTTCCCGGCCCGAGACCAGATCGTCCTGACGGCTGTAGCCGTGCTCTTCACGACCCTGGTCATTCCCGGATCCACCCTGCCGTGGCTGATGCGCAAGCTGAGGATGCGGGAATCACCGGCTGCCGAACACGAAGCCGAACTGGTCCTCGCCCAGCGGGCCGAAGAGGCTGCCCTGGCCGCACTGCACAACGCCCCGTTCCTGCACGACCTTCCACACCAGCGCCAGGAGGTCATCGAACGTGGCATCAAACGCCTGAGTGAAGACCTCGTCATTGACGCAGCTCCATCTCCTGCCGACGCCCGCAGCCGCCACGACTCGGAAATCGCCATCCGAACCATCGCCCTTGACGCCGCCCGCCAGGAAATTGCGGATGCCCGGAATGAGCCCGACGTGGACCCCGAGATCGCTGACCGGGTGCTCCGCCGCCTCGACCTTCGCACCGTCATCCTGCAGGAGGTAGGGGAGCGGAGAGAGCTTCTCGTATTGCCGCACACATGAGTGGCAGATAAAGAAACCTACGCCAGGGAAAGGAACCTGGCAGGGCCGATGTGGAACCGCTCACCGCGGTCCGGTTCAATTCCGGGACGGCCCGCTCTGGAACGGCGTATGCCGAACAGGGCGATGCAGGACCCCGCCAGCGCAAGCGAGGGGCCGGTCGAGCCCGTCCGGCTGCCAGCGCCGTTGAACTTGAAGAGTAGCTGCGCAGCTCCTAGGCACGGTGCGCAGCGAGGGGTAGGGAATTTCGGCTTCGGGCCGGCCAGAGCCAAGGACCGTAGCTCAAAGGCAGAGCCGGAGTTTTAGCTCCGAGGTGCATCCGTCGTGGGGTGCCGGTCCGCGCTGGACCCCGATACTGCTGACCTGGGGTCCGTTGCCAGCGGGACTTGATCACCCGTTCTTGGCGGCAGCACAAATACTGACAGCGGCGCAGGAAACGGCGATACGTCCCGTGCGGTTGGCCGGTCCGGCAGGGCAGGCTTCTAAGACCCCACGCTAAATGAATGGCTGCAGGGAAGGCGTCCATGGCAACGCCCGCACCGGATGGTGTGACCTTGGACCGTCTGCCGACGGGCCGGGGTAGGCGGGTTCGAGCCCCGCCCCTGCTACGAAGCACCTCCGGGTGCTCTCATGCCCGTGTGTCATTGGAAGACTGCGCCGGGGGTCGTCTACCCCCTTAGACAGGCGTGCTGGTGCAATCCCAGCAACGGGCTCGAAGAATACCTGCCGTCCCTTGCCGAGCTGACACCGAACCCCGAAGTACAAGGGGAAGATGGCCAGCGAAGCTACCAAGGGCCGGGGGCTTCACGGGTGGCAGACAATCCATCCGCGGCGACGGCCGGAACGAAAACACTGGCGTGCTTTGTAGCTCAATTGGCGGAGCACCGGTCCTGCTGCGGCCGGAGGTTAGGGGTTCGAGTCCCCTCGAAGCAACGGGAAGGCGTCCGTCTCGCACACGCGCCGCCTTCCAAGCAGTCCCCGCTTCTGTCCGGCACGCCCAGGTGTGTGCGTGGGTAGAGAAAGAGTGCCACCTGCGGGATTGGGGGACTGCGACACGGGACGCTCGCATAGAGCGGTGTCCGGTACATGACGGCGTGGGCCTGGAAGGCAATGGCTGACCGCTGGCTTCGATGCCAGCTTGATGTACGGGGGCAGCACCGCCATCGGGTGAATGCGCCGGGCCTATGCCCTGGAGACGCCGGTTCGAATCCGGCGCGTCCCTCAATTTCGCGGTTCGATGTGGACCGATGAGGAAACAGATCAGCCCCGGAGCATCGAACTCGCTCCGGGGCTGATCTTGGGGCAGGCTACTGGGCGGCTTCACGCTCCTGGGCCCGGGCCTGCTCCGCTTCAGCTGCGAGCTTCTCGTACGCGGCCTTGGCCCTTTTGCGGTCGCTCCAGTCCGCGTTCTGCCACCGCTCGTATGCACGGTCTGCTCTCTGCCCTGCCCGCTGCGCTGCGGTGCGCCGGTCCGGCGCGTCCACCGCGTCCCAGAGCGCCTTCGAAACGGGGAAGCTGTAGCCGCTGCTGTCTTCAACATTCGCGTAAGAGGACAGGTGGTATTCCGTCTTCCCGTTGGCCGTGTAAGCGGTCTTGCCGGTGATGCCTTCTTCTTCGATGATCTCCCGCATGGTGCGGACACGCCCGTCCTCGGACCGCCAGCGTTTGCACAGCTCGTTGTTGGCACGGCTTCGCTGCAGGTCAGTCAGTCCGGACGTGTCCACCCCATGGAAGCGTGGCGCCGCCGTCTTCGGCTTCACCGGCTCCGGAGGCAGCTCGCGGTGCCGGGCCGGGTCAACGATGAAGGTCCCCTGGGCGCCCAGCTCTTTGTTCTCGGTGCGGGTGCTGTACTCGTCACGGGGCACCACGAACCGCTTCTCCTCGCCCTGGCGGGTGGCGGTCACCGCCACCGTACCGTCGCCGAGGTTGGTCGCCGACCGGCACACCCAATCGTCGACGTGCGCAGCGAGCCACGTCTCACGGTCGCGGACGCTGGATTGGCCGGGCAGGACTGTCTCGCCGGTGGCCTTCTCATACCCGTCCGGGAACCAGCCGCGGACGCTGGACCGGCAGTAGTCCTTCCATTCATCAAGCTCCCAGTCCCGGGTGTGTCCGGTGGCTGCGCGTGGCCGGGTTTCCTCCGGAAAGTACATGCCGGCGATCTGAAATTCGCAGTCCTCCTCATACCAGCCCGAGCTGCGGCGGAGGGAGGGCGGGACCTCACGGTTGCGTTCCGGAGACAGCTTGATGCCGCCGTGCCCCGCGCAGGTCACGACGGCGATTCCCGGGGCGTAGTGGCGGACTTCCTGCGCCTGGCCCCACGGTGTCCGGGAGCCTTCCTGCAGGTTCACCTCGCCCCAATTCCTGGCAGGGGGAGCGCTGAGCGTGATAGTCGGGTCGCTGTGCTGTTCGGCGGCAAACTGGCCGCCGGTCGGGATGCCGCGCTGGACACGGTTGCGGCTAAGGCTGTTCATGGGAGGGCCCTTCGATCGGAGTGGCTACTCACTCTTTGTGTGCGGCCAGCACGGACGAAGCGCAGCCAGGGGAGGGCAGGGCCAGCGCAGGTTGCTGATCGTGAAGCCTTAGGCGCAGTCGTCGCAGATCCCCGTGGCCGGCAGCTGGATGCCGTGGACAGAGCACACCGGCCTCAGCCTCGGTGCCTCCTTCTTCACCGGGTTCACCCTCGCCTCGTACTTCGGGGTCAACTGGGGGACTGCGTCGGCCGGCACATCCGGGCAGTAGACCCGGTAGCACTCCAGTCGCTCAGCGGCCGCGGCCCGTTCCCGCTCCAGGGGGCTCTCCGGAATATCCTTGCCCGCCGCCCGCAGGGCCTCGTCGAAACCGGGACCGACAGTCCCGTCCGCGGCAGTGACGACAAGGGACGTGAGGGACGGCAGGCTCTGCTCGCGACAGATGCGGATCACCTTCCCAAGAAGCATTGAACTCAGGTTGTTGACTAGCATGTCGGTGCGCACCCCGGTGATGTCGAATACGCGGGTGGCGAGGTCCTTGTAGGTGATGTGGTTACCGTACGTCCGTGCCACTTCCTGCAGCACGGGCACAGCCGCTTCAGACCAGCCGACGAGAGAATCCTGGAATGTCGTGGTGTTGCGCTCCGGCACGGTCCCTCTTTCGTCGGCGGGGCCAACCCCCGAATGAATCGTAGCGTTGAAGACCGGGGAGCGTGCGAGGACAGGCCGCACACATTGTTGCCATGACACCACCCCGGACATCTGCCCGTTCCCGCTACGCTTCACCGTTGCGTTATCCCGGCGGCAAAGCCCGTATGGCTCCCTGGCTCACCGACACCTTCGAGGGCCTGCTGGGTCCCATGGACGTCGAGATCTGGCTGGAGCCGTTCGGCGGCGGCGCCGGTGCAGCCCTCACGGCGTTGTGCACCGGCAAAGTACCGGAAGCCTGGATCGTTGAAGCCAACCCGGCCCTGGCCGCGTTCTGGACCACCGTGATGAATGACGGACCGGCTCTGGCCGCCCGCGTCGAGCGGACCATTCCGACACTGGCCCTGTTCCAGGAATCCAGGGAGAACGTGGGTGCCGCGCTGGCGGGTGAACACCTCAACGTCTTCGATTTGGGCCTGTCCGCCTTCATCCTGAACCGGTGCTCCCGCTCCGGAATGATCCTCCCCAGCGTCGGCCCGATCGGCGGCAAAATGCAGGCCGGCCAGCACACCATCGCCGCCCGCTTCAACGCTGGCGCCCTGGCCGACCGGATCCGCGCTGTTCACGCACTGGGGGACCGGTTCAAAGTATTCGCCGGTGACGGCATCTCCTTTCTCGAGGACCTCCCCGACTCGGGTGTCCAGGACGAAGTCTTCTGCTTCGTTGACCCGCCCTACATCGGCGTCGGCAACGACCTCTACGCCGTCGGCATGGACGATGACCTGCACCAGCGCCTGGCCCGCGCGCTGAACCGGCTGACAACTCCCTGGCTGCTTACCTACGACGCCCACCCCCGCGTCCCATTGCTGTATCCGGGTTCCCACGTCGTCGAATTCGACATCCCGCACACCGCCGGAAGCTCCCGCGTCGGGACCGAATACCTCGTCCTTGGCCCCGGCATGGACCTGCCTGCCGTCAACCCGCTCGGCAGGGGCCACGTGTATCGTCTCGCCGCGTAGGCGCATGGCCAGGTCTCGTTGAGCGGGGCATGGACTGCCGCACACATGGGACAGGACAAGCTGTGACCATTCGCCCCACCAAGGAGACACCATGCCCCGCGCCTACAAGTTGCCCAACGCAGAGTCCACTATCTCCGAGATCAGATCCGCTCAGGCAGGACTGGACGAACTGCAGGCTCAGGCCCGGAAGCTGGCGGACAGCATTGGCTCAGGCGTCACAGTTCTTTTCCGACGCCGGGGCCTCAGCGACGACACCAGCGGGGTCGTCCTCGGTCTGCAGTCCGGCGGAAAGATCACCGCCGACGGATGGGTGTTCGTCAAGACCCGCGGCGCGGTCGAACCGGCCCGCGGGGTGAAGGGGGAAGCCGCACGCGAAGCCCTCGCCGCACTTCAGGTCCCAACCGTCCAGCCCGGCACCATCGTCGCAGCGACAGGCATGCCACAGGTGTTCATGACTGCCGGGCGTATCTACAGGACCCAGTGGATGCACCACGAAGGGTCCCTCTATGCTCTTCTGCCTGACGTCGACGACGAATTCCAGAACGACCCGATCACCGGCGACTGGGTGCAGATCCCGCTCTCCGAGCTGCACCTTGCCGACGAGGCCCGCTGTGGTGCCGCCACTTAAGGCCGCTGCGAGTTTCGAAAATTCCCGAAGTCCCTGAGGGTCCAGGGAAGGCCCGTCGACCACCGTGACGCATAGACGTACCAGCGGCCAACCCACACCCACCATCCGCGTGCCGCCCAAATAAGAGAGGCCCGATTGTGAGCCGAGACAGAACAGGAAACGTCGTCCTTGAACCGCTGCCGGCGACGGTCGTAACCGCCAAGGAAGCCCGCGACCATATGGCGGTCCTCGAGAAACTCATCACGCGCGAGGGCTTCAATAAAAAGATGTCGGTCACCGTCAGGTGCTACAACAATGAGCTCATGACACGCGAATACGCGCGGGAGCTCTTCCACCTCATCACTGACGAATACGGCGTCCCCAGGGCCCGGTTCGTTGGTCCGACCTTGGACGGTGCGGCCCATCTTTTCGACGCGGCCCAGGACGCGGGACGACCAGAAGCCCTTGCGGTCTTCACCATGGACGACTCCCGCACCGGGGTGCGCTGCAAGACGCTGGAGGAGTACCTGGGAGCCCTCGGCTACTGAGCGTGTAGAGCAGGACCGCGGACGCCGTACACATGAAGACCGTACCGGGCCGCCTGAGACAGCCCGGACCGAGGGAGTTGGCCGGCCAGGGCTCCCAGGAAGCATACCGGCCGGCTGTGGTGGCCGCCTGGTGCCACGGAGCGCCGGACATCACCCCACCGCGGGCGTCCGGGGCGGAGATTCGGTGCTGCCATCGTATTGATCCGCACACCAGGCACACACGCTGAGAAGCTGGATTGAGGATGAGGACGTGAAGAAGAAGCTCGGCGTCCTGGCCATGGGGCTGGGACTCCTGTTGGCCGGGTGCGCCGCCCCGGGACCTGCTGACGATTACACCGGCTCAGCGGTCGTCCAGGACATGCACCGGACCAGCCGCAAATCCGGCTGCAAGCTGGTCGTGATCCTGCGCGATGGACAGACCGACACGGTCAGTGTTGGCCGCCGCACCACCTGTGACGGCTACACCAAAGGCCAGTCTGTCCAGCTCCGCAGCGGCAACCTCGTCCGTTAGTCCCACCCTGGCGCCGGTTCCCGGCGAAGGGCCAAGCCCTGGTAGCTCAGTCGGAAAGAGCGCCGGTTTCCTAAACCGCAGGCCGCAGGTTCAAGTCCTGCCCAGGGCACGAAACGGCAACTGCCGCCACTCACCCGACCCAATTGGAGCCCCGCCATGACAACCACAAAAGCAAAGCCCCCGGTAAAGCTGCGGACCCTGGAGGACCTTCGAGCGGCCATCGCCAGCAAATCCAACGCCGAAAGTGGTGGATGTCTGATCTGGACCGGCGCCACGGACAAGGACGGCTACCCGAAGATCAGCATCGACAACGCCGGCCACTGCCGCCAGGTGCATCGGATCCACTGGGAACTCGAGGGCGGGCAGATCCCGGAAGGATTCCAGCTCTCCCGGCTCTCCACCTGCCCGAACAGGCGCTGCATCGCGCCGGAACACCTCGTGCTCAGTAAGGGGCCTTTGACGGCTGCCCGGGCCACCCACAGCCCCAACACAGTATCTCCGACGTTCAATTGCGGGCATGCGCGGACGCCCGCAAACACCAACAAAAAAGGCGGATGCCGCTCCTGCCGACTGGCCTATCAGCGCCGTTACAACGCCACCCTCTCGGGCCGTTCCACACTGATCGACACCCCTATGCCGTACGTCGGTGCGATCAGGCAGCGAACGAAATGAGGCGACCGGCCGCCGGAGGCCGGCACGCATAGGGACAACCACAGACCATCTGAAAGGCTCTTGTATGCCCGCGATTGCAACCCCTTACGAAGACCTCCTTGCCGAAGTCGCCGCCGTTGGCGTCGCCAAAGGTGACCGGACCGGTACAGGAACGTCCAGCGTCTTCGGCCGCCAGATACGCTTCGACCTGTCCAAAGGCTTCCCGCTGATCTGGACCAAACGTGTCCACTGGCCCTCCATCGCTTACGAACTGCTCTGGTTCCTCCGCGGCGAAACGAACGTGAAGTGGCTGCAGGACCGCGGCGTCACCATTTGGAATGAATGGAGCAAGTATGGCGTCGGCAACGGCGTCAATGACGTCGATCGAAAAGTGATCGACGTTCCCGTACGCGTGGTGCCGTCTGACGAGATAGCGGAAAGCATGGAAGACGCTGACCCCCGCCATGCCATTCTGGACCGCGAGGGAGGCGCTCTGTTCTCCTGCTGGAAGAAGATGCTGAACCGTTGCTACAACGAATCCGCTCACAACTTCGGGATGTACGGCGGTGCTGGTGTGCGTGTTTGCACCAGGTGGATGACTTTCGAGAACTACTTGGCCGATGTCAAGGGGCTCCTGAACTGGGACAAGAAAGCCAAAGACTGGAGCGGCTTCGAGCTCGACAAGGACTACTACGGATCAAAGGTCTATTCACCGGACACGACTATTTGGCTTGGCACCGACGAGAACAACCTTTACACCAAGTCGTCACGGCCGTTTTCGGTAACCGATGAAGCGGGCAAGAAGGAGATCTTCCTCTCCCTGAGCCAGGCTGAAAGGAAGCTCCGGGTGCCGCGGGCTACGCTCTCTAGGCTGTTGAACGATGACAACAAGAATGGACAATCCGGGCTCAAGGGTAACAATCGATCGAAGAGCGGCTGGGTCTTTCGCTATGAACAGCCATCGGAAGGCTATAACTTCCGGTTGAGCATGCTCGACGGTGACCTCGGCCCCGTCTACGGCTCACAGTGGCGGTCCTGGCCCACCCCGGACGGCGGTCAGATCGACCAGATCGCGAAGGTCGTCGAGTCCATCCGCAAGAACCCCAACGGCCGCCGCCACATTGTCACCGCCTGGAACCCGGCCGAGGTCGACAGCATGGCCCTGCCGCCCTGCCACGCCTTCTTCCAGTTCTACGTCGCACCAGGCGTCGACGGCGCCCCGGGCAAGCTGTCCTGCCAGCTTTACCAGCGCTCCGCGGACATGTTCCTGGGCGTCCCGTTCAACATTGCGTCCTACGCGCTGCTGACCCACATGGTCGCCCAACAGACCGGGCTCGACGTCGGAGAGTTCATCTGGACCGGCGGTGACGTGCACATCTACGACAACCACACCGACCAGGTCGCCAAGCAGCTCGGCCGGCTGGATGACATCCGCTCCTACCCGGAGCTGAAGTTCCACCGCGTCCCGGACTCGATCTTTGACTACACCTTCGAGGACTTCGAAATCATCGGATATGACCCGCACCCGTTGATCAAGGCACCCGTCGCGGTCTGACAGGATGAGTCCATGACTCTCTCCTACGAACTGCGCACCCTGGATCAACTCGACGGCCGGCGGCCCGGCTCGTCGGCTGTGGCACCACGCTGGAAAAACCACGAGTGGCCCAATCCCACGGGGCTTGAAAAAGGCAGGCTCGGCGACGACCGGCACGTGGCTGCCTTCCGCATTGACGGCAACCAGAAGGACGACGGATGGTCAGCACTCGATGACCTGGCGGCCGTCATCAGCGGATTCGGCCGCAAGGATGCCGCTGTTGGCTGGAACACCATCAAGGCTGCGGACCTTGTCAAGGTGATGACCGCATTCCGCGCACTTGGCGCTGAGGACCGACTGGAGGTCTGCCTCCCGCCGGAGTACCAGGCGGTAGTGGACAAGTACCCGGCAGAAGCTGACGAGCAGGTTCGCAAGGCTGTGGAGTTGGCCGAACAGGCCTGATAAGCGGCCGGCTAAGCCAAGGCCCTCGTCCCGGTCTGGTACATCAGCTCGGTGTCCGGATCGGTGACGGGGGCTTCCGCGTGCTCGAAGTCGGCCCTGAAGTTGAGGCCGTCAATTGTCTCCACGGTGGTGATCTTTGTTAGAGGACCGAGGAGAGTGCCCTCGGGCAGGCGGAACTCTGTTCCGAAGTGCTTGGACTTCAGGCTGCGCGCCGGCAAGTACGTCCAGGTGACGGTTCGTCGGGCCTTGTCCAAGTGCGCAAGGTCCGGCTTGCACAGCGGGCACGCTGTCCGTCGTGGCATTGCTTCGATCTGGGCGCGGGTCTTCAGGAGGGGCCAGACAGGGATGGGGTCCTCGTCGGGCGAGTCGCCTCGGAGACGCTCCGGGAAGCGCAGGTTCAGACCCCAGGCCGCCTGGCGGTCCACGAACCGCTTCATGCTGTCACACGTGGGCAGGTGGACCTTCCCGGCCAACGAGACGATGTAACAGTCCCCTGAATCCAGCCACTCCTGCATTGCTTGCTCTTCCAAGGCCACGGTTTCCCTTATGCGCTCCCGCAGCTCAACGTCGCTCTGGCCGGCGAGGGCGCTGATGTAGTCCTTCTGCCGGTACAGCTCCCTGGCGGCGGCTGCGGCCTGCCCGGCGGGCGAGACGGCAGGGCTTGTCAATCCTGTCATGCCGATGAGCCTATCGAACTGGGAGGGAGCTTAGGGCCAGCCGCTATAGGGGTCCGCATTGTGGTTTGTGGAGGGCGGATCTTTGTAGACGCGGCGGCCGGGAAAGGCGGCGTTTGCGGTCCCGATGTGCGTGCCAAACGCGCAGCGCCACCATGACCACGACGAAGCAGACGAGGGCGACCAGATTCTCCATTAGGGGCTACCCCTCTGTCCGGTCCTGCCCGAGCTCCAGAAGGTTGATGTCGACACTGCCGCTACTGCACGGTTTCGGGGAGCCCCGCAGTTTCCGGAGTTGCGTGGCCCTGTACTCGTCATGGGAGAGCTTGAAAGTATATAGCGTCATGAGACCGGCGAATCCGATCAGCCACATGGCGCCCCATTCCGGCGCATTCCCCTCCCATAGCGGGCGTTGGAAGAGCCACACGCCGGCGCCAAGGACGAGAACCATGACCAACATGATGATTCCCATGCCCCACTAGGTGCTGACCTGGGCGTGCCCGCTGCCGGGCGTAAGCCCGATCTCGTCCGCAGGTAGCTGTGCAGCTGGCCGGTGCTGGTCTTGCGCAGGACACGCTTTTCGCCGGCGGCCACCGCCTCCTTATGTTCGGCGTAGACGGCGTCATTGCGCCGCTCCTGGAAGGGGTCGTAGACCATAGCTTCATCTCGATTCTCATGGGAGAGCATCGGAGTCTGTCATTTATTCCACAGACAGGCTTCATGTGTGCGGCACCGGCAACGGTGAAGCACGCCGGAGATGCCGCACACATATCGTCCATGAATGAGAACGCAGGGGTGATTCGCCTCGAAACGCTCATCCAGTCCGATCACTGGGTGGACCGCCACGGAAGCCAGCACGCCCTGACCGACATGACCCAGGGCTACCTGCAGAACGTCCTCGGCTACCTCCGGGACGGAGCTGCCAGGTTGTACGAGCTGGAGCTCAGCCGGCAGGAGGGACTGCTGCTCATCGCTGAAATCGAGGGCTGGACCAACGGCATGGACGCCTCCATCCTGGACCGCGGCCAGGCCGCCGCCGAAGCATGGCTGGAAAACACCCCGCTCGTCACAGCCCTCAGGACCATGCTCGGGGGAACCTCCCGCCAGGCCCAATGACCACCAATGAAGTGAGGAACACTATGACGCTCAAGGAGCGCCTGAAAGAAGACGTTGTCGCCCACATGAAGGCTGGCAACAAGACCGCGCTGACGACCGTCCGGAACGTCCTGGGCGAGATCAGCACGCGGGAAAAGTCCGGCAAGACCCCGGTCGAGCTCGACGACGCCCAGGTGACGGGTCTGCTGCAGACGGAAGCAGCCAAACGCCGCGACACCGCCAGCATTTACACCGAGGCAGGCGAAAATGAGCGCGCCGCGGCCGAGGTCGCTGAGGCAGAGGTCATCGAGGCGTACCTGCCCAAGGCCCTTAGCCGGGACGAGGTCGAAGCGATCGTCGACGAGGCCATCGCTGCGCTGAAGGCCGACGGCCAGGAACTGACCATGCGCTCCATCGGCGCCGTGATGAAGCCGGTCACCGCCAAAATCGCAGGCCGGTTCGATGGCAAGACGGTCAGCGAGGTCGTTCGCGAACGCTTGGCCTCCTAAAGCGACTGCCAGCATTAGATAGAGAAGGGGCTCCGCGAAGTGCGGGGCCTCTTCTGCTTGCCACCAAAGTTCCATCCGGTGTGTGGATGGGCTGCACCGAGCCGTCGGCCCAACGTTCACTTACGATTTCTGCATGGGGATTGAAGAGGAGTTTCAGCTCCGACGGGACCAGGAACGCGAAGCTGCAGAGAAAGCGTCGGCGTTGGACGATCTGGCTGCCCGTGTTGCGCCGATGCTCCGCGGCGAATTTCATGACTTCCTAAGTGCTTTAGCCAAGTACGGTGTGGAACCTCACGTAGTAGTTGCCATGAAGCGGGAGCACTTCCTGGCGAAGACAGGTTTGTTCGGACGGTACAAGGCCGCGTACAGCACATTCGTCGCCACGGAAGTCGGAAGGTGCTGGGTCTTCCGCAGCCTCCTTCTATTCGATGACGGTCGGATTGCGAAGCGGCGTAATTCCCCGTGGAACGTGGGAAAGATTGAAAGCTGGGCGAATGAGTGGCATAGCGGAACCAGCGACAAAGAAAACGTCCGTGCTGCCGCCGCGCACGCTCTTTCCGCGGCTGGCCTAGGCTCAGAAGTCACGAACGACTACCTTTTCGTAAGTCCTGAATTCGAGTTTGAGTTTGTTTCGTGGGCTGAACTGAAATGTAAGCCAGCGTGGGACGGAGGAACTTTCGCTACGCTCTGGGAGACGAAGTTCAAATTGGTCGCCGACGGCTGGCAGTTGATTCGGAGAGGCGTGGATAACGAGGAAAGCGTCAGGCTATCAAGCGCCTTTGCCGACTATATCGAGGGCATGGGGCGCCACCACTCGGTCATGGGGTATTCGTAGAATAGCTGCCGTCCTGGAATCCGAGGTCCTATGTGTGCAAATAGGGCCGGACGAGTCTCCGCGAGAACCGTCCCATACGGTGCCGCACACATAACAGCCATGCCCAAGAAGACCAGGCCGCCTGCCCCGATCCGCCCAGAGCTCATCGAGCCCCTGACCGAGCTTCTCCGAGACCGGAGTCCGGTGATCCAGGACTGGCCAGCAGACGAAGCTGGTGCCTACCGCGACATCGGCGGTTTCGTGGAAGGCCGGAATGCCGTCCAGAAGCTCCGCATGGCCAAAGCAGCCGCGGCCATCGAGGAGGTCTTCGCCGGCGTTGTCAGTGCGTCAGAGCTGAAGGGCTATCTGAACGGCATCGCTGCGGCCCAGGCCGTGGCCGGTTTCAGCGACGAGACCTTCCGGTCCATCCTGGACAAAGAGTGGCTCACCAGCATCGACCTGGACGGCGGTCCGATCCAATGATGCACCGTCACGAGGCCAGAATCGGCATGATCTGGGCCGAGGCAGCCAACGGGGTAATCGGGCGCCACGGCACCATGCCGTGGCCTCTTCCCGAAGACTTCGAGCACTTCCGCCGCACCACCGAGGGCCACCCCGTCATCATGGGCCGGCTCACCTGGGAATCCCTCCCCGAGAGATTCCGGCCGCTGCCGGCGCGCGCCAACATCGTCGTCACCGGGGATCCGTCCTGGAGCGCCCAAGGGGCCATTCGCGCCGGTTCCGTCCATTACGCCGTCGTCGCTGGCCTTGCCCAGCCAGAATCGGGCCCGATCTGGATCATTGGCGGCGCAACTGTGTACCGGAATGCCCTGGCTGCCCAGCTCGTCGACACGGCGGTCATCACCCGCATCGACGCCTACGTAGAGGGCGACACCTTCGCGCCCGATCTGGGTGCCGGCTGGGACCTCGCGACCTGCGAACCCTCCAGGGGATGGGCGGTGGCGAGAAACGGCACGAAATACCGGATCGAAACCTGGGTGCGTTCCCGACAGGACGGACTGTCTCTGCTGTAGCCGGCGCGCGGGGCCCCGGCCCTGTCCACATCAGGCCAGCAGAATGAACGGGGAGGCGTACACGGAGCCGGGCACCGGGTGATCATCTCCGGCCAGTGCCTGGCTGCTGAAAACGATGTCGATGAACGGTTTTCGGACAACGCGTACGAGGAAGCACTCACCATCGCCAGGGCCGAGATCGACGAGGCCGTCGCGGCCGGAACCTTCGACAGGGACTGGGACGACCCGGACCCTGATGACCAGGAAGAGGCCCGCTACGCGGTCGAGGAGAGGGACGACTCGGACCCGGTCAAAGATCTGCTCCGCAACACTCCCGACCAGCTCATGCGCACCTCCCTGGGACACCCCGCAGGGCGCCTTTCAGAGCCTCGCTGGGCTTCCGGTCACCGGCTGGACGATGGCGGCTTCACATCCCGACACGACGCCGTGGCAGCGCTGCTAAGCCTGCGTACAAGGACGGCGCGCCCACCGCGTCATGGTCAGCCTGACCCCGATCAACACCAATAAGAGCCCTGCCGAATCAGAAAACAACGCCGGCGGGGCTCTTTCCTTTGACTGTCGCCAATAGCGGAGTCAATGGGTCCCTGAACAAAAAAGGCCCCCATTCGGGAGCCATGTGATAACCCTCGTCTCTGGAGGCCGGTATCGTTCCTCAGGTTATCACATGAGACTAAACACCCCGTCTCTCACCGTATCTCCCGTTCCACTGGAATGATCCAGCGGAACGGCAATGAATCCACCCCCGGTAGGGCGGTATTTCGCCCCTGCATCCCAGTAACGGCGGGGATTTTGGGAAACGCCGGTCCCTTACTCGACCAACTCGGCGGTACGGATAGGACATCTAAGGAATGAAAAGTTCTCTCTTACTAAGGTGCCCACAGGTCCTTTGAGGGAGAGAATAGGGCGGCCCTATATACATATCTCTCTTTTAAGTCGTTTAAGTAGAGTAGTAGTAGTAAGGGGCCCTATATTCCCCGCCATTCCGGGGATTTATCCGCTCGACCATCCGGTCGGCTTTCGGCCGGTTGGTGGGTTCCCGGCGGCAGGGTCTCCGAATTATCCCAACTGCCTTGCATGTGTTTATCTGCGCATGTTTCAGGGCAGGAGGAAACATGCCGAACCGCACCGCAGCCAACGTTGCACCCAGGATGCCGAAGGCCGCGCTCGGGAAGAGTCCCGCCAAGGCCGGGACAACAGTGCCCTCTCCTCGAAAGAAGGCTGCGGCGCCCGGCGCCTCCCGGAAAGCGGCGACGAAGAAGCCAGCCGCCAAGCGGTCCTCTGCCCCGAAGGCCGCGAGCACCCGGGGCACGGCAAAGACAGGTCGTCCGCGTAAGGCACCTGTCCGCGCCGGCAGCTCCCGGGCGCCCAAACCCAAAGCCATGGAGGTCGCCTACTCGGGCCGGATCTTCCGCTCAAGACTCGAAGCGCGCTGGGCTGTCTTCCTGGACCTGCTGGACGTGAACTGGGACTACGAGCCGTCCTTCTACCAGGTCGGCGACGATCTGTACTACCTGCCCGACTTCTACCTCCCGGACCACCAACTCTGGCTCGAAGTCAAGGGCGCCCCGTTCATGGACACCGCGAGCATGGCCAAAGTCCTGGCTTCCATCGCCGGGCCCATGCGCATCCCGCTGCGCGAAGCCCCGTACACGCCCAGCGAACGGCTGCTGCTCGGCGGACCCTTCAAAGCCTTGAAGCACGGACTGATGCCGGTCCACACACTCATCACCCCGGCAGGGCTCAACCTGGCCGCGCTCAGCTATGCTGCCTTCGACATCGAACCAGACGGCCGGGCCACGGTAAAAGCGCTCGGCGCCCCCTGGGACACGGCCGCAGCCACAGGAGTCAAAGCGGCCGGGCGGCCGTCACCTTCGAGGCTGCAACTCCTGCTCGAACCCGAACCGCAGCTGCGCGCCGGCACCGTCCCGGAACGCATTGCCCGCGCCTACACCGGCGCCTACAGGCTGGCTTTCGATGAGGCGAGCAAGAGCATCTGCGACAGCGAAGTCCTCACAGCCGTCTCACGCCGCAGGTCCGGGAGGCCACTAGGCATCGCCGCCTGAGAAGCAGATTGGCCGAGCGCTCTTTGTCCGGGGAGCAGGGCAGACGGCGCCGCACACATGACGCCCATGCCTGAAACAACCCCAGAACCCCTCGTCACCGAACGGGAGCTCACTGCCGTCCTCACCCAGCTCGGCCAGAGAGCCAAACAGGACCGCCGGGAGTCCGACGACTACCGGATCATGGCTTCCGCGGAAAGCGTCAACGGCGTGATGCGCCGGCTCTCACACGGGGCCAAGTCCGCTGTCTTGAACGCCTACGACGTGCTGGTCGACAAGTTCGGCTTCGAGCACTCCCAGGAGCTCTTCGACTTCCTCCACCAGGTCCCCGCCCGGGCCCACCTGTACGAGAAAGCCTTCAACGCCGAAACCCACGTCGGCTGCGTCGACCGGGCCATGGCCAAGGTCACCGAGGAAGCACTCACCGCGGCCGGCCGCGGGACGGCCGGAGCCCGCCAGCAGGGGCAGCGGATCGACGCCGCCGCCCTGGCACCTGACGGCAACGGTGGCATCATCGGCAACACCGCAGCCGAGAACGCACTCATCCTGGCTACTCAGGCCGACGAAACCAACCGCATCCAGCGGCTCTCCTGCGACGTGCGGACAATCACCGAGCGTATCCATGAAGCCCACCCCGAACTGAAGCCGGAAACCCTTGCCGCCACGGTCCGTCTCGTCCTGGCCACCGCCGCCGAGATCGCACAGGAGCAGGACGGCCTGGAAGTCTGAGCGGCCCACGGCCTGACCATCTACTCCGCTGACACCGCGCCACAACCACTCCTGAAGGGACTCCCTCATGACGCTTCCTGCTGCCCGCAAGCCCGCCGCACCCCTGTCCCGGCCCATCATCGCCGTCGGTATCGGCTCAACCGTGCTGATCGCCGTCGGTATCGGCTCAACCGTGCTGATCGCCGTCGGCGCCTTCGTGCTGTCCTTCGCCTCGTTGACCGACCTGGCAGCACGCTCCGGAATCGATGTGAACCTGGCCTGGATCTGGCCCATCATCGTTGACGGGCTCATCGTGGCCGCCACGGTCGCGATCGTCGCCCTCGCCGGCCACGACCGTAAAACCCTCGCCTACCCGTGGGCACTCCTTGGCCTCGGGGCCGTGGTGTCCACCGCCGCCAACGCCGTCCACGCCATCGTCTCGGTCAACCAGGTCAGCGGCGGTGTCCCACCGGTCGTCTCGGCCATCATGGCCGCAATGCCTCCGGTCGTTCTGCTCGCCATCACGCACCTGACCGTGCTGCTGGTCCAGAAAGCCGCCCCAACACCGGCGCCCAAGAAGAAGGCTGCCAAAGCACCTTCCACGGCACGTACCGGACGCAAGACCCAGCCATCCACCGCCGAGGCGCCCGCGACCGCACCGGAGTTCACCAGCGTGTTCACCGAGGTCCCCTCCGACGCCAGGGACCTCGTACCAGCCAGCGCCTGACCTGTCCTGCCGGACGCCCGTTATGCCCCGGCGCGCATAGGTTACCCGGGCCTCTGAGCTTTTCCACCCGCGGCCCGACTCACCTAAGGAACCACCATGAACATTCTGATTATCGCCCTCCAGGTGCTCGTCGTTGCACTGAGCATCATCATGGGCGCCTTCATCCTGCTGCACAAAGCATCCGGCGGCGGCGTCTCCGGCATGTTCGGCGGCGGCATGACCAACAGCCTGAACTCGACCGGCGTGGCCGAACGAAACCTCACCCGCTTCACCATCGCGGCAGCGATCATCTGGGCCGTGGCCATTATGGGCCTGGGCATCATCACCCGGTTCACCGGCCAGTAACCAACCAGCCCTCGGGCACTACCTCAAGGAGGGCCGGCTTTTGCTGGACTCAATTACCCGCGCGTTCAGGACACCTGACCTGCGCAACAAGCTGCTCATCACCTTGGGCGTCCTGACCGTCTTCCGGCTCGGCTCCTTCATCCCCGCGCCGGGCGTGAACGCCTCCAACGTGCAGATGTGCCTGTCCCAAGGCGGCAGCACCGGCGGCATCTACGACATGGTCAACATGTTCTCCGGCGGCGCGCTTCTCTCCGTCTCCGTCCTGGCCCTGGGCGTGATGCCGTACATCACCGCCTCCATCATGATGCAGCTGCTCAAAGTCATCGTTCCCCGGCTGCAGGAGCTGCACGCCAACGGCGACCAGGCGACCGTCACCCAGTACACCCGCTACCTCGCCGTCGGCATGTCGGTTCTGAACGCCACGACCGTTGTCACCATGGCCCGCACCGGGAACCTGCTGGGCAACTGCGTCCTGCCGATCGTCACCGACCAGAGCGCCATCACGGCCGCCATCATGATCATCTCCCTGGTCGCCGGATCCCTGCTGGTCATGTGGATGGGCGAAAAGATCACCGAACGAGGCATCGGCAACGGCATGTCCCTGCTGATCTTCACCTCCGTAGCCGCCGGTTTCCCGACCGCACTCGGCGCCATCGGCCGCACCCAGGGGTGGGGCGTGTTCGCCGCTGTCCTGGCCGTTGGCCTGGTCACCATCACCCTGGTCGTTCTCGTCGAACAGTCCCAGCGCCGTATTCCCGTCGTCTACGCCAAGCGCGTCGTCGGCCGCAAGACACTCGGCGGCAACACCACCTTCCTGCCCATCAAGGTGAACATGGCCGGCGTCGTCCCCGTCATCTTCGCTTCCACGCTGCTGTCGCTGCCGAGCATGATCGCCCAGTTCGCCACCCGCCAACAGTCCGGCGCCGGACCCGAATGGGCACAGTGGATCACCGCGAACCTCACCAAGGGCGACCACCCGGTCTACATGGTGATCTACACCCTGTTCATCATCGGGTTCTCGTTCTTCTACGTCTCGATCACTTTCGAGCCCAAGGAGATCGCTTCCAACATGAAGAAGTACGGCGGCTTCGTTCCGGGCTTCCGCCCCGGCAAGCCGACCGAACGCCTGCTCAAGTACGTGTCCGACCGCATCACCACCGCCGGCGCACTCTACATCGGCGTCATCGCCTTGATCCCGCTGATCGCCTTGGTCCTCCTGAACGCGAACCAGAACTTCCCGTTCGGCGGCTCCGCGATCCTGATCATGGTCGGGGTCGGACTCGAAACCGTCAAGCAGATCAGCTCCCAGATGGAGCAGCGCTCCTACCCGGGCCTGATGCGCTAGGACCCCGCACGAAGGCCCGGCAGCTCACACCTGCCGGGCCTTCGGCATATCGAAAGGCTCACCATGCTCGTACCTACCCGCCACGCCCTGACGCTATTTTCATCGGGGTCGTCCTCGCAGGATGTGCCACGCGCCCAGCACCGCCGCCGGTCCCAAGCCAGCCCACACGGATAGCCGGTGGCCTCGAGGACGCCGTTACAGGGTGCGGCCTCACCGAGGGCGTGCACCATCGACACCAAGGGACCCGGCGAAGCAACCGGAGCACCCGTTGCCGGTGTGAAATGCGTCCTGGAGGCCCTGAACGTCCCTGACGAGATCCGTTCCCGGATGAAGCTCGGCACCGCATCCGAGCAGAACTCCGCTTCATGGGAGGGGCGCGACCTCTCCTGGTCCTACAATCCCGAGACCTGGTTCCACCTGGCCATCACCGACTCCTGACCCGGCAGGCCCGGCCCCGATGACGAACCAGCGAGGCGCCGTACACATCCCAGCCATGACAACAGCAACCAGCTCCAAGTCACCCGCAGCGTTGCGCGAACGGGCCCTGCTCTGCATCGCCTGCAGCGGAGGATGCCGTGACGACAACGGCGCCTACACCCTTTGCGCGCTGTGCGAGCTGGCAGAAGTGACAGTACCGGCCGCCTAGGCCCCGTCAGCTGGATCGCCGCATAGAAGGCTCCAAACGAAGACAAAGAGAGGCACGCCATGCGCATCACCCAGCATTCCCCGTTCGCCGCCCAGGACGACCCGGAGACCGTGCAGAAGATCCGCAAGGGACGAGGCCGCTTCGCCGCCTACACCTCCTCCAACCCGCAGGTACGGCGGGAGGTCCGGCTCACGGGCCAGACCGAATTGCGCAAAGTCATCCGCGCCGCACGCGCACTGAAGGTGACGCTGCAATGCGATGAATCACTGGAAGAACTCCGAGCCCTGGCCTACAAAAGCTACCGGGAAATCGCCATCGCCGACGGCCGCACGCCAATGGACCAACCTCGCCTCCACCCAGCCACGGTGGACAGGCTCATTGTGAACTACCTCCGGCATGACCGCACCGTGTATGACAACGCCCTGCTAAGGAACCGGTTCGTCACCTCCGACTTGCGTTCCTCGTACAACAGGGAGCTCAAGACCCGCTGCCTCGAAGTCATCGCTGCCGCCTACCCCGAGCTGGCCACCGAATGCGAACGCCAGCGCCTGAGGATCAGCCAGTCATTGGAGCAAGCTGCCCAGGACCGCAAATCTGAAGAAGCAGCCTAGTCCCGAGATCAGGTCAGGTGGCGTGCCATTGCAGTGAACCGTTTTCTTCGGTGACCTGGTCCAACGCCAAGGCGGCAAGCCCGGAGACTCCAAACAATGTCCTGTACTCGGAGAGTCGGTAGTCGTTCTTTCCAACCGGGGCAATCAGTTCAATCCAGGGCTCGACTTCGACGTGGTAAGTGCTACTTGCGTGTAGGTTTCCCTGCCACAGCGATCCGTCCTCCAGAAGCGTCGTCGAAGTCCATCCGTCAGAGTGGGTTACCCAGATGTGCCAGCCCCGCCCGACCAGCTCGCGATCCGGTTTTGATGGGTCCTTTAGGAGCTCTTTGGGCTTGTAACTCCACGCAGGAAGGCCAGAGAACTTCTCCGGGAGTTTCTGGGCCAACAGCAGGGACCAGTCTTCGACAGCCGGAACTGAAGCCTCACGCTCCCTCTCTTGCGCCTGTTCCATAGCGACGCGCCGCATCTTCGTCGCCGCCAATATTTCGTCTTCCAGACCCATGGGACATATATATGCCACTTGGGGGCTTCATCTACGCACAGCCCCCCCAATCACGGGTTTGAGCCCCGAACGGACCGGGTCCGTGCGCGGAACCGCGCCCGGCCGCACACACAAAGGACAAGACAAGGTGCCGAAAACCAGCAGGCACCATATACGCACCAGTGAACGCAGCTAAGGAGCGCCCCGTGACCACTACAGCCCGCCAGCCCAAGGGGGTGCCCGCCGGCGGCCAGTTCGCGTCCGCCCTCCACGCGGAACCGAAAACTACTCTGGGCCCATCCAACGCCGCTCCAGAGATCTCGGTGCCGTGCGATCCGCGGTGGTTCAAGCTCGTCTACGAGGACCGCCCCTCCAACGGATAACGCCGGTCCTACGCGCGTATCGCCCTGGACGAATCCCTCGCCGGTGACGACTTCAACGCCGTGCACGACGAAGCAGAGCAGGAGGCGATCCGCGCCGAGGCAGGACGGGACGACTCCGTTGATGTGGCCACGGACCGGATTCGGCACAGCAGCACCAGACCGCACCAGTTCGGCGCGGCACTGGCACGGGAGCTGAAGGGCATCCGGCAACGCCGCCTGGCTGTCGAAAGCCACTACGTCCCCACTGCTGAGGCCACCTTCGAGGCCGCCGCAGCGAAAATTGGTGCCAGCGCCGACGAGTACCGGCGCACCCTCGAAGAGACGTTCCCGCACGTCGGCGAGGAATGGTACGGGCCCATGATGGAGCACCACAGGCTGCAGCCGGAATCCTGGCAGCGCGGGCAGCTGAAGAACCTGGCCATCGTCAACGAGCGCAACGCCTCCCTCTTCGCTCACCGGCCCGAGGTCAGCGAACAGGAAAACCCCAACTTCAGGACCCACCCGGTGACCCCGCTCGAATCCAGAATCGACGGCCTCATCTCCCACCGGGGAGACCCCACCGACCCGGCCAACGTCCGCTACCTCGCCAACGATGCCGGCGCCGGCTACGGCACCGTCTTCATCAAACAGATCGCCGAACAACGCCTCCAGGCGTGGCGCCACACCCCGATCGACCGCACTGGAAAGGCCTAACCACGACTCCTGCAGGTAGCCCCGGTCACCGAACCTGGCCGCCCTGACGCTCCTGGGAGCCGGCGGACACCTGAACTGCCCATGACAGCCTTCGGGGCCCGGGGCTCTACCCGTCCGGGCCCCACCAGCGGACAATGGGAGCCATGAGGGCACTCCGCCGTCGCCGGCGCGCAAGTGCCGCGGTGCGGGATTCCTCCCATGCCGCACACATAAGCGCCATGACTACTACAGCAGCCTCAGCACCCGCCGTAATCACCCCTGCCGAACGCGCCGCCGCCGGCCGCCAGGCCATCGCCGACTGCCCCACGGCCTTCGAGAACCTCCGCGGCGATGGCGACCAGGAACTCGTCGACTTCGCAGCATCCAACGACGACAACGTCAACGCCGCCCTGGACACCATCGGCGAGCTCGGCGAAGACGAAGCACACCTGTTGGGTCAATACCTCGCCGAACAGTTGGTCGAGGACGCCATCGAAGCCGAGGCCCGCAAGCAACTGAGCGCCTACCGCGCGGCACAGCGGACCGCCGCCCCCGTTGCCGACCAGCGGCTTGCCTACGAGCCGAACGACCCCAAGCACCCGGACTTCCTGGACCGCGTCGGCGTCTGAGCGTCACTGCCGCACACAAAGCGGGTATGAGCCCGCTAATCACCCGCGTCCCCGCCGGCATCCGTGCCGGCGGCCAGTTCGCTGCCCACACTCACGCCGAGCCGGAGGTCAACCTCGGCAAGACCTTCTCTGAAGACATGCTTCGGCAAATCACCAACAGGTATGAGGGCGAAGGCGCCCCCGTCATTGATCTCACCGAATACCAGCTCGCCGCGGTCCGCGACCACATCGACCGCACTGGGGACTTCTCCCACCCCGGCATCCGCAAGGCCGCGGAAGACGCCTACTTCCTCGAGAACCGGTTCACGCATGAGGAGCACCGCAACTTCGTCAATGCCCGCAGTGACATCAGCGTCTACTTCGGCGACTCCGGTGCGCTGCGCCGCGACATCGAGCAGATGCGCAAAGACCAGGCCGGGGCTCTCTACTCGACAGTAGGACAGCCATGACTCTCCCCGCGCGCCAGCCCCAGGGGATCCCCGCCGGCGGCCAGTTTGCCCCCCACGTGAGCGCTGACCCGAAGGTCAGTCTGCACTCCTCGTCCAACCGCTACGCAGACATCAGCGACGTCCCGTTGCTCGATGACATAGCCAGTGCGGCCCTGAAGGCATTGGAGTCCCCCGAAGCTTCAGTCAAGGACGAAACCGCCGCCCAGGTCCGCAGCGACTGGATTCAGCGGCGAACCGAAATCTTCGCCGCGAAGCGACGCAAAGAATTCGCCGACTACGCACAACGCCGCGAAGACGAGGCATCCGCGCTCCTGGAGTCCGCCGCACGGGCCAACCTTCGGAACATTGCCGACGAGCTCCGCACCGAGTTCCCGCAGGCAGCAAGGATCACCCTGGCCCGAGATTACGACGACGGCAACGTTGCCATCTATGTCGAATCTGTCCAGGACGAGTCCGGCGACGCACTCCGCGACGACGTCGTCGATGTCGCCCAGCAGCTGGTCAGCGAACACAGCTCCCGCCAGCTCGCCCGGTTCGTCGACGAAAACCCGATCGACCTCTCCGCGGCAGCTGCCTGGAACCCGCCGGGCCGTCCTGGCGCCGTCTATCACTGACCTGCCCCGGCCTACACTTAACCCTCACCAATCCAGCAAGGACATCATGACCACCACCATTGCCCGTCAGCCACAGGGCATCCCCGTCGGCGGCCAGTTCGCCCCCGTCGCCCATTCGGAACCCTCCCTGTCTCTGGACGCCCTCATGAGCAGGGACCAAGCCCTTGATCTGTCCACGCTCGTCCCCGGCCAGCCGCGCACCATCGGACGCGACGTCCATGGCATCGGCGGAATCGACATGATCACCCTGACGGACAAGGGGCCGCTGCGGCAGCTCGCGATGCCGCTGTTCATTGAACCGTCCGCAGCCGCCCGGATGGCCCCGGAAAAGCGGCTGCTGGAGATGCGCTACACACTGCCGGCCGAGGCCAACATCAGGGAGTTGTACGAATTCGACGACTGGAGCTACCGCCGGGCCCGCCAGGCGGCACAAAGCGGCTTGGAGGAGGCGGCCGGACTCGAGCCGAAACCCTGGCCGACACCCGCTTCGCACCTCCCCGACACCACAGCCCAGGTGGATGAAGACGGAAACATCAGCTTCACCACCTACGAGACTTTCGCCGCTGGCGAGGCCATCGACCCTGATGACTTCGACTCCTGGGCCTCTGAATATCCGGGGTACACAGACCCCGGTGTCCGCCGGCGTCTGGCGACGTTCATTCAGGACAGCTACCACTCCTGAGCCGAGCCAAACAATAAAGCCCGCCGCTGTTTCAGCGGCGGGCTTTGTGCGTTGAACGGCCTACTCCCGGGTTGTCGACTTAGGCGCCGTGTAGGACTATCGCCGCTGGCGGGAGCGGTGAACGCCCGTCAGCCGGCCGACGTCGAGGGCCGCTGATGGCCCGTCGGGGGAGCTGACGCATAGGAATGCCGAATCCCCCAGCGGGCTTCTCTGCCATGCCCGGAGATCCGGCAGTCGGCATTGAAGTTCACGACCACACCTCATTTGAATGGATGCCTTTATGACTACGCCCACCGAAGCCACCGAATTGGACGCCGACGCCGGCAAGGAGGCCCAGGCGGCCGCCCCTGCACTTGTTGAGCCGCAGCTGGTCACTCTCGGTGATGGCCGGACTGTGGCACCGGCCCGGGACCGCGAGGTCCTCACCGCCTGGGGCTTGGATGCCGTTCTGGTCTTCCTGGCCACGCTGGGACTGTACATGGCGCTGTGCTTTACGATGCCGGCGCCGTTCCCGTACGCGCGGGAGCTCACGGCACTGGCGGGTTGGCCGGCGGCCGCCGTCTTCTACGGTTTCAGCACCGCCTACCATCGCTCCGTCGGCCAGCTCGTGGCCGGCACCCGCACCCTCCGGATCGACAACGGCGGATCCCTCGGGTTCTGGCGTTCCGGATGGATGATGGTCCTGCGGGTCCTGATCCTCCCGGTTGTCTTCCTCTTCTGCCTCTGCGGCGGCAGCACCTTTGGGATCAAAGACCGGCACATTTCCATCGACGCCCTCGCCGCCGGGCTGTAAGTGCCGCCATGTCGGTGAGGCACATTTTGGCGGCTGTGGCCTTGGGCCTCCTCATTCTGGGGGCGACGTGGATAAGCGATCTCCATTGGGAGGGCCTTATCGCCCTGTTCATCGGGGGCTGCCTATGGTGGGCCGCGCTTCACCTCAGCCGCGCGGCCTGGTACGCATCCCAGGAGGCGGGCGCCGGGCCTAAATGAAAGAATCCACCTCCGATCTTCTCATTTGCGGTTAGGATGAGAAAAACAGGCATCCTCTTTCTCAAAGGAACCGATGAACCAGGATAGGGACCCGCGCGGCATCCCCACCGGAGGACGCTTCGCGGGCACCTCGCACAGCGAGCCGGAGATCTCCCTGCCCGCCGCTGCCTGGCCGGGAATCACCTACGAGGAGCATCCGTGGGAGGCAGACCCCGAACGCGGAGCATCCCGCCGGCAGCGACTGCTGGCCCGCGGCCCCTACGAGGCCGCCGTGGTGCCGGAAATCGCCGGCCTGGACCTGGGCGTGGACTCAAGAACGCAGGCCCTGGTGGAGGAAGCCACGATCGAGATGGTACGCTTCGACGCCGAGCTGGGGCGGGACGCCGCCCCATTCGCGGCGCTGCTGCTGCGCAGTGAGTCAGCGTCCAGCTCCCAGATCGAAAACCTGACCGCGGGCGCCCGGAAGATCGCTTTGGCCCAGCTGGGGGACACCTCCAGCACCAACGCATCCCTGGTCGCCTCCAACGTCCGGGCCCTGCAGGCAGCCATCGACCTCTCCGAGGACCTGACGGTGGAGAACATCGCAGTCATGCACCACGCCCTGTTGCACTCCTCGGACCGGGACATCGCCGGTGAATACCGCAACGCCCAGGTCTGGATCCGCGGCAACTCCCCGCACACCGCCGAATTCGTCCCGCCGCACCAGGACCGCGTCAGGCCTGCCATGGACGACCTGGTCGCCTTCATGCGCCGCGACGACGTCCCGGCGCTGACGCAGGCCGCGGTGGCCCACGCCCAGTTCGAGACCATCCACCCGTTCGCCGACGGCAACGGGCGCACCGGCCGCGCCATTGTGAGCGCGCTGCTGCGGGCCAAGGGCATCACCCGGAACGTCACAGTCCCGGTCTCATCGGGGCTCCTGACGGACACAGGCGCCTACTTTGACGCCCTGGGCGAGTACCGAAGCGGGAACGTCCAGCCCATCGTGGAGCTGTTCGCCGAGTCCGCAGTACGGGCCGTCGACAATGGACGGCTGCTGGCCGGGGACATCAAAGCCGCCGAGAAGGACCATCTGGAGCGGATCGGAGACGCGCCTCGCTCGGTCAGGGAACTGCTGCGGCTGCTTCCGAAAGAGCCCGCCATCACAGCGGAGATATTCGAAGAGCACGCCATGGTCGCCACGGCCACCGCCTACCGGGCCATCGACCGCCTGGAAGCAGCTGGCATCCTGGTCCCGGCCGGCAAGATCCGAGGCACCAGCGTCTGGGTGGCCCCGGACATCATTGCCGCGCTTGACGCCTTCGCCGACAGGACCGGACGCCGCACCCGGCGCTGATCGTCAACCCCTTGTCTGAGGCTTCCCCGGGGGAGAACATGGGCTCAAAAAGGGGAGACTATGTTGAAGGCGCTCGGGGCTGTCTTTGGTGCAGGCATGGCGGTAACCGCCGGCTCGTATCTCTTGGTGCCGATGATGGTCGTAGCGGTTTTGTTTACCATCGGCGAGGGGATTAGCCGCTGGTGGCCCTTCCTGCTGGGCCTGTTGATTTACGCGGTGGTTCTCGCCGCCATCATTGCCATAATCCCCAGTGTCAGCCTCAAGGTGTTGCTGCTGGCAGTGGCAGGGCTCACGCCACCGCTCTACCTGTGGTCAACAATGGGAAGGGACTGGACGGCAGCCTCAATTGCGGCCTTCGTTGCGGCGACCGTCATGGGCCTTGGGCTGCTGTCACTTTCGACCTCCGGCTTGAAGCTTCACGGACTGAGACGGTACGGCCCCGCGCCCAGTGACAAGAAGAGACTGTATTCAGCCTTGGACACTGCCGGAGACGCCGGTCATCTCGTCCTTGTCCAGAACCTCTGGCTCGCGCCGACTGCGGTGATGTTTTTGACCTTCCCGAATATCCTGGCGCTGATTGCTGCTTTGCTGGGTGCCATCGCAACCTTCTTCGCAGCCGAAGGGTCGGGTTTCTGACTTACCACCCTGGGTGATGACGCTTTTCGAAATCGCCGCACACATCTAATCCGACAAGAGATTTGCCAATCAAATCCCGTGAGAGATTTTGGAATGTACAAATTCCCGATCTCTCAGTTACAGTTTTCTTAGCAGGCCATCCGGGCCAGCGACATTGTTCAGGAAAGGACAAGCTATGCGCGCATCATCCATGCTCAGCATCTCGGCCGTATGCGGTCGCGGCTTTGTCCTGCCCACGACCAAGCCGGCGCTGGAATCTTCCCCGAAAGCCTATGGAAACACCTGGCAGCAGCGGAATGACCACGCAAGGCACCGAAGTATCCTCTAAGTTTTGACGGCATGACCGTCCACCAGAGGCCGCTTCGGGTAAGTCCAACCCCGAGGCGGTCTCTCTTTTTGTCCTGATCAGGACGCAGACAGACCGCCGCCCGGCCGGGCCATCCGGCTCTGGGGAGGTAGCTCAGTTGGTAGAGCAGCGGTCTCCAAAACCGCAGGCCGCAGGTTCGAGCCCTGTCCGCCCCGCGCAGTACAACCGCACTCTTCGGAGATGCAATTGATGATTGAGAATTCCATAGTGAACGTGAAGTAAGAGACGGAGAAATTACCGGAACGCCATTTCCGGTGATGCTACTTCTCCGCGCTCAAAAACAATTCCCGGGACGAATAGAAGGGCTTATTGCCGTGCTATTCGCCCCGGGGATTCTCGGGAGGTTACCCAAGTGGCCAAAGGGGGCGGACTGTAAATTCGCTGGCTCAGCCTACGTCGGTTCGAATCCGACACCTCCCACTCGCAGAGTAGAGCAGCTTGGTAGCTCGTCGGGTTCATACCCCGGAGGTCGCCGGTTCAAATCCGGCCTCTGCAACGCCCGTCTGGCGAAATTGGCAGACGCGCCAGCCTCAGGAGCTGGTGTCCGAAAGGACGTCCGAGTTCGAGTCTCGGGATGGGCACGGTGGCCATGAGCAGGGTGGCCCAAGTCCTGGCATTACCGCAACGCCTTGACCGGCGGGTGCAATGCCTGGGCGATGTAAAACAGATACCCGCCGCCGGGTGGCTTCGACCACAAGGCCTGACCGCGGACAGCAGCCAGTCACTGCTCACCCCGCGGCCTGGCGCCCGGTGTCTCGCCCGTCTGGCGAAATTGGCAGACGCGCCAGCTTGAGGGGCTGGTGTCCCGTGAGGGACGTCCCGGTTCAAGTCCGGGGATGGGCACGGCTCCCGCAGGGAGCGATGGAGATACCAACCGACGGATGGCGGCGGTCACTGCCTGGAACGCAGTTGGTGGACTTGTCCACGTGCAGGTTCGATCCCTGTTGTCTCCGCAAGCAACACAAATGGAAGGTAAGCGAAGTTGGGGAGCGGGCCGACTGCTGATCGGCTAAGACGGGAGACCGTTTTGCGGGTTCGAACCCCGCACCTTCCGCTCAGCGGTGAGAGAGTCTCCGGACGCCGTACACATGGAGTCCATAAGATAACCGACACCGGCGGTGGGAGCCGCCGGATTTGGGGCTATGGCGCAGCTGGTAGCGCACCTGCATGGCATGCAGGGGGTCCGGGGTTCGAGTCCCCGTAGCTCCACTGGTCTACAAGGACCTGGATTGGCGGTGCCCCGCCGGTCCGAATGGGGCCGTGGCGCAATTGGTAGCGCAGCGCTTTTGCAAGGCGAAGGTTCGGGGTTCGAGTCCCCGTGGCTCCACGGCTGGGTAGGGCAGCGCATCGATTCCAGGGAGAAGATCCCTAAGAAGGACACTGGACATTCGAGCGCCAGCCGCCCGGCATTGGACAACCGTTACGAAGGGGAACGCAGTGAAAACCACCGTGTACTCCGACGCGGACGGCATCTGGGTCGCCTGGTCCGACCATCGCTTCACCGCGGCGCCGGCCGGACAGACAGGCTGGCACGGTCCTTGGCATCCGGTGACGATCCCTGGATCGTTTCCCGGCTACTGGGCCGAGGAACCAGTCGAGGCGATGAACCGGATTGCTTCCCACCCTGACGTCACCATCAAATGGCTGACGGCCTGGGAGGAAGGCGCACCGGAACAGCTCGCACCCACGATCGGCCTTCACGGCAACTGGGAGATGATCCCCGGGGTCGAAGAGGACGACATTGCGAACTGGAACTGGTGGAAGCTGGCGAAGATCCGTGAGGACATCGCCCGCACCCGGCCGGAACGGGTCGTCTGGATGGACGATGACATCCGGTCAGACCCGCCCTCGCTGGCCTGGTTGGAGACGTTGGACATTCCGGTGCTGGTGATCTGCCCGAGGACCGAACACGGACTCACCAGGGATCACCTGGCCGAGATCGAAGCGTTCATCGGGGTGTAAGGAATGGGCCTGTAGCTCAGTTGGTAGAGCTTCCGACTTTTAATCGGGATGTCGCGGGTTCGAACCCCGCCGGGCCCACGCAGAATGACAGCCGGAAAGACGGCAAGGCCTCCATAGCTGAGTTGGTTTAGCACTTGACTCTTAATCAAGGGACGCAGGTTCGAACCCTGCTGGGGGCACGAAGTGCAGTACGACCTGCCAGGCGGGATGAAGCTCAAGGATCGCCGACGGGGTGTGCTGCACGACAGATGTGGGACTACATCCCCGCCCTGGTGCATGGGGCAGAACTGGAAAGATGTCCGGCTGGCGCCGAGTAGTCAGGTTCATAGCCTGGTGAGGGCGGGCCATTTATGGTGCCGATGGAGGATGCACCACCGGCCGGACAGCGAGGTTTCATAGCTCAGATGGTTAGAGCGCCGCTCTGATAAAGCGGAGGTCGCTGGTTCAAGTCCAGCTGAGACCACTACGGGCGATTGGCCCCGTTTGATCCGGCATAGCTCAGTTGGCAGAGCACTCGACTGTTAATCGAGGTGTCCCTGGTTCGAGCCCAGGTGTCGGAGCGAAAGCAAGCCCACCCTTCACGGGGTGGACGGTAAGAGCCCGGATGATCCTTCGTGGGGGAATTGGTAAACCCGCCCGGTTCTGGCCCGGGAGATGTTCCTGGTTCAAGTCCAGGCGAAGGAGCGAAGCAAGCACCGCAACACGGTCCGGTAAGAGCCCGGAATGGAGTAGTGGCTCAGATGGCCTAGAGCACCCGCCTGTCACGCGGGAGATCGCGGGTTCGAATCCCGTCTATTCCGCTGGTGATCTTCCCCTTCACCACCTGCCCGGTTAGCTCAGACGGTAGAGCGCGTCCTTGGTAAGGACGAGGTCACGAGTTCAAGTCTCGTACCAGGCTCGGGCGCGGAAACCGCCGCGCCGTTTCATGGTGGGTGTAGCTCAGTTGGCAGAGCGCCTGTTTGTGGCACAGGAGGTCGCGGGTTCGAGCCCCGTCATTCACCCCAGTTTCACGCCCTCGTAGCTCAGGGGATAGAGCGCCTGCCTCCGCAGCAGGAGGTCGTAGGTTCGAATCCTATCGAGGGCACGCAGCATCACCTGGCCCCCATCGTCTAGTGGCCCAGGACACCGGCCTTTCACGTCGGTAGCACGGGTTCGAATCCCGTTGGGGGTACTCCGCGCAAGCGGCTAGCAACACTTTTGGCCCCATGGTCTAGCGGCCTACGACTCCGGCTTCTCAGGTCGGCACCGCGGGTTCGAATCCCGCTGGGGTTACAAGCACCACCACGCGCCACTAGCTCAGAAGGATAGAGCGCCGGTCTACGAAACCGGAGGTCGGGGGTTCGAGTCCCTCGTGGCGCACGCAAGACGAAACACACGCCGGTGTAGCTCAGGGGCAGAGCGCATTGCTCATAACGATGGTCGTCGCTGGTTCGAGCCCAGCCATCGGCACGCAAGTCCCGCCCGCCTGGCCCAATTGGTAGAGGCGCTGCATTCAAAGTGCAGGTGTTCCCGGTTCAAGTCCGGGGGCGGGCACCGGTGAGGCTTCCTCAAGTCTCCGCACACATGAAAGATGTTGGACGCCGCTGCGTAGGCCTATGCGCAGCCGAAGAGCCCCCTTTGGCCGGCGATCCAAGTTCCGTAGACGGTCCGGCCGGGCAACGTCTGCGGGATGAAACATGGGCTTGCTGCCTGTATAGCTCAGCTGGTCAGAGCACCCGCTTCACACGCGGGAGGTCCGGGGTTCAAAGCCCTGTGCAGGCACGGAGTCCGTAAACCGAGGCCCCAGAGATGGGCAGTGCCTGAAAGAGCGGACGGGGTAACGCCACGACACGGCGGGAGGGCCAGCGGTCATGCAGCTGGCCGACGGCCCTCCACCTGCTTGTATAGCTCAGTTGGCAGAGCGCCCGCTCGACATGCGGGTTGTCCGGGGTTCAAGTCCCTGTGCAAGCACCGTGGCTGTGACACTGCAGCCGTCCAAAGCGCTGTGGCCAGTTAGCGGCCGGCCCACAGGACACCGATCAGTGTTGTTGCCTCCTTAGCTCAGATGGCCAGAGCATCGTACTTGTAATACGAGGGTCGCCGGTTCGAATCCGGCAGGGGGCTCCTAGGGCGGCACGTCCCGGCTACGGCCAAAAGTGCGCAACGGGGTGTAGCTCAGCTTGGCTAGAGCGCCTGCTTTGGGAGCAGGAAGTCGCAGGTTCAAATCCTGTCACCCCGACGTTTGACCCGCCCCGTTAGCTCAGATGGTAGAGCGCCTCTCTCGTAAAGAAGAGGTCGCCGGATCGATTCCGGCAGGGGGGGCTCGCTATCCGTCCGAGGTGGTTCCTCCGTGGGCATGGTGCAGCTCAGCCAGGCAGTACTGACCCAGACGGATGCACGTCGGTTGGCGAAATGGCAACGCGCCCGCCCAAGTTGGCGGGAGTTCACCCCGGATGAGAGTCCGGGCAGGTAAGTGTTCCTGGGTTCGACTCCGTGACCGGCGCCGCAGCAAGTAAATCGGGGTATGGCGCAGCTTGGTAGCGCGCGTCGTTCGGGACGACGAGGTCGCAGGTTCAAATCCTGTTACCCCGACTCTGCAGAAATGCAGGACAAATGGCGGGATGGCGGAGCGGCCTAACGTGACTGCCTCGAAAACAGTTGTCCGGGTGAAACCGGACCGGGGGTTCAAATCCCTCTCCCGCCGCACACATGAGGTTCACCAGCAGCTCCAACGACCGAAAGGGAGTCCCCGTGGGCCTCAGTTTCCGCAAGATCATCAAGCTCGGCAAGAACACCCGTCTGAACGTTTCCAAGTCGGGGATCTCCGCGTCGCGGAAGGCGGGACCCATCACCATCAACAGCCGCGGCAAGGTCACCATTCGCCTCGGCAAGGGTCTGACCTGGCGCCTCTAGCAGTACCCGGCACGGAATTATCTGTGCCGGCCAACGGGATGTAGCGCAGCTTGGTAGCGCACCTGGCTGGGGGCCAGGGGGTCGCAGGTTCAAATCCTGTCATCCCGACGGTTTGGAGCCGTCTTATCGGTTTCGTGCCAGGAACTGAACAGCGACGCTGGCCATGGCCTCGGACATGGGAACTGGCGGAAGGCTCGGATCTTCCTTTCCGACTATGGGCGTCACTAAGAACTCGCCAGACCAAGATGGCACGGCGAAGCTGTAGCCGAACAGTCCGAGTCCGTACTCTTTCTGGAGCTCGGCCTGGACATCTTTTGTCTCGTAGGTCGTACTGCCTGCGTTGAACCATTGGTAAGTCCAGGCCTCGCCTGTTGGTAGTAGCAATTCCAAGCGTCTTTCCATGGATGAGTAATTCTTGTTCCACAGGAATCCCGACGGCGACTTACCCGTGGAACTGAGCCAGCCCCGCTTTGGTGATAGTTCGAATTGCTGAGGCCTTATTTTCGTACCGAGGTAGGCGGCGAGTCCCCGGAGTTCTGATGCGACCAGATCCGCGGCATGCGCTCTGGCCTGACGGAGCTGTAGCGCAGCCCCATCTGCTTTTTGTTGGCTTTCTCGCATCTCCGCGAGCTTCCGTTCCACGGCATCTTCCAAGCTGCTCATTTCGCGATGCTAACAGTGAGGTGCGATGTATTGATCTATTACTTCGCAATTCTCATCAGGCTTCTTAGCTCAGTTGGGAGAGCGCACGACTGAAAATCGTGAGGTCCCCGGTTCGATCCCGGGAGTAGCCACGGGGGAGTAGCGTCCCTTCTTGTTCGCCGCGATGAGTCGAAACAGCGGTCGTGCTGTGCCGGTGCGGATAAACGGTGCCCAATACCGATGAGGGAAAACCTGCCCAGGCATGCGGTCGTCCACGGGAACGAGATCCCGGGCAGGTGTCGGGCCCCGCTAAGGCCCTAACCCTGCATTGCCGGGGTGGTGTAGAGGCAACACGACAGTCTGCCAGTCTGTTATCGCGGGTTCGATTCCCGTCTTCGGCTCGAAGTACCCATGCGGGAGTAGCTCAGTTGGTAGAGCGTCGGCCTTCCAAGTCGATTGTCGCGAGTTCGAGTCTCGTCTCCCGCTCGAAGGCGCCTTTGCGCGCCATCACGCCTCCGTAGCTCAGCGAATAGAGCGGCGGCCTTCTAATCCGCGGGTCGCAGGTTTGAATCCTGCCGGGGGCACAACGAACGGCGCGCGGGAGGCGCTTCCGGGTCGGCCCTACTGGGCATACCTGAGATGATGGTCGCCGAACGCATGAAAGGCGGCGCCCCAATGACCGAACTGAACATTGAGTACGGCCCGGATCAACTCAGTTCAGACGAACTCCTGAACCTCCTCCACCAGATTGTGGGCGGCCGCGGATCCGATTCGATCTCGTGGATCGGCGCTGAAGACGGTGTCCTCCTGGAAGACATCTACGGTCCCAAGCCGACCCTCGAGGAATTCAAGGCCCGCATCACGGCCGAGCAGGCCTTCGTCGACGAGAAGCTGAGGTCGGAGGAACCGGTCTTCGTGAACACAGCCAGCGGTGCCCGCCGGATCCACAAACCGTCATGCCACCATGTCCGGCACACGCTCGACCGGGTTGAGTGCTGGTCGTTTGTCCTGAGCGGCTACGCGAGGCTCCGCCCGGAAACAATCCGTGGCGTCTACCGCTTGCCGGACATTCTGACCCGCGCTGAGGTGGAGGCCCTGAACAGTTACGCCGCCTGCCAGGTCTGCGCTCCGACCCTCGACCACCCGCGGAAGCGGCACATCCTGAACTCCGGACCCATGAAAGCGCTGAGCTTCGGCCCGAGCCACATGGGCCGGGAGGTCGCTACACCGGAAGGGGAGTGGCTCGGCACCCTGGTCAGCCACCAGCGGATCGTGACCGCCGAGGGAGTACGCAGCGTCACGACGACGACAGAACGGGTCATCGAGGGTGACGGGACAGAGAAGTACACAGTCGCACCGAAAGCCGACTGAGCATCGGGGAGAGACCTTCCGGCCGCCGTACACATGAGTGAAGTCAGGTCCGCCGAACACGGTCCGTGACCGGGTGCTTCCGCCCGATCGAACGTCCTGAGAATGGCGATTCGTGAAGCAAGCCCAGTTGTCCATTCTGGGTAGTCAAAACGGACGCAGCGGTGACGGGCCTGTTCGGCGCCCGGCGCCGCGCTGGGGCTCTAGCTCAGATGGCAGAGCGACGGTCGACGAGGGCGCCCTTTGGTCGGCTGTGTCGGTGGTTCGAGTCCACCGGGTCCCACGGATGATTTCGATCATCTACCAGGGGGTGAATTGATTCGACATTCGATGATCCTTTCGGGAAGAAGCGGGTAAGGAAGCGCACGGGAATCCTTTCAAAAATCCGGGCAACAAGAGATGCCAACGCAACTCGCTCTGACCTCGCTCTCGCCGCTTAGCCGGCCGGAGACCCAATCGGGGTCTGTCTCAAACCGCATCAGGCAAATGGTTTCGGCCGCGGTTTAGGCATCAGCTAAAGGACACCTGAATGACGGCGGAGCTGCGTGCCGGCATTCGTATTAGCAGCTAGACCGGGACGGTCCGTTGTTCGCCATGAACCGGCCGGGTCGATAAGCACCAAGGCGGACTACACCCGTAGAAGAGTCCGGAAGCATTGCGTGGACCCGGGCTCGCTACCCGGCACCTCCACCCCTGGCCGGGGCGCCCACAGCGCCCCGTCTTTTCATGGCGCTGTGGGCGAATTGGCAAGCCGGCAGTCTGCAAAACTGTGCCTTCGGGCATTGCCGGTTCGAGTCCGGTCGGCGCCTCTAAGAAATGCCTGGAAGTTTGGCCGAGTGGTAAGGCGTCTGTCTTGAAAACAGCAGCCGGGTGTCACAGCCCGCGGGGGTTCGATCCCCTCAACTTCCGCCACGGTGACAGCCAGTGGCTCCTCCGCACACATGAAGTCTGCCGGGAGAAAGCCCGGCCTCAAGCCGGAAGGAACCACTATCTCTGTCTTTTCAACACCGTCCCGGGCCCGGTTACAGCCTTCGCGATCTCTTGCGTCCACGGACCGCCCGAGCAGCGCTTCGAGTCGTACCCGGCAGTCCAGTCGTTCCTGCAGGCTGAGCTGGACGCCCACGGCGGCACCGGCCACCTGGCCGAATGCGGTGATGAGTTCTGCGCCGCGATGCGCATGTCCGTCGAGCCCCTCGAGGCCGATCCTTCACCGCGGATGAACGTCAGCGGTTCCAGCGCCGGTGCCTTGCTCCGCCTGCTCGGCTACGCCGTAGACGGCTACTCCGTCTCCGGGTCGGACACCGCCGGGAACGTCCTGGGACGGATCCAGGCTGCCCATGCCGCCAACACGGACGGCAGCGGCTACGTGGCCGCTCGCCTCGCGGAGCTGCACAGCATTGCCGAGTTCTCGGCCGCCCGCGGCCGTGACGTCCAGTGGGCCTGAGCGGGGCTCAGGAGGGGAGGAGGCTCTGAGTTTCGGCCGTCGCCGGCTTTGCCGCATAGGGATAGCCAGACAACAGCGGCACCACCCAATGAGGAATCGCATGGCCCCGCAACACACCGTTGACCCTGAGCTGAAAAGCTTCGTCAGCAACAAGCTCCTGTTCAGCCGCCTGGACGAGGCCGCAGCTACCGACGCCCTGGAATTTCTGGGCGCGACAGAGGCCGGCGGAGAGGCCGCCGAACACCTCATCGAGCCAGCCGAGCTGGTCGGCGTTTAGCACCATCCAAACCCGCCACAACACCCAAAGCTTTCAGAAAGAGAACCGTGAGCACTTCCCTCCCCGCCGACACCATCCGCGACGTCATCATCGTGGGTTCCGGGCCCGCCGGCTACACCGCCGGCATCTACACCGGACGGGCCAACCTCAAGCCTCTGATTTTGGCCGGCATGCTGGAGCCAGGCGGTGAATTGATGAAAACGACCGAGGTTGAAAACTACCCGGGCTTCCCCGAAGGCATTGACGGTCCAGACCTGATGGCTAACTTCGAAGCCCAGGCGGAACGCTTCGGCGCGGAGATCATCTTCGAGGAAGCCACGGACCTCGACCTGGACGGTCCGGTCAAGAAGGTCACCGCCAGCGACGGCGAGGTTTACCTGGCCCGCTCCGTGATCATCTCCACCGGCTCAGCGCACCGGAAGCTCAGCCTGCCGAACGAGAGCGAGCTCTCCGGCCGCGGCGTGTCCTACTGCGCCACCTGCGACGGATCGTTCTTCCAGGACAAGGAGGTAGCAGTGGTTGGCGGCGGCGACTCAGCCGCGGAGGAAGCTCTGTTCCTGACCAAGTTCGCCAAGGCGGTCCACCTCATTGTCCGCGGCGACCAGCTGCGCGCTTCGAAGATCATGGCGGACCGCGTTCTGTCCCACCCCAAGATCGAGGTTCTGTTCAACACCCAAGTGGCCGCAATTGCCAGTCGACAATTGGTGGACGGTCAAGAATCCATGATCGGCATCAAGACCGCGGATCGGTCCGGGAATATTGAGCATCTGCCCGTCCAGGGCCTGTTCATCGCCATCGGCAACGACCCGCGCACCAACTTGGTGAAGGGCCAGCTGGAGCTCACGGAGGCCGGCACCATCGCCGTGCAGGGCCGAACCTCTAAGACGAACCTGCCCGGCGTCTTCGCTGCCGGCGACGTCATCGACCCGACCTACCGCCAGGCGATCACCGCCGCGGCGTCCGGTTGCGTCGCAGCCCAAGACGTTGAGCACTTCCTGGCAAACACCGTCCCGGCCCAGCTGGAGGCGGCCACGGCCTGAGTGCCGATCCGCGCTGGTGTAACTGGCAGCACGCCGGTCTTTGGAACCGGATGGTCGAGGTTCAAACCCTCGGCGCGGAGCCACGCGCAGTAGAGGACTGAGAATATGCCCGAAACCCGGGGTGCCCATTACATAATGGCGTCAGTTCGTGTTGAATTTCGGGGAGGTAAACATGGGAGCTTTTGAAGAAGCTGCCGACAAAATGGCCGCCGAGCGCGAGGCTGGATTAGCCAGAAGCCGGGAGCTTGCCGCCCGGAAGGAGTCAGTGGTTGGAGAGTTCCTCGCCAAGGTGTCGGAGGCTGGCATCAAGCCAATTCCCCTGGGAATCCGTGGCCAGCAGATCGTCAAGCATCGGGGGCTGATCAAGCGCTCTGCATATATCCAGGACGAGTACATCGAATTCAAACGAGGATGGGTAGTCTATCCAGGCGCCCACGACAGGGAATCCGATCACTGGCTAATCGTTGTTTCAACGGACAGCGACCTATACGGCTTCCCGAATAGAGGTCACCTTTGGTCCCGGGGGCCGCTCGATAAGTGGATTGGTGCGCCGGACGGACCGTTCTACGCTTTCGAGCGCTCAAGCGAGGCCCCCCAGCCAAAGCTGTACCTTCATGACTCTGAAGCCGATGAACTGGTCCGGTCCATGGTTGGCTACATCGAGTCGAATAGCTAGGCAACTACAACACCAAATCCCCTTCACGTTCGCTCTGGATCCCGCTAAAACCGCTCTCACGAAAGTGGGGGCATAGATAAGTCAGGAGCCGCGAACACAACAGGAAAGGGGCGCGGATGTCATGGAGAGCGTTCTGGTTCTCAACGCAGGGTACGAGCCCCTGCACAGGGTCTCGCTGAAGCACGCCATCAGGATGGTCCACCGCGGGGTCGCCGAAGTCCTCAAGGACGACGGGGAGCTCTTCGGACCGTTCGCGCGCCCCCTGGTCCTGCGCCTGATCCGCTACGTCAAGATGACCTGGCGCGCCCGCCCCAGCTGCACCAAGGAAGCCGTGAAGCGCCGCGACGGCCGGTGCGCCTACTGCACGAAGGGAAAGGCCGAGACGGTCGACCACGTCATCCCGCAGTCCCGCGGCGGCCGGAACACCTGGACGAACCTGGTCGGCTGCTGCTTCAAGTGCAACCAGTACAAGGCCGACCGGACTCCACCGGAGGCTGGCATGAAGCTGCTCCTGGCGCCTTATGTTCCCAAGGAGCGGCCACCGCTGCTGCCGGACTTCGACTACGCACTCCTGGCATAAAGAAGGGCCCCTGGCATTGAACTCCAGGGGCCCTTTCCGTGTTCGGCAGCCCATAACTAGGCGAGGATTTTAGAGAACTCTGCATTGAGGTCGGCGCAGTAGTTCTTCGCCCCGACGGTGAGCAGGCTGGTAAGGTCCTTGGCGGCCTCGGGGGTCATGGCGTCGGTCGATCCGGTGGCTGCCGTCAGGGCTTGCTGGAGCAAGGCATCTTTCCCGGTTTCGCCGTTGGCCACGGTGGCGCAGGAAAGTTGCGCGATGACCGTCAGCTTGTCGTTCTCGATCGAGTCCAAAGTCGTCGTGTCTTTGCGCGCCTCGGCGTAGAACGCCTTCTCCTTCATCACAGGCTTCTGGTAGTCCCAGAGCGTTTTGTTCGGCTTGGGCCCGTCGGTTGCGGCGCTGCCGAAATGGGGGTCGGCGGTGTTGGAGGGGTTCGGTTCGACGGACGGGGGAGCTGCTGCGGGGGCGGAGCAGCCGACAGTCAGCGCCAGGGCACCTGCCGTGAGCGCCAGCGATGCGAGTTTCTTCATGAGGATCCTTCGACCAGGACGGGAACAGCCTTCATCAGGAAACATGCGTAGGTACACAGCCCACGGACGCGATGGAGGCCCAGCCTTGGACTCAGAGGTCCCGCAGGGGTCGTAGTTCCTTGTCTTTGAAGGTCTCGGGACGGGCGCGGGGATTCGAGTCTGCGTCGAGGAACAGCCGGTAGTAAACGGTGCTGAGTCGGCCTGCGACGCCGCTGAGGGTTCCGGCACGATAGACGTGCTCGGTCCAGCCAACACCGAGAATGGCCTGGACCCAGGCGTCGCATTCTCCGGACGGCAGGGAGGTACGGTTTCCCATGAGCCGGTGGTGGCCAGCGAGGGAGATAGTGATGCAGCGCTGGCCAACCAGGGACGGGTCTTCAGCGAACCAGTCCAGGTCTGAGGTGTCAGCGACGATAGTCAGGTCCACTTTGGAGTCCGTCAGGGTCCGCACTGGCCCGAAGCGGGGAAGCTCACGTCGTTCTGCGTGCTGGTTCCCTGCGTGCGACCGGCCCTCCGGTCCCAGGATCTTCTTCCGGAAGTCGGCGAGCTCTTCGCGGTACTTTTCCTGTATTTGTACACTCAATGCATTAGTGTCCACCCGGACAACTTACCCGGAGCAACGTTCAGTCGATGAAAGAGGCACGGTTCAAGTCCGGCGGAGCCTATAGGTGGGACCGTCTCTCGTCTACATTGATCTCAAATGGCTGTCGCCGTGGGTGCGAGACCGGGCCGAGGCTCCCCGCCAATAAGCATCAGCGGGTGATGCGCCGGTCCGGAGTGATTGGCGGTCTAGCGACGGCAGTGCCTTCAAGTAGTTGCACACCGGGAGATGCGCTGCAGTAGGCCCGGAGCTCGGTGTAATCAAATTCCTTCGTATTGTGATTGTCGAGGACGCACATATAAGCCAACGGCGCAGGACTATCGGGGTATTCGCGGCTGAACTCGTCCAAAAGGAGCGCGAGCTTGTCAACGTCTTGGAAAAGAGCATCCTTCTTGAAGCTGCCCTGGGTTGTAGCCCCGATCTTGAGCTCACTGATGACGGCCAGGTCTTTCAACAGGCCCAGGCCCGAGTCATCGGAAGCTTTGCCCAGCCGGTTGGCGTAGTGGGGCATCGTGATGCCGGGCCGGCGCGTGATGACAGCGTCTGGCTCTGCCTCTCCGTTCTTGTACCGTGCCTTCAGCGGTGACGTGAACAGCTTCGTGTGGATCTTCGGTTCGCGGGCAACCCTGTCGATACCGAACTGGGAGATCAGGTAATGCGCGAACCATGCCTGGTAGGAGGCTTCCGGAGCCCAGAAGTGGCCACAGGTCTGGGCGAACACACTCCAGGCAGCCTTGAATTTGATGTCCACCTGTTCGTCTGGGTATGTCGTCACGATGGCAGCATATCTTCGTCGGGACCGGCGATGGGCAGCATTACGGGGTCCGCGCTTTTGGTGCCCTAATGCTCTGCGGGTTTCGTCGAACAACAGAGATACGGAACAGGTCAAGATCCGAAGACGGTAGAGTCTGGGCCCGGGACAATGAGGCCGGCGCAACAATTGACCTTTTTCGACACACAGCTGCAATCTGCTTTGAGTAATGGGTAATACTTTGGTTCAGTGGCTGTCTACGTGACGGAGTTAGAGATGAAAAAGGCTATGCTCATCGCTTTCGCGGCGATATGTTTGACTCTTTCTGGATGCTCTGCCACGACGGAGCCTCAAGGCTTGGCTGGTTCAGATTCTCAGGCTGCATCGCCGGCAGCGCAGGAGGTCACAAAAATTTCAATGCCGCTCCGCTCTCATTCCGCTGAGCAAATCGTGACAGTTCTGCGCAGTCTGCGCGATGGTGAGGGCAAAGCCCCCTCCTTCATCACTGACGACGCGTCGATCCGTGAGCAGGTCGCAGGAACCTCGAAGGCGCAGACATCTGTGCTCAGCAGAGTCCAAGTGCTGCCTGAAAGATGTTCATCTTTTCTTGACCTCGCTTCCTCTGCAGATTCTTCGCTTATACGGGGCATGGGCATGGTTGGGGTGAACGGAGCCTTTGCTTCGATCGGTATAGTGCTGGACGAAACCGGCGGCCATAAAAAGCGGATCGAGGAAAGCAAAGCGTTGCTAAACGATTGCGGAGAAGTCACGCTACGGTCTGCCGAAAATGAGGCTTCGATGTCCATGAAGCTCCTTCCCCTTGAGTCCTCAGCCGAGGACGGCTTCGCAATGAGCGCGACGGCGAACGCTCCGACGCAGACGAAGATTGTTGGCGTGACCGCCGCCTCTGGCAGCGTCTTGGTCAACGCAGTGGCAATTTCGTCTGATGTGTTGCTTGCGGACTTCGAAGAAACCGCGGCTCTGAAATCCCTTCGTGACTTGGCTGAACAGGCTCTGGATAAGTTCGCTGGGCTTCCAGAATCCTCGGCTGAAGCAACCGTGAGGGCCTCTGGGTCGGCGGCAGAAGTCAAGCTACGAAATGCTCTCACGGGCAGCTGGAGCGGCCCAGTCACCGGTGATAATAGTGCGTACCATGTTGAAGCGACGATTAGTCAGAACGCGACCGGCCTCGTGGCCACCGTCAGCTACCCCGAACTCAATTGCACGGCGACCTGGACTGAGACCGGCATTGGCAGTCAAGACGTCGACATGCTGGAGCGTGTGCAAACTGGGCACAGCCGATGCGCCGACAACGTGAAACTTTCATTGCTCAGCGTGGCGAACACCAATGTCATCGTGGCATTTGAGAGCAAAACCAAGCCAAACCTAAAAGCTTTGATGAAGCCAGAATAGGGTCCGTTGCCCGTCCTCATCAGACACCGCGAAGCGTACGGGTCGAGCTGGTCAGCCGGCCTAAATCGTCCAGTGCGGCCGAATCAAGGAAGCCGGCGACTTCAATGGTCCCATCGGGCCGTACCCGGATGTCGACCCTGTTACGCGCGAGCTCTGGCCGGTAGTCCTTGTACCGGTCCGTGAGGTGGATGAAGCGCTGGTTCCCGGAACCGACGAGGGCACGGTCCGTTTCGGGGTTCCAGTCCTGGTAGGGACCGTCGACGAGCAGGTCCACCTTGGCCAGGAAGGCTCGCGTGGAGTCGTCCCGTTCGCGGAGGGCCTCGTACTCGTACCCGGAGAAGGCGATGACGCCCAAGCCGGCGGCTCGGGCTGCTGTAGCCAGGGAGCAGCCGGCGTCGGGTTGGTCGAACGGCTCACCGCCGATCAAGGTTAGGCCTTCCACTCCGGCAGCGACCGCGTCATCGATGATCCCCGCCACGGGCAGCTGCGTTCCGCCGCGGGGGCTGAAGAGGTGGGGGTTGATGCAGCCCTTGCAGCGGATGCTGCAGCCTTGAAACCAGATAGCGGTTCGCAAGCCTGGCCCTTCGGCCATCGTGCCATGTAGGACGCGGCCGACGCGGAGCATCGGCTCGTGGATCAAATGTCGAGCTTTCGGGCGCTGTGACTTCCCTGTGGTGCCGGCTCCTGCGCAGGGGGAGCAGGGGAGGCCTGCGCAGCGCCGAAGGTGAGCTTGTTCCGGTGCGGGATCAGCAGGTGCGGCGGCACTTGAGCCCTGGACATGAGCTGCTCGAACGAGGTGAAGGCGCCAAGCTGCTGACGTGCGCCGACAATCCGGTTGGCTGTCCCGCTGTCGACACCTAGCGTCGTGATTATGTCCTGAACGTTCGCTGCGTTGACGTCGATGGTGCCTCCAGGTACATCTGTCGGCGCCGAATGTTGTGCTGGTACTGTCTGGGTGGGCTGCGGCGCGAAGGCCGCGGCGGCAGCGTTGGGGTTGTAGCCGTGGGCAGGTGCGGGGTTGTTGGTGGACTGCGTGGCGCCGGCCTTGGCGTACCACTTCCTGTCGTCGACGTGGGCTTTCCAGATGAGCCACTTCTTGTTCGTGACGAACGAGGCGATCACCCCGCCGATGAAGGAGGTAAACATGACCCAGCCCCAGATGGTGAGTTCAGGGGAAGACTTGGGTGCTGCTTTGGTCCCGGAGTCGATCATGCTGGAGGTCGCCATCACTCCGATACCCACGATGAGGAATCCGATGCCCATGCCGATCCAGAGCTTGTTCTTGGATTTCACGCCGCGGATGAGGAAGTTGACTCCGGTGAGAAGCCCGAAGGAGAGGATGCTCCAGAGGACGCCGGCGCTGTTCCGCAGACGCCAGGACCGCGAGCAGAGTTTTTCTTCGGGTGTCATCGGTCTGCCTCATTTTCGTACTGGTATGTCGTCTGATCTGTGGTGGCTTGCTGGTAGTACGCCGGTGTCAGCCGCGAGTCGGTGATGACCGCGTTGGGCAGCAGGGCCTGGATAGCTGCGAGCTCGTCAGCGCAGCTCGGCCCGGGTCCGTGAGCTTCGGCGGTGATGGACCCAGTCGCGGAGACGGTCACCGTGATGGTTTTCTTCTGCGTCATGATGCCTCTTCGAAGACGAGTTGGACTTCGCCGTTGGCGGCCGTTTGGGAGACGAGGACCATCCCCATCTCCGCGGCGCGGGCATGGAGGGATTCGATGGTGCGTTGCTGCAGCAGCGCTCCGACACTCATGTCCAGGGCAGCCAGCAAGTTGCCGGTCTGGTTCTCGTCATTGTCGACCCGGCCCAGGAAGGTCTCACCGATGCGCTGGAACGTGATGCGCCCGTAGGGGCTGCTGCCGGTGACGCGGTCTTCGGCGATGCTCAGGTCGGTCGCTCCAATGGCCAGCAGGGCGTCTTGAAGGAGTTGTTGGTCGGTGATGCGCGTGGTTTTGCACTTTTCGCACAGGTCGGTGCTCTTGGCTTCCCGGATGGCAGCGATAGCTGCAATGCCGAGAGGGATGAGAAGGACTTCGAGGCTCATCGGGTCCGCCTAGAAATCGATCTGGCGGCCGCCGCGCCAGGAGTTGACGTCTGTGCTGGCCTCGGCGCCTGTGGTGGAGTATTCCTCCCGGGCGCTGATGGAGGTGGCTGCCACGGCGCGGGTGGAGGCCCAATCGCGGATGCCTTTGATTTGCTCCGCTTGTGTGACCGACAACGGAACGGTGTTGGAGATGGCGCGGCGCAGGTCCTTTTCGTTCAGCATGCGTCGTTCCGAGAACGCTTCGAAGCATGCGCTGACGGCGGCTTCGGCGATTTCGGCCCCGGAGAAGCCCTCGGTGAGTTCCGCCAAGAGCTCCAGCGAACCCTCGGTGGTTTCGAAGTCGCCGCTGGCTGCTGAGTCGGTAGTAAGCCGCTTCTCCAATTGGATCCGCCAAATGTGGACCCGTTCTTCCTTGGTGGGAAGATCCACGAAGAAGATCTCATCGAAGCGGCCCTTGCGAAGGAACTCCGGGGGCAGGGAGTCGATCTTGTTGGCTGTGGCGATGACGAAAACGGGGTTCTTCTTTTCCTGCATCCAGGTCAGGAAGGTGCCGAACACCCGCTGGCTGGTTCCGGAGTCGCCGCTGCCGCTGGAGCCGAATCCTTTCTCGATTTCATCGATCCACAGGATGGACGGCGAAACGGCTTCGGCGAGCTTCAGGGCGCCGCGCATGTTTTGTTCGCTGGAGCCGACCAGTCCGGAGAAGACCCGGCCAACATCCAGGCGGAGCAACGGTAGCCCCCACAGTGTGGCCATGCAGGTGGCGGTGAGGCTCTTTCCGCAACCGGGGACACCGGTGATGAGAACACCCTTTGGCGCCGGGATAGACCAGCGCTGAGCTTCGGGCAGCCATGACCCGTTGCGCTTGTTCAGCCACTTCTTCAGGTTCTCCAAACCGCCGACGTCGTTCATGGTCCCTTCAGCAGGGATGAACTCCAACAGCCCGGACTTGCGGATGGTTTGGCGTTTCTCGTCCAGGACCAGTGCGATGTCGGAGGCATCCAACCTGCGGTCTGAAGCGATGGCGCGGGCGAAAGCGTTCTCTGCCTCGCCCAGGGTCAGGCCTTGGGCGGCCTGAATGAGGCGCTGGCGGTCGTCGGCGGAGAGGTCGACGACGATGGATGCTGCGTTGGCGCCTACGATCTCGTCGAGGACGCCTTCGATTTCGCCGGCCGTCGGCAACGGCAGGTCAACGACGGTGACTTCCTTTTCAAGATCGGTTGGGAGTGTCATGCCGGGGGAGACGATGATCAGCGTGTGGGGCACTTCGCCGGTGCGGAACGCCAGCGCTGCGTCCTGGACGGCGCGGACCATGGTCGGTTCAGCGGGTCGGCCCTGGGATCCGAGGAAGTGGTGGAGGTCGAAGAACACGAAGATGGTCGGCTCGGGGGCCTTGATGGCTTCGTTAAGCGCAGTGTCCGGTGACGTAGGCTTTCCGGACTGTCCCGGGGAGTGCAAACCCTTCGACACGGTGTAGGCGACAACTTTGCGCGGGCGCCGCAGATCAGGGCTGACAGCGACAGCCTCCGCGGCGGCAATCACCCGGTTGCCTTCATGGGTCTCCACGAGCAGAATCGGGTGCCTTGCACGGATCAACTCGACCAATGTTGTCCCGAAGATCAACGGCGTCCTTGCATTCACTTAGGCTCCCCCAACGTTTTCAATGCCACAACTCCGGGCAGCATATCCCAGCCGCATGTGGAGGAGAACCAGATGACCGGCAAGCGTCATGTGTGGCGCAGGCACCAGGTTCTGTGGTGTTTAACAACGTCGTCGAGCGGGTACTGAAACATCGGAAAGAAGTGCGCCGGAGTGGGCCAGTCTCAGTCAGCCAGCCAGCCACTCCGGCAACGGAATGCTGAGCCGCCCAAGAAGCCTGACGACCGTATCTTCCACGAACGTGTCCTCGGGCTCTTCAACAGCCTCGACTGCCATGAATGCTCTGAGTTCTTCGGCAGGCACTGCTAAACCTGCCACTTCGGTGACCCAAGCAGAGAATCTTTCCGATTCGGCCACCAGGTCCACTGGCTCACTGGCGTCAGGGTTTTCGAAGTAGTCCCGTGGCTGGAATCCCAAGTAGAAGCGCCCGGAAGCTCCCTCATGGGGACGATAGTCGATCGTGGCGATGTCGCTGTCGTGCACGGAGAGGCGGAGTTGCCACCCATCGACTGCCTCGTTTCCAGACCATAATCCAGAGTTGTAAACGGACGTCTCAAAATTGCCCATGTGCGGTCCTTTCCAGCGGGGACACCGTATCAAGGCACCCTGCGTCGTTCGGGGGCTGCATTGTTCTGGGTTGTCTCCTCGAGCATGCCGAATGCGTTAGGGGCACCGAGTTTCCACCTGGTGCTGAGCGTCGAGTTAGTCCTCCAGATGGAACTCGACGCGGTACCTCATGAACCTGATGTTCGGAGCCACTGACAGAGCCCTGCGGATCTTCTTGTCGTCGTCCAGGGCAATGATCAGACCTTCGACCTCCTGGCCTGGTTCCAGCATCGTCTCCTGGACGAAGCCCATGTACCGCTGAACCTGGCCGACCACGGCGTCACTGGCCCGTCCGCGCTTGAGCTCGACCACGAGGATCCGCTTGCCGTCTTTGCTGACCGCCAGGATGTCCATGGGGCCGGTGTCGGTAGGGTACTGCTGGCCGGCGATCTGGCCGTCCTCTTCGTAAATGTCGTAGTCGCGGCCCAGGATCGTGCTGCGCCAATTGCTCACCAGGAAATCCTCGAGCTGCTTCTCCATCTGGAAGGCGAGCTGTTCCTCCACCTCGGAGGCGAAAACGGCCTCCATGACGGGCGCGGAATCGGTGACACGGGTCAGCTGTGCCAGCTCAGCAGAATGGGCGGCCAGTTCGAGGACCGTCTGCTGGGTGCCCGCCGAGGACGCCAGGGCGGGACTCATTTCATCGCGGCTGAAGGCGCCCTTCCAATCAACCCGGCGGCGGTGGGGAAGGGCGGTGCCAGGGTGGTACTCGTAGCCGGATGCCACTACGCCGAACTGGTAGGTCCTGTCCGGTTTGGGCGCAAGAACGACGTCGCCTTCCTGGATGCCCTCGCAGGCCGACCACAGCCTACCCATGCCCAGGCGGCACCGATCTTCGTTGTCCACGGGTACAGCTCCTGATACACGCCGTTCAATGCCTTGCGGAACGATTCGGAGCCTGAGCCGAGATGCGGTCTGATGTCGTAGTCGCCGATGTAATCGACACCCAGGTATCCGGTCTCGATCATTTCCTGCGCGTTGATGCCACCTTTGCCCTGACGGACAACCCAGTACGACGTCACTCTTCTCCCAGCCAACGGCCCCCCTGCGGACCAGTCTCTTCCGACTCTGAATTTACAGGATCGCGACACAAACCCACGGGAGGACCGATGGCAGAGCGCAGCCCCCGGAATTGAGAAGAAGGGGCGTTAGGCGGCGACGAGCTCGTCGCGGAGGTAGCGGAACATCCGGGTGCCAACCTCGGCGGTGACCCCGAACTCACGGTTGCGTCGTGCGAGGACAGCCAGCCGATCGGCAGCCTCATTTCCTTCATCTCCACGGTGACCTTTCACCCAACGGAACACGATGGGCATGTGTCGGGTCTCCTCGAGGATGCGTTTGGCAAGCTTGATCTGCTCAGCAGTGAACGAGGACGGCCGGCGGCCGACGCCAATGATTCGCAGGACGCGAAGGGCTGCCTTGGAGTCGGACTGGACGACGACAGTGCCCTGTCCCGCTACCGGGACGGGATGCCGGCTGATGAGGGACTGGACGGCCCAGCGGATCGCCAGCAGCTCGCCGGTCAGGATGTCTCCGGGTCGCGCTACATCGGCAGTCTTCTGGCCGCACGAAAGCACGGTGCCGTCTTCGGCGGCGACTACCCAGCCCAGCCCGGCTACCTGGCCGCCGTTGGCGATGGACGCGTCGGTGCTGACCACCACACTGCGGGCGTTAGGGTTCAGCCGGACTTCAGTGGAGACAGCCATCTCTTCCAGGGCCTTGACCACGGCGGTGCGATGGCCGCAGACGGCTGTCGTCTCGGAAAGAAGTACGTTTGGCACGCAGTCGATCATTCCGGCGATCGCTTTGCGGACCAGGATGTTGGATACGTCGAGCATGACGTACTGGTGTTTGGTGGCGATTTCCAGGACAGCGGAAAAGGCTGCCAGCACTGCTTCTGTGCGGGTGGCGCCGAACGATTCCTGGGCAGGGACCTCGCCTGTGCGGATATGGAGGCCGCCATCGTCGTCAAGGACACCGATACCCCACCGTCCGCTGTTCTCCAGGACCCGGACGTGGAGGATGACGTCGGTGGGCGCTCCTGCTGTGGGGAGTGGTGTGGTTGCTTCGGGCGCGGCGGACATGAGTGGCTCTTTCCGGTCATAGGTGCGGCACCTTGCCGCTCACACTTCATGTGTGCGGCATATGGATCGGGAGTTCCCACCGCTGCCGGGGCGTCTACGCATGTTCATGGGTATGGACCTGACGCGCGATCTGCGGATGCTTGAGGCATCCTTGAGCCGGAACTTCTACAACGGCGACAGCCTCGATGCCATCAGGCAATCGAAGGCTGATGGATACTTCCTCCTGACCGCCCCGCACGCAACGAACCGGTGGTCCGATGGTCGCAGAAAATTCGCTGACCAGTACACCGGGGCGATGGTTCAGCTGCTCGGGACAACGGCAGGGCAGGGCTGGCTCGCCAGCGACGGGATCAGCTCGGACTGGACCTACTGGGATGAGCGCAGTGACCTGTTCAAACTCGCACTGGACGACATGCTCGATGAGGGGCAGTACCTGATCAACGTAGTGGGAGTCAGCGCCCGGCACGGAGCGGACATTTACGTCGGGATCGGCAACGACCCTCGCGAAGAGGAGCTCGAAATGGCTGAACTCATTGAGGACACCTTCGCGGATTTCCACGTCATCACCGGCGGCCAGTTCAACGCGGTCAGCCCCAAGTCGGTCCGCAGCTATGCCCGCTCTACCGGCAGCGGCGCGATCCAGATTGAACTGGCACCGAGCATGCGTGACCCGTTGGAGCACCCGGACACGGCCGGGGAGTTTGTTCTCCGATTCGGGGAGCTGCTCGCGACCCGATCAGCCCGGTGCATGGCGAAAGACTCGTTGCTGGTTTAGTCCGCCGTGCTCTGACAAGTTTGGCCGGGTCAGCCTCCCAGCCTGACCGCACGCACGACGTCGCCCGCCTGCAGGCAATGGGTAGTGGCCTGCCACGACTCGTATCGCCCGTAGTTACGCGGATCCAGCATGAACTCCCAGCTCCGCTCAAGCTCCACCCTCAGGTCTTCGGGCCAGTGCCCGTATTCCGCGCCAGGGCCATGCCCGGCGGCCAGAATTCGTGACTGAACGTTCTCGTAGGCAAGGTCCCATCTGGCCCGGTAGTCATCGTCGCTCTCATCTGGCAGCTCAATGACCAGCATGTGGCGGTTCAAGGCCGAATGCCAGTCACCGTAATGCGAGAGCAGCACCCGTTCCCGGGGCACCCGGCAGGTCAGCAAGACGTCACCGGGCGAGGCCTTGCAAAGGTCGATGAGGTCATCGCGCCGGATCTGCGCCCAGAACCAGACCGCCCCGACCCCTACGGAGGTCAGCCGTGAAGCCATCTGCCGGTACAGCCAGTCGTAGGCGTCCGCATGCAGTGGCTCCACACGGGACGGATCCTACCTGTACACCCCGGTGGACAGCAGCTCGTCCACAACTTCCTGAGTCTGGATGGTGTGCAGCAGCAGCTGGTCGGCCGAGAGGTTATGGCCCATCCGACCCGCCGGGACAGCGTCGGCGGGACGGGCTGAATGGATGAAGAACGGCAAGGAATTATCATCGCCGAGAACGCTGGCGAAACCGGAACGGGTAGCCAGGCCTGGTGGTCCACACACATGAGCGGAAAACGTTCTTGAGGAGATCCATGCCCTGGCTGGTCAGCATCGTCAACTGCCCCATTGCCGCACCCCGGCCCGCCCCGACGTCTGCAATGGCCCGGTTCGATCATTGGTAGCCCTCTGGTCCCGGCAGGTTCCGGCAACCGCCGCGGACGGAGCAGGGGACTACGAGGACTTCGTCGAGCAGGCGGTGCGCCTTGAAGCTGCCCTCAGCACCTTCGGGGCTGGGAACACGTGGCTGGTGATCTCCACTGATCCGAGGATCGCCGTCAACGCCGGCACCGGGGAGGCACGCCCCGCCGCGGACCTGCAGCATCTGCCCCGCTACGGAACGCAGCCGAGCCGGCGCCACGAAGAGGCTGACATGGAGCAGGCCCGCCTCGCCTCCGACTACTACCGTTATGAGGCGTTCCTCTCCCGCGCCGGGCGGCGGCTCGCCGTCTGCGGTTTCGGGCTCGAAGGTCAAGGCACCGAACTCGGCGACGTCCTCGCCGGCTGGGCCGCAAACGACACCCGAAAGGCGTTCCTGAAGTCGGTTCAGATCAAGCAGTTCGCTTTCCCGGTGGATCTGCCGGACGGCTTCGGCCCGGGAGACGGGGCGCGGCTGGTTTACGACGCCCTCGACTACGGGGCCATGTACCTGGAGGGTGCGCGGGAGAGCATCATCGCCCAGGAGTTCGTGAAGATGGAGTACGAATATCGGGTGTTCGTCGTCGGCAACACGGTTGCGACCGCCGCCGGATGCGTCGAAGATTTACGCCTCTGGAGAACAACGGCTACCGCTTCGACAACCAGCTGCGCCGTCACCGGCAGGCAAAGTCGCCGGTGGAGGCTGAGCCTGCGATCGTCGGGCTCCTCACCAACTTCGCACGCAATGCCATCGACGCACTCGCCCTGGAGGTGCCGGCGCTGACCGATTACGTCATCGATGTGGCGCTGGGTCCCGGCGAGAAGCCTCTGATCGTCGAGTTGAACTCACTGCTGAACGCCGGCCTGTACGCCAGCGAGCCGGGCCGGGTTGCCGAAGCGATGGCAGCCCGGGAGCGGGGTCTGGTCGGCTAGTTGGCGCTGAGGTAGGCGTCGACGACGGATGCCTGGATGCGGCCGCGGGCGTTCACTTCCAGGCCTTCGGACAGGGCCCAGGCGCGGATGTCCTTCGAGGAGATCCCGGCAGCTTTCCCATCGGTGACCGGGCGCCTGCGACCCCCTGTGCGGCGGGCAGCTTCTGCGAATTTCGCCAGTGATGACCGCAGCTCGCCTGCGTTATCGTCGTTCAAGTCGATCTCGTAATCGACGCCGTCGAGGGAGAACGTGAGGGACTGGGTAGCTTCGGATCCGTCGACGTCATCGATCAGTTCAACTACGGTTTTTTGGGCCATCCGATGAGGGTATCACCGGGGGAGTCCTGCGGATTTGTCACACGCCGTTCAGCGTTCGACCCTGATGGACTGCAGGGACCATCCTTCGGGAATGGCCGCGCGGAGTGCTTCATGGGCTTCTTCGTAGCTCTCGCCCTTTGAATGGATTTCTTTCGTTTCCAGCGGCCTGACGACGCCCACAACCTTTATCACTCATCTATCGTAGGCCGCTGGAAGGTCACTCCTGTGCCGCCTGATGCGCGCAGGCTCTCAAGTTGGCCTCGACTTGACCGTTGGGGTTACCGGTAGACCGTCTTGACGTCGAATCTGCGGGCTGGAGCCTCCTCATTCCCCGGGGAAATGGCGACCTGCCAGTATCCGCCCGCCAGTGTGGGCGGGTAGAGCGGGTAGTGCTTTAAGTCGTTCGTCCACTGGTCAGATTCGCTGACCCGCCATACGCCTTCAGAGGGCCCGAAGCAGTGCCCAGCCCAATACGGGTAGCCGGGAACGCCTTTTGGCCCGGCGCCTGTACTTCTACTGCAAACGGTCCCGTCGACCAGTTCTACGCGTACCGCGCTGCTGGCCTCAGGTGCACCGGTGTTCTGGAACAGACCGACTATATCGTCACCCAGCTTCATGTTTTTCAGCAGAGTGACATCCGATTTGGCGTCGGGACTGACCGTCAAACAAAGGAAGTCACGCGGTGCCGTGGGACTCTGGAAACACGGGTCGAAGATGCCCGGCCAGTAGCATCGGAAGCCGTCCTTCCGTGGAGCGATTTCAGAGCCATTGCAGCTTGGTGTCGATGTCGTTGACCCATCGTACGTTTTGCTGACGGCTTTCAGGGTGCCGTCTTTCCAAGGGTCCAGGGTCACGAAGCGTGTAGCACCCTCCATGGTGCCGCTGGCGGGCGCCGCTGACGCGGTAATGGTCGACTCGAAGTTCGCCCCGCCCGAGAACTCGTTGTAGATGCCCATTGCAGAGGCCGCCAGGAACTGCGGGCCGGCGGTGATGATCGCGAGCAGTATTTGGGCCGCTGGGGAGAGTTTGATGGCTGTGCCGACGCATCCAAAGAAAGACTTGACGATGCCGCCGGCATACGCGACGGTAAGCTGGCTGCCTGCGTCCGCGGTGTCAACGATGTTCTGCATGCACCCGGCCTTGGCGAGGTCATCGAGTGCTTTGGCCTTCACGAAGCTTCCAAGGGCGGTGTCAAAGACCTTGGACAGGATCGACATGAGCAGCATCACCGGGTACTGCTTGAAGCCGATCCGCACAGGCCCGGGTGTTCCATTGAACGTGTACTGGGCGTCCGCGCCGGGCATCATGATGCTCTGGTGGTTCTTGATGAAGCCAGAGTTCTGGGCCAATGCGACGGAAAAGGCCGTCGCCGCCGAAATCTCGACCTTGTTGGACGCAGCGGCGGCAGGCAACGTCGTACTGAGGAACGGTATAGGAGAGTTGGCTGAGGCCGTAATGGTCAGTGAGCCGTTCGAATCGCCCACACACAGCCAGGCCTGCGCCGGGGAGACTGCCTTGTAGGTGGAGCCGGCGATCGTAACCGACTTGTCCACGCAGTCCGGTTTCGGGAACTTGATGCCAAAGCCTTGGTCTATGACTTCGCCTACTTTTTTCATCACGGCGCCAAGGTCGAGCTGCGCTGGCCACACCAGGGACAGGTGAGGCACTTGAGCGGTGACAGTCCCGGCGTCAGGGTCCAAAACGCCGCTGACCAAGTCGGGCTCGGAGGCGCCCTCGGACTGGACTAGCATGACCACCGTCTGCGCGGTGTCTATACCTTCCCAGGAGGCGAGCCGGGTCTTGTCAACCGGCACGGTCACGGTGAGCGGCTTCGAGGGCTGCAGGTTGTCCCCGAGCTTGATCTTGAAAGCCTTTGCAAGCAGTTGCAGGCTGTCCCCGTCGGTGCCCGTCGGCTCCCTGTCTTCAAAAGACGCTTCAACCTTTGTCCCCACCGGTGCCGCACCCGCTGGAACGACAATGTGCACCCCGGCGACGGTGAGGTCGGCTCCGTTGTCGCCCACTACGGACTCGGACGATGGAGAGCCCTTCGGGGCGAACAGGTCGCAAGATGTGAGTGCAAAGCACATGACCACGAACGCTGCCAGCAGCGGGATGGCCCGCGCCCTACGAAACACTCGCATCTGATCCCCGTTCTCGACGGCTGTGGCTACAGCATACGGACGCCTTCCACCCCTTCGGGCCAGAGCCGCTGAATGTGACGGCGAAGACCTTTCACACCGGCGCCGCACACATGCGGTGGAAGACTGTAGACCTCCCCGACTCACAACATAGGAGATCCATGCCCGAGGAGAACGTGCCAGACGCGGCCACCACTGACGTGGCCGTTGACTCGTCCGGTTTCCGGATGGACTTTGGCGCCGGGGCGCTGCTGCTCACCGGCGGCTTCATCGCCGGGTCATCGTCGCTCTCGGATCCTTCATACCCACGGCCACGGACGCCAACGGCATGTTCGGGGCCATCGTGATCACAATGTCCGTGCCGCCTACGCGGTGCCGATCGTCCCTAGCGACCCCGGCCCGGGCGTGCAGGTTTTCACTTGCTTCACGTTCTCCGGGGCGGCGACCGACATGGTGCGCAACGGCCTCGGATTGCTCTACAGGGGAGATATGGCGGTGGTCATCACCCAACTGGTCATCCTCGGTGCCATGGCCATCGCTCTGACCGTGAAGCTCTTCCGGTAGGGGCAGCATCCAGTACACCACCTCATGAGTGTTTCTCATGCAGGTCCTGTGGCCCGTCCACGGCAGTGTTCGTAACACTTGAGCGGCTCGGCCGGGCCGCTGAGCAACTGCCTGAAACCGCATCGTACACTGGGCACATGTTTACGGGTCGCGGGGAGAACCCGGGGAGGATCGCGAAGAAACGAGTTCATGAACTCGCGAAGGAGTTGGGAGTGTCCTCGAAGGACATGATTGTTGTCCTTGCTATCAACGGGATAACGGTTCGGTCCGCCTCTTCCACGCTTGAGCCGCGTCATGTCGCCTTACTGCGAGAGCAGGCCGCCTCCGGGCGTTTCCCCGGACCGAACAGTAGCGAAGCCGCTGGAGCCCTTAATGCACTGAGGGGTGCCTTAGGTGGACGCCCGCCGAAGCCATCCGATCCAGCTGGACATGAATCTTCTGAGGGTGAGGATGGCGGGAGTCGTCATGACGCCAAAAAGGACGCATCGCTGGCGACTCCGCCAATTGAAGAGGCACCGAGCGCTCTGGAGTCTGATCATTCGGCCGTCGCGTCGGAAGAACCAGTTGCGCGTTCGCCCCACGTCATAAGCGCGCACGACAACTCTGAGGCGTTCGAAGCGGTCGGCCCGGTGGTTGAAGCCATGGACCCCTCAGACGGCGAACCGCTACCAGCTCAACCCAGTCCGCTCGCACAAGGGCACTTGGAATTCCAGCGCGGCGACGCAGGCGTGAGCTTTGAAAAACTGATTGTGCCCTACCTGCTCGGCGCAACGGAAGTTAGGATCGTGGACCCCTACATTCGCACCCTCAGCCAGGCCCGGAACCTCATGGAGCTCCTCGAAGCACTCGTCCGTGCACAGCCGTCCGATGTTGTCACGGAGGTCTGGCTGAGAACCTCGAAGGACCGGCAGGACGACCCGAAGAAAGACGAGGCCCAGACGAGTTATCTTGACCGAATCGCAGCCGCGTTCAAGGATACAGGTCTCACTTTCCGCTACACCGTGGAAGCAGGTCTCCACGGTCGAACCATTACTGCCAATAGCGGGTGGAGGATTCTGCTGGACAGGGGCCTGGACATCTTCGATAGGGTGCCCTCGGACCCCCTGCACTTGGGCAACCGTATGCAGGAACACCGGAATGTCAGATCCTTCTACATCAGCTACCAGCCCATCCCAGTCGATAGCTAATCCCCAGGCGGGCGGGACCTAGATGGGACCGATGCCAGCCAAGGCACCCCTTCGGCCGGCCCCTTTGTCGCGCGCCCTCAGGAACTGCCGCACACATAGTTGGCATGACAGAGAACGCTGCGCGACAGCCCAAAGGCATCCCGACAGGCGGCCAGTTCGCCGCCACCAACCACGCCGAACCGGCCCTGAACCTGGCGTCCCGCCGTCCCGAGCTGGACGGCTGGCCGGAGCACCTGCCCGAGCCCGAGGTGGCTGTCAACATTGACGATGCCGGGGCCATCAGCACGGCGGTCAGCATCGAGGGTGAGCCTGTCTTTACGGTCTGGACCCCAGCGACGACATCTTCGACATCGAGAACGAAAGCTTCGAGAGCCGGTGGCTGGAAGATGAAGACGTCCATGCAGCCGCCCAGAAGTGGGCACATCGGAAGCACGACGAAATTGCCTGGCCTATTCGGCGTGAAATGAAGGCTGCAGCCAACCGGGTCCGCGCCCAGGTCCTCGGAGTCGCCACCGGGGCGCGCCCGGCCACAAGCGACGAACAGTTGGAAGAACTCATCGAGCTGAACGCCGCCGCCGTACGCCAGGCCGACAAGGACATCGAACTTGCCAGCACCTCCCTCGCTGCACGCAAAATCCTGGCGGAGCACCCGTCTGCCGTGACCGGCGAGATTCAGGTGGACTCCTGGGACAACGGGGACTTCATCAGCGGGATCGTGGTCCGGGACGCGAACGGCCAGCAGTTGCGCGAATACGGGGAAGTGGACGAAGACGAACCAGGGGCGAACAGCGAGATTTACGACCTCCTAAAAAACCTTGACTCCAACGCCAGCGAGTCCAGCTGGGCAGGCGCGTTCTCCACTGGCTCCTACGGCGATGAGCTGTACAGCATCAACCTGCTGGAAGCGGCGGCGTGGACCCCGGCAGGTGAAGCATGACCACCAGGCGGCAACCCAAAGGCATCCCAGCGGGCGGCCTTTTCGCCGCCATCAACCACACCGAGCCAGCGCTCAGCCTCCGGACGTACCGCGATGAAGAGCACCGGCTCGAACGGAACATGGTCGCGGCCGTCTACACGGCGGGGCGCGGCTTCGGCCGCAACCGGCACGGCAACATCGACCGGATCACCGAAGCGTCCGATGCCGCCGGCGCATATGTGGACTCCCTGGGCGAACCCCGCAACGACAGGGAGCATGCGGCCCGGGAAGCCTTCCAACGCCCGCGGAGAAGCTTCGAAGCGGAGCAGAACCTCCTCAGCGACGAAGGACTCCGGGACCGCAAATTCGCTGTTGCCCGGTCCGCGAACTGGGTCGTCGAATACCGCTCCCACACCAACAGTGATGGACAAAAACCATGACAGAAGATCTCACCGCCCGCCAGCCCAAAGGGGTCCCCACAGGCGGACAATTTGCCGCCACCACACACACAGAACCAGACATTGCCCTGAACAACCCCATCACAGACCCGTTTGCCCACTTGACAGGGCTGGACCGGGCCAGGGCTCAGGCCGAGTACGCGCAAACGATCAGCGCGGAGGCTGCGGCCGCCTACGTCGACCACCTGAGCGACAAGCTCCTTGCCATCAACCCGGACTTCACCCGGCTGAACGTGGGCCGCAAGCACGACATCGAATATGGGCTGACATTCACGCTCGAAAGCGTCGAAGACAGGGACGGCAATTACGGGGACGTCGATCTGGAAGACCTCCAGGACGAAATTTTCCACGACGCCTACTTGTACCAGCACGTTGCCTACGACGACGCCAGCGACGAGTGCTTCATCAACCTCAGCCCCCGAAGTTAGTCAGCGCGACCGGAAAAGGACACCATGACTACCCCGTCTAACGGGACGTCCGCTGATGAGACCTATCGCCGTCTCCGCACACATGTGACGTGAGTACACCCCGCTCTGCCCTCAGGCAGGACCGTCAACCCAAGGAACGCTATTTATGACCCAAACCCTGTCACACCGGGATGCACCCCTTTCCGGGCCGCAAGCACCCGCCGCCGCGAAAGAGAAGAAGGGCTTCTTCGCGACGGTCCTGCTGTTCGCACGCCAGGTCATCGCGGAATTGCGCAAAGTCGTCACCCCGACCCGCAAGGAGCTCTTCCGCTACACCGTGACCGTGGTGGCATTCGTTGCCGTCATGATCCTGTTCGTCACCCTGCTGGACCTTGGCTTCGGCACCCTGTCCTCCCTGTTGTTCAAAGGCAACCCCATCGGCGATAACTAGCCATGCAAAACCAGCGGCGGCTCCTAGTTGGGGCCGCCGTTTTGCTATCTGCGACATGTGTCGTCATCAAAGCGGAGGTAGTCCCCAGAACGAAGTCCAGCCAGTACGCTGATCCCAACTTGCGAATCCGGGGATGGAGGTGGCGGTGAACGCGCTGATTGGATTACTGATCATCTATATTCCGATCATTGCTGTGCTCACCGTGGGAGTGTGGTTTTTCTTCAGGAATTTGGGCGCTTTGCATAACCTGACTGCCTGGCAGGCGGCGAGAAGCTACCTCCGGAAAGACCTGGCTGTCGGTCCTTTGTCGCTGCTGCGTGTAAACCGGGTCTACAAGGCAAAAATGCGGCGCAGCGGGGTCATCGGACCTTCCGGTAAGCCGATGCCGGTCCGGAAAATTACGATCGCCATGCCGGGCGAGGATTACCGCTTCGTGCAGCAGTTCAGCATTCCGGCCTTCTCTCAGCAGCTTGCCGAGTACCGGCACAAGTACGCATTGAAACAGGGCTGGTACGGTCCCGGCGACAACCCGGTACCAGTCTCGGTCTGGCCCAACGAAACGCTGCGGCGGCTCAACCCCGTCCTCTCCTACGAGGACGCCCGGGACGGGCTCACGCGGCCGATGACGGCGGATGCGGGGCGCTCCGATGATGCTAGAACAGAGCCTGTCAACGGGCTGGCCTGGGTGACGTTCAAGGGCAAACAATGGGTTCTCCGGCCCGAGGATTCGCCGTACCGGCTGGGACGCGCCGAGGACAACGAGATCCGCACCGTGCACGACCAGATTTCCGCGCGCCACGCGACGCTCCGGCACTCGGGCGGCAGCTGGGTTCTCGAGCCGCTGAAGACCACCAACGAGACCAAAGTCAGCGGACGGACGATCACCTCCCCGACTCCGCTGGCCAGCGGGTCAGTCATCACGATCGGCCAGGCAGATCCGATCCGCTTCGACGCGGGGACAGAAGTCATCAACGCCGGGGGATAGCCCCGACGATGCAAGTTGACGCCATTGGGGCGTAGAGGAAGGCGGCGAACATGTATACCGGACAGATGCTGGGGGAGGGGAGGTACGAGCTTCTCGAACCGCTCGGCGAAGGCGGAATGGGCGAGGTCTGGAAGGCCAACGACACCAAATTCAACCGTCTCGTAGCCATCAAGGGAGTCAGTGACAGAGCCCTTCCCGAGATGGGCGCCAAACGAAGGCTCGAGCGTGAAGCGATCCACCAGGGCTCTCTTCAGCACGACCGGATCGTCCCCATCATCGACACCTTCATTGAAGACGACCGGCTGTACCTGGTCACGAGGTACATCCAGGGAACGAACCTTCAAAAGGCCGGTGAAGCAGGCACTCTCACCGATGCCGCCAAGGCTGCGATCCTTGCGGACATCCTCACGGCCCTGGCATATCTGCACGAGCAGACCACTGTGATCCACCGTGACCTCAAACCTGCCAACGTCCTTCTCGGAGAGGACAACCAGGCCTACCTGACGGACTTCGGGATTGCCGAGTCGCAGATGGATCCAGATGCCACCAAATCGGTGCACCTGCTCGGAAGCAGCCCGTACATGGCCCCGGAGGTCCTCATCCAGCGGCAACCGGCAAGCAAGGCCTCGGATGTGTGGGCTGTCGGTGCAATAGCGCTCTGGCTGTTCACCAACAGGACGCCCGACCTGGCCGCGCCGGGGATGGGAATCCCGGCCGGAAACTTCGCCGGTTCCCTCAGCGATGACATCCGGGCCGCACTGAACCCGGAGAGTTCCCAGCGCCCAGCGGCGTCGCAACTGCTGCCGGCCTTCCGCCGGGCCCAGCACGAAGGCGTGACCCAGGCAGTTCCGCTCGTCCACCAGACCGCACCTCTCACCGGACCCGCCACTCCGCCGCCGCAGACCACTGCTTCGCCCAAGCGGCGGCGCTGGATCCCGGTCGTTTTGATCCTCGCCGTCCTCATGGCCCTGGCAGGAACAGCTGTGGCGCTGATGAATCCGCAGGGCGCGGGCCCACAGGCCGGCCCCAGTACACCCGCGGCTGTCCCGGCCCCTGCCACCACAACCCCGACGCCCACCCCCTCCCCAACACCGCCGCCCACTCCCACACCGACAGTTACACCGACACCCACACCAACGCCTACGCCCACCGTCACGGCCACCACGCCCTCACCGATCAGCTCGCTCTCGGGTGAGATCACGGAGGGCCGGATCGACGTGCACAGCAGCAGTGGCAAACTTGGCCCAGGGCTTTACAACGTCAGCCGCCCCCCAGGGTACGAGCCGTACGTTTACACCGCCGGGGGACGCCTTGGACAGGAAGGCTGCTACGCACAATGGCGGGTTGTGAACAACGGAGTTCTCCTGGACACCAAACGGACCCCCTGCGCTGCCCGGGGCGGGTTCAGTGAGGTCTACTGGCCGAATCTGCTCAAATATGAGGTCGGCACAGTGGAGGTCACCGCAGCCATCACAACCGATTGGGGCGCCACAACGACGCTGAAGACAACGTTCCAGATGATCAAAAACTGAGACCGGCGCCATCCTTCCGAAGGCTCTGCCCACCGCGTGACGCAGCGCATCCCCGCCGCACACAAAAGAGGTATGAGCACACCTGCAGCACGCCAGCCCAGAGGCATCCCGGCAGGCGGCCAGTTCGCCGCCACCGCCCATTCCGAGCCGTCCCTCTCACTCAGCGCGCCCTCCGTTCAACCCGAATTCGTCCGGGACCGGCTCCGCCACCTGGGGGTTCTTGACCAGCTCACCGAATCCCACATCCACGATGTCAGCGTCAAACTCAACGAGTCGCTGGACTTCACCGATCGCAACATTGAAGAGATCGCCGAGCTGGTGCACTTCCTGGACCACGCGTACTCAATCGAGATGGCGCGGAACGCCAAACGAGGCCTGGACGCGCTGCGGAACATGGGCATGAGCGATGAGGCCGACGCACTCGAGCTCGTCCGGACCCTCCAGGTCACCAAAGCCGAGCACCATCCGCGGCATGGCGCCACCGGCACCCCGCCCGACGGCAAGAGCATTCCCGTGCCGGCCGATGACCCTCGGCTGCAGGCCGGCGAAGTGTTCGACAAGGTCCAGGTCGGGGACACCGTGTTCACCCGAACCGAGGCCCTGGACTACCCGAACGACCCCTACGCCATGCGGTTCCAGGCCAACCGGCCCCTCACCGACGCGGAAGCCTATGCGCTCTCCGGCGTCATCGGCTACGCCAACAGGTCAGCGATCGGCGGCGAACCCCTCGACGACCCGGCAATCGGGCCCGAACGGGACACCCCGTATTCCTTCGTCGTCAACATCGACACCACCAAAGGCCGGCAGCGCAACTACGAGAAGTTCGAGGAAATGATCCCGGACATCATCGCCCACGGATCCGCGCCCCGTTCCACCAAGGGCGGCACCCGCGCCATCGAAGCCTTCGGGGACGAAGACCTGAAGCTCGAGATCTACTACGGCGAATAGCCGGGCAGCAGGGCGGCACCTGCCGCACACATGATCACTGCATAACCGCCGGGCAGACATCAGGCTGCCCGGCGGACCCTTCACCTCCCTGAATGGAGAACCTTGAGTAACCCCGTCTTCAGCAAGAAACAGAAGGCACCCACCTTCAGAGGCGCACCGGCCATCGATGCGGCCGGCGCCATGACGTACGACGACGTCATCATGAAGACCCTGTTCTGTATGGGTGTTCTGGTCGCCGGCGGCGTCATCGGCTGGGCCAACCCGTCGCTGGCCCTGGTCGGCGTGGTCGTGGCAACCGTGCTGGCCTTCGTGAGCATCTTCAAGAAGACCCCGTCACCGACACTTGTCCTGGGCTACGCGGCATTCGAAGGCCTGGCTCTGGGCGGCGTTTCGGCGGTCTTTGAAGCGCGCTACGAGGGCATCGTCATCCAGGCTGTCCTGGCCACCGTGTCGGTGTTCGCGGCGACCCTTGCAGCGTTCAAGTTCGGCGGCTTCCGCGCAACCCCGGCAATGGTGAAAATGGTGCTGGTGGCCATGATCGGCTACCTGGTCTACAGCGTCATCAACCTGCTGCTGGTCGCCTTCCATGTCGCGAACACGCCCTTCGGGATCAACTCCCTGAAGATCCCCGGCACCGACATTCCGATCGGCGTGGCCATCGGGCTGATCGTAGTGCTCCTGGCCGCCTTCAACCTGATCATGGACTTCACCACCATCGAGGATGACGTCACGTCACACGCTCCGCAGATCGAGTCGTGGCGGAACGCGTTCGGCCTGATGCTGACCATGGTCTGGCTGTACCTGGAAATTCTGCGGCTGCTCGCACTGCTCCGCGGCGACGACTAGCCTCCAGCGCGCTCACAAGCCCGTCCTGCACCAACGCAGGGCGGGCTGTTTTGTGTCGCGTGGAGGGTTGTCCGGGAGGCCGCACACATAGGGGACAACAAAGCAGCACCGAGCACGAAGGAGCCACGCAAATGTCCGCAACTTACAGCCGGCCAGCCAAGAAAGTCTGCGCCCCATACCCCGCCGGCCAAGCGACGCCGCTGGCCCTTACGCTCAACGATCTCTCCGTCCTGGTCGTCGCACGCCGGCTTCACGACGAGAAGTGCTACCAGCGGGAGGCCTGCAGCCGCCGCGACGGCCACGCCCTGGAAAGCTTCGAGACCTCCGTCCGCAAGACCCTCGGCGCCCTCGTTGACGCCCACACGGCACAGGAAATCTGATGACCCTCCGCCTCGTCCCCACCCCGGCCAACGATCCGGTCGACCTCGAACCCTCCACCGATGAGCTTCCGCAGTGCAAAGGCTGCAACAGCCGGATGCGCCCGCAGGGCACCACCGAAGCCGAACACCCGGGCACCGTCCCGATCTGGGCTGACAACCAGTGCCGGATCTGCGACTACGAAGCCTGCGGCAAGGACCCGGAAGACCGCTTCATTCCGCTTGAACGGGTCGACTACCTGACCAGCCTCCGTGCCGGCATCGAAGCTAGCCGCCAGCGCCGCGGCATCCCCGCCGAAGGCTCCAGTGCCGGCCGAATCCCCCTCACCGAATTCCTCGAACAGATCAGCTAAGAAAGAACCCAGACCCGTGAGCATCAACCCAGAAACCCCGAGGCCGCTTCGCCCATGCAGCGACTGCAACCGGCCAATGCGGCCGCGCGGCGTCCTCCTCAAGGAGATGCCCGGCACGATGGCGTGGGGCCACTCGGGCAAATGCAAGTCCTGCGTCCAGCCGAACGGGCCCGGCGACCGGAGCAACCAGAACCGCAGCCAGCCCAAGCCTGCAGTGACCGCCGAGACGGCGCCGCCCCTGCCGAACGGCCGCAAAGACGTGCACCTCCAGCACACCATAGCGGGCCTGAACTCCTTCCTCGCCGGCCGGGAACGGCGCCAGCGCATCGCAGCTGCCCGGATGGGCCTCGTGGACAGCCACGGGAACCGCCTGCCCGTGCGGGTGCCCGCTGCCGCAGCACAGCGCAAAGTAGGGCGCGCGGCATGAGCCCCGCGGATGCCATCGCGCACCTGATCGCTGACGTGTACTCAAGGCGCGCCGGACTGCCCGCAGGCTCCAATCCGGCGCCCATGGACCGTTACGTCGCGACCAGCCTCCTCGACTCCGGGGTGTTCCTCCAGTCGGAGTTCAGCACCCCGGAGGAACTGGACGCCCTCCCGATCGGGTCGGTCATCCGCATCGTGATGAGTGCCGGCCAACGCCGGGTCGACCGGTTCTTCCGGCGGATGCCTGCCGGCTGGTTCTTCTTGACCACCTCGACCGGGGACGGCTGGCCGTACACCTCAGGAGAGGTCCTGGCCAAGCACTCGGACGGAACCGCCACCTACGTCTGGAACGGGGAGGCGCGGTGACTTCGCTGCACATCGGGCGTTCCTGGCCGGGGCACGGCACACCGATGGAAGACAACTGCCCCTGCCCCAAGACGACGTGCGGCCTGGTCGATGCCGACAACGTTCACCCGGATTGCGACCAGCACCCGTTCGGGCGCGCGAAGACCCTGCGCTCGATCCACCCGGCGGACGAGTGCCCCGAGCTGAGCGACGTGGAGTGGGCGGGGCTGAAGCTGCGGCGCCTGGACCCGGTCATCGCATACATGGAAGCCACCGACGAGGACGCCTGGCAGGTCGACACGGTCCGGTCTGCCGACGGCTCCACCAACTGCTTCTTCGGCCACCTGTTCAACATGGGCGGCAATGACGCCCGCGGCAACGCCCTCTGGGAAGGGTTCGAGAGCGCCTGGGCCACGACCTACCGGCTCTACCCCGTCAACGACGGTGAGAACGCACGCTACCCGCAACCGACGCCCAAGCAGCGGGTCCTTGCGTTCCTCCGCGACCTCAACTCCGGCGCCGTCCTGACCACACCGCAGCAGATGGAAGAGGAGTACGCCTACCACCTGGCGCAGGAGAAAGAACTGGGCGCCCGGACAGTTTGAGCGCGGGTACTCCGGCGGGCGATGCCGCACACATAAGGGCCGTCACTCCTGGCTCCGCATAGGACCAGTGAACGCCGAACAACGCACCGGAAAGGAACCATGACAGCTGCTCGCTACGCCCAGGGCACCTCCGTGGACAGCTCCGCTTCCCGGGCCGAAATCGAGCGGACACTCGCCCGTTACGGGGCGACATCCTTCATGTACGGCTGGCAGGAAAACCGGACCGCACTGGCGTTCACCGCCGAAGGCCGCCAGATCCGCTTCGTACTGCCTCTACCGGACCGCAACGAACGGCGCTTCACCCACACACCGGCGAAGAACCAGAAACGCACCCCGGAAGCTGCCGAGAAGGAATACGAGCAGGCGGTCCGTCAATCCTGGCGGGCCCTGAACCTGGTCGTGAAGGCCAAGCTCGAAGCCGTCGCCGCAGGCATCGTGTCCTTCGAGCAGGAGTTCCTGGCGCACATCGTCCTGCCCAACGGGCGGACAGTCTTGGAAGAAACCTCCGAGGCGGTAGAACTCGCGTACCGCACCGGAACCGTCAAACCGCTCCTGCAGATCGAAGGGTAGACCATGTTGAAAAACGGGCGCAGCTGCGCCGTCGACGGGCTCGGGATGAACGGCTGCTCGTGCTGCAATTCGCCCGCCGCGCGCCGGAAAGCCAAGAAGAGCGCCAAGGCCAAAGAAAAGAAAGCCGCGTTGCGCCACGAGCGCGCCGCCGGCTCCTACTGAAAGAAGAACCATGACCGTTGCACCCACAGCTGTAGAAACCACCCTGGACGTCCAGCTGAAGCGCATTGACGCCGGGATCGAGGCACCCTCCTACGCCCAACCCGGCGACGCCGGGGCGGACCTGCGCAGCACCATCGACCTGGTCCTGGAACCGGGCGAGCGGCGCCTCGTCCCTACCGGGGTGTCCGTGACCCTGCCGTTCGGCACCGTTGGACTTATCCACCCCCGGTCGGGTCTGGCCGCCAAACACGGCATCACCGTGGTCAACGCACCGGGAACCATTGACGCCGGCTACCGCGGCGAGATCTCCGTCTGCCTTTTGAACACGGACCGGACCGAGGCCTTCCGCATCAACCGAGGAGACCGGATCGCCCAGCTCGTCATCCAGCGCATCGAAATCGCGGACTTCCGGATCGTCGATGAACTGCCCGGCTCAGAGCGCGGTGCCGGCGGCTTCGGATCCACCGGCGGCTTCAACGCCCGATAGATGCACCCAAAAGGGCCTGTGGCGGACGACGCCACGGGCCCTTTTCTCGCCCTGACCTGCAGGTTCACCGGCCAGCCGGCGACAGCGCGAAGACAATCGGGGGCTTGCCAGGATGTCGGATGCTCCTGCTAATGTGTGGACTGCAGCACGTCAGGAAAGACCGTAGGGTGGCCTGACAAGCCTTGAATCAGTTTATGCAGCAGCCGACTACCCACCGGAAAAGGTCTGCCACGAGAAGAAGCCCCGGAACCTGCAACGTTCCGGGGTTTCTTTGCGTCCGGGGCCTATGCCCCTTCTGTCTGTCTGTGTACGGCTCGGCGGTTTTTCGAGCAGAGCGACGGTTACGTGCGCGGTGCTGCGTGGTTGCTGCGCAACTCCTGGGCGACAGTAGAGACGTAGCGGGTGTGGTTCCAGCCGCGGGTCAGCGACGCGGCGGTGGCAAGGTCAACCTCGACGCCCTTGTTCTGGAGGACGGCCAGCAAGGTGGCGTTCACGACGTCGTCCCAGAAGACCTGGGCTTCGTCCTTACTGACGTCATGCGGAAGGGTGGTCCGGTCTGTGGCCCGATCCAGCTTCCTGCGGATCGGGACGAGGACGAGCAGCATCACAAGGCAGACGCCAAGGTACGGCAGCGGCGGTACCTGCAGGATTACCATGCCGATCATGATGACGAGACTGCCGACTGAGATGCCCATGGACATCAGCAAGGATGCGAGCTGGCTGACCATGGTGCCAGCCTTCTCAGCGTCGTCGATCGTCGACTCGATGTAGGACCTCTTGGCAGCGGACATCCAGGTCCAGGGCGAAGCCAGCCGGGCCTCCACCGCAGCCTCAGCCAGCTTCAGCTCTTCCGCGTGGGCTTCGCGAAGGGAAGAGATCACCTCCGCGTCCTCCTTAAACAGGTCCAGGACGTAGCGGTGCTCCGCAGCGAGCTTCAATTCGGCACCGTCCAACTGGGCGGCGGCATCTGCTGTTTGGGCGACCGTGACCAACGGCCGAGCAGGTGCCTCAGCGAAGGCTTCCAGGCCCGTGGTCCTGATTCCGTAACGCGGGGACCCGTCCTCCCGCATGTACTCGGAGTTGTTCCGGATCATGCGGCGGCCCTCTCTTCAGCGATCTCGTTGGCTTCCTTCACGGTCGCCGGGCTGTAGCCGGTCAAAGCGTTCACGGTCAGACCGACAAGGATGGCCCGGTCCGTGCCGCCGACCGTCAGATGCCGGTGTATTGCTTTCAGGCCCCGGGCATGCCGCCGCGTGTCCGCGTCGGGGGCATCCTCCGGTGGCGTCTCGCGCAAAGCATTGCTGGCAAGGCGGAGCATGAACTCAGTGTCGGTTCCGCCGGCCAGCAGGTGTTGCTTGATGCCGGTCAGTGCCCGGGACTGGAGGTACAGGGTGGCATTCTGCTGAACTGCCGGAATCTGTGCAGGGGATGGAACGGCGGTGAGGGTGGTCATTGAGGGTGTCCTCATTTCGGGGCGGGTGTACTTCTCAGGCGCTATGTGTGCGGCGGCCCCATAATCGCTCGCCAGGCGACCGGCAGCTTTTTAACCGCTGCCTCTGTTACTCGCCGATTCATAGGCCCTGAGATGGCCGGTGCTAACCTTGCGTCGGCGCAAACGCGCCGCAGACTTTTTCCTGGGGGCATCCAAATGACAAACGACCCGAACGTACCGCCGAACCCGCAGCCGCAGAACGGCCCAGACGGCCGCTGGCCACATTCTCCCCAAGACCCATACCGTGGAGCCTCACAGCAGGGCTTCGGAGGTCCACCGCCGCCTTACGGTCCAGCCCCGAGTATGCCCAGCCCCAAGGGCCGCTTCGGCCCCTCGTTTTGGATTGTCGGTGCATTGCTCGCCCTGATGGTTCTGGGGAACGCCACAGGCGGCCACGGCGAATCCATCCTCATCTTCCTCGGGATTGCAGCCCTCCTTACAGGCCTGTATTCGCTGATCTTCAAACGCCCATCCTGGGCCGCATTACCTGGCCGGAATGCCGCAGTGGCGGTGTTGGTGGCCGGTGCGGCGGCACTTCTTGTCGGCGGCGTGGCCGCCGGCGTCGAACGAAGCCAACGCAATATGGCTGCACCGACAACAAGCGCACAGCTGGAAGCAGACGCCGCAGCGAAACTTGCCACCCGTGAGGAGGCGGTAAAAAAGGCCGAGGAGGCAGTAAAGGCTCGGGAGGCTGCTGCAGGAACGGCGCAGGCTGAAGCCGCCAAGTCGACGATCAAAGAGGGCGTATGGACTGTCGGCAAAGACGTCATCCCGGGAAACTACCGGACCACCAAGGAAGTGGTCGGCAACTGCTCCTGGAAGATTACCCGCACTGGAAGCAACGGTAGCGACTACATCGCTTATGACCTTCTCGTGAAAGGCGGCTTCCCGATGGTCACTCTCCTCGAAGGCCAGACTTTCGACACCGACGGCTGCGGAGACTGGGCCAAACAGTGACGGACCCCGTAATACAGTGCCGCCGTACACATTATGGACATGACCACACAACAGGCCCGCCAGCCTAAAGGCATCCCCGTGGGCGGCCAGTTCGCCTCCGACGCCCATTCGGAGGTAGCTCTTACCTTGCGGCAGCCGTGGGACATCATCCCCAACCTGCTTGAGCTCACCCCGGAAACCGAACAGGTCCTTGAGGCGCTGAGGACCGCCGGAGGCCGGCCCCTCATCGTAGGTGGCGCCGTCCGCGACGGGCTGCTCTCACGGACCCGGGGCGGAACCGTGGACTCCCTGGACGTCGACATCGAGGTGTACGGGCTGTCCAAAGAGGAGGTCCGCAACGCGCTGCCGGGGGACGTGAACGAATTCGGCCTGGAGTTTGGAGTCTTCAACACGTCCCTGAACGGCCAGGACTTCGACGTTGCGCTGCCCCGGCAAGACAACAAGACCGGCGAAGGCCACCGAGGATTCGTCGTCGATACCGACCCGAACATGCCGTTCGAGACCGCCTTCGCCCGGCGCGACTTCACCATGAACGCCATGGGGTGGGACTCAGAAACGGGGGAGCTCGTGGACCCGCTCGGCGGCCGCGCCGACCTGGAAGCAGGCATCCTCCGCCACCCAGGCGAGCACTTCAGCGAGGACCCGCTTCGAGTGCTCCGTGCCATGCAATTTGCCGGCCGGTTCAACATGGAGCTGGCCCCGGAAACGGCAGAGCTGTGCCGGGAGATGGCGCCGGCATTCCACCAGCTGCACAAGGACGGCATCTGGAAGCAGTTCCGCAAGCTCAGCACCGAAGGCACTCACATCTCCAGGGCGCTGAATGCGCTGCACGCCTCAGGCTGGGAGCAGCACTTCCCCGGCTTGGCGGCGACCCGAGGCGTCCCTCAGGACCCCATCTGGCACCCTGAAGGGGAGGTGATCGTGCACCTCGGGCTGGCCGGTGACCAGGCGGCGGCAATTGCCCGCCGCGAAGGCCTGGACGAGGACGAGACGTCCATGCTGGTCCTCGCCGCGATCACCCACGACTTCGGCAAGGCCCACTCCACCAAGGTCAAGGGCGACGGCACCATTACCTCCGGCGGCCACCACGAAACCGGGGTCGCGCCGGCCAGGGACTTTCTGGAACGCATTGGGGCCCCGGGACGGTTCCACGAGAAGATCCTGCCCCTGATCCGGGAGCACATGTGCCACACCCCGGGCGGTGGCGTCGAGATCAGCCCCTCAGCAGTGCGCCGGCTGTTGCGCCGCTTGGACCATGCCGGCGGCGGGCCTACTTTGAAGCAGTGGTCGCTGCTGGTGGAGGCGGACAAAGCCGGCCGCGGCGAGGGCGCCCGGCACACGCGGAACTATGTTCCGGACTGGCTGGCTGTCGCGGACCGGATCGGCAACGAGAAGGCCATCGGCAGGGCCATGCTCAAAGGACACCATCTGGCTGACGCCGGCGTCCCCAGGGGAAAGCTGTGGGCCGTCATCGTGGGTTTGTCCGAGGAAGCCCAGGACGACGGGGCGTTCAGCGATGAGGACGGCGCCAGGGACTGGCTGGCAGCCTACGAGGAAGCCGTCATGAAGGAGGCCCGGCGCCGGCTGCAGAAACTTGAGGCCGCACAGGCCAAGCGCTCTGCCGAAATTGCGGCCGCGACGAAAGCCCGAGCCGCGATTCAGAAAGCTGAGGCCAGGGCGTTGCGGGCGGCCAAGCGGGAAGCTGAGCAGGCGGCAGTGGCCTCATAGGCCTGGACACGGAAAAGAGGCTGGCCGGACAACACTGGCCGGGCAGCCTCTTTCGGGTTCTGCTAGAGCGGCTGGATGTTTTCTGCCTGAGGGCCCTTCGGTCCCTGGGTGACTGAGAATTCCACCTTCTGGTTTTCCTCCAGCGTGCGGTAACCGCGGGTAGCGATCGCCGAATAGTGTGCGAACACATCAGCGCTTCCGTCGTCGGGGGCGATGAAACCAAACCCCTTTTCGGCGTTGAACCACTTGACCGTACCTTGTGCCATCCCTGCATCCTTCACTGGCCGCCGGTCACTTCCGCTTGTCGGAAACCGTCCCGGCCGCTCACAGGCTTGAGCCTATGTGGGCGTGTCTGGCCCCGGCAAGGGATTACGTCCGGAGCGGAAGGGCGGGCTATGCGGCGGCGGGCAGGACAGAAGCCTCGCGGAGGGGGAGGCCTGCGCCGCGCAGGTCGTAGCATTTGAGGCCCACACCCTCCAGGAACACCGACGGCAGGGCCGCCAGGTAGTCGCTGCCCGGCTGGGACAGCACGGCGCCGTCGGCCAGGAAGGTTGCGCGCAGGAGCGGTTCCTGGCGGACCATCCGGAGCAGATCCATGTGTGGCACCACAACCGCCGCTTCACCGTCGGGGCCGAGCCACGCCCTGACAGGGAAGGAGCCGGCGAGGCTGACGCTCGACTGCCGGAAGCCGGACAGGACCGGGATGTTGAGGGTGGTCATGACCGCAATGTGTGCGGCATTCGCCGAGGAGCATCTCCGCCTGTGGCCCGATCCTCGGTTCGGTCACCGCTTGATGAGATGTACCCAGCCGGAACCGACCCTGAACTGGACCTCCGTGCTGCACTTCTCGCACCACCACTTGCCTTGGAACCAGCGGCGCTCGGCTGTGTTGCGGCAGGTGCTCAGGTCGGGGCTGTCACCGTCGGTGCTGGCCGCCACCATTGCGCCCAGCATGGTCTTGACATCAGCTTCGTACGTGTCCAGGGCGTGGTAGTCGCGGACGTCGCATTGCGCGGCAGCGACACAGGTGCTGTCGTGCAGGCGGCGTGCGATGGTGAGAACCGTTTGAGCATTGACCGTGACGGTCAGAACGGGCGCGCCGCCATCCTCTGCCGGGCACGATGTCGGCGACGGCGGCAGGCTTCCGAACGATTCGACCATCAGGTCGTTCATCATGGCGGTCATGTGTTGCTCCAGGTGCCCTTGGCGGTGATTGCCTTGCATGTGTGCGGCATCACAGTTTTTTAGCACCGGTGGGTCCGGGCTTCTTGAATGCGATGGTCCCGGGACCAAAGCGGGAGATCCTGTGTATCGCGCCGCCCGCAGGAGGGGGAGCACAGGCAGTAGAACCTGCTCCTGAACATTCCGAACCAACCAATGACAATCGGTCACTGTTTTAGCGACCCGTAACCAAAATTCCCGGTGAGAGTCACGGCGCCGGGGTTGCTTATGATGCAAGATGAAATCGGTACCGGTATCGGTGGGCCGGAGATTGTTGTTTCTTGGAGTCCGGAAAATGGGGGTAATCGTATGAACGCGGCTGCGTGCAAGGGCATCGTTGGATTGGCATTGGCCTTGGCTCTGACAGGTTGCGCTGCAACTTCGACTGTCTCTGGATCATCCCCAAGTTCGCAGGCACCAACGTCGCAAGGGCTTCCGGATGTCGCGGGCAAGTTGCTAGCCGAGGCAACGATTTCTCTCAGCGAGGCTGGTTTCTACAACTACCACTATTATGTCGACGGTCAGTCCTACCCGGGGGCGGTAGGGCCTGACGACTTGGACAAATACCTAGTGCAGTCAACGATTGCCGCCGATGGCACAGACTTGGCCGCGAACCCCGTTATACAGCTAAACCTGATTCCAAACCCGGATAACCCTCCAACGCCAAGGCCGTCGCCAAGTGCGGAAAGCAGCCTGGCACCATCAAGCGCGCCAGCAGTTATACCCGTAAGTCCATCCGCTACTCCAACTCCGACGTTCACCCCACCGAAGCCGAAACAATCAGTGGTCAAGTACGTTGTCGAAGCCGACGGGCCAATCGGTCTGATTACCTACACTAACTTCGTTGGCAACAAAATGGGGCAGGAGCAAGCAAGCGACGAAGTGTGGGGACCTGTAGAAAAGACCTATGAATTTGCTGCATCAAGTTTCGAGTCAACCTACGGGTTTTGGTCCCTTGGAGTCAGCGCCCAAGGCAGCGGCGCCACGGGCAGCATAACCTGCCGCATCTTCCGCGATGGGAATGAAATTTCCACGCAGACTTCAACGGGCGCCTATTCCATGGTCATGTGCAATGCCGGCAGGTAAGGACCCGAGGCCTGTCACGAAGGCGGCCTCGAAAGAATAGAGCCAGCCCTGTCAGGGACGGGGCTGGCTTTCTAGGTTCTTTGGCCGGGAGTTATTCCGGCTTTTCCTTGGACAAGGCGATGATCCAATCGGGAGTGACGTCGCCGGTGAGCTTGTCCAGCGTGATCCTCGCCTTGGCGGCAGCGATCTGGACCTTCCGGTCCTGCGGGCTCACGGACGCCGGGCGGCGGGAGGGTGCGATTGAGTCCGCGTTTGATTGGGCGTGCCTGCGGTGAGTTACCGGGTGTGCCATGGCCATCGTCGACCTCCTACCTTCCTGTGTCGTCATTGTTGTCACCCTCATTGTCGCGCCTTGTCTCCGGGTCGTCCACTCTTTCGAGCCGTGCCTCGGCTTCGTCGCTGATGCCAACATTGTCCGCGGCTTCGGCCAACTGGGCGTTGTACGCAGCTTCGAGCGGATCCTCGGTCCCGATTTTCAGCAGAGCACCATCCTCGGGGGTTGCCAGTTTGCTGCTGCCCAAAAGGTTGATGGCTTGCTGCCCCATTTCGGCCCGCTTGGGCTCATTCGACATGGAAGCGTCCAGGGCCCATTGCGCCCGGCGCCACCACTCGGCCCGGTTGTCCGCACGCCACTTCTGCCACAGTGCTGCACCGGCGATAAGGGCAGCGATCACTGCTGCCAGCAGGGGCGCGAAAGCAGCCAGCACCTGCCAGTCGGCTGGGGGAGCGGTGTGGACGAAGACATCCACAGGAGTCGGCGACGGGCTCGGGTTCACCGCACCAGCCTAAGCGGCAGCGACGGCGACGAGGGGACTTCGGGCCGCGAGTCCGGCACGGCCTTCCGCTGATTTCCGGCTGCCTCGACCTCCCGGATTTCGTCGAGAACCTCGTCCAGGCTGTGCGCCAGACGGATCGCCTCGATCCTCGAGATGGACATCTTCTCTGCGATCTTCCGCCACGGGACACGTTTGGCCCGGTCGGCCTTGATTTCCGCCGCGTACGCGCGCGCAACCACGGCGGAGGTCGGGAAGCCGGGAGAGTTCGGGTGCTTCAACGGGCGCGGGTCAAGAGGGACAGGACCAAGCCGGGCCGGCGCGAGAGACCATGACTCGTATTTCATGCCCCATATGTGTGCGGCAGGCTCGGAATCTGTCCCTCAGCCCGGCATTTCCGCAGGATTCCCAAAGGGTTGGCACACCAGCTGCCTAATGTCGCCGTCCCACAGTCCGCCCGGAACAATGATTTCGACCGCCGGCGAACGGGTCATGAACATCCGGTGAAGTGCCCGGCGTGTGACGACAGGGAAGCCTCCGGCCGCACACATGCTGGCTGTAAGCATCCGGCACTACCTAAGGACATCACATGGCAGCTCCCGCCGTCCTCGCCAACCCGCACACCGCCGATCGCTGGTCCCCGTCCGATCTTGACTCTCTTGACCTCCACGATGAGGAAGTCGCGCAGTTCGTCGCCGCCGCGCCCAAAATGGCCAGGGCCCTCAACGCCATACTGGGCCTGGACCTCGGCCATGATGCAGAACGCCTGGTACGGGCCGAAATCCGCAGCGCACTCGGCTAGCTCCGACCCGTTCAGGCGCCGGCAAGCTCGTCGGGCTCGACGACGGCCGGTTGCACCACCGGCAGTTGCGTGGTGATGACCTCGACAACCAGGGTGCCGTCCGGGAACGTGCGGTAAGTAACTTCTCTCATACTTACCCTGTGTACGGCGCCACAGTTCCGCGCTGGTGTACCCTGCGGCCGCAACAAAAAGTCGGCACGCCCTGCTACGGTCACCGACATGCAGCGCAGCAAGGACAGCGTCACACTGAGAGAGGCCCTCAGCGGCAACCGGTCCGGCACAGCCTCGCTCATAGTGATGGCCCTGGCCGTCCTCGCGGCGTTCGGGTCGTGGGCTGGTGCCACACTTCGGCATGACAGCCCGTCCTTCATGGCAGGCGTGCTCCTGAACGCCGTGATCCCGCTGGCTGTCCTCGGGATTGTCCTGGCAGTCACCGGCCTGCAAAAAGACCGGACCATCGTGCCCGCCAGTATTTCCCTGGTCCTGATTCCCGCTTCGATGGCGGCGGCGTGGCTCATCGGGCTGTTCAGCGGGGCCTTCTGAACCACGGGCACAAAAAGACCGGGCCGGCTACGATGCCGACCCGGTTCCTGATGAGCGGCCGCAGGAAGTCCCTTAGCAGGGCAGGTAGGAGATGCCCCGGTTCAACCTTCGCTTCGGTCCCGGGGTAAAAGTGTCTGAAAACCCCCGGGCGATGACGTAAACGTCCGTCTTGGTCCCTATGTGTGCGGCGGCTCAGGAACCCCTCACCGGCCGGGAAAGACGGGCGCCTCCCTACATCTGGGCGGCGTACTCCGGCCCCGTCACAGGAACATCCAGGGACGGGGCTGCTTCATCCAGCACGGAAATGTCATCCGGCGCCGGCTCCGGCATGAGATGCGCGGCCAAGGCCAGGATGCTCTTCCGGGTGCGAAGCTCGAGATCAGCGTTCTCAGCCACGTGCGCGCGGAGCCCCTTGAGGACAGCACTGCCGCCGCGGCCGGTGATCCCGGTGAACAGCAGCGGTGCGCCGGCTACGTGGACGGTCAGCGTGCCGAAGCCGAAGACCGACTGCCACAGGATGATCCCGATCCGATCCAGAGGAATGGTGTCGCTGACCTTCCAGATGATCCCGTCGCAGAGGAAGAGCAGCCGGGTGTTGGTGAGCACAACTAGACCGAAGCAGCCCTGGTAGCGGGCCTGAGTCATCGCCTCCACCATCTCGTCAGCGCCGAGCAGTTCCTGCAGGCGGGCAAGTTCGCGTCCGCTGCCGGGGGAGAGCCTGGCATGTTCGCGGGCGATGTTGATGTCGGTGCGGAGTCGGGTCCGGGCCATGGTGTCTCTGTTCTGTGGGGCAGCAGCTACCCGGAAACATGCGCAGATCCTGGGATCAAGGGAGACCCGCCGCGGGCTGCTAGGTTGTCGGCATGGGTGAACTCGCTGAGGCATTCCGGTCCGAACTGGTGAAGGCCGGCTACGATGTCCTGTCAAAACAAGCCACCAACCGCAAGGTCCTTGCTACGACAAGGGGCCTGCCCGGGCATGCACGGGATGAAATCGTCAGCCTCCACCGCGCGCTCGGAGGCACAATGGGCTACCTGGACTTCACCAGCGGGAAGTGGGATTTCGCGACCGCAGACGGCCTGCTCATCGAATTCGACGAGCAGCTGCATTTCAACCGCTACCGGAAACTTACGGACCGGCTGTCTTGGTCGAAAAGCCTTCCTTGGGCCGGCGACTACCTCAACTACAGCTCCCTGCACGAAAACCAATGCCTGAAGGCCGGCGGATACGGCGGAAAATGGACCAGTCCTTCGACCGAGAAGATGTTCGGCGCGGGTGACCCGCCACGGGTCTTTGATAGGAATGGATCGCCTCGGTGGAAGCAACGCGCCCTTTACGACGCAGTGAAGGATGCTTACGCGATTCACGGACAGGAGATAACAATGGCCCGTGTTTCGATCCACGACGAGATAGGCAGCCGTGGAGTCCTCAAGGCGTTGGGAAGAGGTGGTAACGGGCTGGAGGCCACAGCGCTTCGGGAATTCCTCGCGGCCCGCACCATACTCTGACATCAGCTCGCCTGCTTATACGACGTGACGCCGCAGCCACACCTCTGCTTCGCCATCTCAGCCCCCAAGCGCGCTGGTACGCTAACGCTACGACGGAGATGTGAGGACCACATGGGCTTTCAGGATGACTTCGAGCAACAACTGGCGGCGGCTCGTCAGGAAGATAGTCAACGTGCCCTGGCAGCCGAACGATCAGTTCCGCTAGCACTGCAGGCGCTGAATCGACTCCAGACGAAATGTTCCGAGGCGGCAAAGTTCTTGCTATCCCAGAGGGTGCCAGCTGCTCCCATTATCGAGGAGGAGTTCAAACAAACGTTTTGGGCAGGGCAAAAGAAGCTTCAGCGAAAACTCGCTGAAGGGTGGCCGATGGAGCCGCGCTTCGGGCTGGCAATATCCTCTGACGGGAGGCTTTGGCAGACCACTCACAGGTATGTCGACAGGGATCGCGTAACAGTCAGTGCGCCCTTCTACTTCAGCAAGATGCGTGAGAATATCCTGGCTAATCAAGCCATCGAAGCGCCGCTAGGTGGCCTGACCCTGGTCTTTCCATACATCTCTTGGTACGCCGCGACAGGCTTTGTGGGCGAAGAGGACACGAACATCAAGATTTACGGCGATGACCCTGAAGCCGGCCGTGCCGATCTGGACGCTTCCATCGAACAAAGCGTGATCGCCTTGACTCGAAAAGGCGGGCCGCCATAGAACTGCACGGCAGCGCTAGGCTCCCGGGCGGTACGGGGATCGGCTTGGCCTCATAGCTTCGACGTTGAGCTCCAGGGCGATCTTTTCGTCCTCGGTGAGAGGGCGCACCGCCTTCTCGAACAGGTCCACCCCGTCGGTCCAATCCTTCCAGTCACCGTCACTGCCCAATGCCTCCGCGGCGACCCTGGGCTCCCGGACCGCCGCGGCGATCAGGATGGCGGTGACCACGACGTCGTAGGGCTTCTGCTCTGTCTTGCAGAAGGTCCACATGTCCGCGTAACGCGGCGGCTTGGTTCCTGGCAGGTGGAACGTTTCGTAGGCCTCGCCGGCGGCCTCGAATCCGTTCAGCCGGATACCCTTGGCCTCGTTCAGGATTGGCAAGCCCTGACCGTCCGGGCCGCAGATTGTCACAGGGGAGGCGGCAATGATCTTTCTGGCGTCCGCAATTACGCAGGCTGTCGCGGTCAAGCCGGGGAAGTAATGGGTGTAGCCCATGAGCGATCCTCCTGTCCTGCTCAACTTACCCGCCCCGGTAGCTTCGTGGCAGGGAATTGCCTGCTCCGCACACATGGCAGATGGCCCACGTCCGTCAACCAGAAAGAGCCGCCATGACCCAGACAGCCAGAGGCTACTACGACCAGCCGCCGGCATTCCTCGAAAACACCGTCATCGAGATCAGTGTCCCCTCTGGGCGCCTGATCGCCACCGACGATCTGCGCACGGTGAAGTACTTCGAGATTGACCCTCCGATGTCCATCAACTACGGGGCCGGCCTCGATGCCTGGGCGAAGAAGTTCGCGGAGATCAACGTCGCCTACGCCTTCGTCGGCAACACCTGCCCCAGTGTCACGCGGCTGCCTGACGGCCTGATCCAGGTCGTGACTCCGGCGTGGAATGAGGAAACAGACGAAGCCGAGTTCAACGACGACGAGGTTGTCGTCGCGAAAATCTGCACGGACCTGTGGGCGACTATGCTCACTGATTACCAGGGCTGGCTGGACCACGGCGGCCCGGAAGTTGAAGCTGCCAACGAAAGGTACGCACTCACCGTGTTCACCGTCTTCGACGTCACTCCTGGCAAATACCGCTGGACCGTTTACTCGCACTCCGACCGCTTCGACAGAGACAGCCTGGACCGGGTCACCTACGCGCAGCTGGAGCTCGTAGAGGCGTACTAGGGGTCGGGCGCCGAGTCCGAAAGAGACCGGACGGCGAGCCTCACTCACGCTTCTGCTTGGAAAAAGGTCGATCAGAGGCAATCTTGACACCGACTGCTGTGGAAGGATTTACGCATGCTTCGGGATAGGCCGTTACCTCAGACAATTCAGATCTACTTGCCGCAAGGCGACCCTGCTGGAATTCGGATGGCTGAGATCACCACACGCACAGTGCGTCTCTTCGAAGTGCCCCGACCGCTGCTGCCGGATTTCCGGAGCATGCCGGAGGCTAAGCAGGTCAGCGTCTATTTCCTGTTTGGAACCTCGTCTTCTGGCCAGCCAGCCTGCTATATAGGCCAGACCGGAGCCGTTGGAGACAGGCTGAAGAAGCACTCGGAAAAGAAAGAGTTTTGGGATCATGCCCTTGTCGCCGTCTCGCTGACCAATGCCTGGACCAACACCCACACGGGCTTTATGGAATGGACCGCGATCAAGAAGACAACCGAAGCCGGCCGCTACGACCTGGACAACGACAACGACGCTTCGAATCCCCATACACCAGCACCTCTGGAGTCCGACTGCCGCGAGTACCTCGAGACCATCTCAGTTCTGCTGACCACCCTTGGGTACCCGGTACTGGAGCCTGTTAAGGAGATCCACATAGGGGACTCGCAAAGCGATGGTGTGGCTGAGACGCTTGTTTTCCGCGAAGCTGGGACGGATGCCAGGGCAAGGCCTACTACTGAAGGGCTCTTGGTGCTTGCCGGGTCCATCGGCAAGGCAACTCATCGTTCGTCTCTTTCCCCGTCGCTTGTCCGGCGTCGCCAGGATCTCGTAGAGCAGGGCATTGTGGAGATCCGCGGCAACGATTATGTCTTCGTGAAAGACCAGTTGTTCAGCAGCCCGAGCACTGCGGGTGCCATTGTCGTGGGCGGAAACATCAACGGCAGAATCACATGGAAGACGCCGTCGGGCAAGACTTTCCAACAGCTTGAGGACGAGGCGCTTAGTTAGTGGCTTAGCGCTCAGGTCATGGGCGCCGTGACAGCAGTGTCTAGGCATGTTTCCTGGTTTGAGCATGCAGACGAACACAGCTGTGAGCGCAGGCGGTTTCCGTCGTCGTAAAGCGAGGACAACATTGGGCACTCCTGCCGGCTTACCGTCACATACAAGAACTGTGACGCAGTGCGGTCGGCGGGTAAGGCGCTTCTGCCAAGAGCGCAGCCGGGGATTCAGCAAAGTTGGACGCCGACGGTGACGGCATGGCGTGCGAAAAGCCGAAATAGGTCCATGACCCGTGCGGGGAGACTTGCGAGCCCTTCCTCACACATGGGCTCATAGAGCAGCCGGACCGCCGGCGCCATCCCTCAAGGAGTACCGGCCATGCACGAAATTGCCTGGATAAGTTTTGACCACACTGTCCCTGTACCGGTGCTTCGAGACGGCTACCTGATCTCCCGCGATGACATCAAGCTCCTGCTCACCGAGGAGTTCAACGTCTTCAAGTGGGAGAAGGACCGGGTACATGTCCTGTGGCGCGATTTCGCTGATACAACCACGCAGGACACCATCTGGAACGACGAAGAAGCCGATGTTCTGGAGCGAGTCGAGGTCGAAGGGGTGGAGTTCTTCCGCCTTAGCTCGGCGCCGTTCGAGTTCAATGGTGACATCCAGCAGATGCTCGAACTGGGCTACCAGGCCTACTTCGTTCCCGTCGGCGGCATCGTCGTCGAGAACCCTGCCACTCCCGTCACGTTGGCATCTATGAGGACCTACGCAGCATCTTCGGCAAGTACGTCCCCCAGCGTCTGAATTCCTGGGCCGAGTATGCCGCCGCGGTTCCCAACTTGGACCGGCTCTTCGCGCTGGCCGGCGTGGAACGCCACGAGAAAGAGAAGCAGTCCGCTGTGGCTGCCCGTGTTGATGTCTGGCTTGCTGCACGTGCCTCGGGCCTGCCAGTTGAAGGCACCGTCCGCGCCGATGAGATGGTGGTCAACACGGTTTTGGAAGCCACCGACGTCCGCTGGTGGAGCCATTCGCCGAACCGCGAGCTGTTCGTCGTCACTAAGATTGAACCGGCCGGGGACGGCATGCTGGCCGTCACCACTGAGACCCAGTACGGCTATGAACGCACCCGCCTGGTCCGCCCCGACCGACACTTCCTGGAGGCCAAGCAGTGACCCTGACCCTTATGCGGCTCAAGCCTGACACCTCGGACAGCGTGATCTACAAGCCGTTCAGCGAATCAGATGACTTCAGCGGCGAATGGTGGAACGACAGCATCTACGGTTTCGAGCCCACCATGCACTTCTACGCGTTCTTCGCCGGACAGTACGAGGTCGCCCGCGCCGAGATCGAGGTCCAGGATGTCATCAATCCCGAGTACGAACAGCCGGGTCGACCCGGGCCCTACGCCGTCGTCCACTTCTTCGAGGTCTCCGAGGACCACCGGCGTCGCGGCTACGGCACCGACGCCGTCCAGCTGCTCGCTGACCGCCACGTCGGCACACCCCTGGTGGCCTTTTCGGCAGGGGCAGATGAGTTCTGGGCCTCCCAAGGCTGGGACCGATACGAGCACGCCACCGAGCCGGTCGATCACAACCTGATGTTCGTTAGCGGGCGGTAGTCGGCGGAGACCGGGTCAGGCTGAACGGCATAAACAACGGACGTTGACTTCGGCGAGGTCACTTACTTCCTCACCGCCGACAACCGAGGCGACTACTTCGTGCTGATCTGTGACTGGGTGGAGGCCCACGGCATTGACAAAGAGCCCGCGGACCGCTGGATTGAGGACATCTCGGCCAAGCCGGAGCAGAAGAGCACCTTCGCCATCACCTCTGGCACCTCGACCGGGCTTGAGGTCACGTACGACCTCCGCTACGACGGCTCGAAGAACGTCCAAGTCATCATCGTGCACGTCAACCCCATGGTGGAATCCGGATATAGGGGCGGACCACTGACCCCCTCAGCCGGTGTCCTGAGCCAAATAGCCGCCAGAAGCCAGTAAGATTCTCACGTTGATACGGCACGACACTGGGGGATCGATGACAGTGGTGGACAATTACGGGGAATTTTTGCAGCGGCTAGACACTGCCGCGGCCAGTCTGAAGAAGCGCCACGACAAGCTCAGCGCCGCCTTGGCGGTCGTATCAATTGCAGCGGACCAAAACCAGTTCGGCCTCGATCAATGGACCAAGCGTCACGCCCGGCTTGAAGGGCTTCTCGGCAACAAGAACCAGGCACCCGCCCCGGCCCTCAAGGACCTATACGGGGTTTCCGGCAACATGGTGTCGGTCTTCCGGGCCCGATCAGAAAATGTGGAAGCAAGGCGTGCGGCAGTCCAGAAACGCGTGAACGAAATCTGCAGGTCTCTGAATAGTCTCGAGCTGAGTAAACAGAAGCTTACGTCTTCCCGCCGATTCGCCGAGGAACGGGAGAATCTCAGCAAGGCGGTGCTGGGCCTCGCTGGCACCGCTGAAGGATTCGCCGCCCCGACTCCTGACGGAGGCCTTCGCGACGACCTGAAGACTGCGCGTGAGGCCGTCCTCCTGGCTGAGGCGCTGCTCGAACTGAAGGAAAACCACAAATGATCCCCAAAAGCAGCGAGCATGTCCTCACGACATTCACTCCAAACCAGTGGGCCGGACGTCCGGCCAAGGACTCTGGTTATCTCTTTTTCGGCGTAGGATTCTTGACCTGGCTTGTGTGCTTGGTGCTCATGATATTTATCGAACCGCTGAGGAACTTCGGGATCATGGTTCTCGTCTGCACTCTCAGTGCCACGCTTTTTACGATCGCTTCCATAGTCACGACAGTAAAAAGCGATCGAGCCTTTCTCTCTGGGCTAACCGAAACCCTCAATGAACAGATCCTCGAGATGACCGGCGATCCGTCTGCACGTATCACCTCCAGCAGGCTCCGGCAGATGATCGACCTCGGTTTCAGCCACTCCCTCACCATCAACGGCGTGCCGGGACTTGACCTCAAAGTCGCCGGTGAACGGTTCAAGGAGCGACAGGTCATCGCCACGGTCACCGCACCCGACTACGGGCTAGAGAGCTTCGATCTGCTTTTACGGTCCGAAGAGGAGCAGAGCAAGCTCTGACGGCTAATACAGCCGGAACGTCGGCTCCGCGTGTACGAAGCGATTCCAGGTCAATGTCACCGCCCGCATCGATGCCGGAGAGGGTGGCGTGCAGCAATCCCACCTCGAGCGTGCAACGAATCGCTGGCACCCCGTTCGGGTCCGACGCCTGCCGCATGGTCACGGTCCGCGGCAATGTCGCTTACGGGACGGTGGACCCCAAGAACGCTCCAGCCCTGGCCGCCGTGAAGTTCAGTGACCCGGAGGCCGGCACCACCTTGGCCGCCGACCTTGTGGCCAGAGCACGGAAGCAGTCCTGGAAGCCGCGGCCTCAGCAGTGTCGAAGTCCGTTATCCGGGCCGCCGAGAGCCGAGTGTAGCAGCACATAAGGAAGCGGCCCGGCATGACGCACCGGACCGCTTCCTTATGGGGCGGTTAGAGATTGACCCGAGTTGCCGTTCCGGGGACGTAGACGGTTTTGCTGAAGTACTGCGGAGTGGTCTTGGTGAAGATCCACCAACCCTTGGTGCACCAGATGGTGCCAACGAACTGAACGTTCCGGCTGCCGTTGAGCAATTGGATGTTGGCAGAGTTGCCGCCCTTGACCTTGACAGCGGTGATACCTGGAACGGCGCCGAATTGCACAGTGCTGACCCAGCTGCCAGTCGAGCAGTTCCCGTTGCTGAAGCTCACCGTCACAGTGCGCCCGGCTGCTTCTGCCGGGGCAACGGCCATGCTACCGACCAGGACAGCGGTCGCTGCGGCGGTGGCCATCAGCCGCGTGGGTTTTCGAAGAGCGTTGAGGAATTTCACGATGTGTCCCCTTCATCCGACTGGGCGCACCCAGATGTGGCACCCGGGCCATATTCAAACAGGGTGTGAATCCTCGCGGCAATGCTTTGTGAATGACAGTTCCTGTCACGCCTCTTCAATCACAGGAGAGTCATTGCGCCACAGCAGTCACGACCTGAGCACAGCCGCACACATCACAACCATGACCAAGAATGTAGAGAATCGCGCGCGTGTCCAAGCCGGCATCAAGACAGGCGGACAGTTCGCCGCCGAAATGCGCTCGGAGCCCTCCGGCATCACCCTTACCGCGGAGCAGTCGCCGCTGGACAAGACCGCCGTCGGCATCGTCGGGGCGCTGGTTCGCGCCCGATCCAACATGGAAATGGGCACATGGCAGCGCCGACAGGACAAAGGTCGGTACGGGTACGAACACGAACCCCGGGACCCGGTTCCCGAGGTCCTGGTCGAACTGGACCGCCGCGCCAAATACTTCGAGACCCTGCCCCGGGAGGAGCAGGAAGCTGTGCTGGAACAGCTGAAGATGCAGCATCACCAGTACCTGCTCGAACCTGGCCAACAGCTGGGCAACGAAAAGGTACGACTCGCCGACAACCTGGACACCAGCGGCAACGTAGGGCTCGCCCTGGTCGCTCAGAAAGTCGTCGCCGATGCTGGCATCCCCGGTCCTGTGACCATGACCAAGATTGGGGACCGGACAGCCTTCACAGTCCAGGACGGCGCCATCCAGCACACCATCCATGTCGGAGCGAACTCGCTGGCGCTCTCAGCTACCCCGGCGGACGGGGAAGACTACCAGCGTGGTGACTGGTTCTCGCGGGCCTACATCAGCTCCTCCGGCGGCTACGTGTTCGAGACCACCCGACCCGAGGCCCTCCGCAGGGATTACGAGTCCTTCCGCGAATACGCCGTCATGATGGACGTCGTCGCCGACTCCTCTTTCAGGGATGCCGAAAACTCTGTGGGCGCACTGGACCGCGGCGCTCGGACCGCTGAACTCCGGGCCGACGGTGCCGAGTACGTACTGGACGTCTCCTCCGACGAACCGGCCCTCACGACGGAGGACGGGACGCCGCTGCACGCCGCCATGGTCCGCGGGTTCCTCGAGCACGTGGCAGCCCAGACCGGCCATGCGGACGGGGACGCGATGATCTCCAACCTGCGCGAAGTGTTCCGGGAGTCGGATCGGCGCCTGGTCCGCTGAGCGTGGCAGACTGGCCGCCGGCTACCCGGCGGCTAGTCTGGGCATGCCCGGGTGGGGAACTCGGGCATGCCGCACACATGAAGGACCATGAAGATCACCCGCTCCGCCGCCGCCAAGTCCCTGACCGTCCTGACCGGCGTGCTCCTCGCCTCCTCCCTGGCGGGCTGCAACGCCGCAAACCAGGTCGGCACCAAGGTCGCCGACGGGGTGCACAGCGCAGCCGCCGCCGCTTCCCAGCCTGCCGTTGCGGGAGCAGCGAACCCAGCCGAAACCGCGTTCGCCGTATCCCATCTGGCCACTATTCCGATCAAGGGCAAGGCCCCCAAGACCGGCTACAGCCGCGACCAGTTCGGCGCCGCCTGGTCGGACGTGGACCACAACGGCTGCGACACCCGCAACGACATCCTCCGCCGCGACCTCACCAATGTGACGTCCAAGGCCGGCACCAAGGATTGCGTCATCGCCTCCGGCACGCTGGCCGACAAGTACACCGGCAAAACCATCAACTTCACCCGTGGTGAGAACTCCTCCGACGTTCAGATCGACCACATCATCCCGCTTAGCCTGGCTTGGCAGACCGGCGCCCAGCAGATCAGTGCCGAACAGCGCCTTCAGCTCGCCAACGACCCGCTCAACCTGATGGCCGCCGACGGCCCCGCCAACCAGCAGAAGAGCGACAGCTCGGCAGATGCCTGGCTGCCGCCCAACAAGGCTTTCCGCTGCGAATACGTGACCCGGCAGACCGCGGTGAAGGCCAAGTACAAGCTGTGGATGACCCAGCCTGAGCATGACGCGATCGCCGGCATCCTCGCCACATGCAAGTAGTCGCTCCCGTTTCGTGTAACTTCAACTCCGGGGGACCGCGAGCACTCGTCGGACCTGCACTCCGAGAGAAAGTATTGCGATGAAGACATTCCGCAGTCTCATGCTGCCCGCTATGGCCCTTGGTGCCGCCCTGCTGCTGATCGCTTGTGGTGGCCCTCCCGCCGATGGGGGATCCTATAAGACTGCCACCGAACTGAAGGACGCACTGGTAAAGGCTGGCATCAGCTGTGATGACTGGGACCCGCATAACAAGTCGACACTGGCTGACACCTCCGGCTCCTGCGGCGAGGACTATGCGATCTCTGTCTACGACGACATGGAGAACTTGGCGATGTGGGTCGAAACCAACAAGGCGCTGAAAACCAATGGGGTTGCCGGCAAGAATTGGACTATTTCAGGCACCGACTCCAAGTCAGTGCACGACAAGCTTGGCGGAGAACTCCTCGGGCAGAAGTAGCTGCAGCGTAATGGGAGCCCCGTACCTCTTCGGTGCGGGGCTTTCTGCTGCCCAGCTTCAATGTCATAGCCTGCCCCTACTGTTTGCTGCGACTGGACTCCCCAGCCAGTTGCCGGCGGCGGAAAGGGTTACGACGTGATCGACTACAGCCATCCTGAGGCGTTTCCGCCGCCGGCAACCCCCATCTACCGGGAGTCCGTTGGAGCCCCGGTCAAACTCCCGGTGCGGGCTTCAAAGGCGAAGTCGGCGCTGCGGATTTCAGCCGGCGCCGCCTCCATCGCTGTCGGCTTCTGGGGCGGCAGTGCGGCGCTGGCGCTGAACTCCATGAGCTCTATGCTGGGTCCCCGCTTCGCGTGGCTCGGGTTCCTGCTCGGCTTCGCGGCGGTGTGCAGCGTCGTCACAGGTTTCGTGCAGATTGTCCGCCACCCCCGGAGGGACCTGCGCGCCCCGGCACTGTCGATCGCGTTCGCGTCCATCAACATCCTCGGCTACGCGGCCGTTTTCGTCGCCCTGCCCCTGGTAACCCCGATGCTTGGCGGTCTCCTCTTTTCCGCGCTCGGGATCATTGTCATTGCCCTCATGGCTGTCTTTGACGCCTGGCCGGAGCCGACCCCCTGACCTATCACTATCCCCGGGAACTACGGGGTCTACGCATGTGAATTTGAAGAGCAGTATCAAGACCGGAGGCGCAAGTGTTTTTCCTACCAACCCCTGACCGGCGAGGGCCGGACGAGCTGATCTTGTCCGCGACCGACATCGTTGCCGGTTCCGTCTGCGAGTTCGCGGCCGTCCGCAAGCTCGATGTCCTGCTGGGCCGGATCCCGGCGCCGGCCCTTGAAGATGATGCCATGGCCGGACTGACCGCAGCCCTGGGCGACAAGCACGAAGCCAAAGTCCTCGGGCTGCTCCGCGACGAGTTCGGTCCCTCGCGCGTCTATGAGGTCCGCCCGCCGCGCACCTTCGACCGGGCAGGGCTGGAGGCCCGGCACCGGGAAACCATACAGGCCCTGCGGGATGGCTTCGATGTGGTCTATCAAGGAACCTTCTTCGACGGCAGCTTCCACGGCCGTGCCGACTTCCTGATCCTGCAGGAGGACGGCACCTACGCGGTGTTCGACACGAAACTGGCCCGCAGCGCCAAGGCCGAGGCCCTCATGCAGTTGGCCGCTTACGCCGACCAGCTGCGCAGCGCCGGCGTCCCAGTGCACCGCGACGGCCACCTGATCCTGGGCACCGACGAGACAACGAGCCACCCGCTGCCGGAATCCGTTCCCGTGTTCAACGCCGCCCGGGACCGGCTCCGCGCCGTCCTGGAAGCCCACCGCCTTGGCACGCTCCCGTCCACTTGGGGCGACCCGCGGTGGGTATCCTGCCTGAAATGCCCGGACTGCAAAGCCGAGATGGAGGCAGCCGATGACCTGATGCTGGTGCGCCGGATGAACCGCTCCCGCCGGGCCAAGCTCATCCAGGCCGGCATCAAGACCATGTCCATGTTTGCCGCCGCGGACCTGCCCGACGTCGGCATCAAGATGGACCCGCTGTGGGCCGAGCTGCAGGACCAGGCGCGGCTGCAGACCGGGACCTGCGAGGTGGACGGCACCATCAACGGTGTCTCCTATGTCGTGCTGGAGAACCCGGCATTGGTCGCCCTGCCGAAACCGGACCCCGGCGACATCTTCTTCGACTTCGAAGGCGACCCGCTCTGGCAGGACCCCGGGACAGGACAATGGGGGATCGAGTACCTGTTCGGCCTGGTGGAGTTCACCGCCGATGGCCACGACTTCATCTCCTTCACCGCCCACTCCCTGGAAGAGGAACGCCAGGCGCTCATCGACTTCATCGACCATGTCACCGAACGCCGAGCGGTGTATCCCGGCCTGCACATCTACCACTACGCCCAGTACGAGGTCAGCGCCTTGCGCAAGCTGGCCCGCCGGCACGGGGTCATGGTGGACGAGGTGGAGGAGCTCGTCGAGACCGGGGTGCTGTTCGACCTGTACGAGGCAGTGAAAGGCTCCGTGAGGATCTCGGACCGGTCCTTCAGCATCAAGAAGCTGGAGCCGCTCTACATGCCGGCCGGCCGGATCGGCGTCACCAACGCCGTCGACTCCATGGTCCAGTACAGCGTGTACCGGGACGCCGTTGACCAGGGCCGGCTGGAGGCCGCCAAGTCGATTTTTTCGGCCATCAAGGACTATAACCACTACGATTGCCTGTCCACGTGGAAGCTACGGGACTGGCTGATCAACCTCACCAGGTAGTCCGCGAGCAGCGCCGCGCCGCCGCCGCCGCGGGGGTAGCCAGCCCGCAGTTGCTTAATGGTGTTGCACGAAATACCAGCCACGGACAAACAGATTTCGTGAGTCCCGTAGTCTGCGGGTCTGTGAGTCTGTGTCGGGCGGCGCCTCATACAAGTTTGCTCGGCTCTACCTGGATTCCGCACAACTAAGAAGAACCATGAGAGCACCGATGGAGACAGGACGTCGCCGATCTCAAGGATCCCAGCGTCTGTATTGGCCGCCCGCTGGCTGCCACTGGGACCCTACACGGACTCAGAGATGATTGATCCGCCTGAGATCCCAAAGGCGCCATGCCTCGCTGGTCATCAGGGTTGCCGCGCCCACCGCCCTGCCCAGCTCCTCGGCGGTAGTGGTGAAGCTGCGCAGCTCACCGCTGGTGGTCTTCGTCTTCTCTGTCTTGCGGACAAACACCGGCCAGGAGCGGCCGTGGGCTGCGGCGCTGGCGACCCGCCATTCGTAGGCGAGGGCGAAGCGCATCCACTGGTCACCGGGTTCGCCACCCCTGGTCAGGTGCTCCGCCGCGTCCCGCATCATGCTCGTAGCGTCCGAATCGATCTTCGGATACTCCTTCTGCAGCGCTCGGATGCGGGTGATCTCGACGGTCAGCCTGGCAGTCAGATCGCTCATCTCATCCATGATCCCCTGGCTGAAATTGGCCTTGGCGTACGCATCATTGGTGTAGTCCCACAGGAACTTCCGGTGCTGTGCCCGCTCGTCCTCGGCAATGGCCAGTGCCCGGGCCCGGCGGATTGCCCTGGTGGCGCCGCCCAGGACCCACACAGCCTGGGACGCTCCCAGAAGCGCCGCCCGCGCCGGGGTATAGAGCGAGGTGGGGCGCATTGTCAGCCCATCCTCACCCCGGAGGTCTGTCATGAGGGCCAGGTGATCTACCGCTGACAGCAGACCGGACCACGCTGCTGTCCGGACGGGGGCCGAGACGAGGCCCTTATCGTCGCCGGCGAGGGAGCTGCCGGGCTCGACAGCGTCGGGTGAGGCAATTCTCGGGGACCAGGCCAGCGCCGCATCAAAGCACCTCTCAATTCGTCCGGCCCACAGCTGCTCGCTTTCACCCATGCCATGAACTTACCGTGCGTCCGGGCGTCTCTCGGCGGCCGCCACCGGCACTTCTACGCATGTTCCTTTCTGGAGACACCATTCGGCTTGACCTAGGAAAGGCACCCGATGAAAAGAACTGCTTTCGCTGCAGCCTTGCTGGCGACCACCATGTTGACCAGCGGCTGCGCAGCCGAGGCCGTTACCGGTGCGGCCGCCGAACAGGCTGCCCAGGGCGGTTCTGGGCAGGTTTCCGGGGAAGTCAACGCCCTGCAGAAGTCCAAGGAGAGAATCGAAGCGAAGGCTTACGCTGCCCGGATCGTCGCCGAACATGAGTCGATGATGGCCGGTCAGGAATGGAACGTCACCGGGGCTGGCTGGAAGCCGGGCGCCGCGGTCGCCGTTGCCCTGACCAACGCGACAGGCACCACCGTGGGCGCACCGGTCCGCGTAGTGGCCGACGAGAAAGGCTGGATCCGCTCGACCGTCACCCCGCCCGAAGGCACCCCAACGGGGCCGTACACACTGGTGGCAACCGATCCGGCGGACGGGTCGGGCCCTCACACCGCCGCCGTGAACATCTTCTCGCAGTAGAACGCTGTACCGTCGCTGGAGAGGCGGTGAGGGAGACGCGCCAATCTACGCATGTCCCTAGAAGGCGGACGGACTGCGCGAGTCCCGGGATCCGTCCGCCCGCTAGTCCTCCTGCACTGCAGTGAGCTCTTCGACAGGCTGACCTTCCAGGGAGCTGTAGAACGACAGTATCTGCTCGACCTCGATGAGCCGCCCGCGGCCGCCAGGTCCTGTCCCGGCCCAGGCGTCCCGCCACGGGGTCTCACTCTTGACCACGGAGCTGAGGACGAATGGGCGAAGACCACCGTAGGCGCGGACCACTTCATCGATACTTTCCAGCTGGTCTTCGGTGAACACCTCCGGGTTTCCCGGGACTTCGCGGATGAGGAACACTTCGCGGTGGGTGGCCTGCAGCTCGGGGTTGACCAGTGCCCCAGGCGAAGAACTGCGCGTCGGTCAGCAACTCTTCGTCCCACACCAGGTGCCACGCCTGGGCGTAGAACGCCAGCTTGTGCAGGCGCATGGTCGTGATCTCTCCCGTGCGGGCCAGGATGGATGCGGCCAGGTCAAAGGCGGTGGCGGCGGGACGGGTTCCGTTGTCTTCCATCCGGGTCATGTGTGCGGACCCCGTGCGCCGGCTCACCGGTGAAACGCGCGGCCCGTGTCTACGCATGTTCCCCAGTGACCGCACCATTGGAGGAACCCCGTGCTGTACCCCGTACTGACTGTCATCGTGGGTTCCATTGTGGCGGTCATCTCGGCCGTCTCCCTGTTCCTCTGCGCCCGGGCCGGCGGGATCTTCGTCAACCAGGCCCGCTTCCTCGCCTCGGGGATCCTGCTGGCCCTGCACTTCCCGCTCACCCACCTCCTGGATGGTCTGATCCTGCCCTGGCTGGAGAAAATCGGACCCATCGACGGGAACTCCACCGCCTCCTACTGGGCCGCCACAGCACTGGTCGTAGCCGTCCAGCTCATCATCCTGCCCACAAGCCGGGAGCTGTACGGAACCTACCTGGCCGACCGACTGGCCCGCCGGGGTTAATCCGGGGGTGAAAAGCGCTGCGGTGAGGGCAACCGCCGACACCGCACACATACGGTGAGGTGACCAGCGACTGCCCTCGGCTCCCGGTCAACCGCGCACAGACCACCGTCGGATTTGTCCGCCGGTGGTTTTTCACTGCCCAGGCCCACCTGACCCATCATCGGAAGGCGCTGGCCGCCACGATTTGAGGAATCCCATGAGCAAGTCCGTCCGGCGACTGAGCACAGCCGTCACAGCCGGCGCCGCTTTGTCGGCCGTCGCCCTGTCCACCCTGATCAGCGGAACCGCCGCGCACGCCGCGGCCCCAGCCGCCTACCATGCACCCATGCAGGTCTCGGCATCGGGAACCTACACCGTCCGCCCCGGCGACACCCTGAGCGGGATCGCCGCACGCCACGGCATCAGCCTCGCCGCCATCTTCGCGGCCTACGGCATGGACATGCACACGATCATCTACCCCGGCCAGATCATCAATGTCGGCCCGGCCGCGCAGGCCCCCAGCAACCCCGCCCCGGCTGCCCCGGCCAACACCACCCCGGCCAGCGTGATCCTCAAGGCCGGTGACACCCTGAGCGCCATCGCAGCGCGCAACGGAGTGAGCCTGGCTGCGGTACTGGCCGCCAACAACCTGCAGATGCGCTCGATCATCTACCCGGGACAGAAGATCCTTCTCGCGACCTCAGCTGCTGCTCCGGCCGCCCCGGCGGCGCCGACGACCATCGCTCCAGCGGTCACCAGCATCACCCCGGCCGCCGGGACCACCTACGTTGTGAAGCCCGGGGACACGCTCTCGAAGATCGCCGCCGCCTACGGCGTCAGCCTCTCCTCGGTTCTCACCGGCAACGGGATGACCCTGAACACCATCATCTACCCCGGCCAGCGAATCACCGTGGGCGCCGCAGCACCGGCGGCGCCGGCAGCCCCCGTGAACACACCCGCCCCCGCGGCGGCACCCGCGCCGGCCACGTCCGGGAGCCCGTCCTCCGCACAGCTGAAAACCATGGTTGCCGACACGGCCCGCCGCATGGGAGTTGACCCGTCTCTGGCGCTGGCGTTCGCCATGCAGGAATCAGGGTTCCGGCAGAACGTCACCTCCTCGGCAGGGGCCATCGGCACCATGCAGGTCATGCCGACCTCCGGCGAATGGGCCTCCCAGCTCGTGGGCCGGCCCCTGGACCTGCGCAACGCCCAGGACAACATCACCGCCGGCGTGGCCATCATCGCCTCGCTCGTGCACACCAGCCCGAGCACCGAAATCGCGATCGCCTCCTACTACCAGGGGCAGTACTCGGTCATGCACCGTGGCATGTACGAGGACACCAAGGCGTACGTCGCTTCGGTCCTCAAGTACCAGCAGAGCTTCCGCTAAACGTCGAAGGCCCGGGCAGGGGAAGCGCCCGGGCCTGTGTCATGCCCGCGGTGAGAGCTACCCGCCTATCCGCACACATGAGGGACTATGACCTCAGCTTTGAGCACGCACCAGCCATCTACCGGTTTCATCCCGGATGACCTCGAAGGTCACCAGGTCGCTGGACGGGTTCCGCCCGAGCCGGGCCTGCAGTTGCCATACCTGGACGTCGATGCTCCTGGCTTCACCTGGCCGACCCATCCGCCGGTCGGTCTCCCACCAATTGCGCCGCTCGTACCAGCGGACCGGCTCGGCACCGACAACCCAGGTGCGCCCCTCGAGCTCAAACGAGACCGGAATGCCCTCCGGGTTCACAGTGACGTCGACGTCCCTCACGCGGACACCCCCGCGCCGACACTCGAAGCACTGCCTTCCCGGCGATCCCTGCGCCAGGCGCGCGCTGCAGGCCTTGAGGCGGCACAGCCTTTTACCCAGTCAATAGCCGTGACGCCGGCTGCTCCCTCGCCGGAGCCTCTGCCCGAGACCGCCGGAATTGCAGCCATGAGTCCACTGGACCTGTCCGATGAACTGGAAGTCGCGCTGCAGGCCGCTTTGGAAGAAGCGGAGCTCACTGCAGACCCCATGACACCTCCGTCTCGCCCGGACCGGAACGCCCCCGCTACAGCAGGTGCCGTCGCGGCGCCGGTCAGCACCGCACTCGTTGCCAGGGAAGCTGCCAAGGCGCCTGCCGTCTTGGATAGCGAGTACGTGGCCACTATCAAAGCGTATGGCCCATTCCCGGCGCTGCTGCCCGCAAGCCGGGACTTCCGCCCGCTGCTGGCCTTGTCTGTTGTCGGCGGGCTCCTCGGCCTGGACCGGTTTCACCTCGGAAAACCCGTGAGCGGATTCCTGAAGCTGGCCACCGCCGGCGGCGCCGGCATCTGGTGGATCGCCGACATCATCGCCATCCTCAACGGCCGGACTTTCGACAAGGCCGGGCACCGGTTCAGTGGGCAGGGGAAGCAGCTGGCCATCGCCTGGACACTGGTCGGCGTCCTGTTCGCCGGACTTGCGACTGTCGGCGTGACCGCCGCCATCCCGCCCGCCGCCGCCGCGGTGAACGCTGTCCGCGAGGCCGTCTTCCCGACCCCCGCCCCGGTCCCGACATGGGCGCCGCTGGCCGAGGGCCTGGAGCAAGTCCAGAGCCCCATTACGCTCAACATCACCGGTGAACGTCTCCGGTTCACGTACAACTTCCCGGCCGGGGCCTACGTGTACATCCAGAAGGCCGGCGACACGATGGTTCCTGCCACTGTCGTACTCCTCAAGGACAAGCCCTCCCAGGGAGCAACAGAACTGCCCGTGACACCTGGCTCGTACCAGCTCTTCGTCCGCGCCGAGGGCAACGGGTGGACCGCCAAGGTCGAAGAACTGCGCCTGAACGGCTAGGCGCCGGCGCTGTGATGTAGTTGCGGAATGGTTACTCAACTTACCCACACCCTCAGCACCATTGACCCGAACGAACAAGCGCAGCGGGGTGCCGACGCTGCCTGGGAATCAGCACGATGGGCATTCTGGACGTTCATTACCTCCGGGGTTATGACCCTCCTTACAGCAGGTCTTCTGGCTGGTGCCATTGTGGCCGCCTGGTACGCCAAGAAAACCTGGGAGGCTACCCGCGACGAACTCGGAAACTCGAATACTCAGCTGGCCCTCGCAAAAGAGGCTGATCTTCAAGCCGAAGCCCTCAACGTCTCCACTTGGCTCACGCTGGACCGCGAGACGCTCCTGGTGTTCGTAAGGAACGGGAACGGTGGTCCCGTGTACGACGTCCATTGCCGCGTCTGGGCCAAACCTGACGCAGCCAACACGTCGCCCAAGGTGGAAATCCATCACTGGCATCAGCTGGCCGTAGCGCCGGCTGCGGCGGATCCGGGCAAAGATAAGCGTTTTGAGCTGGGGCCTGACGCCTACGTCTACGGGGCGACACTCCCGGGCGGTGAAAGGCTTACCAGGAACCGGACCCCTGACGTCAAGATCGAATCCATGCAGGACTGGAAGATCTGGGACGGCAACCAATCGACTACGGGGTTGGCCGTGGAACTGAACTTCAGGGACTCCCGCGGCAAGCACTGGGCCCGGGCCTGGAACGGCGAGCTGACCGAAGACCAGGGCGCGGCTGCCGCCGCCGGTTAGAGCCACAGGCGCCGCCGCACACATATCCGGCATGAAGAAACGCGAAGATCTGGACATGGCCACCATCATTGACGAGGCCATCTCCAACTACCTTGATGGCCACAAGCTCACCGGCGCCGTACCGTTTGAGGACCTCCACCCTGAACAGCTGAAGCGAATGCGGAAAGCATTCTTGCCCGTGATCTGGAGCGCCATTCCGGGCATCCTGACGCAGCTGAACGCCAAGGTGATCACCGCCGAGGAAACCGAAGAGGAGATCCTGGCCGACTTCCAGGTGCCCGACACCCTCGAAGGGCTCGTCCAGTGAAACGAAACCTCATCGACAATGGCATCGCCCGGGCCCAGGACGGTTTCACTCTCACTGCCCGTGGACTGAGCGAAGACCTGGACGAAGGTGTCGCTTCGGTGGCGAACCGGGGTGTGGTGCAGCTGCATATTGAAGGGCCAAGCGGGTTCGTTCTGGACCTGGAGCTGGCGGGCGCCGAAGCGGAGAACCTGGTCCGCCCGATTGTCTCCGGCTCCGTCGAGCACGAAACCGAGGCCGACGTCGCGCGCCGTTACCTGCGGGACCACTCGGACCACATGTACCCGTACCAGATCGAGAGCCTGAAGAAGCAGGCCGGCATGGAGTACGACCAGGCCATTCTTGATGAAGCCATGCAGGCCATCACCGACTAAAACTACGCATGTTCCTGGGTGTAGTTCACAACAGGAAAGCCGGACGTGGAGATTGGCCTCAACACGTCCGGCTTTTCGCTTTCCCACCCGTCACGCCGGTAGTCAGAAGCCGGGCCCGGCGATCTCAGACGCCTGGCCCGGCTTCAAGGTGCCACCCAACACCTCTCCCGACAAGGCAAGATTAACAGAATGCATGCGTACATGGCACATTTTGCTCAATTAAAAGGGCGGGATTGGGCAGATTTACACCGGAATGCGGAGAAACTGCTCCGGATTGATCTCCTCTACCAGCTCCTGGCTGTACCCTGCCACCCCGTAGAACCTGTCATTGGCGAACAGGAACATGACCTCGGGGGAGTAGATCACCGTCAGCCGGAACACGGTCATGGCCGCCCCGCCGACACCGCCGAATGGTCCTGCAGTGGAACCAAACCACTGGTTCACCGAGCGGACACTCGTCAGCGCCGATGGGTCAAAGCCGTTCGGGAGGTTGGCCGGCTCGAGCTCGGCCAACACCTCCGCCGTCCGCTCAAGAACTGTAGGGGTCAGCAGGGCATCAATGGTTTCATCGACGAGAGTCGTCTTCGCGCTGCGCATGCTCAGGCCGCCTGGAGCTGGCTGGCGTACATGGCCACCGGTTCATCGAGCGGGAAAGCGTGACCGATGATCTGGGTAACGAGCAGCTGGTCCGCGCTGCTCCCAGGAATCGCTTCTACCGTGGCGCCGACGGTCAGCCCTTCCTGCTGGTCATAGAAGTCGGCTTCGACGACGGTGTAGGTCTTGGGTGCAGCCATGGGATTCTCCTTCAACGGGGTTCTGCGGTCGTACCTGATGTGTGCGGACACCGGTGGGCGCATCACCGGGGCTGGATCCCGGGCGTGCCGCACACATGGTTGCCGAATGCCCGCCCAACAGAACATGAAGCAAAGCATTTTCGGCCGCGTCGCCCAGCTAGCCAAAGCCAACATCAACGACCTCCTGGACCGCGCAGAGGATCCGCAGAAGATGCTGGACCAGATGGTCCGGGACTACTCGGAGAACATCACCGAGGCCGAGTCCGCCGTGGCAACCACGATCGGCAACCTCCGCATGGCCGAAGAGGACCACAACCGGGCCGTCAACGAAGCCGCGGACTGGGGCAACAAGGCCCTGGCCGCGTCCCGCAAGGCCGACGAGTTCCGTGCTGCGGGCAACAGCGTGGAGGCCGACAAGTTCGACAACCTCGCCAAGGTAGCGATCGGCCGGCAGATGACCGCCGAGTCCATGGCGAAGACCCAGGAACCGAACCTGGCCGCCCAGAACGAGGTCGTCGACAAGTTCAAGCAGGGCCTGGACCAGATGAAGGGCAAGCTGTCCGAGCTGACCGCCAAACGCAACGAGCTGGTCAACCGCTCCCGCGTTGCTGCTGCCCAGTCGCAGGTGAGCGACGCCCTCAAGTCCCTCGACGCCGCCGACCCGACCTCGACGCTGGGCGGGTTCGAGGACCGCATCCGCCGCGACGAAGCCACCGTCCGCGGCCGGCAGGAACTCGCCGCCTCATCCCTGGAGGCCCAGTTCGCGTCCCTGGAAGACCTCGGTGAGATGACCGAAGTGGAGGCCCGTCTCGCCGCACTCAAATCCGGCGGCGGTTCACAGAAGGCCATCACCTACTAGCAGGCCAGGTTCACAGCGCAGGCCCCGGAAGATTACCGGGGCCTGCGTTGTTTCGCCTCAGCCGCACACATTCCAGGCATGACCGTGATTCCGATGAACCGCCAGCCCAAAGGCGTCCCCGTCGGCGGCCAATTCGCCGCCACCGCCCACGCCGAACCTTCCGTCTCCCTGACCTCCGGCACCGCAGGCCGCCACGCAGCGTCCGCCACCCCGAACCGGCCCGTGCCCGAATCGCTGCTCATGGCGCACTTCCAGGACCCGAAGCTCATCCCTGACCTGGAATGGATGATTGAGCGCAGCGCCGATGCCGATGAGATGGAGCTTGACCACCGCTCGGAGATCTTCAGCGACCACGTCCCGAACCTGAACGTCGAGGAAGCCTACGGCTACTTCAATAAGGCCCGCCGTGAATTCGTCGAGGGCGGGGATTGGCGCGCAACCCTTGCCGAGTGCGCAGCCGCTGACACTACAGCGCACCCGGGCGGAACCCTGAAAGGCGACTACCAGCCGCCGATCGCCACCCACCAGGCCGGCTACATGGACGGCACTCTCACGACCGGGTCCAAGTACACCGGCTACCGGGACGCCACGGAGATCTGCAAGGACATCCGGGCGGACCTGAAGGCCGCTGTCGCAGCAAACTACCTGCCGGCCGCGCTAAAGTATTCGGTCAAGAACGACAAGTACTCGGGCGGACAGTCCATCACCGTCACCGTCCAGGGCGTATCGGACGAGGACCGGCTGGATCCCACGGAGTTGGACCACAACGGCGACCACAAAAAGATGCCGGAAGCCGTGGAGCTGGAGAAGCGGGTCGACGCCATCACCAACGCCTACAACCGGACCGACCGCGGCAACAATTACGACTACGCCAACGTTGCCTACTGGGGCCGCGCCGAAATCGAAACTGACTGGGCACGTGACTTCCGCGAATCCGAAGCGGCCAAACGCAAGGCCGCCCGCGACGCCAGGGTGAACGGATAGGACCACGATGACCACCATCACTCGACAGCCTAAAGGTATCCCCGCGGGTGGGCAGTTCGCCGCCACCGTCCACGCGGAGACCTCCGTCTCCCTGCGCCCCGCTGCGCGGGCCGCCCTGAACGAGGACGACATTCTGGCGGCCGTGGCCGCCCACGAGGGGCCCGGCGCCGTCCCCGGAGTCCGCCGGCGCATCGCGGAAACCACCACAGTGGGCGGGCGGGAGCTGTTCCTGCAACGTTGCGACGCCATGTACAACCCTGCGTCCCCGTACCGGATCGATCGCTCCATCTACGGCCCCACCCCTGAGCACTGTGACGCCCTCGCCGCACTGGGCTACGAGTCGGTGAACCAGTTCGACAGGGCAGGCACGAAGAACTTCCCCGGCCTCGGGGCCATCATCGACGGCGGCATCGGACCGGACCGGCTGGAGGTGCTCGGCAAGCTCAGCACCCACCAGCACCAGTGGTCCGCCTGGGAGAAGTCCGCCTACCTGAACGCACCGCTCGGCGACCTCGAAGCGGTCATCACCAACCAGGGGCTGTCCCGGGTCGACATGTACCTCGCCACCGTTGACCTGATGGGAAGCGAAGCGAAATCTGCCAGGGCACGCAAAGCCATCAGCATGGGCATCGGGGACCGCGGCCTCATCGAAGCGGACCAGTACGGGCTGGAGAATCTGAGAGACCTGCGCGACGCCCTTCCGGAGGCCAAGCGAACCACCTCGCAAATCGTTGGCCTCGCCCAGCGCGGCATTACCGGGCTCAGGTTGCGGACCTACGGTTCAAAGGCCTGTGAGACCTACTCCGGCAAAGAACTCGATGACGCCCTCGTTGCCCCAAAGACCATCCGCTCGTTCCTGAGCAGCGGGTTTTATCCCACCCTGGCCGACATGAAGGTACTGCACGATGCCGGATACACGACGGGCAACGACCTGAAAGCCGCCAGCCGCGCCCTGCGCACCACCGATACGAAGCTGCTGGCGGCGGCACGGAGGCACACCACCGGCGCCCAGATGGCCGTCTTTGCCCCCGCGACGGGACACGTCCTGCGCCCGGAGGATCCGAAGGCGATCGGCCGGCTCAATAAGCTCGGCATCGACCACCCAGACCAGCTCCGTCCCTGGGCGGCCGCCTGCCACGCCAGAGCCAACCGCTTTATCGACCGGGACCAGAGCATCCTGGCCATCCACGCCGACATCATAAAGGCCGGCATCACTCCTGAGCGCCTTGGCGCCATGACCAGGGCAGGCATCCCGGTCACCGATGCAGTCACGCACAAAAACACCCGCGACCTTTGGGCTGCAGGGGCCGAGTACCGGTCCGCCTGGGACGCCGACCAGGCCAGCAAGGTCGCGCGCCGCTGGGAAAGCAAGGCCACCCCCTGGGCCTACACCGAAGACACTTACCTTGAAGGAGCAGACGAGTGAACACCGTCGCCGACCGCATCCCGGCAGAACACCGGCTGCGGGTCACCACCTTGAACATCAACCACTCCCGGGACGAAGCTGAACGCCGCACCGGGCTGGCCTGCGACGAGCTCAGCGTCCTCAAACCCGCCGTCCTGTGCCTTCAGGAAGCCCGCTTCGAAGCAGATGGCAGCTCCCTGCAGCTGCGCACCATCACCGCCGAAACGGGCCTGGAGGTTGTGTCAGCCCGGACCCAGCACGGCCGAAATGACGGCGGCTATTCCGGCAACGCCGTGCTGTCCGTGCTCCCGACGATCGAATCAGGGCCCATCCACTTCGGAACCCCTGACTGCGGTCTCACCCTGGCTGACTACGCCGTCCTGCAGGCCGCCACCGGGCAGACCATCATCATCGTCTCCGCGCACCTCGCCTGGGGCGGCGACCAGGAAGGGACCCGCCTGACCCAAATGACCGCCATCGACCACGGCGTCCGGGCGCTGATGGACCGGTACGAGGGGCGCCACCCGGTCGCCATACTCGCCGGCGACTTCAACACGCTCCCGGGCAGCGACACAAACCGGTACCTCAAGGGCCAAGGCGCCGGCAGCGACGGCGGTTACACCTTCTGGACCGAGGCCTTCGCCGTTGCAGGAAACCCGGAGGAAGCAGCCACGGTCGTCGCTGCCAACCCCTGGGCCCAAAAAACAGCGCGTGGCGTCGGGATCGAATTCCCCGAAATGCTCCCCGACAGGCGCATCGACTACGTCTGGACATACGGTTGGGCCTATGGCCGGCCCGGCTGCCCCGTAGCGATGCAGCGGTCCTTCACCGACACCACCCGCTACGGCTACCCGGCCTCAGACCACTATGGACTCACTGTAGATCTCTGGACCCCACCCATCCTGGCGCCGGTCCCGGCAGAACTTCTGGCTGCCGACGACGGCCTGCTTTCCGACCAGCTGACCCTCGACCTGGAAGAGGCGGGCGCGCTCGTGTGACGCATCGGGCCCGGAAGGAAGATGGCGCCGCCGGAACGGCAGCCCTCGGTGACGCTTCTCAAAGTCGCCGCACACATGCAGGACAACGGTCCCCCGGAGTGCCCACCCACCTCCGGGGGACTGCCCCCAATCTTCTTTCCCAGGAAGCTTCACCAATGCCCTCGTCCGTGCTCACCAATGACCAGCTGCTCGAATCCCAGGACATCATTGCGCGGCTGCGCACATTCGCAGTCCGCGTCGCCGACCGACACGGTGCGGACAGCCCGGTCCTGACCGCGGGCAACGTCCTTGCAGTCATGGACGAGCCGGGCAAGCTGGCGGACCTTGAAGTGGAGGCGGGCCTGTGATCCCCGGCCTGGACTTCGTAGCGATCGACTTCGAGCTCGCCAACCCCAAGCACTCCTCCATCTGCCAAATCGGCCTCGTCAAAGTCCGTGACGGCGTCCTCGGCAAAACCCACACCCACTACGTGATGCCCCCGCCCGGGCACCAGAACTTCGGGCAACGCCAGATCGACGTCCATGGCATTACCCGGCGCATGATCGACGGCGCCGACGGCTGGGACCTCATGCTGCCCCGCCTGGAAGCCTTTGCCGGGGACCTGCCACTCGTGGCGCACAACGTCACCGCTGAGCGTTCCATGATCCGCCAGACCACCGAGGCCGCCGGCCTGGACCTGCCGGACTTCACGTACTACTGCACCCAGCGGGCAGCCCAGCTGCACATCCCCGACCAGGGCCCGTTCCGGCTCAACGTCCTGGTGGAACGGCTCGGACTGCCGCCGCTGCAGCACCACGACGCCGGGGAGGATGCCGCCGCCGCTGCACACCTGGCGGTCAAGCTCGCGCTAATCACCGGGATCTCCGACGTGCATGAGCTCTTCCCGGCAATGAAGCCGTCCCCGTCGGCCCGAAAGGCCTGGAAGAAATGAACGGCACCGTCATTCACCGGAAGTTGGTCCGGGACCTGATCCCTGACATCGTCACGGCAAAGGGCGGCACCGCGGTCACCCGCGTCATGGAGCCGGACGAATACCGTGCCGCGCTGCACACCAAGCTGGCCGAAGAGGCTGAGGAGCTCCTTGCTGCCGCTCCCGGCGAGAAGCTGGGGGAGCTGGCTGACCTGTTGGAGGTCCTTCAGGCCCTCGCCACCGTCGCCGGGCACACCCTCGATGAGGTCATCGGTGCTGCCGCCGCCAAGTCGGCGAAACGCGGCGGATTCGGCGGCCGGATCTGGCTGGAAGAGACCCAAGACTGACCGGACTTTCCTTTGGCCATATATACGCTCTAACCACTATTTCCGGAAAATCGTGTCAGGCGGGGGACTCCACCCCACGCGGCGGTTTTTTCGGAAGTTCACTCCCGTGAGGTTTCGAACCCTCCGTAACGCATTGAAACGGGCCTGCGTCATGATCACATCTGTGACTACACGAACATGCTTTGAACTGGGTCTGTTCTCTAGCTTGGGCTGAAAGCCAAAGAGGAGGAGCACGTGCCAACCAGCAAAAAGAGAAAGAAGAAGCCTGCCAAGGTGAGAACCCAGAGGGTGTGGATCGACGAACCGCTGCCCGAGGACAGCTTCGACCCGGAACTCGCGGCAACCCTGTCCGCACGTGGATGGGTCCAGGAAGACGGTCCGGGGAACGAATACTGGACCTACACTGCGTCTTCTGAAATGCCGGGGGATCCGGATGGCGATAACCCGGAGTTGACCAGCATCATGCTCGATTTGAGGAACCGTGATCCATACATTGTCGCCCCTCCAAGTCATGACTCGCGGGAAGCGCCATATGAACGCAAATACGACGACCGGGCGGGAATTCTGGCGGACCTGGATGAGATTGAATCATGGCGGGCTCCTGACGGAAATCGGAGCGAAACGGCTTGGGAGCTGGCGGAGCTGCGGAGAATCGGCACTTTGACGACAGCGCAGCTCATTCGAAGCCTTTCAACTTTTCCCTACCTCCCGTCGGGACATGCTGTCGTCGAAAACGGTCGGCACATCGGTGACGGCACAGTGCGTGACCTGTGCATGGCCGAGGACGACGGCATACTGACCAGCGACGAGGTCAGCGAGGTCTTGGACAAAGCTTTCCGAGGTTTCGAAGGAAAGGAACATCACGCCGGCCATGGAGCGCCCCGTATGGCCTCCCGTCTGACGTAACCGAGCATACGTGGAGCACGTACAGTCATGCCGCACACATAAGCAGCATGACTGTACGTGCCTCCGAATCCACGGTCGACATCAAGATCGGCACCCCGCTAAGGTCCAACATCCTGCTGACCCTGGGCAACTTCATCGAAGCGGTCTGGCCGGGGGCGCAATTGGTCACCAACGAGGACAAGTTCACCAAGCAGGTGATTTTCCGTATCGACCCTGCCGCCCGAACGGACGTTGACGACGATGAGGCCGCGGACATGTTCGTCGCGCCCGATGAGTTCGACGTGGACGTCCTGACGATGGGACCGGAGGGTGTCCAGACACTGACCCCGGAAATCATCGGCGCCAATTTCCTTCCGGTGATCAAAGAGGCCTTCGAGAAGAACCCCGAGGCGGAGAACTACCTCGAGTTCACCCTGATCGACAAGGAAGACCACCACCGCTACCTGCTGACTTTCTGCCGCTCCGCACAGCAGACACCCCACGAGCTGCGGATGGCTGCCGAGCAGAAGCTGGAGGACGCCCGCGGCAAGATCCACCGCGAATACGCGGCAACGATCTACGCACTGCTGGGTCACCCTCGCGGCGGCCGGCCCGACACCTACGAGGACGGCCTCAAGGCCGCCCTGGACGCAGTCCGCCAGCTTGGCTTCCCGTACACGGGCTATTCGGACGGCGAGGACTGATGTCCGAACCGCCTGTTGATGGCACCGATCCGCCCCTGACCTGCAGGGAACTGCGGCGCCGGGAAGAGGCCGCACGTGCTCCGCAGCCGGCGCCGGAAAGCTGCCAGGAGCAACTGCCGCCCCGGCACCCGAACCGGCTCCAGCGCCGGTCCCAGCCCCGCGCAGTTTCCCTCGGGCCGCTGCGATCAAGCACGAACTGGGCCACGTCGTCGGGCTCGGCCATGTGGCTGACCCGACCCAGCTGATGGCAGCGACCATTACCGACGGCGTCCACGATTTCGCTGCCGGCGACCTCACCGGTCTGGCCATGCTTGGGACCGCCCAATGCCGTCCAACCCTCTAGGGAAATCTGCAGAGGGCAAGCCCGGCCGCCGCACACATGGTTGAGCATGAGCACGCTACCCGACACTTTCATGTACCGCCGCCCGGTCCAGCACCGCGTCACGATCCTGGACACCGACAACGACATCCACTACTTCACCCACACCACCGACAACTACCCGGACTCCAACGGCCTGTACCGCAGAGACCGTAAGGACTTCACCCGCGACGACATCCCGCTGCGCGGCTCCTACTTCATCGAAGAACTCGACGACGACGGGGAACGCAGCGGGCGCTTCAGCGTACTGACCCCGGAGGAGTTCAAGGAAAAGCTCACCGAGCACGAGGAGCCGTACTTCGAGTACGGGGTCCAGTACATCCCGCGGCCCCGCGACGTCGTCTCCCATGGCGGCAACCTGGAGCACGCGAGGGCAGCGCTGAAAGCCATGCCCGTCCTGGCTGGTTCCGGAGAATACGGCATCGTCCGGCGGATCGCCACAGAGCCTGGTCCGTGGGAGCGCGTCGAGTAACACCACGCCCCGCAACGGCCCCAATGCCGCTGCGGGGCCCAGTTTGGGCGCTCTGCGCAGGGGCTCAGGTCCTGCCGCACACATGACTGCCATGAAACGAACCCCTGTTTACGTCACTGTCCGAGAAGACCACACCACGGCCATCGAGGGCCGGGCGGAATTCCCCATCGACGGCGACGCACTGCACGACCGTGCCACGCTTCGGAAACGCGCCGAGGACCGCATCGTCTCTGATCCTGTGCTGCTGGCTACGGCCCGCACCTGGCTCGGAAAGCCCCTTGACCCGTCCGACCCGCCACTTACGCCGGCCCAGGTCGCCCAGAGCATCACCGCCTTGTTCACCGGCGGGGCGGGGCGCTTCGTCGCCGTCGCCCCGACCCTGCAGAAAGGCCAGTCAGCCGCATGATCACCAAGTTCCGCACCTACCGCAACCAGATCGCCGCCGACGGGGTCAAGCCACTGACCTTCACCGAATGGCTCCTGGGCCGCATCGCCGGCCGGCTCGAAGTCCGGGCAGCCACCATGGCCAGCAAGCGCGGCGACCACCAATCCCTGAACCATGCACTCCTTGCGCTCTGGGCCGGAAACCAGCGCGGCCACGCCCACCTGGCCGCGTCCCTGCCGCCGGCGGAGCTCAACTTGGCCATCAAGGAAGACCGCCTCCGGCTCGTCGTCGAAGCCGGAGGCTAACCGGCCGGGGAGGGCAAGCACCTGTCCCGCACACATGACAGGCACCCCCAGCACTACCGACCCAAGGAGCGCACCATGCAGGCAGCCATCATCCCGGCCGACCCCACGAAGCCAATCCGCTTCGAAGACATCGACCCCGCCGAGGCGCTGCACGGGCTCGTCGGCGGAGACTTCCAGCTGGTTGGCCTGCGCCCATATTCGATGAACATGTACGTCAACGAAAACGGCAAGCTCGAGCGCCTGCCATTCAATCTGCGCGCCACCGTGCTCTGCAATTGGGCAGAGGCGATCCGCACCGACGACTACATCAGCGGGGACGCCGTCGTGCTCGGACCGATCAACGACGACGAAGGCGAAGACACGGGACTGGCTGACATCCAGATCTCCTGGCTGGAACGCTTCGAGTCCGAGCATTCAGCCCGGAACCGCGCGGGGGGCTAACAATGGCCTTCGCCGGCGCCCTGGCCGCGGTCCGAATGTCCATGGTCAACCAGCAGAAACGCACCTGTCCCATCTGCCGCCGCACCGTCTTGCACCGGGAGGACCATCGCACCGACCCGTCGGGGCAGAAGACCTACACTGACTGCGAGGAAAACACTCTGTGACTTCGATCCTGTACCGCAACCTCAGGCCGGAGCAGGAAGAGCTGATCGCCGACCTCACCGAACGGTATGCGAACCAGAAAGTCCGCTTCGACACCGGGTTCGTCGGAAGCATCCCAGTGCAGGCATACGGGCGCATCGGCCGGCAGTACTTCTACTTCCGGTTCCGAGGCGACTCGGCATCCCTGACCCTTGGCCTGGCCGACCTCCGCAGGTCCGCCAGCCGGGCCAAGCATGCCCGCCGCAAAGCGCTCCGGGAGCTGCGCCGCGGACGGGCGGAAGACAACTTCATGTCCTTCATGCTGAAACGCGACCTGCGCCGGGACACCTCCCTGGACCGGCATCCATCTCGGCCTGTCTGGTATGCCGTCATCCATGACGTCACCGGCGACGAATGGGCGGGCGAGCTCGAACCGGAGGACTCGGCCGGCCTCTTCGTCCAGCTCATGGACCAGCTGCGGCGGGTGCCCTACAGGAAGACCAGGGACCGGTCCTTCACGGCCCTGCGGCGCGGGTCATACACGCCGCCGGCGAACTGGAAACAGGGAATCATCCGCAAGCCGTCCAGGCGACGCCGGTAGGAGCAGACCCGTCGGGTCAGTGACGTCCGCTCAGGCGAGGACGGTCTTCTCGACCTTCCACTGCGTCAGGCGGGGGTAGACCCAGAAGCTGTAGATGCCCAACGTCACGACGCACAGGAGGAACCATTTGACCCACAACCCGAAGATGCCCCAGCCGGTTCCGATGAACTGCAGTTGGCGGCCCTGGAGGTAGGTGTTCTTGGCCCGCCAGCGTTCGACGAGAACTACAGCGAACGGGTAGCAGATGCCGAGGGTGCAAACCGTGACGATGAGGCCCAGGATCTGGGTGCCGAACCATGAGCCTGCGCCTCCGCGGAACTGGTAAAGCTGCACGCCCGGGACCGGTCCGCCCGGGACGGCCAGTGCGCCAGGGGTCTGGGACGGCATCATTGCCTGCCCGTACGCCTGCGGTTGCGCGTTGTCCATGAACTGCTCGTTGTTGGTGCTCATTGGATTCCCCCAAAGTGTGATGCGACGCGTGAACAGATTGAACTGTAAAGCAATTCGGACCCCGGCGTCTGAATCCGTCCAATAATGACTTCGAGCCGACGCCCCGTGTCCCCAACCGGTGAGCCCCGGGGCGGGCGCCGCACACATGAGGCCCATGACCTCACTGCGTGATGAAGCCCGGAACCCCAACACTTCACGGGAGCGCCTGCACGAACTGGCCCATCAGCCCGGCGACCGCGGCCAGCACGACTCGGACGCCGGCTGGTGCCGGGAGTACGTCGCCGCAAACCCGAACGTTGGTCTGGCGACCCTGCAGGAATTGGCCGCCGACATGGACGACGTCATGGCCCGCCGCAACGCCGCCAACAACCCGGTCCTGGATAACCAGACCCTGTGGATGATGATCGAAGACATCGACGACCTCACTGCCGACGCTGCACGGGAACGGCTCGGCCTGGCCCCGAAGCCACGGCCCAACACAGCCCTTCGTGCCGTTCGCATCCCGGTGATCGACGTGAAGACCGGACGGGTGACCAAACCGTGAGCGGGGGAGCGTTCGGCTACGCCTATGAGGTCGGCACCCTGAAATACCTGTGGATTGATAAGAGCGGGATCGAGGGCATCGTTCCAGCCGGTGGGGAGTTCCCCGTGCCGGCGTCTGGCTGACCAACCACTCCCGGAAGATCAGGCGGGGACCTTTCTACCCGGTGCCCCACACATGGTGGCCATGGAACCCTACCGCGTCATCACCGACTACAACGACTTCATCTGGCTGCCCATCAACTCGATCGTCTGCCCGGTCGGCCAGCCCAGTCGGGCGTACCGCAAAGCCTGGTCCAACATCTTCACCACTTTCGAATCCCCACTGGAGACCGACGAACAGGAGACCTGGAAGATCCTGACCTTGCACTGCCCAACGGACGCTCCTGAACTCTGGGTGCTGTGGGACGCCGGGGCGAAGAAGCACGCGCTGCCCAAGCAGGGTGCCTTCGTCACGGTGGTCCCCTCACGGTCACCGCGGCGAAAAGCTCACACCGGCCTTGGCTACGCCAAGTCGGCGATTACGGGAAGGCTCTACAGTGGCGTTGCCAAGGAGGACATGTCCATCCTGCAGCTGGACCCCGCCACCAGCCAGTACGTCACCCTCCACGACATCCCCAAGGGGACCCTCAAATCCCAGCTGCCCTGGTAGCGGAAGGAAAATCATGCAACCTGCCCGCACCGTCCACTCAGAAGCCGAGCTCGAGGCTGTCGCGACCGACTCGCTCGTATCCGCCGCCTACGGCCTTCGCTACATCTATGAGAAGTCCGGGCCCAACGAGTGGGTCGAGCCCGGCTCGGAGGAGACCTTCACCACCGCCGGAGTCTGGGAGTTCCTGACCGGGTCCTACGAAACCCTCGTCCTGGATGAGGACCGCGAAGTGTGGGTGCTGATTGATGCCGCGGCACCCGGGCCGGTCAGGCCTCCCCGGCCCGTCGGCTCACCGGACTACGCCACCCGCATCCAGCTCCGCAGCAACGACATCGTGGCCCATCACACCCTCGAAGAGGCGCAGCAGGCGATTGAGGACGCCGTCGGTACCGGCGTCACGGTCGGGCACACGAACATCTGGCACCGGGCCAGGGACGCCTACGATTTCCGACCCTCCGTTTACATCGCCCCGGGTACGCCCGTCCCGGATTTTCCCTGGAAGTCAGGCGCAGCCGCTACGCTGTGATCCACAGCTACCGCTGTGCCACGAGACGGAGGACTGCCATGACGCACTGCCCCGATGAAGCGATCCGCTACAGCCGCGGCGACCTGCTTCAAGCCCTGGCCGAGTCCCTTGGAACCGGACCAGATGACGACCGGATCGTTGACGCCTACGACCAGATCATCAGCGAGTGGTCTCTGTCCGCCAACGATCCGGCCGCGGAGTATGACCGCTTCTTCCAGGACGGCCCGGTGGCGTCGCACATCGACCTCGTGGCAGTCCAATCATGGGCCAAGGGGCGGGTCCTGATCTAACCCGGCCAACGGTCTGAAACTGTAGCGAAAATCACCCTCGGACATGCCCCGAACGTAACTTTTCGGACGCCTTATCCCGGGGTTTTCATGGCGGGTTTGCCGGGCTGGCGTGTTAATCAGGGAAAGGGTGCTCTGAGCTGGGAAAATAGTGGTTGTCGAGACCGTTATTTGCCGAGCGAGGGAGCACCCTTTCGATGCAAAAGTCTACCTTCGTTTTCCCGTCCCTGCCGGTCAGTTTCACCGGCCAGTCGCTGATCTCCCACGCCGGGGTTTCGGTGCTCACGGGCTTCATGGACGCCCTTGGTTTCGGCAGGCTGTGCGAGGACAGACTTGGCCAGTTCGTTCCCTCCGGCGCCCGGCATCGCCCGGGCAAACTGCTCGGTTCCCTGGCAGCGATGCTCGCCGCCGGAGGAGAACACGCCTCGGATCTGGACATCCTGCGTTCCTCGCCCGGGATCTTCGGGCAGGTGCCCTCGAACGCGACCGTGTCACGGTTCTTCGAGCGCACCGTGACCAACCCGGAACTGTTCGGCTACGGGTTCGAGACCCTCACCAGGGAACTGCGCACCCGGGCCTGGAACGCCGCCGGGGCAAGGAATCCGGCCTTGTCCGCGACGGCCGCGGACCCACTCATCATCGACATCGACGCGACCCTGGTGACCTCACATTCCGATAAGGAAAACGTCGCCGGCACCTACAAAGGCGGCTACGGCTTCGCCCCTTTCATCGCCACCGTCGATTACGGCACCGGCAACGGATCCGGGGAAATCCTCGCCGCGCTCCTGCGCCCGGGCAACGCCGGAGCCAACAGCGCCGAGGACCACATCCGGACCTTCCACACCGCTGTTGCCCAACTGCCGGAGAGCTTCTTTACCCAGTCCGGGGCCCTGGCCGGGGAGAAGGTGCTGGTCCGCACCGACAGTGCCGGGGCCTCACGAAAGTTCCTCTGGCACCTGCACAGCCTCGGGGTGCAGTTCTCCACCAGCTACACCCTCCCGTTCGGCAAGGCCCACATGGTCGACTGGATCAGCGACAAGCAGTACTGGCAGCCGGCCCTGGACCAGCACGGGGCCGACCGCACCGATGCGTGGGTCATCAACGCCACCGAGATCATCCCGCTCACCGATTACCCGCCGGGCACCAACCTCTACCTGCGGGCAGAGCCGCTGCACCCCGGAGCACAGCCGACCCTGCTCGATGCCGACGGGCACCGGATCACCGCGCTGTTGACCAACTCCCCGCGCTGGCACGGCCCGTTCCTGGACGCCAGGCACCGCGCCCGGGGCCGGTGTGAGAACCGGATCAAAACCCTGAAAAGCACCGGACTTGGCAAGCTCCCGTTCTTCGATTTCGCCGCGAACCAGGCCTGGGCGAACATCGCCGCCCTGGCTTTCAACGCGGTCTCCTGGCTCCAGCTCGCCGCGCTCCCGGACGGCCATCACGCCAAGACCTGGGACATCAAACGCTGGCGCTACCGGCTCTTCGCGACCGCCGGGAAAATCATCACCCGCGCCCGCCGCAACCAGCTGCTCCTGCCCGAATCAGCGCCGGAGAAAGACCTTCTGAAACTGCTCCTGGAGAACACCAGCCACCTTAGACAAGTTCAGCCTGCCGCCTCAGGCTGAGCAGGCACTGACCCACCCCGACAACCAGCCCCATCACCGGAAGTGGAACCGGCGCCGAACCAGGCGAACCAACAGGCCACACCCGACTGCCCGAAAACAGAAAACAACCGCAGATCAACAGCCGGCACCAACCCGCAAACATCCCAGCCCCTCATGAAAAATCGAGGTTATCAACGCATGTTTGTAGGTATGACCCCTCGCTCTGACCACCGCTTCTTCCTGCCCCGGCACGGGCTGGTTTTCGAGGCGTCCTGGCGGCGTCCGGCACGTACTGTGCGCAGCTGGGTGAGGGCCCACCTGCATGCCCTTGCTTTCGGCGGACCGATCCCCGGAAGCCCGGAACATGACGTGGACCCCGTGGCGTTGACCGCGGCGGTTGAACTGTTGGAAGAGCAGGACATTGACGCTGCCGCCATGGCATTCACAGATCTGGGCTACGTTGTGCAGGTCCACGCGCCCCGGTGAGCGGGATGGCCGTTGCCGCACACATGGCGGCCATGCCTGAACAGAATCTGAAGCCTGTCACCCCGGGCCGCCTGAACAAGCCCGCCTGGTACCGCACCCGCACCGCAGAAACCGGGCCGGAGACCAAGAACGACGACGGCACCGTCACCACTGACGTCTACCTGGATGGTGAACACATCGGCTCCGTCAAGGGCGGTGCCAGGAACAAGACGGTCCGCGAATGGGCGCCAAACCGCATCGGCAACGGCGTACGGCAGCACGGAACTGCCCGCTTCCAGGCCATCGACGCGCTCGTCCGCACGTACCTGACCGAGCTGGACCAGCACCCCATAGCCCACCTGCCTGCCGCGGCCTGAACGAGGCCGGCGGAGAGCCGCAGCCTGTCCTCCGCACACATGAGGTCCATAGAACCCAGACCCTTTCCCGGAGGACCTCATGAGCACCAAAATCTACAACGGCTACCGGCTCACCGAAGGCACCGATCCGTTCGAGTTCGTGGCCCGGCTCCGCACCGTAATGGACCCTGCCCGTGACTCCGCCGACGCGAAACTGCTCGCCAGCCTCTACGTCCGCGCAATCGACAGCCCATGGTTCCGCGGCGAGCCGATCCAGGAGGGAGCAGGTTACGCCGCCTGGCGGGAGTGGAGGAAGGAACAGGACTCCATGGGCAAGATGGACCGCCGGCATGACCCGAACGAATTCGGGGTCGAGATCGGCCTGGACGAGGTTACCGGACGCCACCTGCTTCTGCTCATTTCCTACAACCGGGACCTGACTGACGCCTTCACGGAGATCGACGGCATCGAGGAATACGGCTACTGGAACAACACAGACGATTACCCCGACGGCGTCACCGAAGCCGACTGGGAGGAGCGCAAGGCTGCCTGGAACCGGGTCATCCCGCGAGGCGGCTATACCAACCTGCTCACCTTCAATCTCCGCCCTGCCTACGATGGCGGCGTTCGCCGGCTTCTCGGCATCGACGGCGAGGACACGTCCTCTGTGTTCGCTTCCGTCCCCACGGACGCTGCGCGGGCACGGGACGCCGGCGGGAACGCCTACATGTCCTACCTCTGCCGCGAACACAGCATCGACGTCATGGATGCCGTGAACTTCGTCGGCTTCGGGCGCTCGGCACGGCTTAGCCTCGTTATCGACGTCGCTGCCGCCTACCTGCCTGAGATCACTCCGGAGCTGGTCAAGGAAGGGTCGCACAGCGCTGTCATCGACCCAGCCTACGCGGAGGCGATGAGAACCGCCTGCGAGGAGCTCTACGAACTCGATAAGGAACGACTGCACCGGTGAGCACGAAAATCCACAACGGTTACCGGCTCGCCGCCGGAACGAACCTGTTCGACTTCACCCGGCGTGTCCGCACGGTCATCGACCCGATCCGCGACGACCTCGACGCGGCCCTGCTGGCCAAGCTCTTCGCCAGCGCAGTGGACACTTGCTGGCTCAAGGGAGAAGGGATCCCGCCCACGCTCTCCCTCATCGCCTTTAGCCGATGGGAGGACGGCCAAGCGAAGCTCAAGGATGAGAGTCGGGAGAAAGATCCGCATCGTTTCGAAATGTGCCTGGGCGAAGATCCCGGCACGGGCCGCATCCTCATCCGGCTGCACGCGGACCAGCAGGTCATGGTGGATGCCTTCGAGGCCATGGACGATGTTGAGCGGTATTCCTACTGGGACAACGACGACGAACCCAAGGGCGTCTCCCCTGAGCAGTGGTTCGAGCGCAGGGCTGCCTGGGACCGGGTGATGCCCGACTATTCGGCGCCGGCTGAGTCCATGCTGACCTTCACCCTGCGCAGCCGCAGCAACCCACGCACCATGATGCTCTGCGCTCTTGACGGTGGCGAGAGCGACCCGGTCCTGGCCAAGGTGCCTGGCCGGGTGGAACGGGCCATGAACGTTGCACGGACCCGCTACCTGCACCTGTTGGTGAACACCCACGAAGTTGATGCGCTGGCTGCGTACCGACACGGCCTGACAGGACGGGTCACGGACGAGCTGGCGGCGATCGCGGCCCTTGTCGAACCGCACCTGTGGAAGATCGACCGCGAGCTGCTCGTGAACGGCGACCTGGAAGGCACCTCCGATCCGGCGGTCGCGGCCGCCGTGGACGCTGCCTGCGCCACCCTGTTTGAAGCCGAAAAGGCAGGCCTCCCTGTACCCGGCAAGGCCTGACCGAGGCCGTCAACGCATGTTTATGGATATGAGCCCCGGACATCACCACAGCTACTACCTGACCGATCGGGAACGCGTCATCGAACTGAACTGGCCACCGCAGCCTCAGACACACCGGATGAGCCTGAAGGGACGAGTGATCCGGCTGCTTCGCAACGGGCCACACCCTGGTCCTCCTGAAGTGAACGTGGACCCTGAAGCGTTCGGAGCCGCCGTCAAGGTCCTGGAAAGACAGGACGTCGAAGTGGCGATCAACGCATTCACTTCCCTGGGATACGAGGTCACCGTGAGGGCGCCGCGGTGAGCCCCGGCGGCTACACGGCGCATCTGGCGTCCATGGCGGTCCCTCCGGTTCCAGCCGCGACCCCGCAGCCGGTCCCTGACCACCTGCGGCTGTTCGCCGCCGGCACCGACGTCGTACTCGCCCATCGGGACAAGGTCACAGCAGGGGTCCCCGGGTGCACCTGCGGGAAGACGTATCCAGAGAATTCGCACAGTTACTATCCGATCCTGCACGCGCGGCACGTGGCCGACGAAGTGGTCACCTGGACCCTGACCGCTGCCGTCGCAGCCATCCGGGCCGACCGGGACGATTTCGCCCGTGACCCGGAACGCTGGAGCGCCGGCACACATGACAGCAGTGCTGCGATCGACACCATCATCACTATGGCCCGCAGCGAAAGCGAACAGGCCCGACCGAAAGAATCCACCGCATGAGCACCTCAGTAGAGCCGGCCCCGGACCTCCGCTCCGGCATCAGCGCCATCACCTTCTTCGCCTTCACCATGTTTTGCATCCGGCTCTGGTCCAGCATCGACCCGCAGCCTGAACCAATGACCCTGGCCGTCCAGGAGGCCAGCGAGGAACGGATGAGCGCCTACTTTGTCGCCGCCAGCGTCATGCTGTTCGGACTCTTCGTCCTGCTGCGCTTCATTGTGGGGGCCGTGGTCAATGGGCTGGCAGCGCACACCGGGGGAGCGGCCGCGTGGTTGTGCATCGGTACGGCGGTGCTGCTCGCTGCCGCGCTGCTCACGTCCTACACCGCCCCGATCCTTGGTGTGGCTGTTCTCACCGCGTTGGGCGCCAACTGGGCGGTGGAAGCGGTCCGGCTGCGCCGCGCCGGGAAGGCCTAGCCCAGGCCCAGTCCGGGCAGCGAGTCGACGATTCGGTTGGTCTCCAGGCTGAGCGCCACGATGCGGCCCATCAGGTCGATGATGTAGCGGGGCTGCTTGTGCTCCCTTGACCAGTCGTTCGGGTCGTTCATGATGCCCGAGGCCTTGTCCGTCTTGACCTGATACCGCTCCAGGATCCAGTCGACGGCCGAGCGGGAGCCCAGCATGTAGCGGTGGGCGTCCTCGGGGATTCCCTCCAAGGTGATCTGGGAGTTGTAGATGATGCGGGTCTTGTCCCAGGCTCCGGCCTTGCCGCCGTACTTCATCTTCTTCACGGTATACCTGGCATACTCGTCCTGCTCGACGGACAGTCCGGTTGTCACCTCGTTGAGGGCGTACGGCTCCAGCGACTCGTAGCCGATGTGGAAATCGGAGAGTGCCTTGCCGGCATCAACGAAGGCTCGGAAGCGAGCGGCGTCCGGGACTTGCGGGATTCGCGGAAGCATCTTCTTCAGGTCCGCGGCGAACCTGGTCCGGTATTCGGGGGAGTGCAAGAGACCGTAGACGTAGAAGAAGATGTCGTCTTTGGTGACATCAGGGCCGTAGGCGGAACGGTACTGAAGGAGAGCAGCGTCGGTAATGTTATCGACCCGCTGAAGTTCCGTATCTTCTGACGCGAACAGCGTCCCCGCCGCCGGCGCCACATAAGTGTAGCGAGGGAAAAACTGCCCCGTGTCCAACAGGTGCACATCCGGCAAGGAGTCAACCATTATCGACTCGAACGTCGGATAGTGCGAGGCAGGGGAGGTGATGCATATCCCTTGGTTGATTGCACGTTGGGATGGGAAGAACCTTGGCTGTTGCGACCGCTCATGATTCATCAGCGGGGCAAAGTAGGCGGCCTGCTTACAGAAGGGACGGTAGGCGGCTATCCGATTTGACTCCCTGGAATACGTGATGTGTTCCCTCTTGCGCAGGGCGTTACGAAGGCTCCGTGTCCAGCTGATGTTCTGGGGATCCGGCGTAATGAAGGACTCAACGGGCATTGGGGCCCCGGCCAGAACGTACCGGTCTACTTCGGCGTTGTAATTGCTGATCATCCGGTGAACGTTGTCAGCGAGCCGGTTCAGTGAAGAGTTATACACCCATGAGTCGCGTCCTGATTCAAGGCCACGCGAAAACGAAGCGAAGATACTTGGCCCCGTCCCTCTGTCGCCGAGGGGAAGGTACGTCTCAAAATCGGCGTTTCGGTGGTTGATCCAATCTCCGTCGGGGCTTGGCGCAATGGCTTCCCATTGGACATCCGCGATGTTGCCGCCGCCGACGATGGAGAGTTTCTGCTTCCGGTCCAGGTAGTCACCGATGTCTCGGTAGTGCAGCTGGCCTTCTGCTACCGGGCCGGGCCGCTTGACGAGCAGGAGGATGGCCACGGTGTTGCGGCTGCCGGAGTCGAAGATCTTTCCGCCTTCTCGCCGGCTCTCTTCGCCGGCGGTGCGCTGGTTGCCCCGGAGGTTGTAGACGTAGATTTCATGGAACTCAGAAACGAGGGTCTTCCGTAGCCCGTCGGCGGTGTTGCCGTCGATGTAGCCGCCATTGGAGACGTAACAGAGGATGCCGCCGTCGGGGGAGTTGAGGATGCGGTTGGAGCCCCAGCGGATGGCGCGGATGTAGGAGTCGTAGAGGGAGTTTCTGTTGGTGGCTGTCGAGAGGCCCGCGTAGGTCCGCCGGATGGATTCGTCCAGGGTTGGGTATTTCAGGTTGGCGTTGTTGTCGTTGCCGCTGGACTGGCCGACAGAGTAGGGCGGGTTGCCGATGATCACCCGGATGTCGAGGGCGTTCTGCGCCTTCACGCGGTCGTTGTTGGAGGTGAAGACGTGCTCGTCGAGTGTGTCGCCTTCTTCGGTCATCTGGAAAGTGTCGGTTAGTACAATGCCGTCGAACGGGAGATACGGCACTTTGCCGGTGTCCTTGCCGTCGGCTGCCGCATGTTCCTCCAGGAGCCCGTGGACGGTGGCCTCGATGTTGATCGCAGCGATGTAGTAGGCCATCAGCAGCAGCTCGTTGGCGTGCAGCTCCTGGGTGTACTTGCGCAACAGGTCTTCCGCCTTGATCCGGCCGGACTGGAGCAGCCGAACGATGAAGGTGCCGGTCCCCGTGAACGGATCCAGGACGTGGACGCCTTCGTCGCTGATGGAGGCGCCGAAGTCTTTGTCGAGGACGTCGTCGACAGCGCGGATGATGAAGTCTACGACTTCCACCGGGGTGTAGACGATGCCCAAGGATTCGGCGGTGCGGGGGAATGCCAGTTTGAAGAACTTCTCGTAGAGCTCGGTGACGATCTTCTGTTTGCCCTCGGCGTTGGTGATGCCTTCGGCGCGGACGCGGACGGACCGGTAGAAGGATTCGAGGCTGGCGACCTCGGAGTCCAGGTTGTACTTCTCCAGGATGTCGACCATGGAGTCCATGACCTGGGAGACCGGGTTGTTGGCCGCGAACGAGTAGCCCTCGAACAGGGCCTCGAAGACCGGCTTGGTGATCAGATGCTGCGAAAGCATGTCGATCGCGTCCGACTCCGTGATGGAGTCGTTCAGGTTCCCACGCAGGCCCTGCAGGAAGACGCTGAACTCCTCCCGGGGCCGCTGGTCTTCACCGTCCAGGATCGTCTTGATCCGGAGCACGTGCCGGTCGGCGATTTCCTTGACGTCCTTGGCCCAGGATTCCCAGTAGCGGCGGTCCCCGACCTTCTTGACCATCCTGGCGAAGATGGCGTTGCGCCACTGGTCGGCGCCGGCCATGTGAAACAGAGCCTCGGTGCCGGTCCCGCTGGGCTTGTCGCCCCCGCCGCCACCCGGGCCGTCCCCGAAGGGATCCGCCACGGTGATGACGTCGATTTTGTCGTTGGCGTTCCGGTTCAGCTCGAGCTTGTTGATCATGGCTTCGAACCGGTCATCGTGGGCCCGGAGGGCCTGCAGGACGTCCCAGACGACCTTGTACTTCTTGTTGTCGTTCAGGGCCGTCTCGGGGTCCTGGCTGGCCGGCACAGCGATCGGCAGGATGATGTAGCCGTATTCTTTACCCTCGGCCTTGCGCATAACGCGGCCGACGGACTGGACGACGTCGACCTGGGAGTTGCGGGGGTTCAGGAACAACACCGCGTCCAGAGAGGGGACGTCGACACCTTCGGAGAGGCAGCGGGCGTTGGAGAGGATCCGGCAAACGTCTTCGCCGCCGGCGGCAGCTGCGTCCTCAGCCTTGAGCCAATCCAGCTTGGACGATCGCTCCAGCACATTGAAGGTGCCGTCCACGTGGTCCGCCTCCAGCTTCAGCGCGGGACTGTCGGATTCGCCGCGGTTCACGAGCAGTTGCCGGCCGACGAGCTCGAAGTCTGCCGCCAGCTTCTTGGATTCCTTGATGTTGCGGGCGAAGGCGACAGCCCGCCGCATGGGGGAGCTGTCGGTGATGTCCAGCCGCTGGCCGTTCACGCCTCGCTTTGAGAGGCCGTTCCAGCAGCCGACGATCCGGGCGGCATCGTCCAGGTTGAGGTCCCCGTTGTCTTCGAACAGGCTCTGGAAGGACTTGCTGACAGTCTCTTCGTCCACGGCAAGGACCAGGACCTTGTAGTCGGCGAGGTGGCCCATCTCTACGGCCTTGCCGAAGCCGAGGTGGTGAAACTCCGGGCCGTAGATGCCCTCGTCGTCCATGGAGTACATCTTGATGTCGTCCTGGCCGGCTTTGGCTTTGGCTTCCTGGACGTAGATCCGGGGTGTGGCGGTCATATACAGCCGCTTGCCGGATTCGATGTAGGTGTTGTCGTGGACCTTTACGAAGGCGGAGTCGTCATGGCTGGCCTCGGTGATGCCGGTGGTCCGGTGGGCCTCGTCGCAGACGATGAGGTCGAACTCCGGGAGGCCCTCCTTCTGGGCCTGATGGATGACGTCGATCGACTGGTAGGTGGAGAAGATCACCGTGATGGCTTCCTGGCCGGTACTGATCTTCGCCCGGTTCAGAAGCTTGGCCGGGTCGGTGGTGGCCGGAAATGCCAGGTCGTGAACGCTGACGTCCTCGTGCTCTTTCCGGCCGACCTTGGTGTCGGAGCAGACGGCCAGGGGCCGCAGCGGCACGGAGGCCTGGGCCGTCCACTCGTTCAGGGTCTGCTGGAGCAGGGCGATGGAGGGGACCAGGAACAGCACGGAGCCGCCAATAGGGACGATCTCCTCGACCATCTTCAGGGAGGTGTAGGTCTTCCCGGTGCCGCAGGCCATGATGAGACGGCCGCGGTCGTTCTCCGTGAAGCCCTTTTTGACGTCATCGATCGCCTGGCGCTGGTACTTGCGGGGTGCCTTACCACCCAGCTGCTTCATCTGCTCGGGGGCGTCGATGCTGAACTCGGACCAGTCGATAGTGGAATCGGCCAGGTCCGCGAACCGGAGCCGGGTCATCGGCTTGGACTGGCCCTCCAGGGCGTCCTCGGCATGCTTGGACCACTTGTCCGTGGTGGAGACGACCATGCCATACGAAAATTCGCTCTTGCCCACCGCTGTGAAGAACGAATCGATCTGCTTCTTGTCCAGGGTCCGGGCCGGGTCGTAGAACTTGCACTGGATGCCGGTCAGCTCGCCCGTGTACCGGTCCTTGGCGACCAGATCAATGCCGGTGTCGACGTGTCCGTTCCGGCCCGGCCACTCGCTCCACAGCCAGACGTCCGAGAACTGGTCGGCGTACTTGGGTTCAAGCTCCAGGTAGCGTTTCATCAGGTGCTCGAATTTGGTGCCCTTGTCGTGCTGATCACTCGCCGAGAAGTAGAGGCGATCGAGGACGTCTTCGAAACTTGCTGAACCCATGGAAAGTATCTTGCCTTAGAAAGGAGAGCGGCCCTGAATCCGCCCCATAATCGGGAAGATCAGCGGGGCATGCCGCACACATGTTCACCATGACAACTGCAACTTTGACGAAACCGATCAGCAAGCTGGCCGAACAGCTGAACGCCCACCTGGAGACCCAGCCGGCCGAGCGCACCCTGACGCTCCTGGACCGGTGCGACCGGTGCAGCCAGCTGGCCCAGGCATCCTTCGTTTTCACGATCCCCGCCGACCCCGCTGGCACCGGGAAGACCGAGACTGACGTGCTGCTGTGCGGCCACCACACCCGCCAGCATCTCCCGGCCCTGCTTGCCAAGAACCCGGTCTCCTACTGGGTTGAACCCCAGGAATTGATCAGCATCCGCGGCGTCAATGTCGAGGCAAAGCAGCAGGAGACCCGGACCGGCGACGGACTCACCGGCGCGTAGTCGCAAACAAGCCCTGGCGCCTTCCTTGGAGAGGCGCCGGGGCTTTGTCGTCTCAGCGACCAGCAGACCGGGAGTCGGGGTCGGGGACGCTCCAGGAGCAGCATGGACATCTCCACCGCTTGGGACTGATGGGCCTGCATGTCGGGCAGATACGCCCCTCATGTGTGCGGACTATCCCGCAGCGTTCACCGGCTCAGAGGCCCGGCAGCGCCTGGGGGCCGTCGAAGAGCGAGAACTCACTGTCCGGCGCGGAAGTCGGTTCGACCGGCTGTTCGCCCATCGCGACAAGCAGCTCGTTGATAGAGGTCTGCCCTTTCAGTTCGCCACCAGCCTCCAGACACATAGCAAAACCATAGCCAGGGCCACCAGTTCTCCTTGTTAAGGACACGCTGCAGGGGTGATTGCCCAGAACTGTTGACCGGTGCGTTGCTTGGGGTCGGGAAAGGGCACAATGTACGCTCCTCGCAGCGACACTTTACGGTCAACCGGGCCGTCATTTCACAACGAAAGGCTGACCATGGCTGGAAAATATGAGGTCTTCAAGGACGACAACGGAGGATTCCGATACCGCCTCATCGCCTCGAATGGCGACGTCGTCGTCACGTCAGAGAGCTACACCACCGCAGCCAGTGTCCGACGGGGCATCGGAGTGCTGAGGAAGAATGCCGTGACTGAGAAGGTGGACGACCCGTTCCTTACCTCCTAGGCAGTTACTGGCGGATCGCCGCAGCCGGCCCCGGATCGATGGTCATGGCGAGGCTGAAGGACCGGCTCGTTACGGCTTCTGGGTCTTCAGGTTCGGGTTCGCAGGCTTCCGCGGCGGCGGCCACGACGGCGAACTCGGGACTTGCGGCGAGGGTGTCGGGGTCGGCGCCGAACGGCAATGACCCAAGGTACGCCGGCGCGTAGCGGGTGCGCCATCCGTTGTGGAATTCCAGGCCTGCGGTGAAGGCGATCGTGTCTTCCTCTTCGCCAAAGATCCGCAACTCGACAGTTTCACCCGAAGGCGTGGTTACGGTGCGCCGGGAGAGGTTTTCGACGACACCCAGGATCGGGACGTTGTGGCCCTGGAGGAACATTCCGGCACGCCGGCAGTCCGCGTGCGAGAGGCCTGAGCCGGTGGTGACCAGAACGGCACCGTCCGGGCGGGCGTACTTCATCACGGCGCGTTCCACGTCTCCGGTGCCCGGGGGCAGGTCGAAGACGATCGTGTCGATGCCGGTCAGGTCCAGCCGGGCGCCCAGGAACAGCAAAAAGCCTTCGACGGCGGTGCCGCGCCAGGTGACGGGGGAGTTCGGGGCAAGGAACTGCGAGAGCGAGACGGCGCGGGTGCCGTCGGCCAGGGTGGAGGGGACGATTTTCGCGTCTTCGGTCATGGCCAGCGGGCCGAGGTCCAGCAGGTGTCCCAGGGACGGGCCGTGGAAGTCGAGGTCGATGGCCAGGACGGTCCGGCCGCGCCTGGTGAGCGCCTTGGCCAGGGTCGCGGCGACGGTGGTCTTGCCGACCCCGCCCTTGCCGGAGGCGACGGCGATGGATGATGCAACGTCGAAGAGCTTGGACTTTTCAGGCATGGGAGCCTCCAGGAGGGTGGTGGATTCGCGCAGCGCCGCGAGGGCGGCCTGCGGGGAGTTGATGATGCCGTCGCGGTTGAACCGGACCGGCCAGGGCACCTCGAAGCCGGCGGCCCGGAGCACGTTGCGCTGGTCGATGGTGAGGGCCACGTTGCCGGACTTGGATTCGATGCCGCCGCTGAAGGTCAGGGCCGAGGCAAGCAGGGTGACGTCCTCCCCGGCCCACCAGCGGGCTGCGCGGTCAGCGAGGGGCTCGCCGAATCCGGTGAGCGTGCGGGCGGTAGCCAGTGAGGTGTTTCCGCCGCTTTTGCAGTACTGGTGCATGACCTCCATGGCCGGTGTGAGGACGTTCCAGGTCTGGGACAGGTCAGCGGCCGGTGGCTTGGTTTCGGCCACGGCACGGAACGCGTCCTGCATCTCCGGAGTCATCGAGGACAGTGGCGGCAAGGCGCTGGCCTGGCCATAGCGACGTGTGGAGTCGAGGCCGAAGTCGAGGGCACTGTAAATCTCATGGGCCAGCTTGGCGACCAGCTGCGGATCCATGCTGACGCCGAAACCGGCGAGCATAGCGGAGAACTCGGCGGCTGTCTCCGGGTCGCGGAGCAGGGTTTCGATCCGGTCATCGTGAATGGCCGGGGCGGCGATGTTCGTCAGGTTCAGCACCCCGGGCCGGTGCGGGAAGATGTTGTCTGAGGACAGGCTGCGGGCGGAGTGGGAGTCATAGCGCAGCACGTGGGGCTCCGGGCCGGGGGACGGGTTCATGGACATCCAGCGGGTGTTGGCGACAGTGTGCCCGCCAGCTTGGGTGAGTCGGAACCCACCGGTGGTCATCTCGTCCCAGTTCCCGCCGAAACCGCTCTGCAGGATCCAGGTCTCCGGCGGCAGTGGCTCGGGCACGCCGGTTGCTTCGCAGGCTGCCGCAGCGTGAAGGGACTCCGGGCCGGTCCAGACTTCGCCGCAGACGTCACAGGCCCACTTGATGGTGGAGTGGTCGGTAGGCATCTTTACAAGGCCTGCCCCGCGGAACGGAATGCACGGGCATCCCCGGCCAGGGAAATGATCTGCGCCTGCGTGTCAGCCATGGAACCGTCGGTCAGTGCTGATGGGTTGTTCAGCGCTTGGAAGAGTGCCACCCAGAGGGGGTTCAACTCGGAGCCTTCGCTAAGCAGGTCTGTCCCGGTCGCTTCCTGGACGAAGGTGCGCCAATCCGTCAGGACTGTATCGCGGTCCACATAGCCGAACTTGGCGAAGTCTTCGGGTTTAGCCTCGAATTCTTCACCGTTGGCGAGGCGGACGATCATGGTTGCGGGGACAGGACGGTTGTAGAAAGGGTCAGTTGTCATGGGCACCATGTGTGCGGCGGTGCTGGTACAGCTGCACGACTGGTGGAGACCGGCCAGGGCTGGAACGTCATGACCGCTATCATCGCCCCCGGCGACTTCAATGGAGATGATGCCCGTCCCGCCACCGCCAAAGCCTGACCGGGCCTGATCGACCGCAGCCAGTGTCAATGCTGGAGCGTTTCGATCCATGGATTGCGGAAGCTCATCTGGATGCGGGAACCGACAGGCTGTCTTGTCAGTGAGGGCCACATGATGCGGGCCAGTAGAGCTTGGGCCAGCCACTGATTGGGTTCGAGCTGATCACAGAGAAGTTCGATTGCTGTTGACGCTTCGTCGTTTTTGAGGGCGGCTGCGGTAGCCGGGAAGGTCTCGCTGGCATCGGGTAGCTTTGGCCAGAGACCCATGGTGGTTGTTTCGTACAGCCGGACTCGGTCTAGTTCGGCCAAGCATGCCTCAACTAACTTTGCCGATTCTGGATCCAGCTCGCTGCGCGTGCCGCCGGCCAGCAGGGTTCCGAGCCCGATAACGCCGGTGTGGTGATCAGGAGGGACTCCGTCCCACATAGCCCGGTACCCCGAGACGGATTTCGGGAGCAGCGGGGCGGCGCCACCAATCTTGCTGTCACCATCGTGATGCAGGCGACGGCGAGGCTTTTAGGGGAACCTGCCAAGGCAGTCTTGAGCGCGCCTCGTATGTGAACGCGCAGGGCTTGGTTTTCTGCATGCTAAAGGTCGCCGTAGGATCTCCAGATTCCTGCCGACGTCCACTCCATATTTCGAAGGAGCCGTGATACCTGTGAAAATTTCCTCGCTTCCACTTCCGCTGAAGGCAACCGCTATCGTATTCGCGGCGATCCTGGTAGTTTCCATCGCCTACCTTGCCCTGGTCGCACCAAGTTCGGGAAGCCTTTCTGGCGTACTGGTTCTGTGGGCATTTGGCCTCCTCGGCGGGGCGGCCCTTTGCCTCGGTCTTGTTCTCGCCTCAAACTACCAAGGGTCTACGTCGGCGTTGGTTGCCGTAGTGAATTCACGCCGTGAAGATTCATGGCTGGGCACCCTAATGGGGAGGTACTTCCGATTTTTTGGAGTGCTGCTATCGCTGGTGGGTACAGGCTTCGTGATTGTGTCTCTCGTGTCACTGCTACGTCGATAATTCACGCACTTTGAGGACCACCCGTCCAGCAAGAAGGGGCGGTAGGAGCTTGGCTTGGCCCGTTTCTTAGCCTAGTGAACGCCGACGTCTTGGAGTTCGATGAGGTCCTCGATGGCCGAGTGCGGCCGTGGGTCGAAGTCTTCGGATATACCGCAGCTTCCCAAGTCAGGTGCAGCCGCCTAGGTGGACACTCCAGAAATTGTGGCTTTTCAGATGTCAGCGGTCCGGCCTGCATACTTGTCGGATGAGCGGACGCATGTGGTCAGGATTCAAGAAGAAGCGGGCGCCCCGGCAAGTGTGGAGCGACTGGCAAGCTGCCAACGAGGCAAACGACGTTGAGAGCGCGGAGAGGTTCGCTTCGGAACTGCTCGACGTCGCTCCCGAGGTCTTCTTCAGCTGGTTCGAAGCGGGTCTGCTGTCGAAGGCACGCGGTAATTGGGCTGAAAGCGCCGAACGCAATCAGCGTGCACTGGCTCTGTTCACCGAAACGGAAGCCGCTGAGTTCGGTGGCGCCAACCCGGCAGCCTGGAATCTGGGCATCGCCGCCACGGCCTTGGGGGATTGGGCCACCGCCAGGACGGCGTGGGCAGCATACGGTCTCACCGGCTTCGACAACGAGACCGGCCCCATCGACGACAACTATGGGATGACGCCAGTGCGGATCAATCCGGACAGGGCAAGTCTGCCCCACCAGCTGCTGCCCCCTTTCGGCGAAACCGAGGTGGTCTGGTGCTGGCGGAGGAGCCCTGCCCACGCAGTGATCACGAGCGTGCCCATGCCCGGATCCGGCCACAGGTTCCGCGACATTCTGCTCCATGACGGTGAACCCCAAGGGACCCGCTTCTACGAGGGCCGCGAGGTGTCGGTGTTCAACGAGCTCGAGCGGCTCGAATCCTCCGAGATTCCCACCTGGCAGGCCCAGATTACTGGCGCCGGAAAGGTTGACCTTCAGGTTCTCGCGGATACGCTCGCGCGCCAGGGAATCGGCCTGGACGAGTGGTCCGGAATACGCATGATGTGTTCGGACTGCTCTCACGGCTCGCCGCGGGAAGGGCACGACCACGCAGCACCCGCGTCAGACGCATCCGTTCTTGGCTTGGCCGGGTTCGAATCGGATCTGGACCAGGTGATGGATGAGTGGCGCAGGTCGAGGCCGGCTGTTGATGTCGTCAGCCTCGAACTCCTGTGGTGAGACTGGTCCGTAGCGAAGACAACGGTCCCTTCTAACTGCAGGGTTCTTTCCGGCGCCGGCATGCGGTGCCGCACGGCCGCCCGATGGCCGCACCTCAAAACGTTGGGTGTACAAGCTCGCCATGTCGAAGGTGACGACCAACATCCCAGCCGTCACCGGACTGGTGTTCGTGGAAGTCTCCCTCTCGCCGAGGCAGCGACCGGAGGTGGTGGTGCCCTGTCGACTGAGGTTCAGGACTGCAACGGGTAATTGCCACAGCAAATCATTAGGCGCACGATACCGTCCGTCGTAGGATGAAGCCCAGATCGCGGTCCGTGAGCCCAGGCGTCCGACCTAGGCTCGACAGGGAGTGTTGGGGCGATGAAGCGTGTAGTGTCGTTGGTTCTGGCAGCCGCAGTGGTCGCCAGTATGGTGGCCTGCTCAGCGCCGGAACAGCAGCAGACTCAGGCTTCTCCTACTGAAACCACTGTCACTCCAACTCAGAAGCCGGCGATCGTCGTCCCAGACGTAGTCGGAAAGACCTACGTGGAAGCCAGCGAGCTTCTCTCCAAGGCCGGCTTCAGGACGCCTGTGCCGTACGGCAGCGATGGTGTCCGCTGGGACCGGGCTCTTCCGGATAAGGTCGTTGTGGTCTTGTCGACAGAACCGGCAGCCGGAGCTAAGACCAACGAGGAGACCATCAAGGTCATCCTTAACCGCACGGAAGCTGAACAACTGGCCGCCGAAGAGGCCGCGATGGCGGCGGCCAGGCTCGTGAACAGATACAAGTACACGTGCGGAGACACCCCCAGCAAAACAGTCACATACCACTCGTACAAAGAAGTTTGGACGAGCCCCTATTACACCAGCGGACAGTGCTCCATAGACATTGACGGAAAGCACCCATCGACGAAGCAGCCTCTCCTGCCGAACGAACAAGCCCTCGTCGACTTGATTGCCTCCCATGGCGGCGACGTCAGTTCGCCAACGGCTACCGTGGGCGAAGTCATGTTGATGTGCGCCAAGGTGGACCGCGATTTCGCAGATCAAATCGTCGCCAGGATGGATTGGCGTCGCGCAGACGTTCAAGGAGCACTCTCAATCTGCCCCGATGCACCACACGCCGCGGTCTTTCAAGAGGTGCTGACCGCAGTCAAAGTCTTGGACGGCACCAAAGTCGTCGGCCAAAGCATGGAACCCGGTACATACAAGACCAAACCTGGGGTCAAAGACTGTTACTGGGCGCGGTCGACAGGGGGCGGTGACGTCATCGCCAACAACTTCGTCAGTTTCGCACCTGATGGGGTGACAGTCACTGTCAACGCCGGTGAGGGATTCCTCTCCCAACGATGCGGGGTGTGGACCAAGATCGGGTGAGAACCCCGTTGCCGCCTACCGCAGGAAAGCCCACCGATGGGGGACCGGCGGGCTTTCAGTTCCACGCTATGTCCCGGTGGTTTCGCTATCAACTGGATTCGCTCTCAGCAGCCAGGGCAGAACAACCGACTTCCCCTGACCCGGCCAGGAGTCGCCGCCTCGATGCCGCAAATCCGATCGCCGCACCCGGTAGGATCGGCCCATGGTGTCCCAGCGCGCAATCTTCGTCGATGCAGGTTTCCTTCTGGCTATAGGGGGCACCCAGGTGGTGGGTACTTCGCTTCGATCGGCGTTCCGCGTCGACTACCAGAAGCTCATTGAAGGCATCCTCAATTGCACAGAGGCCCATTCCGGCATCGACGTGCTCCGCACCTATTGGTACGACGCCTCCAAGGACGCCCTTTTCACTGACCAGCACAAACAGATCGGCCTGTTGCCGGGAGTCAAAGTCCGCCTCGGGCGGATCTCCTTCAACGGAGAACAAAAAGGGGTTGACCTGAAGCTGGGCCTTGACTTGGTTGGAGTGGCCAGCAACCGGGCGGCCTCCGTCGCCTATCTGGTCTCCGGCGACGATGACCTGGCCGAAGCAGTCGAGGAAGCCCAAGATTTGGGCATGAAGGTTGTCCTGGTTGGCGTCGCCGACACAGGACACCGACTCGGAGTCATGTCGGTCGCCGAGCACCTGGCCCTGAGGGTGGACAGCATCATCACGCTTCCGGCGGAACTGATTGAGGCCTGCTTCACCCGCATCGTCCAGGAAGCACCCCGCCCGGCTGCGGCTCTTCCCGCCGCGGCTCCGCCGCAACTTCCCCGGCCGGTGCCCAAGCCAGGGATCCCGATGGGCAAGCCTTCCTCACCGTCCCGGCCCTCGCCCCACCCCGGGCTCCGCTACCAGACCTCAGAGCCGTCCCTGGTGTACAGCTCCGGCGGCAGCGGGACAACAATCGTTCCCGAAGAAAGCCCCATGGACGTCGCCCAGGAAGTCGGGGAAAGCGTCGCCACCAGCTGGTATGGGTCAATAACCCAAGGCGAATTGAACGAACTGCTCGCTGACCGACCCATACTGCCGGTGGAAATAGACCGCGTGCTCCTGAAGGACTGCGCTCAAAGGATCGGCGAATACAAGACCGACCTCCAAGGCGTGCGCAAAGCCCTGCGCCTGGCATTCTGGCAGAAACTGGACACCCTCATCTGAGGGGCCGATGCGCCCGCATCATGGCTGTTTGAAGTCAGTATGGCCGCCTTTCGGCGACCGTGACGACGGGTGCCATCCACGCCGCACACATTAGTACAGGGAAGCGGACCGCTTCACCGACAAATCGAAGAGGAGCTCACCTATGCCGCCACGACAGAGCCCCGCCCAAAAACTGGCCGCCAGGCTACTGCTTGGCGGGGAATGGGCGCCGGTGACCAACAAGATCGGTTTCATGCAACGGCCTCTCGATGTAGCGGTTGACGAGTGGAGGACGTGGGCTCAAGAGAGCTACCATCAGCCCCTGGCCGGCTTCGGAGTTACTGAGCACCGGGGAACCCTGAGGGAGTTGCTTAGTGAGTTGTTGCCGCTGGGTTACGGTCAGCGCTGGCTTCTGTTGGAGACCGCAAATCCCGGGTGGACAGCTGTTATGGAAAACACTCGCGACACCGCGGTTCTCGGCCCTCTCGGGGAGCACTTTGCCTCAGCCCGCGGAATTCCCACTGTTCAAGTGGAGGACGTCCCGAAAAATCTTAAGCACATGCTGGATGAGCCGGCGCGAGGACGATTGGGTGGCCGCACCCTGATCACCTTTGAAGAGGCCGGCCTGCGCAGGTTTCTCAGTTTGTACAACTCCGAGCCTTGGAAGTTCGCCGAGAACGGAGAGCCGTATGACTTCGAGGACACGGAGCAATACCTGCTTCCACGGGCCTCGGACTGTTTCCCGCACGAGACACTTGTCGACATCTGCAGGAACCTGGGCCTTGACCCTTTCGAAGAGGACTTCTACGTACCGAACGGGAGGGCATTCATCATCGAAGCCCTTCACCAGCCGACGGCGGACGATCCCGGGGGCACAAGGTACACCCTCGCGGAAGCCAGGGCAGGGTACGAGGACCTTGACCACCCCAGGGTTGATGAACCAGTCATTGGTAATGCGCTCTACCCACTCGGCTCTGCAAACCCCCACCCCGACACTGTTTACCCCGCTCTGGGCCATAAACCGTTCCGTAAACCGACACCGTGGGACGGAGCCCTGAAGGAGTTCGAAAAAAGCGTCCAACGCTACAGCAGCTACCCGGCATCGGCCTGGCTGAGTGAAGGACTGGAGGAGTATGGCGTCCTCGCCTCTCCCACCTATTCGACGGGTGGGACAGGTAGCGAGAGCATCAGCGTCCGTGCCTCGCCACTACTGCTCGAGGCGCCGCCGGAAGTCCGGGAATACGTTGCTGCGTTCGCTGTGCTTCAGTGGACTCAGGCCAATGGCAGGTCCATTTCCGAGTTCTACCCGAACCGGAAGCAGATGGGGATCATCCGTAGCCTGTACAAAGAACATGGCCTGTACCCGTTCGACGTAACCTCGGACCAGGTCTACAGAACGCTGACCATCGACAAGATGGTCCGCGAGGTCACCGACCTGCGAATCACTCAACAACTGGTGGACTGGGAAAAACGATCAAGCGAGGGTTCCCCGGAAGAGAGAACCCACAAGTACGACCGACGCAATCACAGCTGTGCCTGGGAGGTCGGCAAAATCATCCAGGACCAGGAGCATCTCATTTGGAATGCCCAAGTCGACGACCGGCGAAAGCCCTAGAGGGACATCCATGTCGCCAGAATAAGGGGCCCGGTGAACGATCCTGTGCCGGGCGCATTGGGATGACTTCTTGACTGTTCAACCCAGGTTTCGGGCCGGCTTGGCATAAGCTATGCCAAGCTCACTGCAAATTTTCATCATTTGGGGGGACCAGCTGAACAAGCTTCGTTGGATTGTCACGGCCGCCGGCTTTATCACTGCCACTGTCGGCTTGGCTGTTGGCTATCTTGTGCCGGTTGGCATGTACTGCGCTGGTGCCTTTGGACTTCAAAAGGCGTCCAAGGATGCCCCCAACGGCATGACGGCAATGGCAGCGTTGACTACCTGTCACGTCAACGCCGATAAATGGGCGCCCGTCTGGTGGGCTGTAATCATCTGCGGGAGTATCCTCTTTGCCGTTGGTCTCGCTTTGGTGATGTTTGGTGCGAAAAGTCGCCGAAAGCTTCGTCCGGCTTCTGTGTCGAATCCTTCCAGGGCAGGGTCCCCAGCATTTCAGGACACCCATGGGAAGAAACCTGTCTGGCCGTTCTTCTTGGGTTTGGCCGTCATGGCCTTGGGAGTCGTGCTTGGCTACTCGGTTCCTGTCGGCCCGAACTGCTCGGGGGCATTTAACTCCCAAATTTCCGCCGCAGGCTACGACATCGCAAAGGCCACTGCGACTGGAATGCAATCCAACTATATGGAGCAGTGTCAGTTCGCAGCCGCTCAGCAGTCAGGTATCTACTGGGGCATCATGGCCTTCGGAGCCGCCATTGTCATTCTTGGGCTCGTCCTGAGGTCCGTCCTTGGACGCCGACCGGGTACCCCGTCGGCGGCAGTGGGCGTCTCGGGCGAGCTTGAACGACTCGCGGCGCTGATGGACCGGGGCCTTCTAACCCATGAGGAGTTTGCCAGTCAGAAGGCCAAGCTGCTCGAACACAGAGCCTAGACAGTCCCAAGCTGAGCTGAGGAACTCCCGAAGGTTTTCGTGCGATCCAACGATGGCGGAGGACCTGCTGTCGGATTAGGTGCCCTTCCGGCCTGCCCTAGGGGTCGCCCCGTCTGCTCGACAGCATTGCTGCCTCCCGGTTTCTTCCCGCGCTGCTGGGTACGATGTTGCCTGAATGGGGGAGACCATGGAGACAAAGAGTGACCCGTCGACGCTGGCTGACGGCGGGGCGATGGAGCTGGTGCGGGTGCCCGCTTGGGAGGCCAAGTTCAAGCTGAACGAAAACCCGGATGAACTGGCGCACCTGATCTGCTGCCGGGACCTGGAATGGCGTATAGCTGCATGCGGGTATGAGGACCCCGACCCGACCATCCTGATGGAAGCCAACGTGATCTGCACGATGTGCATCGAAGCTGTCGGCGGTCCTGAGTCGCTGGCCGAGGGGCGGTGCCCGTTCGACGATCAGCCTTGCCCCGATGACGAGACCCTGAAACAGATCATCAAGGACAGGACTTCATGACCGGCGCCATCAGTCCGGGTTTCAAGAAGAGAGCGACGCTATGAACTTTGCAGCCTGGTACTGGGATCGGACCCGACCCGACGTGGCGAGCTACTGGGACGGCGGCCAGTGGTTGCAGACCCTACCCCTCACCCAGCTGGTAGGCGTCCGGGTCATCGACCGGGCAACTGGCCAGCCGATCCCGCCAAGGCAACCACCAGCCGGGACGCCGGCGCAGGAGCCCTCCCGGCAGGTGCCAATGAGCGAGGTGACATGGTTTGTTCCGAAGAGCCCACGCCGTAAGCGGGTGGATGCTCCGATGAAGGTCCTGATCGGGATCCTGGTTGCCTTGGGTGTGGCGGCAGGATGGGTGTGGGTCATCGCCTCTAACCCCTCGCCGTCTTCCACTTCTCCGGTGGCGGAGAAGACCAAGGCAAACGGGCTGAAGACATGCAAGGATCTGATCAGTCAGCAACCGCATGGCGGCGGCAATGAGACCATCCAGTCAGACGTTCTTGTAGGTGACTTGTACAAGACAAACATCGTGTATGAGGGCCTCAGTGAGGTGCATCGGTGGACATGCCGGCTGGAATGGGTCGGTAGTCGCTGGAGAGTCGACATCCTGGAGAGCAAGCGGCTCCAATAAGGCTTGCCTCGGGACCACAGGCCCCCCACCTAGCTTGCCGGTGACGAAGGTGTGAGGCGCCGCACACATCGGTGTCATGAGAACCCGCAAAGCACTCCAGATCCTGATCCTCGCAACCTGCCTCGCCATCGGCGTCAGCCAGCCGGTCTTCAACGGCGCTTCGCTGCTGGCCCTTGTGGCCCTGCCATCTGTCTTCCTCCTCCAGCCCGGGGTCATGCTCCGGCTCCGCAGCCCGAAGCTGCGGATCGTCAAGTAGCTCGAAACCTCCCAAAAGGCGGCACCAGACCGGTGCCGCCTTTCCCGTGCCCGGGTTCAGAAAACGCCCAGCAGTCGCCGTGGCTGCGGGGCTTTACTTTTGGCTGGGTCTTACAGGAACGGCTGCCACATGGCGCGCATGGTTTGGGCGCGGCCGGCCAGCCACTCCCGGATCGCGGGTTCGTCCTCGGGGGTAACCTTGATCCGCACGGACTGGTTGTACGGCTTGCCCTGCATCATGAAGAACAGGTCGAGGTAATGCTGCTCGGCCCCGTCGGGGTAGTCCTCCGGGTACTCCAGGTGCATCGCCCGCCAGTCCCAGCGGAACAGGCAATTCAGGTCCGGGTCCCCGCTGTGCAGCAGCGTGCCTGTCTGCGTGAGCCTTGGTCCTGACCGGTCGTACTCCACCGGCTGGGTGAATTCGGCCCAGGATTCGTACCCGGTGGCCAGACCGCGGGAGTAGAAGTTGCCGTGTTCGCAGTAATACGGGTGCTCGTACTCCCAGAGATGCTTCGGTGTCGTCATGGCATGAATGTGTGCGGAAACAGCGGAGTCCCTGGCCGCTGGTGCAGACTAGCCCAGTGCGACAGCGAGGTCATCGCCTACGGACTCGACGTTCTTGAGGCGAATCAGAGTCCACCCCATTTCTTCGGCCCAGGCGTCCTTTGCCGCATCCCGCTTCTTGATCATCTCGAATTGGCGCTCGGCCCGCTCCTGTGTGATGCCTCTAAACCGGACGGGCCGCTGGTGCTGTTCTCCGTCGAACTCGATGGCGATTTTGCGTTCCGGTATAGCAAAGTCGATCTGCAGCGGCCGGTGAAAACGAAGGGCCGGGTGCCTCCATTGGGAAGCGAAGTCGATGCCCATGGCTGTCAGCACCTTGCGGACCTCTCTTTCCCCACGACTTTCAGCGCAGACAGGACAACCGTCGCCCATGAGGTGTTTGTGCGGACGCTGCCGGAACGGACCATGGTTGGGGCACAAAATGATCACTGGCGCCGCCATCCGTCCGAGAACCACGGCGCTGTAGTCGTAACGACCTTCACCATGAGTTGCGTGTGCCCTGGACAAGAAATCTTCCATGGAGACCTGCCTGGCGTCGGATCTTCTCGCCTGCCAACAGGCGGGGCACCCGCTTCCCTGCAAGTGGTTGCTGGCCAGCTGGTTGAAGGGTCCGTGGCGGCGGCACTCGATGGTCAGGCCGGAGAACCGTCCGAGGTATGTCGTCCGTGAGTAGTCGTAGAGGTCGCCGTGGACCTTGGATGCTTCCGCAACGAACCATTCACGGTCGAATACCTGCGACCGGCTTCTCTGCACGTAACCGCAGGCGGGGCACCCTGCACCTCTGAGATGTACGTTGGGAGACTGGGTAAAGGGACCATGCCGTTGGCAGACAATCATCACTTTCACGTGCGCGGTGACGTAGTCGGCCTGGCTGTAGTCGTAGGTGCCCTTGCCGTGCTTGGCTACGGCAAGGGCTACGAACTCCGATGTTGTCCGGCGTCGTGGGCCGCCGGAATGGACCCTATCTACGGCCACTGGTCGCTAGGCGCCTTCGGTCAGCTTGATGCGGACCCGGCGGCCGAGCTTAGCTTCGGTCTGGTCGATGTCCGGGTCCATCAGCGCCTCCTCCCAGCCGTCCGTGAAAGCCCATGTCATGTGCGTCATGTGGCGGCTCGCCATGACGCAGAGGCGGCCGGGGGAGAGCTGGTGGGAGCCTGCCGAGGTGTAACCGATGAACGGGTCCATGGCGACCACCGCATGCCACTGGCCGCCCTGCATCTTGTCCGCAGTTCCCACGTGGATGCCCTCGGCTTTCAGAGTCCGCAGGATCGCGGTGATGCCGGAGGCCTGGGCGTTGTGAGCGACGACGATGGCGATGTCGGAGGCCACCAGCGGGCGGGTGAACGGCTGGTCGTCCTCGTCGAACTCGACAAGCTCCACACCGATCAGGCCGGCAGCGTATTCGGCGACCTTGACCAGGGTCGGCAGGTGATCGAACGTCGGGGACGGGTCCAGCAGCAGCGGCACGATTTCGGAGACCCGGTTGCCGTCCTCGTCGGTCAGGTACCGGTCCGGTCGGGAGGACGAGAACGGGAAACCATAAAGGGGAGCAATGGCGTCCACGGTTTCCTGGCCGAGCCGGTAGGTGGTGTCGAGGGAGTGGATTTCGGCGTTCTTCATCTTCGCGAAAACCTCCGGCGCCCGCATATGGGGAGCGGTTTCACGACCGCGGAACGCAGACACGTCAGCGGTCACGACGGGGCCGATCTGGCCTGGGTCACCGACCATGAGGATCTGCTGGGCTTCGTCGGAGGCATTGGACACGTCAGCGAACGTCGCCTGGTAGGCCTCGTCGATAATCATCAGGTCGCACGTGGGGCGGTTGGAGGTCTTGCAGGAGGCGATGGTGCGCACAACCGGGATGTTCTTGCCACCGGCGGCCGCACCGCCACGGGAAACACCGATAGGCGGCTCCATGCCGGAAACCGACAGGGCAACCTGCGGGTGGCCGTCCTTGTCCGGACCCAGCTCGGCGGCGATCCGCTCGGCAATGTCATAGGCGGCGCGGCGGGTGGCGCACGCGACGATGATCTTCAGGCTGGACCGCTCCCGCAGGTAGGCAACAGCCTGGGCCACCAGGGTGGTCTTTCCGGCACCTGGAGGGGAGTCAACAATCGTGATCGGGGCACCAGACCACACACTGTAGAGCGCCTTGGCGAGGGTCGAGCCCACAACCAGGGTGCGCCCGTCGTTGACGGGTTCGGCCGGTGTTTGCTCCGGAACGTCGTTGATTGGCTCGATGCCGAGGTTTGCGAGGTCAATTCCGAGGGAAGTCATGCCCCTCATGTGTGCGGAGAATTTGAAAGCGCTCACCGGGTCACGGGCCCTGTTCAGGACCTCACGTGATAACCATCGTCTCTAAGAGGCCGGTGTCGTTCCTCAGGTTATCACGTGGATTGAAACAGCCCGTCTCTCACCGCTTTATACCAGAGGACCGCCCCACCGGATCTACCCTCAAATTCCGAGACGAACCTGCCGGTGGTAGAGCGGGAAAACGGCCCCGGATCCCAGTACTGGCGCGGTTTTTGTTGTTCGCCGGGACCTCACTCGACCTACAACGCCGCGGGAGGTACGGACTTATATGGAAGAAAAGTGCTCTCTTACTAGAAAGCAGGAGCCTCTTAGGGAGAGAACTAGCGGCCCCTTATATATATCTATCTTTTAAGTCGTTTAAGTAGAGTAGTAGTAGTAAGGGGCCCTATATTCCCCGCCATTCCGGCGATTTTCCCGCCCGACCACTCGGCGGGTTCTCGGCGGGTTTGTTTGAACGGCCCGGCGGGGTGGCACGAGGGCTGTGCAGGCCCGGATCCTGGCCGCCGGACCGGTGAGCGGGCCGGACGCCGCCGCACACATAAGAGTCATGACAGCCATTGCTACAGCCCCCACTTCCCCTAAAGACATCCTCGCCGCCTACCGTGCAAACGCCCGTGCCATGGCGTCCGTCGACGGACGTCCCGGTGACCGTTCCGACTTCCCCGGCCTGGGCCTCCCGGCCACCGGAATGATCTACTCCCGCGGTAAAGGCCTGCAGTACCAGGCTCTGAAAGCGCCCGCCGTGCCGCTGACCCCGGACCTGCTCGAGAAGGCCATTATCGAACCGATGGCCAGCACTGTCGTCTCCGACGCCAAGACCTGGGCGAAAGTCCTGGTCATGGCGGACAACCTGCCGTCCAACGATTTCAAGGCACTCGGGCGGCGGCTGCGCATCAGCCGGGGACTACCGGTGTCCCTGAAACTGCCGGTGCTGACAGAGTCCCTCGGTTGCCGCTACTGGCTTCCGGACACCCTGAACGAAACCAGCCTCGATGACTGGGCCGATGCCTTCGGCGTCAAGGGCCCCTCCATCACCTTCACGATGCGCTCCCTCATTGCCCTCGCGGAGGCCGGCGCAAGGCCTGCAGCCCTCAAATATGAGATCGCGGTCAAGTCCATGGAGGAAATGGAGCGCAAGATCATGGAGCAGGCTGCCTGGGGCGGTATCTCAAACGACTGCTACGTGTACTCGATGCTGGAGGGCTACTCTGCCAAGGCCAACGGTCTGCGGACCATCGACCCCGGTCTGCTCGAAATGCACGTTATCGACGGCCAAGCGTGCCGTATCGTGCCGATGAACTCGGACTCCCGCGAGTTCTCCGCGTCGGTGTCCTCCCCGTTCAAACTCAAGGAAGGCAAGAAGGTCCGACTTACCGACGGCAAGGAAATGGTCGAAGTTGACCTCCGCGCTCTCCGCTTCGGCGACGGTGCCCTGCACGCGGTGTTCTCCCAGCCCTCCGCACGCGGGGCAGGGCTGCTGATGGTGTCCAAGGCCCGGAAGCTCGAAGCAAAGCTGTACGCCGTGGACGGCGTCTTTGAATCCTTCGGCGCCGGACCCAAGAACAAGCGCTGGCTCGGTGACGATGTGCAGAAGGTCACCGGCCGTGACGTGCCCTTGGACGTCATGCTCGCCGGAGCCCCGACGACCGACTAACCCCCACTGACCACCCCGTCCCTGCCACCGGCTGTCATAACCCACCGGCAGGGGCGGGGTCCTTTACGGAAGCAGCACCATGAAGAAGACCGTCCCCTCGGTCCTGGCAATCCGAAGATTGCTCTGAAACACCGCTTCTGGCTAGACCTCGGGCACCTGGGCGGCGTCGACTACCGGTTTGGGTTGAGGGTTTCCGAGGAACTCCGGGCGTACACCGTCGTGTTCCGCGGCGATGACTCCACCGGCGGCCTCCCTGTCAGAGGGCCAGCCGTGCTACTGGCCGGAGTAGCCGGCCTCCGCGGGCCGGTCAGAGTCCCGGCACACCCGGTTCAGCGGGTGAAGAGGTGCAGGGCCGATGCCGCACACATTATGGGCATGAGAAACACGGGCCCAACGCGCGGATTCCCCGCGGGGGCGCTTATGCCTGGCAACGCGGCTATCGAGGCCTCGGGCGTCGCCACACGTTACGCAGGGTCGGTAGTGCGCATTGATTCTCAGGCCGGCTCCGTAACGGCCGCTCCGCATCAGGGGGTTGTTGTCCGTTCGAGAAAGCACAAAAAGGGTATTCACCCTATCGTCCTGCTTGACCCGATTGAAAAGACTGCTTCCGAAGTTGACGACAGCGACTTTGTTGGTGTGCCAGTCCTGGAGCCGAAGACGTTGACGTCAGAAATTGACCTGAGCAGATGGGTTCGCTCTGGCAAGGATTCCTTGGGGCGAGGGACGTTCGGAAACAGAGCAGTCAAGACTTTGCCCATAAACCGTGACACCGCCTGGCTTATCGGGTTGTACGTCGCTGAGGGGGACTCTTCTCCAAATGTGAGGTTCTCTTTGTCCAGCGAAGAGGACGAAATCATGGATCGTTTGGAGTCCGTAGCGGCCAGCCTCGGGTACACAGCGAGCAGGTCCTATAGTTCGAGCCAAAAGGCCTGTGCCGTTACCTTGGGGGCCGTCGTTTTTGGGCGCTGGTTGAAGGAGCACTGTGGAGGCAGGGCACAGGAGAAACACATCCCAGACGTCATCCTGACCCACGGTGATCCTGCCATCCGTAAGGCATTCATCGATGGACTCATTGACGGCGACGGGTGCCGCTCCGTCCTTCCGACGGGAGCCCGGCGTTGGATCCTCCGTCAGTCGTCGCGCGCCCTCATGCACGACACGGTCTTGCTCCTTGCCCAGGACGAAATGGGCGCACATATCAGCGAGGGTCTGCAGCGCCCTCGCTCGATCCGTGGTCGCGCGCTACCGCTCTCACCGATTTATAGCGTTTCATGGAACCCTGACGGCGCCCGTCTCTCTGAGCGAACCATGAACGGTCGGACTATCTTGTCCTCGAGTCACAGGTGGAAGCCAGGCTCGACGGGTGTCTGGTATCCCGTGAAATCGGTTCTCCGTGAGGACTTCGACGGCTTTCTTTACGAAGCTCTCGGAGCAGCACCCGTGAACGGCCTCATGGTGGCTGGCTAGACCTGGAGAGGGAAGCCCTCGTCGCCGCACACATTATGGGCATGAGAAACCTCACCGCTCCCACAGACGAACAGATGCTGCACTTTCAGGCCTGGCGTGCCACGGCTCTGCAGATCATGCCCTACATGGGCTCGCTGATGTTTTCGCTCCGCCCGGTCAACTCCGGTGCCGTGGATACGTTCGGTGTGGACCCCGGCCACCGCTGCTACATCAACTTCGACAAGGTCATCCCGATGGGTGCCCAGTTCGGCGCTGAGGCACTGCTGCACGAGTGCTCCCACCTCTTGGCCGAGCACTCCATGCTGGCCGAGATGGCCGGTGTCTCCGACGACGAGCACGAAATGTGGAATGTCAGTGGTGACATGGCCATCAACGATGACCTGCGGGACGCCGGCTGTGATGCCCTCGCCAAGCACGGTGTGTTCGCCTCGATGATCGGTGAGCCGGACTACCAGACCCCACTGCACTACATGGAGGTCCTGCGGAAGAAGCAGGGCAACAAGCCCAAGCCCCAGCAGGGCCAGCAGGGCGGCCAGGGCCAACCCGGTCAGGGGAGCCCCGGCAACGGCCAAGGTCAGCCCCAGCAGGGTCAGTCCGGCCAGGGTCAGCAGACCCCGGTGAAGGGCTGTGGCTCTGGTGCCGGTGGCCGCAAGGGCGGTCACGAACTCGGTGACGACGAAACCCTGGGCGGCAAGGCCGAAGCGGCTTCCGCAATCGAAAAGAACCTGGTCCGCATCGCCACGGCCTCCGCTGTCCGCCAGCACCAGGAACAGCACGGCATCGGTTCTGTCCCCGGAGGTATCGCGCAGATCATCGACGAGATTCTCACCCCGTCCAAGACGCCATGGGAGCGCGTCCTGGCCTCCCACGTCCGCCGTGCCGTTGCCCACAAGTCCGGCTACCACGACGCGACATACAAGCGCCGGAACCGCCGCCGGATGAACGAAACCATGTCCGACAGCAAGGGCCGCATCATCGGCAAGGTGATCGCCCCCGGCTACATCAAGCCGATCCCATCGATCCACTTCTACCGGGACACGTCCGGCTCGGTCAGCGACCACGACCTCGCCGTTGCGACCAACGAAGTCATCGCCATTGCCCGCAAGCTCAGCATCAAGGGCGACGACCTGATCGTCTCGGACATCGACACGATGGTCCACCAGTCGAAGAAGTTCACCGGCAAGGACTCCATCACGGAGATCGCCGGACGCGGCGGCACCGACATGGGCGAGGCCATCGAACACGCTCTGTCCCTGCCGAAGAAGCCCTCGGCCATCATCATCGCCACCGACGGTGAAACCTGGTGGCCGACCGAGCGTCCGGACGTCCCGGTTATCATCCTGCTCGTCAACGTCACGTCCCAGCACTGGATCGACAACGTTCCCGAATGGGCGCATCTGGTGGAGGTCAAGGACAATGACTGATTTCGAGTTGAACGTCCCGCACGGCTACCGCCTGCACCCGGGCACCGACCTGCTGGCCCTGGCCGAGCGCCTCCGCACCGCACTGGCGCCGGTCCGGGACCGCATCGAAATCGAGCAGGTGGCTGAGTTTGTCGCCAAGACTGTGGATGCAGCCGACCTGGCCGGGACTCCCCGGCCGGAGTCGGTCATCTTCGACGCGGTCCAGGCCCAGGCCGTCCATGTCGGCCAGATCCTCGCCGGCGAACACTCCTGCCACCTGAACACCGTCACCGTGGCGGTCTCCGACGACCCCGAAACCGGCGAGCTGTACGCGCTGATGTTCCCCAAGCACCCGGCGATCGCCACCGAAATCGATGAACTGGAACTGGGCGACTACTACCCGTACTGGAACGAGGAAGACACCGAACAGCAGCGCCCCACCGGAGTCTCGACCGCCGAATGGGCCCGCCGGGCCGAAATCTGGACCCGCGTGCTGCGAGGGTCCAGCCCGTTCGAGCCTATTGGCATGTTCAAGATTGACGTCGGCAACGCCTACCCCGATGCAGACCTGATCAACCGAGCCGCCGACGTCTTCGCCGTCATGCCCACCCTTGAGCAGCGCGTCCACCACGCAATGCACGAACTGCAGAACCAAGAGTTCGAATCGCCCGGGGAGCTGATGGCGTTCGTGGCCTCCATGCCGGAGCACCAGGAACGCATCGAATCCAGCCTTAAGCCGATCACCCTCAAGGACATCGCCGGAGGTACCACGTGACCGCCGTTCCCATGCCGGCACCGCCGGTGTCCCGGTTCGTCCCAGCCCTCGTGGCCGTGAATGAACGCCATGGTGTGACTGTCCTGGTGGACCGCCAGCCAAACCTGTGCCGCTGGGCCGTGCACACCATCATCGACGGCAAAGACTTCATCGTCTCCGGCCCCGGCGATGGACAGGCGACCAACCCCTCAAACAGGGAAGTGGCCACCCAGATCAGCCAGGCTGTCGCACGGATCGCCAAGCGCACCGGGGAAACGCCATCCCAGGTCTTCACCAGCGACTGGGCAACGGCGGAACTGCTGCGCGCAAAGTCCGGTCTGCCCATCACCGACCTGGCGGCGCCGCCGACCGCGTTGGCCGCAGCCCGCGAAGCCGTTGCCGAAGTCGAACGCGGACTGGTCTCCGGCCTCGTCCTTGCCTGCGATTCCTCCCGCGGCCGCGGCAAGTCCGTGAACGGGTGCGGTTACGTCCTGGCCTACTCGAACGGCGCGGACCCGATCCTGGGCGCCTGCACGTCTGTGTCCACCCACGGCGGCATCCGGGCCGGCGAACTTGCGGCCATCCGCCGCGGACTGCAGTCCACCCTGGGTCACCACCCGGTCCTGCGCGAAGGCGTTGGTGACCTGAAGGTCCTCACCGACTCCAAAGCGGCACTGGACGTCCTGGAGCGCGTCGCCACCGGCCACCTGCAACCGTTCGATGACACCGAATCGGTTGCAGAGTGCAAGCGCATCCTGGGCTCGGCACGCGGCGTGAACATTTCCTACGAGTGGGTCCGTGGCCACAACGGACACCCGCTCAACGAGCTGGCTGACCGGCTGGCCGTCCTGGCCCGCCGGAACCGGGAGATGGGCGTCGACGACGTGACGAACGCCCGGATGATCGCCTCGATCCGCCAGGACGCCAAAGGCGTCCTTCTCACGGAGTGGCTTGCTGGCCGAGGCGGCCAGGTGAAGGCTGCGTCCTAACGGTAAAAGGCTGCACCAAGGATGTGCGGGCAGTGACACATGCAGGTTCGGAAACTACGCATGTTTCCTGGTAGACGACCGTCATCCTCCTAGCCGCGAAGGAAAATATGGAGAGGATCTTCCCGGCAACTGCAATGGCCGCTTGGTCGGTGATGGCCCTTTCAGGTGCCTGGACTCGGAGCTTCGACATTGAGGATCCCAGTGCCGGCAGCCGCGGACCCGTTGGTCAGAGCCTAGATAATGTCATGGGCGTCACCTCTGGAGCGCTCACGTGGACGTGTCCAGGGGGATCGGGCGCTGCCGCCACATAGACTGTCCGGAGGCTGCGGCAACAGGAGAGCATGATGAAGAACGACGTGGTTTTCAACACCAAGCGGATGCCGGAGAAATGGCGGCGGCACTTCAAGATCTACCGCGCCAAGATCAGTATCTATCTGGACACCCCGGATTTCGGGACCCCGCTCATGGTCGACGCCTCGGAAATGATGGAGTTCTTGCCAGCCGGAATTGACGACCCTTCCTTCTTCCAAAATATGGGCCCCGTGAAACCGGGAGCCGAGTCCCTGTGGATCGAAGCCGAACTTCCCGCCGGCCTGCCGTCCCGTCCCAACGTCCGAAGGATGGGGGCTATGGTCCATCACAGCAATACCCGGACGAACTTCATGGCAAAGCCTTGGACCGGCGCTGACCACGAATACATCATTGAGGCATACACGCGGGACGCTGACGGGCTTGCTACCCGGCTCGAACAAGAGCTTCGGTTCCGCATGGATGGACGAGGGTTCTTGGTAGCTGTGGAGTTGCTGGGTTATCAGAGCGGACTGCGATCAGGGCCCTTCGGAGAATTGAAAACGACAGTGGTCAGTGACTACCAGGCCGGAGACGCCGACAAGGTTTCCGAGATCGAGGCCTTCAACAGAGTCTTCTTCGCTTTGGCCCTGATGAACTGCCGCAACGTTAGCTTGCGCGAGCGGGGTGCGGGCAGGGCCACTAAGGGTTCGCTCGCAAGCGGCGACGCATTCCATGAGGTCATTATCGACGGCAACGTCCGCCGTTCCTCGGGAGCTCCTGGAGTACAGGTGGAGAAGGGCACGGTCAGGAGACACCTCGCCCGCGGCCACTTCAAGACCTTCACTGAAGATGCACCTCTGCTCGGCAAACACATCGGGACGTACTGGTGGGGTTGGCAGGTGCGCGGGCAGGAAAGCCAAGGCCAAATCGAGAAGACCTACACTCTCAGGTCAGTTCGATGACTCTCTTGGAACCAGTGATTCTTCTCGACATCGACGGAGTCCTCAATCCGGCGCTCAATCCTCAACGAGGAATCGACAGGCCGCTGCCTCGGCTGTCGGACATGAAGCGAACCCTGGTCCGCCGCCTTTCCCACAGCGGACCCATCGCTTGGGTTTCGACGTGGCCGGCCGACATGGTTGCCAGACTGGAAGCCCAGTTGGAATTGAACACGGAGCCCCTCCGGGTCACCATGGTCTTCCGGCAGGCCGACGGCGACGTACCGACCCCGAAGCTGCGCAGCGTGCAGCGCTGGCTGGTCAGGATGGAGGCTGCGGGGGAGACGAGCTGGGACTCGGTCGTCTGGATCGATGATGTCCTGGGCTCGGACGCCGTGGCCTGGTCAGAAGAGTATGACCAACCAGTGTGTCTGGTGCGGCCAGACCCCGCAGTGGGTCTGACCGAGGAATACGTGGAGCAGGTCGAGGCATTCAGGAGCCGAGGCGCGTAGGCCGAGTCCCGCAGACTCTTCCCTATCTGACACGCGGGGGCGCGTCCCTAAACCTGTCGCACCCTGGGAGGAGCATGGAGGCATGACAGCTCCAACTGTTGAAGCCGCGATCCACGAACTGCTGGATCTTGCCTGGAATCTTGTCTACGTCCTCCTCGACGACCGAGGCCTGCTCGGTGAAGGATTCTTCGTTGAGGACTTCACGGGGATCCATTCTTGGGTGGCGGAAGACATCCGCCACACCGTGATCCATTCCCGCGAGGTGGCTGTCCTGTTTCTGGACACCCGGCCGGTGGACGCCATCCCGTTCCATCATGACCTGCTCGGCGCGGACGATCCGGCCACCTTCTTCCACCTGCCGGACTGACCGTCCCTGCAGGACCCCAATTCGCCTGCCCGAGCGGGCACGGGAAAGGAGAGTCCCACTGTAGTGGGCTTGGGGCCGGCGGATACCTGATACTGATGACGTGCCATTTGCCTACGAGCTCATCAACCCACCATCGACGGGGATGAAGGCGGTAACCGGGTGGACGTACATCTACGTGCTCATGTTCAACATCCCCGGCTACTCGTCCAAACCGTTCTACGTGGGGCAAGCGCGGGGCCTGACCCAGCGATTCAACAACCACCAGATGGTCACCTGGCACGTTGCCCGATTCGGGACACCTCCGCGTGTCTACATCGCCGGCCTGGTCCGGACCGAGATTGCCAGCGAAGCCGAGCAAAACCTTATCGTCCGGCTCCGGCGCGCCGGGTACCGTCTGACGAACACGATGATCGTTCGGGGCGGGAGGATCGTGCGCCAGGACACCGGATATCTTTCCGAACCCCGTGAGACCACGCTGCGCCATCTCAGCCTCCCGTCACCAAAGGAATCCGTTCTGCTCGCGTGGCAGGCCCAGTTCCTGCCGGCTGACGGCCAACGGACGACCGTGTCTGGCAGTGACCTCCACCCGGATGAAGTGCTCGCCTACGTCGAGACACTGGAGTATGCAACGCCGGCCGCGAGGGAAGTCTCCTTGGCGATCGCCAAGGCCTTCGACCCGGGATTCCAAAGCGCCGTCATCGACATCGTCCCTCAGTTCAAGGGCCAGCACAGCGCCAAGAGCCTCTACCACACGCTGATGCGGATGAGGGATGTCTGGGTCTTCAGCAAGGGGATGCCACCAGGGAAGGTCAAGAACTACCGGCTGACCAAGAACCACACAGCGGCTATCCACAAGCTGCGCAAACAAGCGGCCAAGGCTTCCTGAGCACAACCCGGCACCTCATCGGGCAAAGAAGCGTCCCTGCCCATGGCGGGTCTTGGGGTCGAGGGGGTAGCCGAGTTCTTTCAAACGGTCCAGCACCGGATCCGGGTCGTGGGTCAGAAAGGTCCACCAAACTCCGTTACTGACCTGGATGCCGATGCCGTGATAGGCGTCCACGCCACGCACGGTCCGCCAGACCAGCGCGACGTGCTCCCTGTCCAGGACCCACGGGCCGAAGAACCGGCCCAGCCCGTGGCGGAGGCGGAACTCGAGCCGGTCCTCGGTGGGTACAAGAAGGACCCAAGGCGTGCCAAGCCTGAACCTGTTCGCGACGACGAGCCCGCTTTTGAAGCCCCCAGGCATTGCCCGCCTTCCTTCAGCCACCAAACCTCTCTGGGAGTCTCACAGACTCTAGCTTGATAAGTAACCTCCCCACAGGCCTGCTTTGAGCGTTTCTACGGCCAGATGTGTCTCACCAAGTCTGTCTCACTGGGGGAGTCTCACAAGGTCTCAAGGCACAATGACACACCCCGCGTCTAGCATGTGCGCATGGGAGGACTACTACTGGGATACGTCAGGGTTTCAACAACCGACCAGCACGGCCAGATGCAGTTTGATGCGCTCATCGAGGCCGGAGTGCCGGAGGAGCACATCTACTTCGACCAGCTCTCAGGTGCGAAAGCCGCGAAGGAACGCCCCGGGCTGACGGCCCTCATGTCGTATGCCCGGCGTGACGACACCGTCCTGGTCTATCGCATCGACCGGCTCGGCAGGTCCCTGATCGACGTCCTGAACACGGTCGCCGAGATGCAGCAGCGGGGCATCGGGCTCCGGTCCCTGGTCGACGGCATCGATCCATCGACAGCCAGCGGGCGCCTCCAGCTGGGTCTATTTGCCACCTTGGCCGAGTACGAACGGGAACTCATCAATGAGCGTGTCCGGGCAGGGGTCATGGCCGCCAAGGCCCGTGGAGTGAAGTTTGGCCAAAAGCCGGTGAAGCAGGAAACGGTGGAAGCCAAGCTGGAGGTCGCCCGCCGGCTGCTGTCCGAAGGCAAGACCGCTACCCGGGCGGCGGAGACCGTTGGCTGGTCGAGGGCCACCTTGTACAGGTATCTGAAGCAGCGCGGAGCGGAACCGCCGGCACAGGATCCAGAACAGCCGGTTGCCCTGGGGCGGGGGAGATCGCAGTACGCGCGCACCACACCGCTCCCCGCCCGCGATTGAGCATGCCTGCGATCCTGTCTGATCGATGCTCCGAGACGGGGCGCCCACTGTTGGTTAGCCTGCCGGAGTGCCTCCACTCCTGAGCTCTGGCTGACCGCTACCTTAGTCACGAGATTCAGAACCAACGGACATGTAAGCAAAAGCCAGGAACAGTTGAAGGAGCAGCTATGGGTGCATGGGGATTTCAGGCATTCGAGAATGACGACGCCCTGGACTGGTTGGAAGACCTCGAAGCCGGCGGGTCAGACATCGTCCGCCAAAGCCTCAACGCGGTGGCCGACGGCTACATAGAGGCACCGGACGGAAGCGTCGCCGTCGCGGCTGCCGAAATCACCGCCGCCGCCCAGGGCAATCCGCACGGTGATTTCCCGGAGGACGTAGCAACCTGGGTGACAGCCCACGGTGCCGAACTAACTGCCGAAGACGCTCAACTGGCTTTGACAGCTGTTGAGCGGGTGGGCGGCGAAGAGTCGGAGCTCGCCGAGCTTTGGGATGAGGCTGATGAACCCGAGTGGAAGGACTCTCTCGACGATCTGTCCGAGAGGCTCCGGGCGGCTCTGGGGTAGCAATCCCTCCGACACCCGCGAGATCCCACACTTGGTTTCATGTTCCTGCCAACAATGGCGCAGAAGCCGTCCACCAGGGAGGGCTCGTATCAAAGGAGGTAAGCCATGACGACCATGTATTTTTTGGACCTGGGGTTCTCTCCGGACGGTGATGCCGTCCACCCTGTAGATCGCTTGGGCACACTGCCGAGTCTTGATGCCGCAAAAGCTGCCGCGGAGCAGGAAGCAGGGAAGCCCTTGCAGTGGCGATGGATGGAAGGGAGGCAGGTCTGGCGTGCCGAGCTGAGCTACCAACAGGCCGCGGAGATCAGCGTGGGCACCCGCGTGGAGCGTGTCAATGTGGCGGCCGGATTGATGGGCTGAGCATTGCCTGGCGAACGGCCCTCCCTGGTCCAACCCGCGAGGGCCGCTCCGCGTACAACTCCGCCGAAATCAACCGGGTGCAGGGTGGGTAATCACGCGCCAGGCTATGCGGTCGGCGAGCCACGAATCGAAGGCCACAGCGCAAGTCCGGTCGTGAACAAGCTCTTGGTAGGTCACCCACAGCTTGGCTTCGGCATCGAAGTCGACCCTGCCACTAAAGAAGTATTGCTGACTGGGCCACCGCTCCCACGGGCGATGCGATCCGTAGCCGTCGGGGACTGCATCGATCATGTTGGACGGACCTTGGACGGCTTCACCCCAGGTTGACAGGGTCACTGCCTTTCCGGAGGGCGGCGTGACGTTATCCGGGTTGCTGATCTGGACGATTTCCTTAATCGGTCCGCGGGAGCCGCTGACCATCATCAGTGCTGTGGTTGGCGAGGTGAGGTCGCCAACAGGTGACCAATTGCCGGCGTGTGTGTGGACATTGCCAAGGTGAAGGTTGCCGTGATCTGAGATGAACGCACGCACGCCATCGTGCTCATTGAGGTACCAGCCGATGCTTCCGCTCAGCGTCAGGTCGAACTATGAGTGTTTGGCGAGGTAGTCCCGGGCGCTGCGGACCGTGTCCTTGAAGGCAGCCTGGGCTTGTGGCTTGGCGGCGTCGTACTGGCGGCGCAGGGCTGCTTCCCTGTCGTCGTGACTTGATGCCGCAGCCTGTGCATCGGCAACGCGCCTACCTACCAGATCTTCAAACGACATTCTGGCTCCGCCCTATGCTTTGTTTCAGTCACTATAGCTGAGCCATGTTGTCTGCCAGTGGATCCTGTCAGTCAGCCTATCTGCTCCGCGATGAGGCTTCCCACCGCATCTGCGAGCCACCTTTCCAAGGGTGTGAAGGAAACGGTGTCCCAGTCCGTGTCGTGAACCAGGACCTGCCCGTCCTTCGTGAAATCGAGGCCCAGGGTTGAGTAGCTCGAGATGGGGAACAGCACCTTGGTTTCACCGCGAATCGCTTCCACGAGTCTGTCTGGACCCAGCCACGCCGCCTGTCTGGCGTGAAGGTCTATCACCTGGCCGGACGCTGGCACCAGTTGATGAGGGTTGACGAGCGGTTTGATCAGCGTGGCTTTTTCAAATCGGGCCCGGACCTGAGTGGTGGAGAGAAAGTCGTTCCGCATCTGCATGCGCCCATGCTCCATGCAGATGCGGCCGTCAACGGTGAGAAACGCATTGACACCGCCGCGCTGCAGGTTCCAGCCGAGAGCTTCGGCGACAAAGTGCCATCGGGCACCATCAGGACCGGCTATGGTGACGGCCAGACTGGTGGGAACGCCGCGGCGCTGCAGTGCTCCACAGGCGTCTGCTAGCACCGTCCGGATGTTCTGGGCAGCTAGGGCAGCTGCCGACGCGTAGGTGTCGCGCAGCGCATCATCCCGGGCTCGCTGTTCTTGGGCGGCTCCGGACAGTTCGGCGGCCCGGTCGTTCACCATGTCCTCAAACGCGCTCATCCTGGCCTCCTTGGTTCGCCGTGTTGGCACAACTGTAGTTGGCCGCTGTGTGGTGAGAGGATTCGGCGACTCCGCACACATGAGTGGTAGCAAACGGGCAACCGCCCCCTTACCTCTCAGGAGAACATCATGGCAACGATCAATACCCTCCCCGGCTCCCCGTTCCAGCGCGCACTTGCCGCCGGCGTCCAGGCCAACGTTCCCGTCGGCGTCATTGGCGAGCCCGGCCAGGGCAAAACCGCGACCATGGAGTCCTCGACCTCCGGCTGGGGCCGCCACGTGGAAACGGTCATCGGTTCCAACCGTGAAGCCACCGACTTCCTCGGCGTGATGATCGAAGATGAGGGTGCGATCAAGTACTCGTCCTTCCAGTGGGTCCAGAACCTGAACAAGGCCAAGGCAGGTCTGCTCCTGCTCGACGAGTTCAACACGTCCGCACCGTCCACGATGAAGGGCATGCTCCGCGTCGTGCAGGAACGCTACGTCGGCGACACAAAGCTCAACGACTCCGTTTCCATCATCGCCCTGATGAACCCCATCGAAACCGCAGTTGACGCCTACGACCTCCCGGCTCCGATGGCGAACCGCATGATGCACCTCAAGTGGGTTTTCGACACCAAGAACTGGCTCGAAAACGTCGGCACCGGCTTCCAGAACACGAACCCGATTCCGCTCTCTGACATGCTGGCCGCTGACCCGGTTACCCGCAAGGCCGCTGTCTCCGCCGCCGTTACCGCCTTCCTCAACGTCAATTCCAAGTTCATGACCCCGCCCGTGCCGACAGACCCGGTCAAGGCCGGTGGCGCATGGCCTTCCCCGCGCTCCTGGACCAATGTGATCAGCGTCCTGTCCCAGCTCGACCGCTACGACGAAGAAGCTGCATTTCTGGTCGTCGAGGGTCTTGTCGGTGAGGGTGCCGCGACCGAATACTTCAAGTGGCTCGCGGCCGCCGACCTCTACGACCCGGCCGAAGTCATCGACGGGACCGTCTCGGTCGACTGGAAGAGCGAACGCGCCGACCGTCTGTTCGCCCTCGTGCAGGGTGTGACGGCGCTGGGCCTCTCCGGTGACGCGGAGCTGTGGCGCAAAGCTTCCATCGTCCTCGCACAGTGCGCTGAGGGCGGCAAGCCTGATGTGGCGTTCCCGTCCGCTCAGAAGCTCGCGAACAACCTGCCGAAGGGTGTCTCCGGGCTCCCGAAGCGCTTCGCTGAGGCTTTCATGGAGCTGTTCGGCAATACGAAGTACAAGGTAGCTGTCGGCGCCAAGTAGGTCACTCTGAAACAGCCCCCGGTATAACTCCGGGGGCTGTTTCGCGTCCCACCTCTGCTTATCTGAACCACCGTAAGACGGGCCATTCCGGTGGAATATCACTGGCGGCCCACCTGCTCATCCATGTGCCGTGGAGCAGCTTCGCACGCCCGGTGTCATCCACCTGTCCCTCTTCGAGGGACGTAATGGCATCCGGCCACGGCGGAATGTCGAAGGCTAGGGCTGTTTTGCGCCCTTCTCGGTCTATAACCCACCTACTGGCCGCCGCTGCGATTTCGCGATTGATCTCGGCAAGTTCCACGTGGCCGAGGTCCGCCAGTTGCAGCGGCGCTGGCTTGCCGAGGAACATGACGAGCAGCGCATCGGGAGCCACCGGAAAGATAACGACTGGGGCGGTGCCAAAGCCGGCCCTACGATCGCGGGGATGCCCCGGACCACCTATTGGAATGACAGGCTCGTCGCAGGTGGACAGCACGGGACGTGTTCGGAAAAGGGTCCAGTGCCTCGTGAAGAGGCGTTCGGAGATCTCGATCGCCATCGAAATTGGCATCCCAACCAGTGCCGCCTGCTGTGGCTGCATGATGATGGATCCATCCTGCAGGCCCCGCTGAAAGTCCAGGACCTCGGCCAGGAGTTCATCGGTCAACGGCAGGTTGGTGGTCTCTAGCAGTGACCTGATGCCGGACTCGGTCGCCGTCCCGGCTGGGTGAAGGTACTTGGACATGTCGGCAGCGACTTGCTGGATCATATTTCGGGTCTGCTGCCCTCGTGCCGACTGGAAACCCAGAAAGGTAGCAATGTCGGCACGTTCCTGTCCGGAAATGCCATCCGGACCCAGATCCAAGAGGCTGTCCAATGCTGGGACAGCCCTGCCCTCGATTAGTGCTAGAAGATTCTCGACAAACGCGGGCGGGATCTCGTCTGGGTCCAGATCTGGTGATTCCAGCAGGTAGAAGTCAGTGACTCGAGCTGCAGTGGCCGGAGAAGTGGCGTATGACTTTCCTGTTGCGACATCGCACACCTGGACTCGGCCCGAAGGTTTGGACCAGCGCCTGAGGTAGGAATTAGGGACAACATGGTGCTTCCGAGCGCCGTCATTTTTGCGGGAACGTTGAATTAGATCCCGAAGAAATGTCTCCTCGGCTGATTCTTTGTTGGGCGTCGCGGTTACTGGTGGCTCACCGCTCAAGGCTTGCCTCCGTCGATGAGGCGCAAGGACTGGGCCTGCGGAGGCCACAAGTAGAGGGCATCCTTCCGCTCGAATCCGAGCGACCCGTCCGGCTGCTCCACTATCCCTGAATCTTGATGGGTACCGGCGGCATGAGAAATTGCGGCCAGAACCAGCTCCAGCAAGGTGCGGTCCAGGGACATCTCGTCGGAAAGGCTGATCCGGACGTCGTCCCCGCCCAAGGAGGCCGCGATCATCAGGAACCGTTGCTCCCCGCTGGACAGCCCGCCTATCTCATCGGGTACCGAGTCGAAGTCGATCCAGGGCCGGCCGTCTTCTGTCCTGACCCAGGGCCAGCCCGGCTCGGCAAAGCGGCCGCTGAAGCCGCGCAGCAATAACTCGGTGGCGGCCTCGAGCGGCAGGGACCCTTTGGCCCAGCTGCGCCGGTCGTCGGGCGTGTTAGTCATGCGGGCATCATGTCACGGAGACCTGGTCGGCGTCAGTCCTGTTCTGCGGGTTTTACCTTGCTAGTGGCATAGACGGCGCACAGTCCGTCCGCTTCAAAGTACACCTCGTGGCAGCGGATCGTCCGGGTGTTGCCGAAATTTATGGTGCCAACAATTTCACCGACGTCCTCGCGGCCTTCGACACGGACGAGACGGGCTTTTGTGGGGTTAAGTTCGCTCATGGGTTGAGCCTTACATTGGTTGCGCGGGCCCTGGGGGACCCTCAGCTGTGTCCGGTGTGTCCGTCTTACGCGCAGCCTGTCACTGCGGGGCTGCAGCCGCACACAGGGTGGGTATGAGCAACGATCCCACGCCCCGCCAGCCCAAAGGCATTCCCGTCGGCGGTCAGTACGCCGCATACGCCCACGCCGAGCCCGGCGCAGTCCTGGCCGTCGCCCGTCATCGCCAGGCCATGGCCGTCCGACGGGAACTGCTCCGCGCCCAGGGCTTCGTCCCGGCAGCCACCATGCAGGCGATGAACGCCCCCACCACGACTGAGCACCGCGAGGAATGGTGGAACCGCAACTTTGTGGCCGCCGAGTACCGCACCGAAGGCAAGTCCTACCCGCAGATGCCGGACGACAACACCCCGCACATGCACTCCGGCCAGGCCATGTCCGGCAAGCGGCGCACCCACCGGATGAACTACGGCAACAAGGACATCCAGCTGCGCATGCCGTCGGCAACGGCCATCCGGCGCTTCTCCGGCGACAACGGCAACCCGACCTTCGACGTGCCGGTGTCTGTCTCCCTCAAGGGCGGCGCACCCGTTCAGGGCTGGGTGCGGGTCACCAAGACCGGCCCTCACACCTGGGAGACCACGACCCTGGGCGGCAACGGCGGCCCAGCCGGCGAGCAGGTTGCCGAGGCGGTCGCAGCCGTCCTGGAGTCCCGCCGTGTCACCACTGCGCTGTCCAGGGTCCCGGACCTGCTGAAGGCCCGCAAGGAACGGGAGGCCGCCAAGGGCGCCGCGCTGTCGCCGGTATCCTCGTCCTGGATCGATGAGGTCGGCTTCGACGAGAACACCAACACGATGGCAACCCGGATCGGTGACAAGCTCTACGGCCACAAGGTCTCCAAGCAGTTCTTTGACGCCGTGAAGTCTTCGGAGCGTCCCGGCCAGGTCTTCAACAAGCTTGTCCGCGCCCACCAGCGCACCAGCGTGGAACAGTGCGGGAAGTGCCGCAACTTCTTCTCATCCCTGGTCTCGCACACCTGCCCGAGCGGCCACAAGCCCGAATCCGGCATTGGTCTGGCCCACGTTGAACGCGCCCGCAAGCGCGCCGAGGCGGTCGCCACGAGCCGGTCCCACGGGGTCAACCCGGTGAGCAACGTTGCGCCCGCCCCGGCACCGGTCAACACCGCCCCGTCCCGGAGTGCCCAGCCGGTACCGCTGAAGAAGACCGGCTTCCCGGCACCGCGCAGGCAGCAGCCGGCCACGGGCCCGGCCGCCCTGGCTGCGCACCTGAAAAGCGCCGACTCCGAAGGCTTCTGAGGGACCCGACGAAAGCCCCTTCATCTGACAACCGGATGGAGGGGCTTTCGCATGGCACGGATCAGAAAGACGACACCCGCACTCCGGACCGCCGCATAGGAACGGTGACCGAACGGCAGCTTTGGAAGGAACCATGAACATCACAGACATCCGCAGTACAGGCCGAGGAAACACCCAGGTGAAGCAGACCGGGCTCTTCGTAGCCTTCGAAGGAGGCGACGGCGCCGGCAAGTCCACCCAAGTGGGCCGGCTGACCGATGCCCTGGAAGCACGCGGCTTCACCGTGGTGCGCACCCGCGAGGCCGGCGGAACCCCACTGGGTGAGAAGGTCAGGTCGCTCATCCTGGATGACCAGTACGGGCACATGTCGGCCCACACCGAAGCCCTCCTCTTTTCCGCGTCCCGCGCCGATCACGTGGACCAGAAGATCCGCCCGGCCCTGGACCGTGGTGAGATCGTCATCTCCGACAGGTTCATCGACTCCTCCGTCGCCTACCAGGGCGTGGGGCGGGGCCTCGGCACGGGGGCGGTGCGGGACCTCAACAGCTGGGCCACCGGGGGCCTGCTGCCGGACCTGACCGTCCTGATCGACGTCAACCCGGCGATGGCCCGCCTCCGCCGCACCGCAGGCAACGCCACGGAGGACCGGATCGAATCCGAGGATGACGACTTCCATGCCCGAATCCGCGCCGCGTTCCTCGAACAGGCCGCGCTGCACCCGGAGAAGTACCTCGTGCTTCCGGCAGAGGCCAGCATCGACGAACTCGCCGGGCAGGTGCTGGACCGGGTGCTGTCCCTCCTGCAGGCACCGGCAGCGACGAACACCAGCCTTGGTGCGGCTTTCGTCGGCGTCACCGGTGTTGCACACGTCGGCAAGGACACCGCCGGCACCCACCTCATCGGCGGCCACGGCTACACCCGGTACTCCTTCGGTGAGCCGATGAAGGAACACGCCTACCTTTTGGACGTCCGCCTCAACGGCACCGTCACCCCGTCAATGCTCATCAACGACTACGACTATTCCTGGGAAGAGGTCGAAAACCACCGCGTTTACGGCCCGGAGTTCAAGCGGACCCTGGCCGTTTACCGGGACGAGCTGGTCCGCGGCGTCTTCGGCGACGTCGACCGCAGTATCGAGGACCTTCGCGACGACCTGCTGACCCTGGATCCGTTCCTGGACGGCGACGTCTCCATGCGCACCCTGCTGGACTCGCTCGGCGGAGACTGGGAGCTGGCCAAATACCACCGCTTCCACGGCCCCGAGGTCCGCCGGCTCCTCCAGGTGTACGCCACCGAGGTCTGCCGGGAGAACTTCGGCCAGGACATCTGGGTCCAGCTGCTGGCCCGCCGGGTCGCCGAGGAACACCCAGCAGCCGTGGTCGTCACCGATGTCCGGTTCAACGACGAGGCCGCATGGATCACCGAAAACGGCGGCACCATCATCGAAATCACCCGCCCCGGGATCTCCGCCGTCAACGGCCATGTCTCCGAGGCCGGCATCGACCGGAAGTACATCGGACACACGGTCAGCAACGGCGGCACTATCGACGAGCTGGCCGACGCCCTCGACGATGTGCTGAAAGTGACACCCGCCGTCCTGGCAGCCGCATAGAGCCTCCCAGAAGCTCGGCCCCGTAAACGTTCATCAAGGAGAATCAACACCATGGCATCCATCACCCTCGAAGGCGCACTGCCCGAAACCCTGCCCGTCCGAGAAGACGGTACACCCTTCCCGTTCGTCCTGGCATGGGAGGACAAGGCCGTCCTGGCCGAGACCCGCACGGAACTGACGGCTGAGCTGATCGAAGGCTACGCCGACCTGCCCGAGACCGAGGAAGGCGACACTGAGGCGCTGTACGCCCGTTACCGCACCTCAGTGCAGATCGCCAACGCTCTCCAGCAGGTTCTGGCGGCCCACGCCGCGGAGCAAGGCACCTTCGACCCGTCCACACAGTCCGAAGACGTCCTGACGGCAATCTTCACCGACCGGTCCGAGAAGATTGACGAGATCGCCGAATGGACCAACAAGGACGTTCCGCTGGTGCTGGTCGCCACCGAATACGCCCCCTACGCCACCGCCACGAAGCCGTCCGGCAACGTCCTGTGGGTCGACCCGTTCACCGAGACGACGTTCCTGCAGACACTCTCGGACATCGGCATCGTGGAGCTCTTCGTCAACGAGAGCTAGACCCCGAAGCACCAAGAAGCCCCCGGCCGCGTCCAGCTGCCGGGGGCTTTGCCGTCTGTCCACCCCCAACTGGTCTGGGCGGACGAGTGTCAGGGCAGCGCCGTGAGGTCCCCTTCAGGAACGAAGTGCGAGGGTGCGTCCGCTGCTTCCTGGACGACACTGAGATTGTCTGCTGTCTGGGCGAACCGGTAGGAGGCCTTCCGGTCGGTGGAGCTGGCCACTGCAGTGTTCAGGGCGACCGCAGACAGCTTCGGTGATGCCCAGGCCTTGGCCGGGACTCCGGCCGGTGCAGCTGCCGGACCATCCAGGGTCCCTGTCCCCGCTGTAAAGCTCAGGCCGCGGCCGCCGGCGTTGGCGTAGGCGAACGTACTGTCCGGACTGGCGTCGGCGATCATGGTCTGTGTCGACGGTGCAGATCCCTCACCGGAGCACCGGACCGGGTTCACTGTGGCGTCCACGGAGGGGTAGTTGACGACGGTGACATCAACAGTGGTCTTGCCTTCGGCGCTGGCGCTGATCGTCCAGGTCGCGTCCCGGCAGGTGCCGTTCTGGCCTGGCACCGTGAGTTGGACCTTCTTGCTGTCGGTGGCCGTGATGGAGGAGGCCCACAGGATGTCCGAGCGCAGTGTGGAATCCGCCATGGCCGCTTCTTTGGTCACATCCGACTTCTTGGTAATCGCCTCATGGAACAGGGCGATGCCCAGGACGCCGGCGGCGATGGCCCCGATCACGACCATCATCACGAGGGACCCGATGAGGGTGGAGACCATGAAGTTGCCGGACTCATTCAGGAGATGTTGACGAGTGCGGCGCAGCATCATTTCCCGCCTTTCAGGAATCCGGTGAATTTCGAGGGTGCGTAGTCTTTCCGCGCCGCCGGCAGGGGTTCGCTCACTGGGGTTGCGGTCCCGCTGCCGGTCTGGCCGGCGTCGTTGTGGCCCCAGCACGATGCTTCGTTCCGCGTGTCGGTGACGCAGGAGAAGGCAGCGCCCGTGGAGAGGCTCCTGAGCCCCTTGAAGGCGCCCATGGGAGTCGGGGAGGTGACGGGCGCTGTGGAGCCTTCCTTGGCCTGCCTGAAGCTGTTCTCACCCCAGCATTTTGCGGTGCCGTCGGTGATCAGGGCGCAGAAAGTCTTCCCGTTGGCCGTCGCGGCGGTAATGGCCGTATAGGTTGTTCCGGGATCGACCGCGGCAGGGTCCTTCGCGGCTTCGGTGGATCCGTTGCCGAGCTGCCCTGAAGAGTTGTCGCCCCAGCACCAGACATGGCTGGACGTGTCGACGCCGCAGACCGCGGACGGGGAAACGGTCAGGGCTTTGAAGTTGTGGCCGCCTGTGACGGCGGCCGGAACCAGGGATTCGCTGGTGGTGCCGTTGCCGAGCTGGCCGGATCCGTTCGTACCCCAGCACCAGGCTTTGGCTGCGGAGTCGATTGCGCAGACCAGGGAGGGCGTTCCGGTGCGGTCTTCGTTGGCGGCGGCGACCGAGGTGTAGGTGCGCCCGCCGGCCACCTCAACGGGTGTTCCCGTGGCCGGTGCAGGGTCAACTCCGGTGCGGCCGGAGTCGGCTGCTGTCCAGCAGAAGATTCTGCCGCCGGAATCGAGGCCGCACGCGGTGCTGGCATCCAATGTCATGGACGTGAAGTCGTGGGCTCCAGCGACGGCGACTGGCTCCGGGGCGGCGTCAGGTGTCCCGTTGCCGGGGTTCGCGCCCCAGCACCAGGTCTTCTTGTCAGCGTCGGTGCCGCAGGTCGTGGTGGGTCCGGTGAAGAGGGCTGTGAACGTGTGGTCCCCTGCCGGGTTGACCGGGACGGGGGAGTCGGTGCCGACGGCGGCGCTGCCGGTCCCGAGCTGGCCGGCGGCGTTGTCGCCCCAGCACCAAGCCTTGCCGTCGTCAGCGAGGCCGCAGAACGTGTTTCCGGCAGCGCTGGCCAGTGCGGTGAACTTGGCGGTGCCCTGGACTTTGACCGGTGCCGGGCGGTTGGTGGTGGTCCCGTCGCCGAGCTGACCCTGGTCGTTCGCTCCCCAGCACCAGGCAGCTCTGTCGGTGTCGAGGGCGCAGCTGGAGTTGCCGCGGGAGGTGAGACTGGTGAACCTGTACGGGGTGGTGTCGGACTGGCTGGCCCAGACCGGGTTGCCCAGGGAGTCGTAGCCGGTGATCATTGTCGGCGTGATCTGGCGCAGGGTGCGGATCCGCGTCGTGGCCTGCTTGTCTCCGGCCTGTCCTTCGATGCTGAGGCTGAGGATGCCGCCGCTGTCGCTGGTGCCGGTGATCTCCGAGCAGATGACCCCGGTGCAGGTCCGGCCCGTGGGGGCAGCGGTTCCGCGGATGACGGCGTTCAGATAGGAGTCCTGCAGCTGGGCGGAGCCGAGGTTGACCGCGCTCGAGTTGTTCATTGTGGTGGCAGTGCCCAGGGAGGCAACCACGGAAGCGACGACGGCGATGAGCATCATTGCGGTGAACACCGTGAAGGCTACCGAGCCGGCGACAGAACCGTGTTCGTTCGCCAGACGGGTCTGGGTTGTCCGGCGTAGCCGGCGGAGGAAGGTCATGGCTTCGGTGCCTCATAGATCGTGATGCTGGCGGGATCGACGGCGGCCGGCCCGGATGACTGCAGATAGAGCTTGCTGCCGGCGTTGACCAGGATGCGGCCGTAGAAGTAGCCCGTTTCGCCGGCGGGGATCTTCATGGCGTGCTTTACCTCGGGGTGGTCCCGGTTGCCGAACGTGACGGTGGAATCCGCTGAAGCGTCGGTGACCTTGAAGAGGTAGCGCAGCTCGGTCGCCCCAGCCGGCGCCGTGAAATCCTTCAGCGCGCCGGCGGTGCCCTCGGTCATGGTCACCTGCTGGATGCTCACTCCGGCGTTGCTGGTGGTGACGACGGTGCGGGAGGCCAGGCACTTGGAGGTGTCCAGGCGCTCGGCTCCTGCGCAGTCGGCGGACCCGGCGGCTATGGACGGCTTCTTCGTGGCGGCGTTCAGAACAGAGATTCCCGGGGATGGGTCTTCGCGCCACATGGCGATGGAGACGGTGTCCCCGTTGGCGGTACGGGAGATGCTCCGCGGTGACGCCGAGTAGTTGGCCAGGTTCGGTTTTTCGTCGCTGAGTACCGTGTTGAGCAGGATGCTGCGGGTGGTCGTGGCGTCGTTGCCGGTTGCCGCGGTCGTTGCCGCCATCAGCACCGACCCGGCAGCTGCCATGATGACTGCGATGATGACCGCCCCGAACATCGAGTCGATGAACAGGTCGCCGCGCTGTGAACCCAGAAGCTTCATCAGTTTCTTCACGCAGTTCCTTTCGGCAGGGTCGGCATCCCGGCTATGTGTGCGGCAGCGGCGGTTAGTCTCACCGCTGCGAGGTGAAACAACGATGGGCCGCCCGGATTGTCCGGACGGCCCACCAGAGGTGAAGGCTTACTTCAGTGCAGCGGAGGCTGTGTTGGCCTTGCTGGTGTCGAACTTGGAAGCCAAGGCAGCGGTGAGCTTGGCTGTGTCGTCTGCACCCACGGCAGCAGAGGTAACCTCGACCGGTGTCGTGTTCTTTGAGGTCACAGCGAAGAACTTGCCGGAGTTGGACTTGGACACGGCAGCCCACTCGTCGTTATCACCGGCAGCAGCGATGTTGCTGACGTCCTGGCCGACCAAGTTGGCCGTCTTGATGGCGGCAAGGTCAGCGGCGTAGCTGCGGCCTTCGGTCGTCTGCGCCTTGTACACACCCTGCGCTGTCGTGATGGCGCCGAGGTCCTGCTGCGCGCCCTTGTCCTGGGCGAACGGGATGACGCCAAAGATGGAGGCGAGCACGCCTGCCGTCAGGACGCCGACGACGACAACGCCGACGAGGATCGAGGGCAGATCGAAGGCACCGGCTTCATTCTTGAACGCGTCAGCTACGCGGACGGATGCGGCGGACTTCGATGCTTCGATGCGGGAGAAAGCCTGGGTCAAGGTATTTCCGTTTCTGTGAAGGAAAAAGTTGGGGTGAGGCCGGCCTCCCGGGATGTCCCGTTTAGCCTTTCTTCGGGCTCACATACAGAAGTGGTTCACCGCGCAGAAATTGGATGTTTTCCTGAAATAATCTCCGGGCACGAAAGAGGCCGCCCGGACAGTCCGGGCGGCCTTTTCCGCGGTGAAGGCTTACTTCAGTGCAGCGGTACCGGTGTTCAGCTTGGCGCTGTCGATCACGGAGCCCAGTGCGGCGGTGAGCTTCGCAGCGTCATCGGCGCCGGTGGCAGCAGAGGTAACCTCGACCGGGGTCGTGTTCTTGGAGCTCACGGCGAAGAACTTGCCGGAGTTGGACTTGGACACGGCAGCCCACTCGTCGTTGTCACCGGCAGCGGCAACGTTGGTGATGCCGGTGCCCACCAGGTTGGCGCCCTGGAGGCCTGCGAGGTCAGCAGCGTAGCTGCGGCCTTCGGTCGTCTGTGCCTTGTAGACGCCTTCGGCGGTCGTGATGGCGCCGAGGTCCTGCTGCGCGCCCTTGTCCTGGGCGAACGGGATGACTCCGAAGATGGACGCGAGCACGCCTGCGGTCAGGACGCCGACGACGACAACGCCGACGAGGATCGAGGGCAGATCGAAGGCACCTGCTTCATTCTTGAACGCGTCAGCTACGCGGACGGAGGCGGCGGACTTCGAAGCTTCGATGCGGGAGAAAGCAGTCATGGTGTTTCCGTTCTGTGAAGAATTTGTGGCTGCCGGCCTTCCCCCAAGGAGGCCAGCGGTGAATCCAAATTTCGGGCTCACATACAGAAGTGGGCTTCCGCGCAAAAACCGGAGAATTTCTTCAAAATATTCGGGCGCTCTTTCTGCTGTCGGTGACCTGAGTCCGGTGTGCCGGGAGACCCGTCTTATCTGGTCTCCCGGCACCGGCAGCTACGGGGCGATTGCGATGTCGTCGAGGATGGCGGAGCTGGGTCCGCTTCCGTCGGTGCTGACGTTGAACCAGAGGGTGATCCACTGTCCCTTGTACGCAGTCAGAGGCAGAGAGACGCTGTTCCAGGCCGTGCCGAGGCTTGTGCAGAGGCCGGTCGTTTTGATGTTCGTACCTGGTGTTCCCGGGGCTGTCCTCGCCTCGACCTTCAAGAAGTCGTAACTGCATCCGCTCTCGCCCGATGACGCCTTGAACCAGTACGTCAGGGTCGGCGCTGTAGTGTTCGGAACGAAGACGGTCTGGGCGATGCTGCTTGTAGCCGAGTTCGCGTTGCCGAGCAATACGGCGTTCGCTCCGCTGTGGGCGGTTGTCGAAACGGTCGGAACGGGGGCGCCGCCGGTTGTCCATTGTGCGAGCCCGGATTCGAAGCCGCCGTTTGACAGGGTCTGGTTGCCTGTCGTTACTGGCGCGGAGGAAGCAGAGTCCGGAGAGCTGCCAACACCGTTCGTGGCGGAAACCGTGAACGTGTAGGTCGAGCCGTTGGTGAGCCCCGAAACGACTGCACTCGTAGCAGCAGGGTTGCCGGTGACCTTGACAGGGGCCAGTGCGGTCCCACCGCTGTAGGGAGTCACGGTGTAGCTGGTGATGGTTGATCCCGGTGAGGCGGGGGCTGTCCAGCTGACGTAGGCGGATGTGGAGCCCGGTGCCCCGGTCACGCTCGTCGGCGCCGCAGGTGCGGCCGCGGGGGTGATGGTCATGGCAATGTCGTCGATCGTCGACGTTCCAGGGTAGGAAGCGTAGCCGTTGTTGTGCTGGTTGAATTTCAGCACCACGGTCTGGCCCTGGTACCCGGTCAGGTCCACAGATGCCTTGGTCCAGGCGTTGGTGTCCCCTGAAACGCTGAACGGTGTTGCCAGCAGGGTCCCCGTTGTGGAGAGGATCTGCAGTTCGGTGCGGTTGTAGGCGGAGCTGTTGTTCGTGGCGATGTAGTAGAAGTCGACGGTGGAAGTCATGTTGGCCGGGACGTTGACGGACTGTGAGATCGAGCTGTCACGGACGGCGTTAGTGCCGGTCAGGTTCGCGGATCCGAAGCCGGTGCGGGCGGTCGCCGAGGCGCTGGTGGTGCCGGTGCTGGTCCAGGACTTCAGGCCTGCTTCGAAGCCTGCGTTGGCGATCTTGACGGGTCCTGGAACGACGGCTGCGGACGGGACCGAAGCGGGGGAGGTACCGGCGATGTTTCCTGCTGCAACGGTGAAGGTGTAGCTGGCGCCGTTGGTCAGTCCGGTCAGGGTTGCCGTGGCCGGGGCAGGGTTGCCGGTGATGGTGACGGGCGCCTGCGCGACGCCGTCCTTGTAGGGCGTCACCATGTAGGACGTGATGGTGGCAGCGCGGGAGGTCGGGGCGGCCCAGGCCAGGGACGCCGTGGTGTCATCGGCTGTGGCACCGACACGGGTTGGGGCTGCGGTGATGACCGGCGGAGTGGAGTTGAAGACCAGGTCATCCAGGATGAGGGTGCCCACCTGGCTGTAGTTGTTGTTGTGCTCACCGAATTTCAGGACCACGGTCTGGCCCTTGTAGTCGGTCAGGTCAACGGTCACCTTCGCCCAGTCGGTGGTGTTGGCAGAGGCGGTGAACGGCGTGGCCAGTACGGCACCGGCAGGGGTGAGGATCTTCAGGTCCGTGTAGTTGGCGCCGCTGTTGCCGCCGTTGTTGTGCTGGTACCAGAAGTCCAGGCTGGAGAACATGTCCGCCGGGACATTGACGGACTGGGCGATCGAGCTGTCTTGCACGGCGGTGTTCGTCGCACTCACAACCGCGGATCCGAAGCCGGTGCGGGCGGTGGCTGAAGCGCTGGTGGTGCCGGCACTGGTCCAGGATTTCAGGCCTGCCTCGAACCCGGCGTTGGCGATCTTGACCGGTCCGGGCACGACGGCTGCGGACGGGGTGGATTCCGCCGAGGTTCCGGCGCTGTTCGTGGCCTTGACGGTGAAGGTGTAGCTGGCGCCGTTGGTCAGGCCGGTGATAGTGGTCGTGGTCGGTGCGGGGTTGCCGGTGATGGTGACGGGCGCCTGCGCGACGCCGTTCAGGTAGGGGGTGACGGTGTACGAGGTGATGTTCGTGGCTCGGGAGGACGGGGCGGCCCAGGCCAGGGACGCCGTGGTGTCGTCCGCGGTGGCACCGACACGGGTTGGGGCTGCGGTGATGACCGGCGGAGTGGAGTTGAAGACCAGGTCATCCAGGATGAGGGTGCCCACCTGGCTGAAGTTGTTGTTGTGCTCACCGAATTTCAGGACCACGGTCTGGCCCTTGTAGTCGGTCAGGTCAACGGTCACCTTCACCCAGTCGGTGGTGTTGGCAGAGGCGGTGAACGGCGTGGCCAGCACGGCCCCGGCAGGGGTAAGGATCTTCAGGTCCGTGTAGTTGGCGCCGCCGTTGCCGCCGTTGCTGTGCTGGTACCAGAAGTCCAAGCTGGAGAACATGTCAGCCGGGACGTTCACGGACTGGGCGATGGTGCTGTCGCGGATGGCGTTCGTCGCGGTCATGGTGGCCGAGCCAAAGCCGGTGCGGGCGGTGGCTGAAGCGCTGGTGGTGCCGGCACTGGTCCAGGATTTCAGGCCTGCCTCGAACCCGGCGTTGGCGATCTTGACCGGTCCGGGCACGACGGCTGCGGACGGGGTGGATTCCGCCGAGGTTCCGGCGCTGTTCGTGGCCTTGACAGTGAAGGTGTAGCTGGCGCCATTGGTCAGGCCCGTGATAGTGGCCGTAGTCGGTGCCGGGTTGCCGGTGACGGTCACCGGTGCCTGGGCGGCGCCGTTCAGGTACGGGGTGACGGTGTACGAGGTGATATTTGTGGCTCGGGAGGACGGGGCGGCCCAGGCGAGAGACGCCGTGGTGTCGTCGGCGGTAGCCCCGACACGGGTCGGGGCGGCAGTGATGACCGGCGGGGTGACGGTGAGGACCAGGTCGTCGACGGTGAGGGTGCCGGTCTGGAGGTAGGCGTTGTTGTGCTCGACGAATTTCAGGACCACGGTCTGGCCCTTGTAATCAGTCAGGTCAACGGTGGCCTTCGCCCATGCGGTGTTGGTCGCACTGGCGGTGAATGGCGTGGCCAGCAGCGACCCGGAAGGGGTGAGGATCTGCAGCTCCGTCTTGTTGGCATTGGCATTGCCGCCGTTGTTGTGCAGGTACCAGAAGTCCAGACTGGAGAACATGTCAGCAGGGACGCTCAAGGACTGCTCGATGGAGCTTTCACGGACGGTGTTGGTGGAAGTCAGGGTGGCTGACCCAACGCCCGTGCGGGAGCTGGTGGACGGCGCGGTCGTGCCCGCTGATGTCCAGAACTGAAGATCAGCCTCGAAGCCTGCATTCTTGATGAGGGTCGCTACAGGGGTTACGGCTGCTGACGGGGCGGACTCCGGAGAGGTTCCCGCGCTGTTGGTCGCGGTGACCGTGAAGGTGTAGGAGCTGCCCTGTACGAGGCCACCGACTGTTGCTTTTGTGGACGTTCCGGGGACCTTCACCACCGTCTGCGCCTTGCCATCACGATAGGGGGTGACAGTGTATTCCGTGATGGCTGTGGCCCGCGATGCCGGCGCCGTCCAGGAGACGGACGCGGACGTCTCGTCCGCACCAGCGACGACGCGGGTCGGGGCCTCGGTGATGACCGGCGCGGCGCTGGTCAGAGTCAGGTCGTCGTAGAGCGCCGTTCCGGTGTAGCCGTTGACATTGGAGGCCTGCACGAACCGCACGGTCACGGCCTGACCCTTGTAGTCGGTCATATCCAAGGTCCGCTGGACCCAGTCGGCGTCGGTACCGGTGCCGCTCAACGGTGTTGCCAGTACGGCCCCGGCCGGGGAGACGATCTCGAGCCGCGTGCTGGTGCCGTAGGCATTGGTAGCCCGTGCCCAGAAGGTCAGGGTGGAGAAGGAATTGTCCGGCACGTTTACCGTCTGAGCCATAGTGCTGGTGCTGCCGTTGGCGATCAGGCTTGCAGCTCGGATCCCATTGCGGGCGGTGGTGGAAGGCTGGACGGTGCCGGTCGTGGTCCACGACTTCAGACCGGCTTCGAAGCCGGCGTTGGCGATCGTAACCGGGCCGGGTACCACTGCCGCGGATGGGGCGGACTCAGGGGAGGTGCCTGCACTGTTGGTCGCAGAGACGGTGAAGGTATAGCTGGACCCGTCGGTGAGTCCCGTAATGTCAGCTGAAGCCGGCGCGGGGTTGCCGGTGACCTTTACCGGGGCCTGAGCTGCACCATTCAGGTACGGAATGACGGTGTATTCGGTGATTGCTGCGGCGCGGGAGGACGGAGCATCCCACACGATGGAGGCTCCCTGGTCGACGGCGCTGGCTCCGACGCGGGTGGGGGCATCTGTGATGACCGGCGGGGTGCTGGTCAGGACCACATCGTCCAAGAGCGCCGTGCCGGTGTAACCGTTGTAGTTGGAAGACTGCACAAACCGCAAGGTCACGCTCTGGCCTTTGTAGTCGGTCATGTCAACGGTCCGCTGGACCCAGCCGGCGTCGGTACCGGTGCTGCTGAACGGCGTTGCCAGCACGGCCCCGGCCGGGGAGAGGATCTCGAACCGGGTGTTGGTGCTGTAGACGTTAGTAACCCGGGCCCAGAAGGTCACGGTGGAGAAGGAATTGTCCGGCACGTTGACCGACTGGGAAAGGGTGCTGGTGGAGCCGTTGGCGGTCAGGCTGGCGGCACCGAAGCCGGTGTGGGTGGTTGCAGAGGCTGCAGCTGTTCCGGACGCCGCCCAGGAGGTCAGGCCGTTTTCGAAGCCGCCGTTGGCGATGAGCGCATCGGGCAGCTTGACAGTAGCGGTTCCGTAGCCGGAGTCACCTCCGGTGTTGCGGGCTGTGACACGGATGTCGATGACGTCGCTCGGGTTCGCGGTGACAGTCGAGGTGGTCGCGGTCTGGTTCTCGTCGATGACAGTCCATGCGCGTCCGTTGATACGGGATTCGACTCTGTACCCGGTGGCAGTGTCGACGGCGTCCCAAGTGAATGTCGCGCGGGTTTCGTCGGTGCTGGTGCCGGTTACGGCGGGGTCGCGGGGTGCGAACTTGCCCTCGAAGCCGCCCAGGGAGGCAACGAGTGCTTTGAGCTGGTCTGCGGTGATGCAGCCCGGGTTGTCAGTCGGGGTCAGGACCTGCGGGTCCGAAGCCTTGTCGGAGCCCCAGAAGATTTTTCCGGAGCCGGATTTGCCGAGCGCGATGTAGCAGTCACCCTTGGTGTTGACGCCGGCGACGGTTTTCAGCTTCTCAGTGGAGTCAACACGGAGGTAGTAGTCCCCGACTGACGGGTCCTGCTGCGCCGACGCCGACTTTCCGGAGAGATAGCCAGCGGCGACCAGCCCGGGGACGTCGGTGAACTTGCCGTCCTTGGCGAAAGCGACGCCTTCGGCGGTGCGGACAGCGGAGATGTCCTGCCGGGTCCCGTTGTCTTGGGCGAAGGGGATGATCCCGAAGATGGTTGCGAGCACTCCTGCAGTAAGCAGGGCGACGACGACCACGCCTGTAATGATTGAGGGCAGGTCAAAGGCGCCTGATCGTCCTTTGAGGGCAGTCTTCATCGGCGTGCGGGTCAAGGTCTCCAAGCTTTCTCTGGGTGGCTATAGCAACAGAAGCGGCGGCCCGCGCAAAACCGGACCACCCCCTCCCTATGCTGTGTGCGGCCTGACGGCGGATTCGTCAGATCCCGAGAACCTGGCTGAGCATTCCGTAGGCGCCCAGGGCCAGGACTGCGCCGACGGCCATGAAGGGCCCCATGGCGACTTCCATCCGCTTGCTGCCGCTCAGTTTCGCGGCGGTCATCGCGACCAGGCAGAGGAGGAAGGTGAACAGCAGCCACATCATCGCTGCGATGGGGGAGACGGCGGCGAGCAAAGCAGCGGGAACGGGGGAGAGCTTGATGTCCCCGCCGCCGGCGAAGCCGGTCACTACAGTCAGGCCCAGCATGAAGATGAACGTCACCGCGGCCGCGACGAGTGCCGGGATGAGGATCGCGGCAGCGGGGCTGAGGATCTGGGTGGCGGTCAGCAGCAGGGCGGCCGCGGCGGCGAACACCAGGGTGTGCTTGTTCCGGATCAGATGGGTGCACTGGTCCAGGTATCCGAGCATTCCAAGGCCCGCGCCCAGGACGAAGGTCAGGGCCATCAGATGCACCGGCAGGAACAGGACAGACATGACGGTTGTGGCCAAGGCCCCGGCGATGCTCCAGACGGTGGCTACCAGGTAGTCGTGGCCCGTGAGTTCGCGCAGGCCCGCCTCATGGGGGTCGGTGTCTTCGGGTTCCGGGGTCTCGGCAATGTCGTTGACAGGGGTGGCCGGGGCCGGGGTGACCTGCTGGGGAGCAGTCTCGGGGGCGGCGTCGGGGTCGGCGGTGACAGTGGTTGCGTCAAGAACTGTAGTCAAAGCGGGGTCCAATCTGTGGTTGCCGGTGCGCCCGGCTCAATGAGGTCTATGCGGGTGGACGGCTGGCGGGACTCTTTAGCCGCCTCCCATCTTCATCAGGGCCGGGTAGATGGCGTACATGGGCAGGACGATGGCGATGATGAGCAGGCCGGCGACGCCGTAGACCATGTAGTTGATGATCGGATCCAGGGTCTTGGACAGGGTCTCGAGCTGCACGTTGGCTTCGTTCCGGTATTCCGGGGCGAGCTCGTTCATGATCTCGATTTCCTGCCGGATCGACGGCGCCGAACTGAGCAGGTTCCGGGCGTCGCTGGGGACGAGTTTGGTCTTGATGAAATCCTTCAGTGGAACCCCGTCGCTGAGCATCTTGTCGGAGTGGGTGATGCAGTGGTGTTTCAGGGCCTCGTTGCCGCAGCCGTTGGCCGCACTTTTGAGCGACTCGGGCTCGCCGATGCCGGTGTCCAGGTTCGCGGACAGCAGCTGGAAGAGCCGGCTGGTGGCGGCCAGCTGGACGATGGGTCCGATCGCGAAGACGCGGATGGAGATGGTGTCCATCATGATCTTGAACTTCTCGGACCTGCGACCGAGCGTGACCCAGTAGCCCATGAACATCAGGACGAGGGCAATGAGGCTGCCAAGGACCCACTTGGTGATCTCCGCGACCTGCAGGATGACCAGGGTCATCGGCGGGGTCTCAGCGCCCAGGGAAGCGAAGGTGGCCACGAAACCTGGGATGATCAGGGTCACCGCCACGAAAAGCAGACCGATGCACATCGCCAGCATGAAGCCTGGCTGGATGAGGTTCATCAGCAGCTTCTTCTTCACGTTCTGCGACTCTCCGACCAGGGTGGCAGCGACCTGGAGGTTTTTCTGCAGCGCCGTCGAGGTGTGGGATGCCTCGATGAGTTCGCGGACGGTGCGGGGCAGCACTTCCTCGGCCATGAGCGCCTGCTTGAACCCGGCGCCATCTTCGCGCATGGTCTTGGCAGCGTTCTCGTACGCCCGGCCGATCTCGAACTTGTGGTACTGCTCGCCGACGATCTCCAGGGCGCGCGCCTCGGATTCGCCAACGCGCAGCACCATGGTCAGGGCACGCAGGGACCGGGCAATTGTCGCCGGCTTGGATTTCTTGCCCTTGTACCAGACAAAAGTGGCGGGCTTCTTGAGCGGTACGCCGTTCTCGTCGAAGCCCAGGTCGCCCTTCTTGGCCTTCTTACCGGCCTTCTTCTTCGCCGCCTTGGCTTCCTTGGAGTCTTTTGCCGGCTTCTCCTTCCTGGCCTTGGCCTGTTTCGGCTCCTTGGGCGCCTTCGGTTCTGCCGGGCCTGCTTTCCTGAAGCCCCAGCCTCGGCGCGCCGGGGCGGCGTCAGCGGATGCCTCGGTGAAGCTTTCGAAGGACGTGTCGGCCGGGACCGGTGCCTGCTCGTCGAGGTTTATGCTCATGCTGCCAGCCCCAGTTCCTTGTAGAGTCCTGCGCGCTTCAGGTCTTTTTCGAGCTCCTGAGGTGCCTTGGCCGCTGCCATGGCGACGTCGCAGGTGATTTTTCCTTCTGCCACGAGGGTGAGCAGGCTGCTTTCGAGGGTGAAGCTGCGTTGCTTGCCGGCGACCTTGTCCCCGTCGATCTGGCCGCGGATCATGTGGGCCTTTTCGTCGCGGATCAGCTCGGTGAAGTTCAGGTTGTTGACCAGGACCTCCCGGGCGGCCTGCAGCCGGCCGTCCACTGCGGGGACCAGCTTCTGGACCATGATGGCCAGCAGTGACTGGGACAGCCTGGACCGGACCTGGGGCTGCTCGTCCGCGGTGAACTGGCCGATGAAGGAGTCCAGGGCCTCGGTGATGGATCCGGCGTGGGCTGTGGTGATGACGAGGTGCCCGGTGGTGGCTGCGTGCAGGGCGGCCTTCGCGGTCGCCGCGTTCAGCAGCTCGCCGATCACGATGACGTTCGGCTTGGACCGGAGGGCGTCCTCGATCGCCGTCGGGTAGTCGGAGGCGTGCGAGCCGATCTGGCGCTGGACGATGGAGGTCGCCCCGATCTCCTCATGCACGAATTCGGTCGGGTCCTCGACCATGTAGATGTGCTTGTCGTATTCGGTGTTGACCTTCTTGATGAGCCCGGCGATGGCGGTGGTCTTCCCGGAACCGGTCGGGCCTTCCATGATGATCAGGCCCGAGTCCCGGTGGACCAGCTCCTGGATGATCTGGGGCACCCCGACGTCGTTGGCGTCCGGGATGACGGTGGGAATCAGGCGGAAGGTGACGGTGGTGCCGGCCAGCGACTTACGGAAGGTGCCGCGGACCCGGTACCTGCCGGTTGCCATCGCCACGGAGGTGTGCCCGCGGGGTTCCAGCGGGTTGGGGCGGCCTTCGGTTGCATCCACCAGCCAGGCGGCGATGTCCTCGTCGGTGAAGACTCCCTCGGGACCCTCGTCCTTGACGAGCTTGCCGCTGCGCAGGCGGCGGACCGGCTTGTTCGGGTGGATGTGCATGTCGGAGACGCGCTCGTCTCCGCAGCTGTCGATCAGGGCGTGCAGGCGGGCGATCGACACCGAAGAGCTGACCAGCAAAGGTCCGGAGGAGGGCACCTCGACCGCTGCAGGCGGAGGCACGAACACTGGCGCGGCGGAATCGAGGGCGCGCTGTCCGCGCCGGGTCATAAGATCATTCACCAATGACCCTCCTTGCTTCTTCTTCGTCCGTGATTCCTGCGTTGACCAGGCGTTCGACGTCGGCCGCGAAGGTGCTCATGGAGTTGTCTTCGGCCAGCGCCCGCAGCTGGCTGAGCGGCTGGTTGGTCATGATCGCCTCGGTCAGTTCGTCCGTGATGGTCAGGACTTCGTGGATGGGGACGCGGCCCCGGTACTTGGTCAGGGGGTTCCTGCCGTCCCAATCCGGGTTGAGCTTGCCGATCAGGCGCTGCGAGACGACGCCCTTGACGGAGTCCATGACGGACAGAGGCGAGTCGACGGCCAGGTCAATGAGGCGCAGCAGGGCGGTGACGTTGTTGTTGGCGTGGATGGTCGTAATGACCTGGCGGCCGGCCTTGGCTTGTCGGACGCCGGCCGCGGCGGTGGCCTGGTCACGGATCTCGCCCAGGAACAGCGTGTCGTAGTCAGATCGGACCAGCGCCGGGAGCAGGGCGTCGAAGCCGGCGCCGTTGTCCTCGTCGACTTCAAGCTGGATGAGGCCGGGCAGGGAGCGTTCCACCGGATCCTCAACGGTCCAGACTGTCCGGGTCGGGATGGCGACATGCATGAGGGCACCTTGGGCAGTGGTGGTCTTGCCTGAGCCCATGGGCCCGGCGATGATGATCATCCGGTTTGCGGCGCCAAGCAGGTCATAGAACAGCTGCAGATTCAGCGGCGAGAAGGACAGGTCTTCGAGCCGGCGCAGCGCACCGGACGGGGGCAGGCGCAGCACGATGGCGTCACCGCCGTCGGCTGTGCGGAAGGCAGCGACGCGGGCCTTGCGGCGCTCATCGTTGACCTTGACCATGTAGACGGTCTCCTCGGGCGCGAACCGGCCGCTCGTGGCGAGTTTCGCTTCGGCCTTGAACTTGCCGATGATGACGCGCCCGTCGATGCCTTTCACCTGGCGCACGGGCCGCATCCGGCCGTCCACACGGGCCGAGGCCTCCAGAATCAGGCTGGCGTTGTCGAAGTTGAGCAGAAGGTCGGAGGCGCCCATCTGCATGCAGTGCTGGATGGTCTCCTCAAGCCATGTGGAGGTGTCGGGTTCTTCCTGGAAGTAGTCCTCTGGGAGGTCTTCGCGGGAGATCTCTGCGGCCGGGGTGGCTTGGAGGGTAGGACCGGAGGCTTGGGGTGCCGTGCCGGCGGCGTCCAGTTCGCCGGCTGCCAAGGCCACGACCGGCAGGGAACGGTCGGCGAATTTGGAGTCGGCCCGGTGCCGTGGAAACTCCGAGGTGCGGCGGGCTTCAAGGGCTCGTCTAGCCAACGAGTGCCTCCTGTTTGGTTGCGGCACCTGCGATGCGGGACTGGAACTTGGTCAGCGCCCGGCGGTGCAGGATGGATGTGCGGGGGTCAAAGGCCGGGTCGTGCAGGAACGCTGCAATGAGGGAGTTCTGACCACCGGCGGACCGGCTGCCCAGGACGGCATTGGCGATGGCAAGGATCTCTTCGCGGACCAGGCCGAGGCTGGTCAGTTCACCGTCGGTGGTGGCGTGGGTGTAGAGGTGGCTCATCCTCACGCCACCAGGCTCGGCGAAGTACCGGATCGCATGCTTGAGGCTGTCCCGAAGATCTGCCGGCATCAGAGGGGCCAGCGCGTCGTAGGTGAGACTGGCGGCTTCCTGGACCGTGACGAGCGGCTGGCTGGGTGTCGGGACGTCGGAGGCGAACAGTGCGTCGTCGGTGAGTTCAACACGGAAGTGGGCGCCGGCGGCGGAGAGCATTTCCCGCTTGAGCATCTGGGACAGGTAGGCCCAGGGATCTTCGGCGCGAAGGATGTAGGCGTGGACGAAGTCCTGGCGGAGGACGGTGAACGCAGTGTTGGCGACATCGGCTACTTCGTAGGTGACGCCGTACTTATTGCGAAGCGACGCAGCCAGCGGCCCCCCGATCCGGTCGCTGATCTCGGCGTACAGCCAACGGCCGTCTTCGGAGTCCCACCAGGCGCCGTACTCGGGGTCGGACATCGGCATGGATGTCAGGACCGTCAGCAACTCCGGGGATTCGCCGCCGGCGACGGACGTCCGTGCGTCCGGTGTTGTCAGGACAGGCAATGCATTCCCTTCGATGTGGCGAACTTTCACGGCCACCCCCCGGCCCATCAAGGAACATGCGTAGATTCCCGGACATGAGGTGTCAGGTGGCAGGAAAGTTGCGCGGCCGGGGCCTTCTAATTGCGGAAGCTCCTGCCCGAAGGCGATACCTGATGGGTGGTTTACAACTGTCCCTATGCACCGCGTGGGCTGACGGGCCTTTCGCCCACCGGCAAGGGGGCACGCTCTTCTGGGCACAAAAAATCCCGGCCGGTGCCAGTGCGGCTCCGACCGGGATTCCGGCGGTCTATTCTGCGGTGTTCGGCTGAGGGGCCTTGGAGTGCGGCGTCCGGGGTTGGCCAGCCATGAAGCCGCCCCGTACGAGGCGTTTGCGGACTGTCTCCCAGTTTTGGCCGGTGGCGCGCTGAAGCTCGTCGCGGTTGGCGCCCAGCAGATACCAGGCACCCAGCAGCGCCAGGTAGCGGCTGGTCTCGGCAGCGTGGCCGACCGGGTCGACAAAGGCATGCTTCTCGAGGCGCTGCAGTTCGAGGGCATCCGCTTCCGGCACCTGGACCAGGGGAAGGGACGGCCGGCTCGCCCTCCAGAGCGTCGGCTCCTCCCGGTGCGGGGCGCCAGGCAGGTCGGGCGCACGCCCTTCCCCGTACCGGTCCTGCTGGGCGATGAACTTGAAGATCGCCTTCGGGTGCGACCCGAGGGCGTGGGCGACAGAGTAGGGGTCCCACCCGGCACTGTGGGCCCGGTGCAGCGCCGCAAAGTAGTCGGCGACCGCCGGCTTGACCCCCGACGGGGTTTTCTCGGAAGAGTCAGCTTCCACGGCTTCCGTGAGCCGGCTCTTCAGTGTCTTCGTGACCTCCGGGTCCAGGTCGCGCAACGGAATGACGTCCAGGCGCTTCGGCCGGACCGGGACCTCGATACCGGCGGACGACGGCGCGTCGTCGGGAAGGTCCAGGATCGCTAGCCGGATGTACTCATGGGAGACGTCGTTGGCCTTCCCTAACTGGCGGTAGGTCCAGCCGGCCTTATGGAAGTCGCGCAGGGCTGTAGCGAAGAGGACCCTGTCGGCGTCGCTGTTGTGGGCCTTGATCCGTAGTTCCGCCAGCTGCGCCCAGGGATCGGCCGCCGTGTGCGGGGTAACCATGGCTGACACCTTTCACTGGACGGCATGGTGAAGGACACGTTACACGCTGGCGGAATCTGTCAACTGAGAGACAGGGATCAGTGCGGGCCAGCCCGGCACCGGTGTCGGCGTGTACGGGGCCATGCTTGGGGGAGTCCGGGCGTACCCGTGACGCAGTGCCCGGGCGCGGGCGCTTCCAGGCCGGTAGCCGCAGGCCGAATCCAGGTCCAGCCACGAGACGTTGTCTTCTTTGAGGCTGATGAGCAGTGCGCTGAGCTCCTCGGAGGCGAGCCGGTCCTCCAGGGAGGACTCCAGCTCCCTGAGCTGCTCCGGTTCAGGGTGGGGCCCCAGCCGTTTGCCGACATGCTTGGTGGCTTTCCGGGCCTTCGCCGCGAGCCGGGCCAGCCGCTCCGCTTCACCGTCGGTCAGTGGCCGGGTCGCCCGGGGCGTCTGCTCCTTGCGTTCCTTGAGCACGCGGGTGAACGGTGCAAACGCGATGGCGGGCTCGGAGCTGACATCCAGGTCGATCTCTGCGATCTGGCGGAGGCGTTCTGCACTGGCGCCAACCAGGGGTGCCAGTGCCGTGTACGGCCAGCCGGCGACGTGGTGGGCGGACCGGATGGTGGCAATGAGGGCCCGCTCGGTGCGGATCCGGCGCATGCTCACCTCGTCCTCGAACCTGCGGAAGGCGGTGACCGCGGATGCGGGGAAGACGGCGCCCAGCTCAAACTTGGGCATCCGGTATGAGGCGGCGGCCGGAAAAGCACCAATTTTGTCCGCGCGGGCCCGGGACAACCCCAGGGCGGCTGCGGTGGTGCGACGTGACCAGCCGCTGGCGTCGGCGGCGCGGACGACCGTGGCCAGGCGGCCGTTGGCCCACGGGTCCTGCGGGTCCAGGGCCTGTCGGAATGCGGTGTAGGCGGCCTTCAGGGCCTTCGCCTGCGCCGCCGGCATCGGGATGTGGTCCTTCGGTTTTGCCACGATGGCCCCTGCCCGTATCTGCTGAAAGTACCCACTTACTGTATGCCACGGGGTTTTTAGCGCCAAGCCGAGGTGGCCGGGCAGTGCACTCAGGCGGCGCGCAGCTGCGGCTGGTTCTCCAGGGCGCTGATGCCGGTGAGGACACCGAGGGCGCTCAGCGAGGCAAGGATGCCGCGGGAAATCTCGCGTCGGCGGGCACCGTTCAGCTTGGCCAGGGAGGGGGTACGCATCAGCTCCAGCTCGACGGACAGCAGAGCCTGCTCGAAGACAGGGTCGTGGGCGGGGGTGCCTTCTGAAGTGGTGGATGCCATGGGATCAACGCTACGTGAGAGACTCCGGAGGGACTGAAACCGGCCGCCGGCGTCCGGGCCGCATAGAGCCAGACATGAAGCAGGAATTCTTCGGGGGACCGGCATGATCCCGGCACCCGTCCCGGTCTTTCCGATCGTGGCCATCCTGGTGGCCGCGGCTGGTGTCTTTTTCTATGCCGCCTTCCTGGCCGGTCGGGGAACCGCCCGTGCCGACCGGGGGACAAAGGCGTGGCGCCGGACCCTGGTGACCGCCACCGCGGCGGCGCTGCTGGGGATCGTTACATCGGCGCTGCTGGTGAACATCCTCGCCACCCATGACCGGAACTACAGCATGGCCGTCTGGGTGACTCTGTCCAAGGAATACGGCGTCCAGTCGGCGATCGCTGAGCAGGGCATCAAGGACGGCGTGCCGTTTGCCGCCATCGTGAACGGCAAAAGCGTCGAGTGCACGGTGACCCTTCCACGGACCGTGGTCTGCGACGGGGAAATGCTGCAGCCGAACGGCGGCACCTGACCCGCGGATGTCTACGCATGTTTCCGGTTAGAGGCATGTACCGGATCGGTTCCTGCCGACTGCAGTTCCCGCTTTGCACACCGAATATCAGGCCCGGTAAACCGCCGGACCTCCGAACAAATGGAGAAACCATGGATCGCCTTCGCAGTGAATGGGCCAACACATCCACCAAGAGCCGCATCGTCCTCGGCGTCATCCTGGGCGTCGTGATCGTTTTCGCGGCACTGTCCCTGACCGGTGTCGTTGATTTCGCTCCCGTGCAGACCGGTGTCACGCCTGTCCACAAGGGCTAGCCCCCTCTTCACCTGAAAAGGCCCCGCCGGGACGATATTCCTGGCGGGGCCTTTTCAGATTCCCGGAACAGGTCAGTGGAACAGGGAGCCGCGGCTGATGGGGACGAGTACGTCCGGCAGCAACAGGATCAGCAGGGCGCCGATCACCATGTACGGACCAAAGGCGAACTCGTGTTTGCGCCATCCCGCGAACAGCAGGGGCAGGGCGACCAGGCCGCCCAGGATCATCGGGAGGATCAGGGCGCCCAACGCGGCCGCGTAGCCTGATTCCAGCCCACAGACCAGGGCCAGCACGCCGCCCAGTTTGACGTCGCCCCAGCCCAGTCCGCCAGTAAAGAAGGCGACCAGCCACAGAATGACGTACGCGGCGGCCATCGAGATGGCTGCTGTCAGTGCTGCCGTGCCGCTGATAGCCCCCGTGGCGACTCCTGCGGCGATCGCCGCGCCAAAGACGGGGTACATGGGCAGCACGATGCTGTTGGGCAGCCGGTGGGTTTTCCAGTCGATGACCGCCAGGAAGATGAGGGCAACCGAAAGGAGGCCGATCATCCCGGCCACCAGCGGACCCCGGCCTGAATTGACCCAGATCCCCAGGGCGCCGGTACCGAGGGCAATGGCTGCGGTGGGCAGTCCTGTTTCGACGGTCATGATCGAGGGCAGCCAGGGTTCGTCGACGTCGGCGATGATCTCGACGTCAGCACTTCCGGCCCCCGCGGCCTCGGGAATTGGGGTGCCGGCGGGTGTGGTCTGAGCGGTCAATGGAGCTCCTCGGAACGGGTCGTGCCGGAGGGCTCCGGAACGGCATTGGGTGGCAACGTTGCGTTGGTGGTAAATCTCTCAACTGTTACACTAAATGGGTCGGTGTCTGGGCCGGCCGGATGATCGCCGGAGCACAATCCGGCAGGAAATGAGCTGCAGCAACTATGGGCAATGCCACCGCGGAGACCCTGTACAGAATTGCCTGCCAAAAGGCTGCCGACGGCCTCGGGTGGGATGCCCTGAACGCCCAGCTTGCCGCTGACGCGCTGGTCATCACCGCCGAAATGGAGAAGACCCCGAGGGCTTTGCTGGACATCAGCCCCCTCCGGTCCTTGGACCTTCCCGAAAACAGCCTGCCGGCTGTCGCTGCGGCATTCCGGGGCCAGCTCCTCAAAGGCCTGGACAGCTGGGGCATCTCCGGCGCCGTAGGTGCGGCGCTGCCAGCCATCAACCTGGCCGACGCGGCCCTGGATCCGGCCGGGGCGGGAGTCTTCGCCCAATCCTGGCTTGCCGGCCGGGATCTTGAGGCCTTCACCGCCGCCGAAGCCTCGCGGGCGGAACGGCTCGCGGCCCTGGCTGACCGGCTGTACACCGCGGGGGAGCAGCAGGCGGCGGCCCGCAGCGCCGCGGCCGCCGACAAGGCGACCCTGGCCGCGCACTACGGGGCTGAAGCCGCAGCCGTCGGCGACACCGGGCTGGCGGCCCTGCGGACCGGCATGCTCCTCGCCGAAGACGCCATCGCTCGCCACGTCCCGGGGCAGGACATCGCTGTGGCCCGGCGGCAGGCACGGCAGGCTTACGACGAGGCCAACCTCACTGATAAGCCCATCCACTGGGAATCGATCTCCTTCCTGTCCTAGGACCTGGTGGAAGCCCCGTCCCGGTGAAAGGGACGGGGCTTTCCTGTCAGCTGCGGCGGCCGGCGGCCTTCTGGCGGAAGTACGAACCGTCCGTCAGCTCGGCATCAATCGCGGTGCTCTCGTTGATGATGCCGTCCAGGACCAGGTTCACCAGGGAGACCTCGAAAGGGATGGAGCCGGAGTCCTTGGCCAGCAACTGCCCGGCGATGCCTTCGGTGTTGTTGTTCTTGATCATGTTCGAGATGGCAGTGTTCATCATCAGCACCTCGGTGGCGACGACGCGGCCCTCGCCGCCTTTGCGGGGGAGCAGCTTCTGGTAGACGACGCCTTTCAGCGACCGGGCCAGCTGCGCACGGGTGTCAGCGATCCGGTCAGGCGGCATGGCCTCCAGGATGCGGGCCGGGGCGTCAGCGGTGGAGCCGGCGTGCAGGGTGGAGAAGACCAGGTGTCCGGAGCTTGTTGCGGACAGCGCCGCCGTCATGGTCTCCGGGTCACGCATTTCGCCGACCAGGATGATGTCCGGGTTTTCACGCAGCGCGTCTTCGACGCCGAGGGCGAAGGAGTCCACGTCCCTGCCGACCTCGCGCTGGACGACCAGGGACCTGCCGTTCGAGTGACGGAATTCGATGGGGGCTTCGATCGTGGTGATCTTCTTGGCGTACTTCTCCTTGGCCAGTTTGATCAGGGCTGCAAGCGAACTGGACTTTCCGGACCCGGTCACACCGATGAACAGGTAGAGCCCGGCTTCGGCGTCGATGAAGGACCGGATGATTTCGGGCAGGCCGAGGCTGTCGAAGTCGGGGACAACCGAAGGAATGGTCCGGAAGACCGCCATCGGCTCCCCGCCGGCGACGGCGAAGTGGCCACGAAAGTTGGCGCGCTCGGTGGAGTACGAGAAGTCGAGGCGCTTCTTGGCCCAGAACTGTGCCCATTCCTCCTCGCTGACCATCTGGCGCAGAATCGTGCGCAGTGACGCTGCGTCGAGTTCGCGCGCGATTCCCTGCAGGGGGACGGTTTTCCCGTACACGGAAGCCCAGGGGGTGCTGCCGACAACAAGGTGGAGGTCGGATCCTTTCATGTCCAGGGTCCGGTACAGCAGGTAGTCCACGGCATTCGCGGGCTTCGCCTCTGGGGTGGGGGTTGGCTGGGTGGGGGCGACGGCGGTAGCTGTCATGGCTTTCCTTCCTAATCGATCAGGATGTGGCTGCGGACTTCGTCGAGACTGGTCAGGCCTGCGCGGACCTTGAGCAGGCCGTCATCCTGGAGGGTGAGCATGCCGTTCTCCCGCGCGGCGTCAGCGAGGACCCGGTTGGGGACGTCTTCGGTGATGAGGTCCCGGATGTGGCGCGGGAAGGTCATCAGCTCATGGATGGGGAGGCGGCCTTTGTACCCGGTGCCTCCGCATTCCGCGCAGCCGCCGGGCCCGTACCAGATGGAGGCGCCGGTTTCCGGATCCACGGCGCGCAGATCCTCGTCGGTGAGCTTGAAGTCCAGGATCATGTCGCGGCTGGGCGGGGTGACCACTTTGCATTTGCAGAGCCGCCGCGGCAGCCGCTGGGCGCAGACGGCACGCATTGTGTCGGCCAGCACGGAGGGACGCAGACCCATCTCCCGCAGACGCAGCACAGCACCGGGGGCGTCGTTGGTGTGCAGAGTGGAAAGGACCATGTGCCCGGTATTGGCGGCCGTCACTGCGGTGTGGGCGATGGCGTCTTTGTTGATTTCACCCACGAACAGCACCGAAGCAGCGGACCGGAGCACGGTCTCCATGCCGCCGTCCCAGGTCAGACCTTGGCCTTCGTTGATGGGGACCTGCGTCATGCCCGACGGGAGCTTCATTTCGACGGGGTTTTCCAGAGAGACGATTTTCCGTCCTTGGCCCATGAGCGCGTCCAGGGAGGCGTAGTGCAGCGAGGTCTTGCCCGAGCCCATTGGGCCCACGGCCAGGCAGATGCCGTTGGGCTGATTGATGGAGCGCCGCCATCGGGCGCCTGTGTCGTCGGAGAACCCGATCCGGTCCAGCGTCCAGGCCTCCGAGGCGCCCATGCGCAGCGTGATCGATTCGCCCCACACCGCAGGCAGGACCGCAACGCGGATGTCATAGGACTTGCCGTTGTATTCGTGGCTGATCGCCCCGTCCTGGTTGACGAGTTCGCTGGAACTGAGCCGGGCCCGGGTTTTGATCAGACCGGCAAGCCGGGGCGCGAGCTCTTTGGGCTGGTCGGGCTCGTTGCGGAGCTTTCCGTCGACGCTGTAGCGGACGGTCAGGTGAGTGGACGCCGGCTCCAGATGGATGTCGGAGGCGCCGGCTTCGAGGGCACCCTCGATGATGGCGTCCAGTGTGTTGACGATGTTGCCTTCGTCCCCGGCGACGACGAGCAGTGGCCGGGTAGATTTGGCGGCCTCGGTGCTGACGTCCTTGGCGGCGAGCTTGCCGATCTGCTGCGCCTCGATGGACGTCGAGTAGAACCGCCCCACAGCACGGGTGAGTTCGTTGGTGGAGGAGTACACGGCAGTGATGTTCTTGCCGGTCTTGGACTGCAGCTGCTTGGTGACATTGACATCGAACGGGTTGACGCAGGCCACGGTCAGGTCGTCGCCATCCAACGCGACCGGGACAACGTTGAGCCGGCGGGCCAGCTGGAACTCGATCAGGCCAATGATGTCCTCAGGGATCATGGTGTCGTCCCCGAGCGGCATGTACGTCCAGCCCTTCAGGAACGCGAAGGCCTCGCAGGTCTGCCGGTGACTGATCCTGCCCTGGGCCTTGAGGAAGGCCAGCACATTCTGGCCTTGTGCGACAGCCTGTTTTTCGGCGGCGGCAAACTCCTCGGCAGTCAGGATCTCCTGCTGCAAAAAGTGCATTTCAAGCCTGCTGGTGGCAAGGGTGCTCATGATCGGGTGGCGTTCCTGACTGGTTGAGGTGTCACTGCAAAACATGCGTAGACCGGGGCGCAATGGCCGTCCTGACTGTGTCTACGCATGTTCCCGGGTGAAGAGTCCTGAACGATTTCGACAAGGAAGCAGGAGATCTGCGTTGACCGAAAAAGTCATTGGCATCGACTTCGGGTCCACCGGCCTGAAATTCGCCGAAGTGAGCATCGAGAAGGGTGCCGTCACGGTGGTCAAGCAGGCGTACATGCCGCTGGATCCCGGCGTCATCAGCGCCGGCGGCGTCAAGCCCGAGAACGTGGAGCTGGTCGCCTCCGAGCTGAAGGAGTTCCTGGCAGCCAACAAGTTCACGTCCAAGGATGCCGTCATGGGCATCAACTCGGCGGCGGACGTCTACGTGAACAGGGCCGTCACCCCGTGGCACGAGCCCAAGAACTATCAGACCGCTGTCGGTTTCGACATCATCGCCGACGAGTCGCTGCTCACCGGAGCTCCCGCCGAGGTCATCATCGACGCTGTCGTCTTTGACGAGTTCACAGACGCGAACGAGGCCCGCAAAATCGACGCCCTCCTCATCGGCGTTGGCCAGAAGCTGGTCGAAACGCAGCTTGAGATCCTGCAAAAAGCCGGACTCAACGCAGCCGGCGCCGACCTGGCCGGGATGGCGTCACTGCGGGCAAGTTGGGTGGCCAGCCGCGCTCCTGGCATGCTCGATGTTCTCGTCGACATCGGCCACGACGTAACGTCGGTGATGATCCATGAAGGCGGCAAGCCGTATGCGCTGACCCTGCACCGCGGAGCTGCCGGTGGCGACCTGGACAAGCTCATCGCTGCCGCATTGCAGGACGACGCGCACGACCGGATCGTGAAGGAGAAGGTCTCCTTCAACCGCGACTACCGGGTCCAGCAGGCCATGGACCAGTATGCGTTCAAGCTCACCTCCACCATTCAGGGTGCGGTCGACACCTACCAGCGAAGCCGTCCGGAGCTGGCCATCCCACCGGCCGGGCTGACCCTGATCGGCGGGGGCTCGCTGGTGCACAACCTGCCTGCGACCCTGCAGGAAGCAACCGGATGGCGGACCATGACCGGGCGCTATGCGATCGACATTGCCGGCGAACCGGAACGGCACCACCTCGGTCCGATCCTCAGCACTGACTACATGGCCGCTGTCGGCCTGGCGATGGGAGCAACAGCCTGATGGCCACAATCACCACCGAACCGAAGCCGGGCAAAGCACGGAAGCCAAAGCCGGAACCCCGGCCCAAGGCCCCGCGCGAACCGAAACCACCCAAGACTCCGAAGGCTGCGGTCGTCAAGACGCCGCCGGCGCCGGTATGGTCCTCCGCCGTCAAACCGTCCCTGGTCCTGCTGCCGGTCAAGGCAAGGGGGCTGAAGGCGCGCCGGAAAGCGGTCCGCCAGTCTTTGTTCATGGGCCTTGGAATGTTGGGTCTCACCGCCGCCGGCTACCTTGTCGTCCTCGCCGGGGTCGCCGGGGCGCAGAACGAGGTGAACAAGGAATCTGCGATCACGACAGCGGCCAGCGACTACCTCGCCCAGCACCGTGACGTCCAGGACTACGCGAACGGCTTCGTTGAACGGAAGGCAGCTGCTTCGGACGTACTCCGGGATGACGTGTCCTACTCCAAGGTCGTTCAGGCCATCCAGCGGGCCAACACCGTTGGAGCCGTCTTCACTTCAGTCAAGACTGTCGCACCGGGAACTCAGTGCATGTCGTCCAGCCCGTTTGCCACGTCCTCGTCCCTGGGCTGCCTGGATGTAGCCGGTAAAGCGCCAAGCGTCGCGGCGGTGTCCCAGCTGGTGGCTGCCCTGAACCAGGACAAGACGATGCTCACGGAGCCGTACCTGACCGAGTCGACGTCCGAGGGCGCCGGTGTTGAGTTCAAGCTCACCGTCGGCCACACCGGGCAGGCGCTGTCCGGGAAGGGCGACAAGTTCAAGCCGTCGCCGGAGGAGATGTCCTCCCTCGATTCGGCAACCGACACAACGACACCGGCCGTGGCCGTGCAGGGAGAATCCAAGTGAACGGCGCCACCTCCAAAAACATCGGTCCTTACATCGTGGCGGGAGTCGTATCGGCTTTCCTGATCGTGATCGCCTACATGATGTTCTTCGTCCCCAAGATGGCGGAGTCCACGAAGCTGGTCTCCCAGGCCGCTACCGCGCACGCCAACAATGTTGCCCTGACCGCGAAGGTGGACAAGCTCAAGGGGGTCGCCGAGAACCTTGACCCGCTCAAGGCGCAGATCAGTGAGTTCTCCAAGTCGTTTCCCTCGGCCGCCCGGCAGCAGGAGATGATCGATGCGATCAACGACGCCGCAGGTTCCACCGGTGTCACTCTGAAGACGCTGAGCCCGAGCGTTCCGGCGCCGAAGGCCGCTGAAACCAAGGCAGCCCCTGCCACCCCGGCCACGCCGGCGGCCAACCAGGCGAAGCAGGCGGAAACGGATCTGCCCGGCCCCGCGCCGGTGCCGACGGCGACCGAGGCCGTGGTGGATTCCGCGACCGCCCAGCTGGGCAGCGTGTCGCTGAAGATTGACGGGGAAGGCTCCCTCGAAGCGGTCCAGGCGTTCATCGTCAAGGTTGAAAACCTGAAGCGGCCGCTGCTGGTGCACGAGCTGCAGATCGAAAAGCTCGAAAACAGCTACCACGTCACCCTCAACGGGGAAACGTTCCTGGCGGCCCCGCTGGTCGAACCGCAGGCCGCTGGCTCGAGTGACGGATCCCAGCCGGAAACCTCCTCCGTGGCCAAATAAACGAAGCCGGGTCCCGAATAATGTTCGGGCCCGGCTTCAAAACTGGTTACACGTCAACTTGCGTTCCGTCAAATCTCTCACGTAGCTTGTCGATTAAGAGTTATTCGCTATTGACGATGAAGGATTTGACCATGAACAGCATCACCAAGGGTTTCGGGGTACTGACACTGACCGCTGCCATCGCGTTCGGCGCATCGGCCTGCTCCACGAACACCCCGGCCGCGGCACCGAGCCCGAGCGTTGATTCGACCCAGCTCACCGGCGCAAAGGCAGCCGAGGCCATCAAGGGCTTCGTCGCCGCCGGCACCTCCGATGAGGTCGCCAAGGCTGTTGCCGACAAGGCCACCGCGGAGACGTTTGCCCCTGCCGTGAAGTTCCTGGACAAGGACACCCCTACCGAGACGGTGCAGAACACTGTGTCCGATTTCGTGCTGGTGAAGATGGCCGACCCGAAGGCTGCCGTCTCCGTGGACGTTGATGAGTCGAAGGTTGTCGTTGACGGTCAGAAGGCTACGGTTCCGGTGGATGCTGTGACGGTCAAGGCCGGCGGCGCCAAGGTTGCCAACAGCGATGCTTTGGCTGACTCGGTGAACGATCTGGTGTTCCGTGACGGCGCCTGGGTAATCACGTTCCCGGCTTCCGCTTCGGCCTCTCCGAGCCCTGCTCCGAGCGAGTCTGCCAAGTAGTCCACAGCGTCTCCTTTTCCGGTCTCCGTCACACTTCTAATGTGTGCGGCATCGGCTTTTCCACTACCCGATCCGGGGTGTATCTGCTGATTTTCCATGCCGTTTCTCACCTCCATAATGTGTGCGGAATCCGCCGTCTCTTTCACCGCTGACACCGGTCCTGAGGCGGCGGTTTTCGTGGTGGTTTCGTGCTCTTTATGTGTGCGGCAGGCCCGCCCGGCCTCCACGCCCGTCGGCCCAAAATCAACGCATGTTCCCTGATATGAAGAGGACTTCTCCCATGATCGTTTCCGTCCGACGTGCCCTGCGCAAAGCCGGCCGTGCAGCGCGCCGAAACGCCCCGGCAGCCGTTGCCGTCTGTGTCCTGGCAGCCCTTCTGGGCGGCACCCTGGCCGGCGCCCTCGCTCCGTAGGTGCGGCTGCCCCCGGTGCCCGGCAGGCCTCTGCCCGCGGCGTCTACGCATGTTTGCAGGTAGATGACCGCCCGTGGCCCGAGGCCGCGGGGAACGACCACCTCAGGAGCCACCTTGACGACCACCGCGGTAGCACCAGCCAAGAAGAACCAGACGTTCGCGTTCCGGGCCGAGGGCGCCGACGGCAAGCCAAAGTCCGGCACCGCCGTCGCCACCACGCGCGAAGCGGCAATCGCCAAGCTCGCGGCGAACCCCGACTACACGTCCATTCTTTCGGTCCGACAGACTGGAACAGCAGTGGTCGGGAAGAAATCACGGCCCAAGGCGCGCGCCATGGTCGCCGCCAGCCGGCAGCTGGCGATGTACCTCGAGGTCGGTTACGACGAACGGGCCGCCATCACCGAAATCCTCGATGACGGGGAGATCGGCGACGTCGTTCTGGCCCACGGCTTGACCCAGGTGCTCAAGGACATGAGCTCCGAGGGCGTCAAGATGCATGAGGCGATGGCCAAGCACCCATACATTTTCCCGGAACTGATGACCAAGACCTTAGCTGCCGGCGACAAGGGTGGCTTCGTGGCCCAAGCTGCCAACCAGGTCGCCAATGACCTGGAGAGCGAAGACGAACAGCGCGCCAAGGTCAAAAAAGCACTGACCTATCCGATGGTCGTCCTGGCCCTCAGCTCGGCGATCTTCGTGTTCCTGATGATGTACGTCGTGCCCAAGTTTGGCGCCATGTACAAGGACCTGAGCCACGGCAAGGCTTCACTGCCGTTTCTGACCCAGGCGGTCATGGCTGTCTCTGCCCAAATGGCATGGGCGGTTCCGCTGCTGGCGGTCCTGGGCGTCATCGGCACCATCTGGTACCGACGCAACTCCAAGGACGCCAAGGTGCGCGGGTTCGTGGATCCGTTCAAGCTCAAGCTGCCTGTCTTCGGCAAGCTGTTCCGGGACATTGCACTGACCAAGTTCTGCCGCATCATGGCATCCCTGGCCGAGAACAACGTCCACATCACCGATGCCCTGGCCATCACCGCCGGCTCGGTCGGCAACATCGTCATGGAGCAGGCCGTGCTGAAGGCACGCGACGGCAAGCTCAAGGGCCAGTCCATCATGGAGCCACTTCGCCAGGAGCCGCTGTTCCCGAAGATGCTGCTCAAGTTCCTGGCCTTGGGCGAGGACACCGGCGAGACCGCCAAGTCCCTGCGGGCCGTCGGCAAGCTGTACGAACGCGACGTCGACCACACGACCAACAACATGGAAGCCTACGTCCAACCGATCTTCCTTATCGGGATCGCCGGCATGGTGCTGATCATCGCCCTTGCCATCTACCTCCCGTACTTCAGCCTCGGAGACGTCATCGCTCCCTACTAGAAGGCAGGGCCCGAACGGCGCGGACCTCCGGTGACCCGTCGCGCGGTATCTACGCATGTTTCCTGGTGACGGGTATTTCAGCCCGAGAAGACATCCGGGCGCCCGTGACGAAGCCCGGTTTCGAGAAAGGCACTACTTTGGGGAATTTCGCCCGACTCCTGGACCCTCATGAGGCACGCACCCGGAACACACCGGCAGACCGCACCAGCGGACGGAAGCGCCGCGACGCGGGCTTCTCCCTGATCGAAATCATGGCCGGCATGGCCATCATCGCCATCCTGGCGCTGGCGATTCTGCCGCAGTTCGCCAAGTACTTCGAACGCGCGGCGGTGCAGAACCTCTCCGCCGAAGTTTCAAACGCAGCCCTCACGGTCGAATCCGATTACTCCCTGACCGGCAAAGCCAAGTACGTTGCGGCCAACGTGACTGCCTCGGTCGCTTCCGTCAACAAGAGCCCGGAGTCTGCCCTCACTGGCACCGTCGATGCCACCGGCTTCGGCTACACCATCAAGGGCACCAACACCGCGGTGACGAACTACTGCGTCAAGTACGTGAGCCAGGGCGCGACCGCCGGTTTGAAAGTCGACTCAAAAGCGGCCAACCCTACCTGCTCCTAGCGGGTCCGGGCAGCTCCTGCGGGGACGCCTCAAATATCTACGCATGTTCCTGTGTGTAGGCACTATGCAGACACCCCTCGCCACCCGGGCAAGCCCTCCGGCCCCCGACTTGAGAAAGGCTCCACCTTGAGCAACATCGCACTCGTCCTGGATCCGCAGGAGGCCCGCGCCCGGATCGCCAGCAAGGAACCGCCCAAGCGCAAGCGCCGTGATGCCGGTTTCTCGCTGATCGAAATAATGGCCGGCATGGCCATCATCGCCATCCTGGCACTGGCGATCCTTCCGCAGTTCTCCAAGTACTTCGAACGCGCGGCGGTGCAGAACCTCTCCGCAGAGGTTTCCAACGCTGCCCTGACCGTTGACTCAGACTACTCCCTGACCGGCAAGGCAAAGTACGTTGCCGCGAACGTGACCGCCTCGGTCGCTTCCGCCAACAAGAGCCCGGAGACGACCCTCACCGGCGCTGTCGATGCCACCGGCTTTGGCTACACCATCTCCGGGACCAACACCGCGGTAACCAACTACTGCGTGAAGTACACCAGCCAGGGTGCAGCTGCCGGCCTGCAGGTAACCCCGAAGGGTGCGACGGCCTGCCCGTAGCGGCACCTAAACGGAAGCGGCCGGGGCCTTCCTTGGCTTCGGACGCTTCCGGCAGGCGAAGTCCTGCCTCACCCCAACACAGCTCCAGTTCCAGCGGAAAGGTCCCCATGTCGGCGTACGAACCCTCCACGGACAGCGCATTGCCCGAGGCCGTCGCCGGCATGGGGTCAGCCCTGCTGAAGACACTTCCCTCACGCCGGTGGGTGCACGACCGTGCAGCCACCACATGGGGCGACATTGAGGCTTTCGAATCCACCGACGCAAACCTTCCCGCTCCCCGTCCCGTTGACTTCGCGGAGATGACAGTTTGAGCGCCCACGCCCCGGCACGGCGCCTCCTGGAACGGTTCCTGAAGCAGGACAAGGGCTCCATCATCCTTGAAGGCGTCGTCAGCCTCGGAATCATTTCCGTGCTCACCCTCGGCTACACCAGCGTCACCAGCCAGGCCACGGTCACCCAGCGCACCGCTGTGAACGAGACAATCGCTGTGCAGGCAGCCCAGGACGCGTTGGAAAAGGCCAAGGCCACCACCTGGGACAAGCTCGGCACCAACGCCGCCCCCGCCGTGACACTTCCCTCCGGCGTCCCTGCCGTCACCGGCGGAGTCCTGGCCTCCACCGCTGACCCCGTCGTGGTCCGCGGACTGCCCGTCACCGTCAAGACCGCCGTCGGCTGGCAAAAGAAGCCCACCGGCGTTTCCGATTACGGGACCAAACTGGTCATGGTCGAAGTTTCCTGGCAGGACGTGGCAGGGGACCCCTCCACAACCCATAAGAAGCCGCAGCAGATCCTTATCACCCCCGGCATCGGCGAGTCCGTCCCGGACGGCATCCGCGGCTCAGTCGAGGTCGCCCCCACAGCGCCGCCAACACCGACTCCCACGCCGACACCCACCCCTACACCGACGCCCACACCGGTGCCTGTGCCGACGTCCTTCTACGCCGACGTGCCCCTCACAGACCCCTTCTACGACGAGATGTACTGGATGCACACGGCGGGAATCCACAGCGGCTGGGTCGAGGTCAACGGGGACTATACCTACCGGCCGACGAACACCACCGGGCGGGACGCCATGTCCGCCTACGTGTACCGGCTGATCGGGTCCCCGGCCTGGTCCGACCCGTCTAAATCGCCGTTCACTGACGTGGCTACGTCGAACACCTACTTCACCGAGATCACCTACCTTGACGCCAAGGGCATCCTGCCCTGGGACGGCGCTACGCTCAGCCCCGGCACGCAGGTCACCCGCAAGGACCTTGCCATCATGCTCTACCGGCTGGCTGGCCGCCCGGCCTACACGGCGCCTGCGACGTCACCGTTCTCCGATGTCGCCACCACGGACTCGGACTATCTCGAACTGGCGTGGGCAGCATCCAACAACGTCATCCGGAGCTACCCGGGTGGCCAATTCCAGCCCGGCACAGCGCTGAGCCGGGGCTCGATGGCTGTCTACTTCAGTGACTACTCGAAGAAGTTCGGCCAGAAGCCTCCGGCGGCTGTGACCGACATCGACAAGAAGTACGACGCGGTCAACGGCCCGAAAATCCTGGGGACCCCGACCACTGCAGAGGTCAGCGGCCTGATCAACGGCGGAAAGTACCGCTGCTACGCACTGGGCTGCATCCTTTGGTCTCCGAACACAGGAGCCACTCTGTCCATGACGGGGCCAATCCGGGACGAATGGGCCTCTCTGGGTTACGAAACCGGGTTCCTGGGTTACCCGACCAACGATGGTGTAGCTGGTCTAACCAACGGCGGTGCCTCACAGGACTTCGAAAACGGTGCCATTCTTTGGTCCGCCGCGACAGGTGCACATGCCTCCAACGGCTCGATTCGCGCCAGCTGGCTGGCCTATGGAGCCGAGAAGGGCTGGCTGGGCTACCCGACCACGGACGAAATCCCCATCAAAAACGGCGGCAGGAAGCAGAACTACCAAGGCGGCTACATCTACTGGGTGTACAACCTCGGTTCCCACATTGTGATGGGTGCCATCGGCCAGGCATGGATAGCCCAAGGCGCCGAGAACGGCAGATACGGCTACCCAATTTCCAGCGAGTACGTCTGGAACGGGATGCAACGACAGGACTTTGAGAGCGGGTACATCACATGGACCTCCAGCGGCGGGGCGGTGCTGCACTGATGCGCGGCTGGATATTTGACCGTTTCGAAGACGCACGCCGGCGGGGCGTCCGCGATAAGGGATTCATCCTGGTCTCCACCATCATGCTGTTCGTGCTGGTGGCCGGCACCGTGTACTGGCTGATCTCCGCCACCGACCGGACGATCAAGAGCTCCGTGCAGACCTCCGACTTCGTCCAGTCCGGACAGCTGGCAGACCTGGCCATCCAGGATGCCCTGTACCAGCTCAACGAGGTCCAGCCGGCCCTCCTGCCCACCTCGGCCGCACCGCGGACCGGGGGTACCTCCAACGACGGCAGCTGGTCCTGGTACGCGGAACCAGTGACTATGGGATCGGGTGGCAAGTCCGCGGTTCTGCACGCCACCGGCACATTCCGTGGCGCGACCCGCAAGGTCCAGGCCACTGCCCAGGGCGCCAGGGTCGGCGGCTTCAAGGTGGAGGCGGACAAGTCCATCACGTACCAGGTGGCACCGTCCACAGCGTTCACCCACACCCTGATGGGCAAATCCGTCACGGCGACGAACGGCATCGGGTCAGCCAATCCGTTCATCACCGGCTCGATCGGGCTGCTGGGCAGCACCCTGGACGTCAAGGCGGCGACGGGAACGACCTCGAAGGTAGCGGCGAGCTTCTACCAGTACGGACCCGCAGCAACGTCCCTCTCCGTCCCGGGAGCCGTCCGGGCCCCGGCCGGACTGGCCCTTGACCCCAACTTCATCACGGACAACATGGCCACCTGCGGCGGCGCCACGCCGGAAGACTGGAAGGCATCCCATAACGGCGGGGTACTGACCGCCGGCGGCAACGTCGGCTGCTACGCATCCATGGACTTCGATGTGCCGACCGTCATCCAGGGCAACGGATCGTTCAACGCCTACGTCTCCGGCGGTGTCACGATCCGGCAGAACATCAGCGCCACTACCGGCACCGGCCTGAACATCTATACCAACGGCAACGTCACCTTCCCGACCGAGGAGGCCTCCAGCAGCTCCCTCGTGGTCCGCAACGTCTACGCCTACGCGCCCAAGGGCCTGTGCACCACAACCACCGCGGCACCGGGCGGCTTCAGGTCGCTGACCAAGAGCCTGAACTTCTCCGGCTCCCTGGCATGCATGACCGTCCGGGTCGCCGGGCAATTCCGCCAGGGCGACAACACCGACGCCAGCTATCCGGACCGCAAAGGCCCGATCGGACCGACCGGGGACAGCATCTTCGACAACACCGTCTGGTACCTCGCCAACTACCAGCAGCCCGCCGGAACCCGGTCGCCCTAGACGGACGGCATGACTCGTGCGACGGAAAACAATTTGGCCGCACACAGGAAAGGTATGGCCTTGAAAACTCTGATTGACCGGTACAAGAAGCGCCGCCGTGATGCGGGAGCCGGGCTCGTCGACGCCGTCGTCGGCGTCGGGCTTGCCGCCATCATCGTTGGCGGACCGATCCTGTACTTCACCACCATGAACAACGCCGCGGCCGGCAACGCCTCCACCCAGGAGCAGAACACGGCCATCTCCGAGGCACTGGACCGCGCCGTGGCGAACATCCAGGCATCGGACACCATCAAGTACGCCGCACCGAACGAGCTCGTGACCGCTTCCACCGAGGTGGAGGCGGGCAAAGCCGACAACCCCGTCATCACCCGCTGGGTCGTCAACAGCGGCAAGCTGTACCAGCAGGTCTGGTCAGGCGACGCCGGAGTGGCAGCCTACGACCGCAGCAGCCTGCCCACGGCCGCAGCCGGCACAGCCAACCTGGACACCCGCGTATCCGTGGAGAACCTGCAGCTGGATGGCGACCTGTTCACCTACACCGACAGGGACGGGGCCATTCTCGACGTCAAGGCCCCCAAGGCGGCCCTGACCGAGAACGCCCGCACCAACCCCGCTGACGGCAAGAAGACGTACGACATCGCGCTCGTCAACATCGACCTCAAGGCCGGCACTACCTCCAACGGGGGCAAGACCGGTGTCGTGGAGAACAAGACCTCCGCCGCGCCGCGCAGCGTCTCCGGCAAGGCCGACACCGCAGCCCCCTCGGCTGCCTGCGCCGCCGTGCGGGTGGACACCAACGCCGCCGGAAAGCCGGTCATCACCTGGTCCACACTGCCCGGCTACACGTCCTACGCCGTGTTCCGCAACGCCACCCAGGTAGGCACAGTGACTGCTGCTGCCTCGGACGCGCAGAAGTCCTTCACCGACGCAACCGTCACCCCGGGCCCGGTCGAGGTCATCAACTACCGGGTCCAGCCCCGCAACGCCGACGGCACCCTGGGCGCCAACGCCTGCACCCCGAAGCCCTGGTCTCCTCAGATCGCCGCACCAGCCTTCAAGAACTCCACCGTCCTGCCCTCCGCCGATGAGGCACACGAATGGACCGACGGAACCGACGGCGCTCTTGGGCTCAAGAAGCCGCGGATCACCCTCAAGTGGGATGCCGTTCCAGGCGCTTCCAGCTACGACCTGAAATACCGCGAGCTTGATCCGGTCTCCGGCAACCCGCTCACGACCGCGTTCAACTCGGCTGCCGCCGGTCTGCCCGCTGCAACCACGACCTTCACCTGGGACGAAGGCGGCTGGGGAGCTAGGTATGAATGGTTCATCAAAGCCAACGCCGGAGCAGGCCAGGGGCAGTCGGCCGACTCCGCCCACATCACGACGCTCACGCACCCTGCGGCACCGCAGAACGTAAACGTCACCCCGCAGTACGGCACGGGTTCTGACCGGTTGACCAAGGGCATCAACGTCATCACCTGGAGCGCATCACCGACGGCTATCGAGTATGACATCTGGCGGTACAACAGTGGCAGCGCCGGGGCAGTCACCAAGCTTGGGACAGTTCCGGCGTCCTCGCCGCTGACGTACAGGGACATCGTCCCTTACGGCACGACCTGGACCTACTACGTGGCTGCCGTCAATGACGGTCCGCGCGGTACCGCCAGCGGCAAAGCCTCCAGCGCCAACCCCGAGGCAGGAGTAACCGCGGCGACAGGCACGATGCCCACGGTTACGTACCAGGAGCCTGCCACTGGGGTGGTTACGTCCACCGCGGTCTACCGCGGAGGCGCGCTGGCGGCCGTTCGTGCCGCCATCAGCCAGCCGAACGTCAAGCCTGCCCCTCGGCCGGTGACTCAGCTGCAGTTCCCTCCGATCCCTTCAATCAGCACAGTCTCCGCTGCCGCTGGACAGACCAGGGACCTCGACGGCGCGAACCAGGTTGTCTGGGCACCGACCCTCTCCGCTACCGGTTACCTGCCGGCCCGCGTCACACCCATGACCAGCGCAGTCACCTGCCTTGCCGGCGACTGCCAGGCAGGCACCGGCGGTTTGACGAAGACATCACTGACGGATCCCGCGGCCAAGGGCACCCAGTTCGACTACTACGTCAAGGCGGTCAACCCGACAGGCGTAAGCGTCGATTTCTCGGCAAAGGTCAGGCTCACCCAGCGACCGGCCACCCCGGTCCTGAAAACCACCAAGGCACCGGACCTGAGCACCTCGGGTGCGACATTCGCTTCAACCGCTGACGCAGACGGCGGCAACGATCGCGCGAACAAGTTCTGCACCTCCGCGACCTGCAAGTACGTGCTGTCCCGGAACGGCACTCCAGTCTCAACCTTGGACCAGCCAGCAGCCGGCAGCGGATCACCGCTGACCTGGACAACCTCATCCAACCCCGAGGGCGAAACAGTGACTTTCTCTGCCCGGGCCAAGAATGAGGCCGTCACCAATGGCGGGTACAGCGACGTGGCCACCACCACGGTCAACACCTACCCAGGTGACTTCGGCGTAAACCAGTGGCTGGGGGACTCCACCGGCAAGGGCCGGGAGCGCTTCATGGCAAACCTGACCAGCACAGACGTCGCCGGCTCAAGCTCATCCGTTGGCACGCCGGGTCAGACGACCGTCGGTTGGGGCGCTTCGGCCGGAGCAGTGTCCATCACGACCACCCGCAGGGCGGTCGCCAACGACACGGTGACGTCCGATCCTTCGCTGGGATTGCCCATGGCCGCCGACGATGACCCCAAAGTGTTTTCCGGCGGCGGTTCAGGCACGCAGTCCGGCAAGGCTGCCCCGGGGGCGACCTACAACTACACCGTGGTCGCCAAGGGAAAGAACGGGCTGACCCGAAGCCGCACAACCGCCAACCTGATCACACCGGCTGATCTGCCTCACCACGCCATCGTCCAGATCACTTGCTCCTACAACACCCCGAGCAACCAGCAAACGGCGCGGTGGGACTGGCCGGACCACTACGTTGGTGCTCGCATGATCGACCTGAACCACGCGCCCCTCTATGGCGCCTGGGCCGGAACTTCCATCTGGGGGCTGCAGCTGGATAAGGGGGCAGCCAACTTCGCGAACACCAGCGGCACGTGGCTGACACCGAGTGACGGCAACCCGAACGTCAACGCCGGGGCCGGCCACCCCTACTACTACGGTGTGACCTCCGGATTCGACATCCAGAACGCCGGGGCCAACGGCGGCCCGCCTTCGGCCCGGTTGAGGCTCACGCTGAGCGCCTACGCGACCTTCGACAGTGGCTGCGGGCCATACCACGGCACCTGGGACCAGCTGACCGAACCCACGTACCCGTGCTACGGCTACGTGCCCGGCCAGGCGTGCCAGGCCGTCAACAACAACAACCGACCACAGTGGAGAACCAAGTGAAGCCCCTCCGTAAAGACAGCCGCCGCAAGCCGGTCCACTACAGGACCGCTGCGGCCGCCGCCGCGGTCCTGGGCCTGTCGGCCTTGACCGCAGCCCTCCTCCTCTCTGGGGGAGGTCCCGGTCAAGGCGCCCAGGTGGCAACCGCCATCCCGGCGCTGGCCCCCGCAGACGCGGACACCCTCGTCCTTGCTCCGTACTCGGAGTCGTGGTGGGCCAAGGTGGGCGCCATGGCCCCTGCAGACACAAGACTGGCCGAACTGAACGCTTCCTCCTTCAGTGGTGACATCAAGGCCATCGGATACTCCCGCAGCCAGGACCACGAAAAGCACGACATCCCGATGACCGGACCGTCGCGCTTGTTCTATATCGAAGCTTCCAGTACCGACGCTGCGCAGAAGATTGCCGAATGGCTCAAGAGTGCCAACGGGTTCGAGGGGAGGCGTGTCTTCGTGGAGGGAAGCACGGTGGTCATCGGACAGTCCTGGCTCACGTCGTTCAAGGCACCTGAGCAGACAATGGCCGGCGCGGGAGGCTACGCCGGAGTTCTCACAACGACAGAGGGGTCAATGTACCGCAACCCGGACAACGAAGTCCGGTCGCTGACTGGACCCGATGACACCGCTTCCGCAAGGGCACTCACTGCGGTCATGCGCAATGGGTTCGGCTTCACCGAAGGAACGACTTGGGTTGGAACAAGTCCCGACGGCACTTCTTGGAGCGGAGATTTCCGGTCAGGAGGGGTCGACCCGGAGCAAATCAACTTCACCGAGGCCCGAGGCGCCTTGGACGCTACAGCAGTGAAGATCGGGGAGGTCACGAACAACAACGTAAAGTACACGGGCTTCTCCAGTGGGATGGACGGCATTCTCAGCAGTGCCGCCTTCCGGGCACCGGGGAAGGGAACGATGGGTTCAGGACAGGGGGCTGGAAGCCCTGCCGTCATCAAGGACGAGGCTGTGTCGGCAGTGTCAAACGTAACGGCCTGGGGTGCGGCCGCGACGGGCATCTATTCAGGGAAGGAAAATGTCGCCACACAAGCGGTGTCGGCCAGCACCCGTTCCATGCAGATGACTTTCACGTATGGTGCAATCGAACAAGCATCCAAGTGAGAGACGAGTTGTTGACGCTTTGCTACCCGGCGTGTAATTTCTGAGAAATGGAGAATAACTTGAAGCGCACAATGACCGGCCTGCTCGCGGCCTCGGCACTGGGAGCCTCCCTGCTGTTCGGCGCCGCGCCCGTTCAGGCGGCAGGGTGCCCGGCGGGAATGCACTGGGTAAACCTCGGTGGCGCCATGGGCGGAACCTGCGCCCCGAACTCCAGCGGTGGAATCGGTAACGGCTCGGGCAGCGGGAATGTCGGCGGCCCAGGGGGAGGCGGGGCCGGCACGGCACCTTCCGCACCCGGCTACCAGCCACCGGCGCCCCCGGTTTACCAGGCTCCCGCACCTCCCGTTTACCAGGCGCCCGCTCCGGCCACTGCACCTGCCCCCAAACCTGCACCGGGCTACCAGGCGCCCGTTCCCGCTCCAGCTCCAGCGCCGGTTTACCGTGCTCCGTTGGTCGGTGGCGGTGGCTCTGCCCCCTCTTACACCGCTCCGTCCTACACTGCTCCTTCGGGGGGAGGCGGGGGAACCTACGTGAACCCCAGCACCGGGGCCGCAGTACAGCAGAATGCCCAGGGTGGATGGGTTGATGCCGCAACGGGCGCCGAGGTTGACCCCGCGGTCGCAGCTGAAGCACAGGCTGCCTCCGAAGCTCCTGCTGCGGAAGCCGCTGCGGCCGAGGCGAAGGCTGCTGAAGCTAAGGCAGCAGAGGAGAAGAAGGCTGCTGAGATCAAGGCGGCTGCCGCGACCGCTGCCATCAAGGCTAACGTCAAGGACGCCGTGGCGAAGGCCTGGGAGAGCCGCTAAACGCCCGATTAAAAAGCCCCGCTGCGCAGTCGAGCAGCGGGGCTTTTTGCTGCCGCTTGTGGTTTTGTTCGCTTGGTGTAAAGAAGATAGACTGTTACGGTAAATGCTTTTCCCGACGCACACCCTGGGAGTCCCATGACCACCGCCACCACAGCGAGCCCGCTGGAGTCCTACCAGCACGGCCGCGACAATTTCCTCTCCGTTGTGCTGGGCGCCATGGGAGAGCTCGAAACCTCTGTCCTGGAATTCCAGCACAAGCATGAAGGCCAGGCCCGCTCAGCGGGTGCTGACCTCGCCGAGGCCCTCCGCGAGAAGGCGCGGCTTGAAAGGGGTCGTTTGCGGGAGAGGGCGAAATCCTACGCTAAGGCTTTGGCCAACGATATTCTCCGGTAAGATTGATGTTTTCCCAGGGGATAGGAGAAGTCGCTTGATATCTAGTATGACGTCTGTCGCACCTGCTTGATCGCGGCCGCGATAGCTAGATCGCGTTGCTCCTCTTCTCCATCCGCGTTCCAAGCTGCGGAAAGGCACCCATAAGCGTACGCCTGGTCGAGCAGGCGACGCGGATCGACGTCCAGCGCACGAGAGAATGCGTCCGCCATCTGTGCAATGCGTCTAGGATCGAGACAAAGGTCGTCTCTGTCAGCCGGATCGTAGAACATATTGGCGGCGCCAAAGCCCACTTCACCGACCAGACCGACGGGATCTATCACCAGCCAGCCGCGACTGGAGAACATGATGTTTTCATGATGCAGATCGCCATGTAGCCCACGCAGTTCCGAGGCATTGCTCATCATTTGATCGGCTATAATCGCCGCGTGGACGTAGTCAGTTTGACAACCTGCGTTTTGATCATCGCGCGCCCGCTGAAACAAAGCTGCAAAGCGATCCCGGATCGGGAGAAGGGCAGAAGGCAGGGGTTCCTCAGATGCGGCATACAGCTTCGCCATTAGTTCCGCTGCAATTTCGGTCGCCTGGTAGTCGCCGTGCTCGGCAACGATGTGAGAGAGCATTCGCTCCCCGGCATATTCGAGCAACATCAGATTGTTCTCACGACCGAGCAACCGGACTGCTCCCCTCCCATTGCGCCATACCAGATAGTCGGCCCCGCGCAGTTCATCAGCAATGTCTTCTATAGGTTTCAATCCCTTGACGATTGCAGGAGTCCCGTCTGGCAATGAAACTTTCCAAACGAGGCTGGAAAAGGTGTCCGCAATGAGAACAGGTTGCGAAACGTGCCAATGAGCAGGAAAAACAGGCGGCATGAACATCAACCCCAAGTCAGAGGGTCCAATCGCAGATAGAAGGCAAGGCGTTCGCGGTCGGGGGCTTCGATCCCCAATACATTGAATAGGACAGCGAAGGCGCGCTCTGCTTCATCTGGCGCTGCCCAGTTCTCTTCGGCGTTAGCAATCATGAGTGCCAAATCGGCATAGCGATCTGCTGTTCCGAGCCGCCCAAGGTCGATCAGACCCGTGCATTGAAGAGTTTTAGGGTCCACCATGAAGTTCGGCATGCAGGGATCACCATGGCAAACAACCATATCGGTGCGCTCTTGGTCGAGCCGCACCGGTAGCTCTCGTTCGACACGAGCCAAAAGATCGAGCTGCGGCGTACTCTTGTCCTCGTCCGGTAAGAAGTCGGGATTGACGGCATTGCGGGACACCACATCAACGGCGCGTCCGAACATTCGCGACAGCCTGCGCTCAAACGGACATTGATCAACCGATAGGCTGTGAACAGCGCCAAGTTGCTGCCCCATTGACGGCCACGCTTTGAGCAAATCCGCTCCAGACAGATCAGCCGCCGGTACTCCCGGAATTGCCGTTATCACCAAGCATGCACCCTCCTGTTCCTCCTGCCAGTTGATCACCTCGGGGCAAGCCACACCTCGACCTTTGAGCCAAATGAGGCGGTCACGCTCTCCAGCGAGCTCACCGCGGCGGGAAGCAGGTGCGATTTTCGCGAAGGCATGCCCGTCACCACGTCGAAAAACAAAATCACCAGATTCTCCGCCTCTGACAGGCAACCAGTCAGAATGCGATTCACCAAAAAAAATATTAGTTCGATTCAATGGAGGTTCCTTCAGTTTTCTGATGAAGCGCGGAGGTGGCTCAACCTGCGAAAAGAAACGAGTTGCTATGGACTTGCACCGGTTGTGTTCCGGTCTATCTCTCATTTTAAGCGGCTTTTTTCTCAAATGCCACCGGCGATTTCCAGCCGAGTGTTGAATGTCTTCGGCGTGGATTATAAAAGCCATTTATATATTCGAAGATTGCAATCTCAATATCTCGCCTTGTTTGCCAGTGTCTGCGCCAAATCAACTCAGCCTTTAATGATTTAAAGAAGCTTTCTACTGCGGAGTTATCAAAACAATTGCCTTTCCCGCTCATGGACGGCAGCAATTGATGTTTGAGCAGTAGCTTTTGATATTCATGAGCGCAATATTGGCTCCCACGGTCTGTGTGTTGAATACAACCCGGTGGTGGTTTGCGTAAAGCCAACGCCATATTCAGTGCCCTTAATGCAAGATCCTGCTTTAATCGATCACCTGTTGCCCAGCCAATCACGCGACGGGAATACAGGTCAAGGATAACAGCAAGATAGACCCATCCTTCTCTGGTCCAAACATAAGTGATATCGCCTGCCCATTTCTGGTTGGGTGCGCTTGCGCTAAAGTCTTGTTTTAATAGGTTCGGTGCAATGTTGAAGGTATGATGACTATCCGTTGTCCGTTTGAATTTACGCGTTCGAACAACTGTAATGTTATTCTGGCGCATCAAACGTCCAACCCGACGCTGCCCAACCTGCAGGCCCAGCGCTTTCAACTCTTCTGTCATACGCGGCCTACCATAGCTCCCCAAACACAACCGATGCTGCTCACGTATATGCGCTAGAAGTATAAGATCACGACGCTGGCGCAGTGATGGAGGACGGCGTTTCCATGCACGTAAACCACGATCTGTTACGCCCATCAAACGACATATGCGTGAACGTGAGAGAGAGCCACGGTAATCCGTAATAAACTGAAATCTCACAGCTTTTGTACTGCGAAAAATATTGCTGCCTTTTTTAATATCTCCCTCTCCTCCCGAAGGATACGGTTCTCTTTGCGTAAACGTTCATTCTCACGCAGAAGATCAGTGTCTTGGGTAGGAATTTTAGTTTCATCGGAAATTGATGCGATCCATTTCCCAAGCGTGGAAAGCCCAATACTTAAATCTGACGCAACTTGACGGCGTGTTAAGCCACTAGTGAGTGCTATGCGAACTGCATCACGCTTAAATTCATCACTATGCTTTAATGACATATATGGTCTCCTTGATAACAAATAATGCTCTCAAAAAGACCGGAACGAAACCGAGGCAAGTCCACTACGTAAGTCCGAGAACATGCTTTCCATGGTCTCTGAGCTCGCCTTTGGGACCGACATATCGGTAGAGAGTGACGCGCTCGATGCCGAGTTCCTTGCAGAGATCGGAAACTGAAGTATCGCGCTGGGCCATGGCGGCTTGCGCGAGACGCACCTGAGCTTTGGTGAGCGCGAATTTTCGTCCGCCCTTGCGACCGCGCGCTCTCGCGGAGGCGAGACCCGCCATGGTGCGCTCTCGGATCAGATCCCGCTCGAACTCGGCCAAGGTGCCGAAGATTCCGAACACCATGCGACCGGACGCAGTCGTGGTGTCGATCTGAGCGCCCTTTCCAGTCAGAACCCGCAGGCCGATCTTGCGGTCTGACAGCTCCTTCACCGTGTTGACCAGATGGGCAAGCGATCGTCCGAGGCGATCGAGCTTCCAGACCACCAGCACATCGCCGTCACGCAATGACTTGAGGCAGGCAGTCAAGCCAGGGCGATCATCACGACCGCCGGAAGCAAGATCATCATAGATATTGTCCCGTTCGACACCTGCGGCGCGCAAGGCGTCGTGCTGCAGGTCGAGAGACTGCGAGCCATCGGCTTTGGAGACGCGGGCATATCCGATCAGCATGTATCACAAACGTTGGTTTGAGGCGGCGCTTCGGCCACGATTGCATTGACCTCTGGAAATGTATCTCAACCAGCTTCATAAACAAAGCGTCTTGAACGCTATCAGATTTTGAAAAAGGAACATGTATGCCGCGTCGCGTCACTCTAACCGATCGGCAGAAAGACGCGCTGTTGCGCTTGCCGACTTCACAGACGGATTTGCTCAAGCACTATACGCTGAGTGATGAAGACCTTGGGCATATCAGGCTGCGTCGGCGCGCTCACAACAGGTTCGGCTTCGCCCTGCAATTGTGTGTCCTGCGCTATCCCGGCCGGGTGCTGGCTCCAGGCGAACTGATCCCTGCAGAGGTCATCGAATTTATCGGAGCGCAGCTTGGCCTGGGTGCCGACGATCTCGTAGACTATGCTGCCCGCGAGGAAACACGGCACGAGCATCTTGCCGAGTTACGGGGGCTCTACGGCTTCCGCACCTTCTCCGGACGTGGTGCGAGCGAGCTGAAGGAATGGTTGTTCCGAGAAGCCGAGATGGCGGTGTCGAACGAGGATATCGCCCGTCGCTTCGTAGCCGAGTGCCGACGCACCCGCACTGTCCTTCCCGCGACATCCACGATCGAGCGGCTTTGTGCCGCGGCTCTCGTCGATGCCGAGCGACGCATCGAGACGAGGATCGCCAGTCGGCTGCCTATGTCGATCCGAGAACAGTTGCTGGCATTGCTCGAGGAGACGGCTGATGATCGGGTGACCCGTTTTGTGTGGCTGCGCCAGTTCGAGCCTGGCTCGAACTCTTCGTCGGCCAACCGGCTGCTCGACCGGCTCGAATATCTGCAACGCATCGATCTCCCCGAGGATCTGCTTGCCGGCGTTCCTGCCCATCGGGTGACTCGTCTGCGCAGGCAGGGTGAACGGTATTATGCCGACGGCATGCGCGATCTCCCGGAGGACAGGCGGCTTGCGATCTTGGCTGTTTGCGTCTCGGAATGGCAGGCGATGTTGGCCGACGCAGTGGTCGAAACCCACGACCGGATCGTCGGCCGTCTCTACCGTGCTTCGGAGCGTATTTGCCATGCAAAGGTCGCAGACGAAGCGGGGGTGGTGCGTGACACCCTGAAATCCTTCGCCGAGATCGGGGGCGCCCTGGTCGATGCACAGGATGATGGCCAGCCGCTGGGCGATGTCATCGCGAGTGGGTCAGGGTGGGACGGCTTAAAAACCCTTGTTGCAATGGCAACCAGGCTGACCGCCACCATGGCCGACGATCCGCTCAATCATGTGCTCGACGGTTATCACCGCTTCCGCCGATACGCTCCACGCATGTTGCGCCTGCTCGATCTGCGAGCTGCGCCCGTTGCACTGCCGCTTCTGGAAGCGGTGACGGCCCTTCGTACCGGTTTGAACGATGCCGCGATGACCAGCTTCTTGCGGCCCAGCTCGAAATGGCATCGCCACCTTCGGGCCCAGAGGGCTGGCGACGCTCGCCTATGGGAGATCGCGGTGCTGTTCCATCTGCGCGATGCGTTCCGCTCCGGAGATGTCTGGCTTACTAGGTCCCGGCGCTATGGCGATCTGAAACACGCACTCGTTCCGGCACAATCCATCGCGGAAGGCGGTCGTCTCGCTGTGCCATTGCGGCCGGAGGAATGGCTGGCAGACCGGCAAGCTCGCCTCGACATGCGGTTGCGCGAGCTTGGCCGTGCCGCTCGCGCAGGCACGATCCCGGGCGGGTCGATTGAAAACGGCGTTCTGCATATCGAGAAACTCGAAGCCGCCGCGCCGACAGGCGCCGAAGATCTGGTGCTCGATCTCTACAAGCAGATCCCGCCCACGCGCATCACCGATCTCCTGCTGGAGGTGGATGCGGCGACCGGCTTCACCGAAGCGTTCACCCATCTGCGCACAGGAGCACCCTGCGCTGACCGGATCGGGCTAATGAACGTTATCTTGGCGGAAGGGATCAACCTCGGCTTGCGCAAAATGGCGGATGCGACAAACACCCACACCTTCTGGGAATTGATCCGCATTGGACGGTGGCATGTCGAGGGCGAAGCCTATGACCGGGCGCTGGCCATGGTGGTCGAGGCACAGGCAGCGTTACCCATGGCCCGGTTCTGGGGCATGGGCACGTCGGCTTCGAGCGACGGACAGTTCTTCGTCGCTACAGAGCAAGGTGAGGCCATGAACCTGGTCAACGCGAAATATGGCAATACCCCGGGCCTGAAAGCCTATAGCCACGTCTCCGACCAATATGCGCCGTTCGCAACCCAGGTGATTCCTGCAACGGCAAGCGAAGCGCCTTACATCCTCGATGGCCTGCTGATGAACGATGCTGGACGCCATATCCGCGAGCAGTTCACCGACACGGGCGGCTTCACCGATCACGTCTTTGCCGCATGTGCCATTCTCGGCTACCGGTTCGCTCCGCGCATCCGCGACCTGCCATCCAAACGGCTCTACGCGTTCAATCCGTCGGCCGCCCCGGCGCACCTGCGAGCGTTGATCGGCGGAAAGGTCAACCAAGCCATGATCGAGCGCAATTGGCCCGACATCCTGCGCATCGCCGCCACCATTGCTGCCGGTACCGTCGCGCCAAGCCAGATTCTGCGGAAACTCGCCTCCTATCCGCGGCAGAACGAGCTCGCGACAGCCCTGCGGGAAGTCGGTCGCGTCGAGCGCACCCTGTTCATGATCGACTGGATTCTGGATGCCGAACTCCAACGGCGTGCCCAGATCGGGCTCAACACAGCAGCGACATCAGGTCCATCGGCTTGATGTCCCCGTCGGCCGCGGCGGCCGCGACCACGTCGGAGATGAGGTCGCGGTCGTCGCCGAGCTCCTCATACTGCTTGTCGGCGAGGGTGTCCGCGATGGTGAAGTTCTCACCGATCGGGGTGTCCGCCGACACGGGAGCGGGCGTGGTGATCGCTCGCACGGTGTCCGGCCGGAGGCCGGTCATCTTGGCGAGCTCTGCCACCGACGGCTCGGAGCCGTGGCGCTCGATCCAGGCCTTGCGTGCCGTCTCGACCTTCGGTCGGTGCGACCACAGGGCGTACGACAGGCCGGACTCGTTGTTCGCCACGGCGCGCTGGACGGCGCCGCGGATGAACACGCGCGAGTAGCCACCGAAGGTGGACTTCGCCGGGTCCCAGCCCGTCGCGCCGACGAGGTACAGACCTCGGTCGATCGCGTCCTGGTAGGCCCGCACGGACTCGCGGTAGGCGACGACGTCCGCCTCCTCCTCGAGGTCCTCCGGCTCCTTGCCGGCGGCGGCGTGGTCGGCCGCAGCCTGGTCAGCCTCGGCGACGCGAGCGAGCAGCTCGGCGCTGGCCGTGTCGGCGGGGTTCGTCCTCCAACTGACCTGGTGCATCAGCGTCGGGTCGGTGCCGGCGAAGGCTTCCCACAGCGCCATCATGGCGACCTGCTCGTAGTCCGAGGTCAGGCTGCCGGCGTGGGCGAGGAAGTCCTTCGCGCCGGACATGGCGAGCTTGCGGTTCTTCACCAGGAAGCTGGTGCAGATCTCCTCCATGCGGAGCTTGGCGGAGTCGCGCTCGGTCTCGCTGTCGGAGGTGGAGTAGTCGAGAGCGGCCTGCAGCCACTCCTGACGCATCCGCGCGTTGACGGCGTGCACCGACTCGTCTCCGGGGTTGGTGAGAGTGCCCGTTCCGCCAGCGGCGGTCACGGGGCTTTCGTTGTCGGTCACGGACGGCACCGTGGGCGCGGCGGAACAGCGGAACAGTCCTCGCCGCGCCAAGGAACTTCGCCACCCTGACGATCGCTCAGCGAGGGCTCGTTGCGGTGGGTGGCGGCCTCGCCCCGCGTCCGCACAGTCCGCGGCATGGTGGAGGACTTCCTCGCGGGCCTGTTCCCGCACCCGATCGCGGCCGTCGTTGCGGCGGCCCTGGCAGCGCTGGCGTCGATCCCGCTCGTGTCGTTCGCGGCACGTCGCACCCTCAAGCAGCCCGTCGCACTGGCGCTCGAGGCCGAGGGCCTGCTCCTCGCCGGCGTGCTCGGAGACCTGCGCAGGTGGCCCTACGTCGCCCAGGTCCGCGCAACCGACTTCGCGGCCGCCCACCACCACGACATCTGGGAAGCGCTCGTCCGCGCGCTCGGCGAGAACGGCGTCATCGGCGAGAACGCAGACGCCGACGACTGCGCCCGCATCGGCGAACAGCTCGCCCCGCACCGGAGCGAGGTCCTCGACCAGGTCCGGCACCTCCTCGCCACCGCGAGCTCGCAGCCGGCGCTCAACCTGGCCCGCTTCGAGGAGCTCGTCGCCGGAGTTGAGCTGTCAGCGGACGTGACCGCCAGCAGCGATGCTCTCGACGTCGCCACCGTCACCGCGGCCGAGGAAGTCATCGCGTGCGGCAACGACCGCAACCGCCTCTCCGGGTCCGGCCTCGTCGTGCCGACCGCCAACCCGAACTCCACCTCGACCGACGACCCGCCCCTGGCGCGCGCCGCCACCCCCACGACCCGGCTGCGGGGCGCGGTCACCGCACTCGTCTGCGCGGCCGGCGCGGCGCTCATCCCGGGCTGGCTGACCGTCTTCCCGGTCACCGGTGCGGCTTGGGTCTTCGCCCTCGTCTCCCTGGTGGCGCTCGGCGCGATGTCGGTCGCAGTCTCGCTAGTCGACCTCGACACCCTCTACATCGACGTCCCCGTGTGGGCCGCCGGCACCGGCCTCGCATGGGCCGCAGCGATCGCCTCAGCGCTGGCCGCTGGCGACCCGGGCCGCATCCTCGCCGGACTGATGATGGTCGCGATCATCGGGATCTCGCTGGAGGGCACGAACCTGCTGTTCCGCCTCGTCCGCGGGATGGACGGCCAGGGCTTCGGCGACACCCTGCTCATCATCGCGACCGTCGGGGTGCCGCCCGTCCTGGCATCCGACTACCGCGTCGGGTTCTGGTCGGTGTTCGCCGGCCTCGTCATCGGCGGCCTCGGCTGGTTCGCCGCGCGCCTGGCCGGCCGCGTGCACCGCAAGGAGCCGTTCGCGTTCGGGCCCTGGCTCAGCGTCGGCTGGGTCGTGGCCTGCTGCTGGCTGGTCTACGACTCGGTGTTCATGCTCGCGATGCGCTGACCGTCGCGGCACTTCGAGGCACGCACCAGCTCCGTGAGCGCCTCCGTGAGCACCTCAGTGAGCGCCTCCGTGAGCAGTGCCTCCCTTGGTAGGGGTTGGCCCGCTCGGCGGGGCCCGCACGGTCTCTGGAACCACAAACCAGAGCCGCACACTGCGGACCGACTCTTCGGAGGAATCATGAAGAAGCTCGCTCTCCTGCCCGTCGCCGTCATCGCTGCCATCACGTTCGCCGCCCCGGCCAACGCCGACGCGCCGGTGTCGTCGTCGCAGCGTGTCGCGGTGAACGCGTCCGACGCGGCCAAGGTCCGGATGACCGTTGTACCAAGCGACGAACTCGCGTGCAGGCACGCAGCCGTCGAGGTCCTCCCCCTCGACCCCGAGCCTGCGGTCGTCCGAGGCGCCCGCTGCCCAGATGACGGCGTGGTGCGAGTCGAGCAGCTCCTCGACCGTGAGGTCCTTGCCAATCTCGACGTTGAGATAACAGTGAACATTGGCGCGGCGGAACACCGAGGCGAAGCGCTGGGTAATCAGCTTCGTGCTGTCGTGGTCCGGTGCCACACCGGCGCGGACCAGGCCGAACGGTGTGGGCAGGCGGTCGAAGACCGAGACCTGAACTCCTTCGATCTCGCAAAGCTCAGCCGCCGCGTAGGACCCGGCTGGTCCTGTGCCGACCACGGCGACTCGCACCTCCGATCCCGCCGGCAGCGCCCGCCGGTGTCGGTCTGGCGGCGGCGAGGCCTCGATCGGATTGTCAGCGAAGTACTCGGCGTTGATGGCTAGGTGATCACCCAGCTGGTTGGGCAGGTCCCACTCCCCGTGGATCGCGTCGACGGGGCACTCGTCCATGCAAGCGCCGCAATCGATACACGTCGCCGGGTCGATGTAGAGCTGCTCGGCCGTCGTGAAGTCCGGGTCTCCGGGTCTTGGACGGATGCACTGCACCGGGCAGACGGGGATGCAGGAACTGTCGTTGCAGCAACCGCCGGTGATGACGAATGTCACGGGCCGTCCTTTCTTAACAACCAAGTGGCCTGAGGCCCGAAATGTCCGCCGTGCGAGTCAGATGGATCTCCCGTGGCCCGCTACACGCGCGATCGTGGGCACACCACACACTCATCCCAGAGCGGCGGTCTCCCACACGCAATCCGTAGACTTCTAATGGCCTTACCGAGTACAGGCGGCCCGAGCCGCTTGCGGAAAGACATGGCAAGCTCGGGCATCGCGTGACGGCTGCGGCGGAGCCGATCGTCGGTCTAACCAGCGTTGATGAACGGCGAGACGGGGCGGGTTGCTCCCACAGCGGCCTCGATGACCTCAGCGACTTGCATCGCTTGATCGTCGTGGAAGGCCGCAGCGATGCATTGGACACCAACAGGCATACCCTTTGCGAGGCCCCCGAAGGTCACAGCCGCCGGAAGACCTAGAACGTTGGCAGGCACGATCGGCCCACAGTTATCCACAGTGTCCGCAACCGACTTCAAGTCCCAGTCGTGCTCGAACGCGACATCAAGCCACGTGGGCGCGATAATCACCGGGTACTCTTGGAAAAAGTCGTTCCAGACCCTGCTCATCCGACGACGCCGCACAAACAGGTCGATGTACCCGGGAAGGTCAAGCGGGGCCGCGAGGTCGACAAAGTCGCTCAGGAACTGGCGTCCCGCAGGGCCCATCGGTTCGGTTATGAGATCCTGAAGAACATTGACTTCGGTCATCAGGAAGTCGAGCCAAATCTGCCTCGTCTCTAAATACTCGGGAGCATCGATCTCGTCGACTTCGTAGCCAGCCGCGGCCACCGCCTCCCCTGCCTTGCGAACCACAGAGGACACCTCTGGGTCTGTTGGTGCTCCAGGAGGCGCCGCCATGACGGCGACTTTGAACGGCTGGTTGGAATCGGCGCGGTACAGCGGAACGTCAACCGAGTAGGGGTCGCGTGGGTGAGCACCGCTCATGATCTCCATGCCCAGCCGAACGTCCGCCACCTGACGCGCCATGGGGCCGTGCACCAACATCATTTGGAAGGAGAGCGGGCCGTCAGGCGGCAGGATTGAGTCCGCCCACGGAATACGGCCGGGGGTGGGCTTCAGAGTCGAGATGCCGCAGCAATGCGCAGGATTCCGCAGAGAACCAACGAGATCATTCCCGACTCCCAGCGCCGACATGCCAGATGCGAGGGCGGCGCCCTCGCCGCCTGACGATCCGCCAGCCGTGCGCCCCGGATGCCATGGGTTTCTCGTGAGTCCATGCAGCGTGCTGTCGGTCGTCATGCGCATGCCCATGTCCGACATGTTCGTTCGACCGACAACTATGGCGCCTTCCCCCAAGAGTCGATCCACTAGAGGCGTGTTCATAGGCGGGTAGAAGTCTTTGAAAGCGGGTACGGCGTCCGAGGTCGCCGAACCGACGAGGTCAATATTCACCTTGAGGGTGATCGGGACGCCATGAAGTCTGCCCAGCTGGTCTGGCTCCGTTCGAGTCTTCTCATCAGCGATGCGGGCAGACTGCCGGGCATCATCCGCCAGCACGACGGCAATGGCGTTGAGCTCCGGATTCACGTCCTCGATCCGCTGAAGATGTGCTTCTACGACCTCGGTCGCTGAGACGACTTTGGAGCGAACCAATCCGGCAAGCTCGGTAGCACTCTTTGACCACAACTGATCTGACATGACTTCCCCTTGGGTGGCGTTACGACTCAACTGACGATCGTCCGTCGATGGCTCTACGCTAGGTCTCCGCAGCTTCCTCGTCTGTGGTTTCAACGCACATGATCTCCACCACCACAGTGCACGGTGCACACTCTGCAGGCTCCCCGGCGCCGCTCCTCGTCGGTCGAGTCACACCGCGTGGCACTGGTCTCCCGCTGGGTCGGACGGCCTGACCTGCACGTCGCGAACACTGTTGCACCCGGTCCCTCAGTCCGCCTTGTCAAATCGAAACATTTCTGCTTTCTCATCGCGGTCTAGACCGTATGGGGTGACCGCTCAGACTCGCTGAGTGGTTGCGGGCCGGGGCCTTACTCACACATGTTCGTGGGTTACCGAGCAGGGGCCACCTGGCGTTCGACGCCAGCGTCCTCGGCATGCAGCCGACCAAGGCCAAGGGCCCCGCCAAGTGCGGCACCCTGACCCTCGCGCTCGACGGCATCAAGAAGGGCACCAAGGACAAGGGCAAGTCCAAGGGCAAGAACAAGGGGAAGACCGGCGCCCACTACGTGGGCTCGATCGTCCACGAGGGCCGCGGCCTGACCCCCTACACCAACGTCACCGAGCCCCCCGCGGTGGCCGAGGACAACATCAACCTCCCCTGAGCCAACGGCTCGGACCCCGCACCACCACGAGACCCCAGCTTCTGCTGGGGTCTCGTTGCGTTCCGGAGCGGGGCAGGGCGAGAGCCGCCCCGTCAGCCAACGAGAGCGGCGAGAACGTCCAGTGGGCCGGCGCCATCGGTCAGCGCAGGTGCGGACGACTGCTTGCGCCTCCCGGACCGCGCCCTGCCGGTGCTGCGTCCGGCGTTGAGCTCGGGATGCAGGTCGGGGTGCAGTGCTGCGTGCAGGAGGTGATCGCCGGCGTTCTCGATGACGGGGACCATCGCGTGCACCTGGTCGGTCGCCGAGCCCAGTCGAGCTGCGCGGGCGGTGCGCTGCACCATCGCTGCAGCCTTGGGCGGCACGTCCAGGTGCACGACCGCGTCAGCGACCTGCAGGTTCAAGCCCAGGTGCCCGGCGCCGGAGAGCAGCAGCACCTTGATGTCGCCGGTGGTGAACGCTGCCGCGGCACCCTGCTGGTCCGCGGCCGAGGTGGCTCCGGTGATGGAAGCGCAGGCGATGCCGTGCGCGCGCAGCTCAGCGGCGACCTCATCCAGCGCGGAGGGGAAGTCGGAGAACACGAGGGTGGGGGAGTCCACTCGTCCGCGGATCCACGACACCACCCAGCCGACCTTCCCCGTCTCACCGGCCGCAGCCAGTTCCGAGTTCAGGTCTGCCTCGTCGGCCTCGAGCTGATCGCGCAGACGACGGCCCAGCGGATGGCGAGACTCCAGCAGCGCCCGCGGTGACGCGAGGCCGAGGCGCCAGGAGTCGAGGAGCCTACGAGCCTCCAGCGCGGACGGCTTGGCTCGTCCGAGGAGCTCGACGGACATCTTCGCGGCCGCCTCGTCGATGAGAGTCTCGAGCCGGCCGGCGGGGCAGGTGACCACGGTGTCGTGGACCTGCGGCAGCTGCTTGCCGAGGGAGTCGTTGCCGGCGTACACGAGCTGGCCGACCGCAGGCCGCCAGTCCGCGGGCAGGCTTACCTCGGCGAACAGGTCGGCCTCGCCGCGCGCGAACGCAAGGAGGCGGCCGACCCCTTCGGGTCCGTGCTGGTCCGGGGTCCCGGACATCGGCATCGCGTGCCGGGCGTGACGTCGTAGCCACCACGTCGCCTCCGTGCGCAGCGACGAGGCCGCGCTGAGGTAGACGGCCTCGTCGACGACGAGGTCGTCGATCGGGGCGGGAGCGAACTCGCCGTACACGCCGGCCAGGAGTGCGGGGGTGGCGATGACGACGCGCTTGCCCGGCTGGTCGGCGGATTCCGCGAGGGCCGAGGCCAGCTCGTGCGCGTTGGGCGGGCAGACGACGGAGACCGCAGGGCAGAAGATGCCGAGCTCACGGGTCCACTGGGCACGCAGGACCTTGGGAGCGATCACCACGCCGAGGTAGCGGGTGCCGCTGGCGGCGTGCTCGGCCATGGCGGCGGACGCGCACACCGTCTTGCCGGTGCCCGGGGGAAGGGAGTTCACCATGCCGGGTCCGGAGGCAAGGAACGCATCGACGAAGGCGTCCTGCCACGGGTGCAGGCGCTCGCGCGCAGCGACCGGGGTCGGAGCGGACAGGATGCGGTGGACAGCTGCGGCCTGCGTCACTGCGGGGGAGACGGCAACCTGGGGGAGCGGCCCGCGGCCTGCGTAGCTCGTGGAGCGCGCGGGAAGCCAGGCAGTAGCGGTGGCAGCAGGGACCGGGCCGGCCGGTGGGCGCTGGAGGTCGCGACCGGTGTTGATGAGCGCGAGACCGGGGGCACCGGGAGCGGCCGTGATGGTCGCGCCGGAGTCGACTCGCTGCCACATCTCCTCGAGCCGAGCAGGGCTTCCGGTCGTGAGGATGAGGCGCTGCTGCAGCGCCGCGTCGGAGATCGCGTCGGCGTCGCTGGGTGTCAGGTCGAGCGTGGTGGTCCGTGCAGAGCCGCGGCCGACGGGTTCACCGATGGGCCATCCGCGTACGAGGGGGCCGTCGAGTGCGATGTCGAGGTGCAGGGTGCGGCGACTGCTGGCGATGACGATGCGCATGCCGGCCATGCGGTCGGGTCGGCGCTTGCCGGCGTCGAGCGGCGGGAGGTGTCCGACCAGGGGAGCGAGTGCCTGCTCAAGAGTGGTGCCCTTCGCTGTCGTCCACGTGGACGACGGGGTAAGGGCGAGCGCCCGAGCGACCTGAGGGAGGTCAGCGTGTGCGAGCTCGACGGTGTAGACGCCGTCGTTGCGACGAGCGCCGGCCGCGATCAGCAGTGAGTGGATGCTGGGGTGGGGGAGAGCGGTGAGGCGGACGCACGAGCGCAGCAGGCTGGCGGGGTCGCGCATGGTGTCCACGTCCGGCGCTTCGAGGTTCAGCACCATCGGCGGGACAGTGCCGGGGCGGTGCGTGCGTGCGATGTCGCGAAGCCAGCTGCGTGCGAGTACCTGCCTGCTCACTGAGCCGCCTTCCTGTTGGTCCGGTGCGACTCTCGAGCTCGTCCTCGACAGTCGTCTCGGCGCCCGCGGTGGGGGCCGTTGCAGGGCACCGTGCCTCTCGCGCCGAGTCCCGCAAACGGCAGGACGGCAGATCCGCGGAACTTCTTCGACCGGGACGGGTTCGCGCGTGGGAAGCGGTCGGCTCGAGTGCGTTGCAGCGGCTGGCGGGCACAGTGGAGGGCGTCGGGCATCCGGGCCCGCACGACACGGCAAGGAGACAGGTGTGACGTTCGAGCAGGTGCAGGGAGACTTGTTCGCCCAGCGCGACGTCGCAGCGATCGGTCACGGCGTGAACTGCCGAGGCGTCATGGGCCGAGGCATCGCCGTGGAGTTCCGTCGCCGGTTCTCCGACATGTTCGACAGCTACCGCGAGGAGTGCCTCGCCAAGCGCCTGCGCCCCGGGATGCTGTTCCCCTGGCCCCTGCCGAACGGCAGGTGGGTGTACAACCTGGCCTCCCAGGACGAGCCAGGCCGCAACGCCACCGATGAGGCGTTGGAGTCAGCGCTGATCGCGGTCCTCGAGCATTCTCGCGCTCACGAGGTGGCCTCGGTCGCGCTGCCGCTCATCGGGGCGGGGATCGGTGGCATGACGCCGCGGACGACGATCGCGACGATGGAACGCGTCGCCGGACCGAGCCCGGTCCTCGTGCGTCTCGTCATCCAGCCGCGTCGCTGACGGTCGACGTGGCCAGCTGCTGGTCACCAGACGCGGGACATGTAGGCCACGCCCGAAGGAGCTGCGGCCGGCTGCATCGACCGTGCGGGGGCGGCCGCTGCAGCCACAGCTCCTACCGCGGCCGCAGCCGCCACGGCGGCAGCCGGGACGGCGACGGGAGCGAGGATGGGCTCGTACGGCCAGCCATCCGGGGAGGCCTCGATGACCTCGATGGACTCGCAGCTGGGCCAGATGACGTCGAGCGGGTCCTTGGAGCCGACGTAGATGACGCGGTCGTTCAGACCCGCGGTGGCCTTCCCGGCAGCGTCGTCCATGTCGTCGCAGCGGATGACGTCCGGGGACCCGTCGTTGGTGAGGTAGACGATGTCGTCTCCCTCCTCGGGGAAGACCTTGTCGGCGCCGGTGCCGACGTAGACGATGTCGTTGCCCTCGTCGCCGGTGATGTCGTCGTCTCCGGGGCCGTCGACCAGCGTGTCGTTGCCGGGGTCGCCGTCGAGCTCGTCGTTGCCGACGCCACCGTCGATGTAGTCGTCGCCATCGCCGCCTGAGACGTGGTCGTTGCCGTCCTCGCCGTAGACGCGGTCGTTGCCGGGTCCGCCGAGGAGGCCGCCGGGACCGGGCTTGCCGTTCGCGCCGACGTGGTTCTTGAACGGCGGGAGGTTGTCGTCACCCGGACCGCCGTAGATGACGTCGTCACCGTCGGAGCCCGTGAGGGTGTCGCGGCCGTCCTCGCCGTAGATGACGTCGTTGCCGCCGAACGCGTCGGCGATGTCGTCGCCGGGGCCGCCCCAGAGCTGGTCGTTCCCGAGGTGGCCGAACAGCTTGTCGTTGCCGACCTCGCCGTAGAGCAGGTCGTCCTCGGTGCCGCCGGAGAGCTCGTCGTTCCCGGTGCCGCCGTAGAGAGTGTCGTTCTCCTGGCCGCCGGCGAGGTTGTCGTGTCCGGCTCCGCCGATGAGCTTGTCGGCTCCGGGCTGGCCTTCGAGGGTGTCGCGGCCGGCGCCGCCGTCGAGGGTGTCGTCGCCGTTGTTGCCCTGAAGCAGGTCGGCACCACCGCGGCCCTTGATGAGGTCGTTGCCGTCCCAGCCGGTGATGTGGTTGGCCTTGCCGTTGCCGAGCAGGACGTCGTCCCCGCGGGTGGCCTTCATCGCCTTGCTCGTCTTCGGAGCCTTCTTCCCGGGCTTCGGCTTGGCAGCGTTCTTGCTCGTGTCCTTCGCGGCGGCAGCGGCCGGCTTGTTCGGCTTGACCGCCGCGGTGGCGGGAAGAGCGCACACGAGCGCAGCGACGGTGACGACGGACGCGGCGAGAGCGGTGCGGCGGACAGGACGGGTCGGGCGGGCGGAGGAGGAGCGCATGCTTCTACTGGTCCCGTACGGGGCCTCTGGCGCCATGTCCCCCGTGCACGGACGAGCCCCCGTCCGCGTGGTGCGGACGGGGGCTCGGGATGCTGCGGGCTGACTGTCTCGGGCTGCCGGGGTGAGTTCCCGGAGCAGTCAGGAGCCGACGGAAATCCGGTAGGACTCGTACCTGGTGACGTCCCAGTTGGCGACGAACTCGGGGTTGAGCGCGGCCTTGAAGGACTCGTCGGTCTGCGGGACGAGCGCCACCTGCGGGATGAACATGCCTCCCTCCTCGAGGGCGACCGCGCACCGCACGCAGTACGACGCCGGATGGGCCTTCGCGCCGTTGCCGATGTTGGTCGGGTCGAACATGCCCGCCAGCGCGGCGGGGACCGGCTCACCCTCGTGCACGGTCGACGGGCACATCACCACGGCATCGTTGGTCGACGGCAGCGAGGCCGACGCGAAGGGGTTGAACGAGGCGACCGCGGTGACGGTGCCGGGCTCGACGACGGTGAAACCGGCATCGACGATCTGCAGCGGGCACGCCTCGACGACGGCCGGCCACGTGTCGGGCCCGTGGTAGGTGACGTGCACCGGGAACCCGGCGTCCCACCAGGGCGCGACCTTCACGCCGTGGGCCCGGTAGTGCGGCGGCATGGCGAGCTGCGCGGCGTGCCCGGCCGCGGCAGCGGCCTTCCCCCACGGGAGGTCCGCGGGGATGTGGACGTGCAGTGCGTGCTCCGGGGCCTCGTCGACGGGGACGTCGGGGAGCTCGGAGGTGGAGGTGAGCTGCAGGCGTGCGATGTCGGCGGGGATCTGGTCGACCGCGGTCGGCACGCAGGCGCGCACCTCGACACCGTCACGCTTCACGGTGATGCCGGGGCCGGCGGCCTCGGCACGCGTCCAGGCGGCACCGCGGGCTCGGCGGCAGTGCTTGCGAATGCGTCCGTCGGTCCAGCGGGCGATGGCGTCCTGCCACTCGCCACCGTTGACCGCGCGAGGGTCGCCGAGCACAGCTGCGACGGCGGTGGCCGCGAGGGCGGCGACCTGCTGCCGTGAGGGCGGGGAGGCCTTCTCCACGCGCACCACCAGCTGCATCGCCCAAGGCGTGTCGCCTTCGGGGTCGGCGTACGCCGAGACCTCGCTCTCGCGGGTCGGGACGGAACCGGTGGCAGTCACCGGAACGTCGCTGTCATGTGGTTGAGGAGTCATGAGCGCCACCGTGCAGGCTGGAGGGTCAGTTGAAACTGTTGCCGAACGGGTCGGCGCCGGGCGCCGGCGCACCGGCACCGAAACCACCTCCGCCGAAGCCGCCACCACCGAAGCCGCCTTCGCCACCGAAGCCGAAGCCGCCGGGAGCAGCCGGTCCGCCGCCGTGACCGCCACCGTAGCCGCCGTCACCGTTCGGGATGACGAGGCCGGCCGTCGGCTCGGTGCGGTCGGAGTCCACGAACCGGGTCTGCGCGCCGTGCCAGTCGACGTACGCGGTGACCGGTGCGGGGCCGCCACGGTTCTTCCCGACGATGAGCTCGGCCTCGGTCTCCGGTACGGCCTGGTTGTACAGAAATTCGCGGTACGTGAAGATCACGACCGACGCGTCCTGCTCGATTGACCCCGACTCGCGAAGGTCAGCGAGCATCGGCCGCTTGTTGGGCCGCTGCTCCAGGCCACGGTTGAGCTGGGAGAGCGCGATGATGGGGATCTTCAGCTCGGAGGCCAGCAGCTTGAGCGCGCGGGTGATCTCCGAGACGTCCTCCTGACGGTTCGCGTCGCGTCGCTTGCCGGAGCCCTGCATCAGCTGGATGTAGTCGATGACGACCGCACCGAGCTCGGCGCGGCGCGACATCCGGCGAATCGCCGAGCACACCGCTGCGATGTTCGGGTTCGGGGCGTCGTCGATCTGCATGCGGGACTCGTTGAGCTTCTCGATCTCCCGGGCGACGATCTGGTCCATGCCCTCGGGGATGCGGTTGCGCATCAGCTCGCCGAGACCGACACCGGACGCGGAGGCCAGCATGCGCATGCCGATCTCGTCGTGCTCCATCTCGTAGGAGAGCAGCGGCACCATCGTGTCGGTGGTGTCCGCGATGTGGCGTCCGATCTGCACGGCGAGGCTGGACTTGCCGGTCCCGGGGCGGCCGGCGATGACGATGAGCTGTCCGGGCTGGAGGCCGCCGGTGACCTCGTCGAGGACCTTGAACCCATAGGAGTGCCCGACGAGAAGGGAGTCGCGGACCTTCGCCATGCGAGCGGTCACGCCGGCCATGACCTGCGCCATCGTCTTCATCGTGGAGCCCGACTTGGCGTCGGAGACCGCGTACAGCGCCTGCTCGGCCTCGTTCACGAGGTCGGCGGAGTCACGCTCGCCGGAGCTGGCGGACGCGGCGATGGATCGCGCGGCGATGGCGAGGCGCCGACGGACGGCGCGGTCGGCGACGATGTCGACCCAGGTGGGGAACTCGGCGACGGCTGCGCCGAGAAGACCTTCGCTCGTCTCGGTGAAGTCGGCTCGGCCCGCGGCGATGTTGCGGACCGCCTCGATCCCGCCGGCGCGGCGCAGGGAGCCGGCGCGGGTCATCTCGTCGATGACGGTCACGACGTCGACTGCTCGGCCGGAGGAGTCGCAGGCGAGCATGGCGTCGAAGATGAGCTCGTGCGCGACGATGCCGAAGTCGGCGCCGCTCAGCTTCTCGGCCACCTCGTCGAGAAGGGACTGGTCGGTGAACAGGGCGGCGAGGACGCGGGCCTCGGCGGCGAAGTCGACCGCGGAGACACGGTCGGAGGGCTCCGGGGAAGGTGCGTGCTGGGACGGCGGGTACGGCTGGTCGTACGGCGCGAGCTCCGACCCGTGGTCCGGGCCGTTGTCCGGGGGAGGCGGGGCGTCCTGGTAGTCCTGCACGGTGCTGCTCCTGATCCTGGTGGCCCGCGGGTCGGGCCTTGTGGTGGTGGTAGCGGGCACGGTCCGGCTCGCCTGCGGGTCGTCAATGGGCACACGTGGGCCTCGCGTGCCCGACGGGGGAGTCGGAGCGGCACCATCAGGCGGGACAGGCAGGCAGGCAACGGAGCAGACAGAGCCGGGAGTCGGCGAATCAACCGAATGGCTTGATCTGGCGCCAGGTGAAGCAGCGAACTCCGCCTGACCCCCGGGGTGACTGCCGGCGCGTCGGCGGTCTGCACCATGAGGTGCATGGAGACTTTGCCCCGCGCTGCCCGCCCGGCCCCCACGTTGGACGACGTGCGTGAGCGGCTGCAGCGCCCCGACGCTCGGGTGCTCGTGCTCACCGGCGCCGGGGTGTCTGTGGCGGCCGGCCTGCCGACGTACCGCGGCAACGGGGGCCTCTACAAGGACGGCGGCGTGATCCCGCTGACCGCCTCCGACGCCACCTCGCGCAGCATCCACAAGGTCTGGCAGCACGTCGGAGGCCTCCGTGCTGGCGGACCCACCCCGCTGCACCGCGCGCTCGCCGCTCTCGGTGACACCGCCCGCACCGTGACGGTCGCTACGCAGAACATCGACGGCCTGCACGCCTTCGCCGGGTCCACCGAGCTGGCCCTGCACGGCACCATCGCTCGTGCCCGCTGCCTCAACCCAAAGTACGAGCACGCAACCGAGGTGCGCCTCGAGACGATGCCGCAGTCACCCGAGGACGTCCCCCGCTGCCAGGAGTGCAACGCACGTCTGCGACCCGACGTGGTCCTGTTCGGTGAGCGGCTGTCGATGGCGGTCTGGTCGCGGGCATGGCGCGCCTCCGAGGAGGCTGACGTCGTGCTGGCCGTCGGCACGAGTCTGCAGGTGCACCCGGCAGCGGACCTGGTGCTCGAGCCCGTGTCCCGTGGCATCCCCGGCGCCTGGCTGGACCTGGACCCGGCCAGGATGCTTCCCGATGTCGACGTGACCGTCCGCGATGCTGCGTCGAGGCTCGTCCAGGTGCCAGGCGACTGCCAGGTCACCCTGCCTGCGCTGCTCGGGTTGTGACCATCCAGGTTGTGGCCGGTTCGCGCAGCTAGCCCTGCGGCGGCGTCAGAGGGACACGGTCGGCATGGCTGCGGCGAGATGTCCGGTGTGGAGCATCGCGCGGGTGAGCGCGGTGACGCTCTCGGCGTCGGTGATGGCGCCGAGAGCCATCATCTTGATGACGTCCCGGACGTCGACGAACGTGTGCCCGAGCAGGTCTCCCTCGGGCGTCTCGGCCTCGCCAGCAGCCGGACGGCAGCCGCGCGCGACGACGATGGCGTTGCGGTGGCACACCAGGCCGCCGAGGACGTTCATCGTTCCGATCAGCTCCACCGTGCTCGGCTCGAGGTGGCACTCCTCCTTGAGCTCGCGAGTGGCAGCGGTGACGGGATCTTCGCCCGGGTCCACCCCGCCTCCGGGGACCTCGACGAGCACCTCCGCGAGCGGGTACCGGTCCACGGTCACCAGACAGATGCGGTCGCGGGTGTCGAACGCGACGATGAGCGCGCCGGTGCCCTTCGCGGTGACGACGCCGTAGAGGCACTCGGTGCCGTCGGGGCGGATGGCGATGTCCTCCCGGACGCTGAGCCACGGGTTCTCGTACACGACCTGGGAGGTCTTGGTCCCCCAGTTCGACGCAGGCAGCTTCAGGGGCTCGGTGGGCTCAGGTGAGGTGCCGGGCTGAGCCGGTAGCGGGGAGGTGGAAGACATGCCCGGGGACCGTCCTGACCGGAGAGCTCGTGGCCGTCAACCGCGACAGGGCAAGCACGCGCGAGCCGCTTGCGCTGGAGACAGGGAGGGGCACGGTGTCCCGCATGACCAGCAACGAGACCGCGACCTCGCCCGAACCGACAGCACCCCGGGTGTCCGAGGCGGCCCCGGTGCCGGTCGTGCGCGCGGGCGCGCCGCGCTGGGTCCGGGCCCTGCACCCGCTGGCGCGCAAGCTGGACTCCCTCCCGTTCTCGCCCTCGCAGCTGGCCAGCCGCGCCGACGACGCCCTGTGGGAGCGTCGCCAGGCAGCAGGTGCTCGCAACGCCGAGTGGGCGGCCATTGAGGAGCGCCGCACCACCGGAGGGTCCGCGAAGGTGCTGCTCGACGACCACCTGAACTGGGGCCACTTCGAGCGGCAGCGCGAGATCGAGACCGAGCTCGTGCCCGACCCCTGGTGGCTGCCCGTCGCCGCGCGCGCTGAACGCGCGAAGCTCTCGGACCTGACCGCTGTGCTCGTCGAGACGGTCGACCGCGTGCGCCGCGGATGGGTCGCAGCCGACGCCTACAACCTCGGCACGAGCCTGCCGCGCCACGTCGGCGAGCAGCTCGCCTGGCTCGCCGACAACGCCTGCGGGTGGCCGGCTGGATCGAAGTACGCCACGTTCGAGGACTGGACCGGCGAGCTCCGGCGTCACGCCGTCGTGCTCACCACCGGCGGCTACGGCGACCCGAACGAAGCAGACCGGCTTCTCGACGTCTGGCACGACGCCCGCATGGCCAGCGACCGGACCGGCGAGGTAGGGGACGAGGTCCGCACCGACCTGGCGTGGAAGGAGATGCAGGACGCCGAAGCGGCCGCCGAAGCCGCGGTGAAGAGCTCCCTGCGCTGGGTGGCCGACAACCTCGGCGCCCTCTGGGACTGACCCCGCCGGCCGCGGCCGGGTCCCATCTCATCCAGCGCCCATGCCCACCGGTCCTCCTTGGGACGGTGGGCGTTTGCGTGCCCCGGACGTGGCCCGGACGGTGCTGGACATCGCACCCAAACCACGACCCTCAAGGAGGGCTCATGATCGATAATGTTCTGGCTGGGCTTCACGAGCGCTTGCTCGAGGCCTGGTCGTCCGAGACCACGGCCGACCCCGACGGGTACGCCGACCCCGACGCGACGAAGTCGTACGGCCAGTGCGCCGTCACCGCGCTGGTCATCCAGAACCGCCTCGGCGGCCAGCTGATGCGGACCACGGCCGACGGCGTCAGCCACTACTTCAACCTCCTGCCGGACGGCACGACGGTCGACCTGACCCGGGACCAGTTTCCGGTCACGGCACGCTTCACGGAGGTAGAGGCCCGCACGCGTGACTACGTCCTGTCGCACCCAGAGACCCGGCGTCGCTACCACCGCCTCATTCGGCGCCTGCACGGCATCTCGGTGCAGGAGCAGCGCGTCCGAGTCCTTCGCGACCGCGAGTTCGAGGCTCTCGCCGGGAGCCAGGCATGACCACACTCGAGGTCATCCTCATCTGCACGAACGTGTGGATGCTCGGCGTCCTGGCGATCGTCGCCATCGAGGAGGCGAGGCGCTGGTCACGCGAGGAGAAGCTCGCGCTCGTCTTCTGGTTCGCCTGGGTCCCGTTCGCGCTCAGCGTCCGGACCTACCGCCGCTGGCGGTGGCGCTGCCGCGACTGCGGTCGCCGCGGTGAGTCGAAGAAGTACTACTACATCCACCGCCAGGCACGCTCCAACTGCCCCGGCACCTCCATTCCCAACCCGTACGAGGCGACCTCCTGAGCGAGACGCCTCAAGCACCGAACCCGCCCGAGCAACGCTCGGGCGGGTTCGTCGTTTCTGGCTGCGGGGAGCCGGTCGTGCTCAGCCGGCCTCGGGCCACGGGGTGGTGCGAACCATGTCCATGGCGCGCTGCAGCACAAACGGGTCAGCCTGGTTGTACAGCCACGGGCGACCGAACCACACGAACCCGTCGACGTTGCGGGCCGCGAGCTCGGCGACGTCGGCCGGCAGGCCCCACTGCGGGTCCCCGGGCCTTGCGGTCGGCGGGATGCCGAGGGTGACGCACCGCTTCATGCCAGGGCGCGAGCACGTGCGGGCGTTGTCCTTGAGCTCTCCGGGGGCCGACGGCTTCATGTCGAGCCAGTTGGTGGGCTGTCCGGACTTCGCAGTGTCGACGATGAAGTGCTTCTCGCCGTACCCGCGTGCGCGGAGGTGATTGACGATCTGGGAGCCGAGGCGGATGTTGTCGACCGGGCCGGTGTAGTGGGTGGAGTCCATCGCGAACCCGCGAGCCCACTTGATGCCGGTGCGCTTGAGGATGCCGGCGCAGCGCGCCGCGGTCGCGCGGCGACCGTTCTCGCACCAGTCGGCTGCGCCGGCGTCGATGTAGACCGACGTGTTCGGGAGGTTCGACAGCGTCTTGGTGGCGAAGCGCAGCAGCTTCGAGGTCGTCTTGATGTCCGGGACGCACCACAGGAACGGGCCGTCGGGCTGCATGACGATGAGGGTGGGGGAGTCGCCGATGCCGGCAGCGAGGTTGCGGATCCACGTCTTGTAGCTGGCCTGCTCGACCGGCGTGGGGACGCGCGTGCAGGCGTCGTGCTCCCACGGCTTCATGCGGAACACCGCCATCTGCGACAGCGTGGTCGGGTTCCCTGCCTGGGAGTTCACGATGTAGTCCTTCGCGCGGGACTGGATCTCGTGGTCGGCGAGGAAGTTGCCGTACCACTTCGTGCGCGGGCGAACGCGGATGGTGTCGAGGGCGGCGCGCGTCTGCGCGTTCGCGGACTCGTAGACGTTGTACAGCTGGTCCTGGGGGCCGTGGTAGACACCCCAGAGGCGGTTGGCGAGCGGGTTCGTCGGGTTCTGCGGGTGCGCCGGCTGCGGCGCCTGCCACGGCGGGAGGGATACGCCGGCGGCCTGCACCGGAGCGGTGGCGCGCTTCTTCGCGGCCTGCTGCTTCGCCGGTACGCCGCCGGCGGGCGACGGCGACGCGGTCGCTGCGACACCCGGGAGAGAGTCCGTGAGGGCGGCCGCGGGGGTGAGGATGGCGGAGGGGATGACGATGGCGAGGACCGCGAGCAGCTGCTGCACGGCGAACGGGATGGGGAGCACGGGAGGCCTGTTTGAGGGCCTGGATCTTGCGCGGCCGAGGTGCCGATGGGGGTGGGGCAACGTCGAGTCGCTCATTCGAGTGCCTCCCCGCGGTCTCGTGTGGGTCTATCCCGAAATATTGCAATATTTCAGGGCTTCGGCCGCGCGCCGGTGACCTTCTCGATGTAGTCCCGTACAGCTTCGTCCAGGACGGCGGCAATCGTGGTGCCCTGTTCGTCCTTGTACGTTGAAAGCCAGTCGAGCAGATCAGGGTCCAGTCGATTGGTGAAGGTGACGAGTCTCTTCTTGGGGCGCCGGGCCAAGTGCTGCGGGTTGCGGTCCTGCCTGGCCTCCCCCATCGGCTGCGCAGCGGCGGCCGACTCTTCGCGGGCAGCGCCGGCGGCGACCGCGCCGACGACATCTTCGCGGGGTGCCCTGGACAGTGGAATCTGTGGCTGGCGTTTGACGCTCATCGAATGTTCAGCTCCTTCTTGATGGCGTGGGCGTGGAGGGTGAATGCTTCAGCCGCCTTCGCCGCACCGCGGGATGAGATGCGCGTCAGCGGAACACGAGCCGACTGCCCGTCAGCGATGGCAGTCGTGCGTGGGATCTCGGGTTCAACCACAGCCTCCCCGTAAGCATCGACGAGGGCCTGCCGCTGGTAAGCGTGCTCCGCGGTCCTGGCGTAGCGGTTGATCACAACTTTGGGCTCTCCGAGGGACCGGTTGTACATGGCGCTCCCCCGCACTCGGTCCACGAGCTCGAGATACTTCACCACGCCTTTGACGCTGAAGGCTTCAGCGTCAGCCACAACTCGGGTCTCGTTGGCATAGATCAGTCCGTTCAGCGTCAGTCGGCCAAGGGCCGGCGGCATGTCCAGGAGGATCACGTCGTACTCCTCGTCTATCCCGGAACCGTCTGCTGCGTTGCGGAGCCGCTGCTCTGGAGCCATGAGGTTCTCGGCTTCAATCCGCGCCAGCTGCTCGTCTCCGGGCAGCAGACTGATTCCTTCGAAGTCCGTGGAGACAACAACCTGTCCGAGGGTTCCGGCCTGCTCGTTGTAGACAGCATCGAAGATGGTCAAGTCGAATTCGGTCTGATTGCCCACGAGCACATCAGTGAGGTTCCGCTGCGGGTCGAGGTCGCCGACCAGGACCCGGCAACCGATGATCTGGAGCGCGTTGGCGAGGTTCAGAACGTAGCTGGTTTTGCCGACCCCGCCCTTCCTGTTCCCTACCGCGATCACATGGGCCATCTGGCATCCTTCCAAAGTCCTTGTTGCACTATTGCATTCTTGCTTGCAATACGGCGGTATTGCTTGCCGTATTGCAAGCACCCTATCTCCCGTATTGCATGCTTGCAAGGTGCAATATTGCAAGCAATACGACCTAACCGGTGTCTAGCATGCCGCACGGATGTTCCACATCCCTTCGGCATCGGCGTACATGCCGGGGGGCGGCCAGTATTCGTCTATCTCCGGGTCGTAGAGGTCTGCTTCTGCCAACTGGTGGTCTGGGTGGTGGCGGTCGAGCCAGGCATGCCAGGCGGCGCGTTGCTGGCGGTGGAGGGTGAGCTGTGCGGCGACGTCCTGGTCGGCACCGAGTCGCTGGGCGAGCTGGGTGAGGCTTGTGGTGTGTGTGATGTGCCAGCGTTTGTCCTGGTCGCGGTGGAGCATGCCGAGCGCTGACATCTCGGCCAGAGCGCGCTCGGCGGTGCTGGCACCGATCTTGGCCTGCTGGGCGACCTCCTTGGTGGTGGGGGAGAGGCGGCTGCGTTCGATGACTTCGTAGGCGAGTGCTGCGGCGGGACCCAGGACGCGGAAGACAGGTCGCATGGCGTGGATCTTGCCCTGCCGCCAACTGAGGGAGCGGGCGAGCTCACGGTACTGCTGAGGGAGTTCCACGAGGTAGACGTCGGCATTGCGGTGGCGCGCGTCCGCGACCTTGGTGACCATGCCATCCGAAAGCTGCGCCAGGCGACGCAGGAGCCTTGCCACGGTGCTGTGGTGCTGTCCCAGGGCAAGTGCGAAGGTCCGGCAGCCGACGTCGAGCGTATTGGTCTCCATGGTCCTCATGTAGGCCAGAACGCCCCTGATGAGGAACCGCAGGCCAATCCCCTCGCGGCCGTACTTCTGGAACCGTGCATCGAGTACCGCGTAGAGCACGTTCTCCAGATCGTTGACCAGCTGGTGAAGTGCAGCCACGCTGAGTGCCCCCCCGGTGGGTTTAGTGGGGCTTGTGTCGCTTTTAGGGGCAGTTCTCTCCCCTCTTCCGCTGGCGGTGAATTCGAGGGCCTTTGCCCACTCCGCCTCGAGGAGCCGGGTGAGCTGGGCGGGGGACTGGTACAGCGCGGCAAGGCCCCGGAACTGGCCTGCGAGCTCGCCACGAACCTGCTCCAGGGTCCAGCCGCACGCGGCGAAGTGGTTCAGGACGGCCATGCGGGCCTCTGAGGGGGTGCGGTAGCGGGCCGTGTCGAACAGGCCGGTCTGGGCGATCGTGCGCAGCGGTGACTGCCATCCGCCGGCCGGGGTGCAGAGCCGGGGCGCACTGGCGTCCTGCGGCGGCCGGGGGGCTGCTGCGGTCTTGGCCCGGAGCGCGGCCTCTTGGCGGTTGCGGCGCAGCTCGGGGACGAGTGCCCTGTGGAGCCGGTCGACGTCGCCGCTTGTATTGCGCCGCCTGAGGATGTCGTAGGCCGAGGACAGGGGAGTGACGAGCTGCTGGCGGCCGCCGCGCTTGTGGAGGGCGCCAGGGACGCGGATGCACCCGGTGGAGGGGTTCTGGTGCGGACTCGCGTCCATGCTGGGGGCGGTGCGGGCGAGAGCAGCCACGAGCTCGCGTGCCTCTGCCCCGTCCATCGGTTCGGCGAGGGGCACGTACAGGGGTCGTTTGCGGGAGAGGGCGAAATCCTACGCTAAGGCTTTGGCCAACGATATTCTCCGGTAAGATTGATGTTTTCCCAGGGGATAGGAGAAGTCGCTTGATATCTAGTATGACGTCTGTCGCACCTGCTTGATCGCGGCCGCGATAGCTAGATCGCGTTGCTCCTCTTCTCCATCCGCGTTCCAAGCTGCGGAAAGGCACCCATAAGCGTACGCCTGGTCGAGCAGGCGACGCGGATCGACGTCCAGCGCACGAGAGAATGCGTCCGCCATCTGTGCAATGCGTCTAGGATCGAGACAAAGGTCGTCTCTGTCAGCCGGATCGTAGAACATATTGGCGGCGCCAAAGCCCACTTCACCGACCAGACCGACGGGATCTATCACCAGCCAGCCGCGACTGGAGAACATGATGTTTTCATGATGCAGATCGCCATGTAGCCCACGCAGTTCCGAGGCATTGCTCATCATTTGATCGGCTATAATCGCCGCGTGGACGTAGTCAGTTTGACAACCTGCGTTTTGATCATCGCGCGCCCGCTGAAACAAAGCTGCAAAGCGATCCCGGATCGGGAGAAGGGCAGAAGGCAGGGGTTCCTCAGATGCGGCATACAGCTTCGCCATTAGTTCCGCTGCAATTTCGGTCGCCTGGTAGTCGCCGTGCTCGGCAACGATGTGAGAGAGCATTCGCTCCCCGGCATATTCGAGCAACATCAGATTGTTCTCACGACCGAGCAACCGGACTGCTCCCCTCCCATTGCGCCATACCAGATAGTCGGCCCCGCGCAGTTCATCAGCAATGTCTTCTATAGGTTTCAATCCCTTGACGATTGCAGGAGTCCCGTCTGGCAATGAAACTTTCCAAACGAGGCTGGAAAAGGTGTCCGCAATGAGAACAGGTTGCGAAACGTGCCAATGAGCAGGAAAAACAGGCGGCATGAACATCAACCCCAAGTCAGAGGGTCCAATCGCAGATAGAAGGCAAGGCGTTCGCGGTCGGGGGCTTCGATCCCCAATACATTGAATAGGACAGCGAAGGCGCGCTCTGCTTCATCTGGCGCTGCCCAGTTCTCTTCGGCGTTAGCAATCATGAGTGCCAAATCGGCATAGCGATCTGCTGTTCCGAGCCGCCCAAGGTCGATCAGACCCGTGCATTGAAGAGTTTTAGGGTCCACCATGAAGTTCGGCATGCAGGGATCACCATGGCAAACAACCATATCGGTGCGCTCTTGGTCGAGCCGCACCGGTAGCTCTCGTTCGACACGAGCCAAAAGATCGAGCTGCGGCGTACTCTTGTCCTCGTCCGGTAAGAAGTCGGGATTGACGGCATTGCGGGACACCACATCAACGGCGCGTCCGAACATTCGCGACAGCCTGCGCTCAAACGGACATTGATCAACCGATAGGCTGTGAACAGCGCCAAGTTGCTGCCCCATTGACGGCCACGCTTTGAGCAAATCCGCTCCAGACAGATCAGCCGCCGGTACTCCCGGAATTGCCGTTATCACCAAGCATGCACCCTCCTGTTCCTCCTGCCAGTTGATCACCTCGGGGCAAGCCACACCTCGACCTTTGAGCCAAATGAGGCGGTCACGCTCTCCAGCGAGCTCACCGCGGCGGGAAGCAGGTGCGATTTTCGCGAAGGCATGCCCGTCACCACGTCGAAAAACAAAATCACCAGATTCTCCGCCTCTGACAGGCAACCAGTCAGAATGCGATTCACCAAAAAAAATATTAGTTCGATTCAATGGAGGTTCCTTCAGTTTTCTGATGAAGCGCGGAGGTGGCTCAACCTGCGAAAAGAAACGAGTTGCTATGGACTTGCACCGGTTGTGTTCCGGTCTATCTCTCATTTTAAGCGGCTTTTTTCTCAAATGCCACCGGCGATTTCCAGCCGAGTGTTGAATGTCTTCGGCGTGGATTATAAAAGCCATTTATATATTCGAAGATTGCAATCTCAATATCTCGCCTTGTTTGCCAGTGTCTGCGCCAAATCAACTCAGCCTTTAATGATTTAAAGAAGCTTTCTACTGCGGAGTTATCAAAACAATTGCCTTTCCCGCTCATGGACGGCAGCAATTGATGTTTGAGCAGTAGCTTTTGATATTCATGAGCGCAATATTGGCTCCCACGGTCTGTGTGTTGAATACAACCCGGTGGTGGTTTGCGTAAAGCCAACGCCATATTCAGTGCCCTTAATGCAAGATCCTGCTTTAATCGATCACCTGTTGCCCAGCCAATCACGCGACGGGAATACAGGTCAAGGATAACAGCAAGATAGACCCATCCTTCTCTGGTCCAAACATAAGTGATATCGCCTGCCCATTTCTGGTTGGGTGCGCTTGCGCTAAAGTCTTGTTTTAATAGGTTCGGTGCAATGTTGAAGGTATGATGACTATCCGTTGTCCGTTTGAATTTACGCGTTCGAACAACTGTAATGTTATTCTGGCGCATCAAACGTCCAACCCGACGCTGCCCAACCTGCAGGCCCAGCGCTTTCAACTCTTCTGTCATACGCGGCCTACCATAGCTCCCCAAACACAACCGATGCTGCTCACGTATATGCGCTAGAAGTATAAGATCACGACGCTGGCGCAGTGATGGAGGACGGCGTTTCCATGCACGTAAACCACGATCTGTTACGCCCATCAAACGACATATGCGTGAACGTGAGAGAGAGCCACGGTAATCCGTAATAAACTGAAATCTCACAGCTTTTGTACTGCGAAAAATATTGCTGCCTTTTTTAATATCTCCCTCTCCTCCCGAAGGATACGGTTCTCTTTGCGTAAACGTTCATTCTCACGCAGAAGATCAGTGTCTTGGGTAGGAATTTTAGTTTCATCGGAAATTGATGCGATCCATTTCCCAAGCGTGGAAAGCCCAATACTTAAATCTGACGCAACTTGACGGCGTGTTAAGCCACTAGTGAGTGCTATGCGAACTGCATCACGCTTAAATTCATCACTATGCTTTAATGACATATATGGTCTCCTTGATAACAAATAATGCTCTCAAAAAGACCGGAACGAAACCGAGGCAAGTCCACTACGTAAGTCCGAGAACATGCTTTCCATGGTCTCTGAGCTCGCCTTTGGGACCGACATATCGGTAGAGAGTGACGCGCTCGATGCCGAGTTCCTTGCAGAGATCGGAAACTGAAGTATCGCGCTGGGCCATGGCGGCTTGCGCGAGACGCACCTGAGCTTTGGTGAGCGCGAATTTTCGTCCGCCCTTGCGACCGCGCGCTCTCGCGGAGGCGAGACCCGCCATGGTGCGCTCTCGGATCAGATCCCGCTCGAACTCGGCCAAGGTGCCGAAGATTCCGAACACCATGCGACCGGACGCAGTCGTGGTGTCGATCTGAGCGCCCTTTCCAGTCAGAACCCGCAGGCCGATCTTGCGGTCTGACAGCTCCTTCACCGTGTTGACCAGATGGGCAAGCGATCGTCCGAGGCGATCGAGCTTCCAGACCACCAGCACATCGCCGTCACGCAATGACTTGAGGCAGGCAGTCAAGCCAGGGCGATCATCACGACCGCCGGAAGCAAGATCATCATAGATATTGTCCCGTTCGACACCTGCGGCGCGCAAGGCGTCGTGCTGCAGGTCGAGAGACTGCGAGCCATCGGCTTTGGAGACGCGGGCATATCCGATCAGCATGTATCACAAACGTTGGTTTGAGGCGGCGCTTCGGCCACGATTGCATTGACCTCTGGAAATGTATCTCAACCAGCTTCATAAACAAAGCGTCTTGAACGCTATCAGATTTTGAAAAAGGAACATGTATGCCGCGTCGCGTCACTCTAACCGATCGGCAGAAAGACGCGCTGTTGCGCTTGCCGACTTCACAGACGGATTTGCTCAAGCACTATACGCTGAGTGATGAAGACCTTGGGCATATCAGGCTGCGTCGGCGCGCTCACAACAGGTTCGGCTTCGCCCTGCAATTGTGTGTCCTGCGCTATCCCGGCCGGGTGCTGGCTCCAGGCGAACTGATCCCTGCAGAGGTCATCGAATTTATCGGAGCGCAGCTTGGCCTGGGTGCCGACGATCTCGTAGACTATGCTGCCCGCGAGGAAACACGGCACGAGCATCTTGCCGAGTTACGGGGGCTCTACGGCTTCCGCACCTTCTCCGGACGTGGTGCGAGCGAGCTGAAGGAATGGTTGTTCCGAGAAGCCGAGATGGCGGTGTCGAACGAGGATATCGCCCGTCGCTTCGTAGCCGAGTGCCGACGCACCCGCACTGTCCTTCCCGCGACATCCACGATCGAGCGGCTTTGTGCCGCGGCTCTCGTCGATGCCGAGCGACGCATCGAGACGAGGATCGCCAGTCGGCTGCCTATGTCGATCCGAGAACAGTTGCTGGCATTGCTCGAGGAGACGGCTGATGATCGGGTGACCCGTTTTGTGTGGCTGCGCCAGTTCGAGCCTGGCTCGAACTCTTCGTCGGCCAACCGGCTGCTCGACCGGCTCGAATATCTGCAACGCATCGATCTCCCCGAGGATCTGCTTGCCGGCGTTCCTGCCCATCGGGTGACTCGTCTGCGCAGGCAGGGTGAACGGTATTATGCCGACGGCATGCGCGATCTCCCGGAGGACAGGCGGCTTGCGATCTTGGCTGTTTGCGTCTCGGAATGGCAGGCGATGTTGGCCGACGCAGTGGTCGAAACCCACGACCGGATCGTCGGCCGTCTCTACCGTGCTTCGGAGCGTATTTGCCATGCAAAGGTCGCAGACGAAGCGGGGGTGGTGCGTGACACCCTGAAATCCTTCGCCGAGATCGGGGGCGCCCTGGTCGATGCACAGGATGATGGCCAGCCGCTGGGCGATGTCATCGCGAGTGGGTCAGGGTGGGACGGCTTAAAAACCCTTGTTGCAATGGCAACCAGGCTGACCGCCACCATGGCCGACGATCCGCTCAATCATGTGCTCGACGGTTATCACCGCTTCCGCCGATACGCTCCACGCATGTTGCGCCTGCTCGATCTGCGAGCTGCGCCCGTTGCACTGCCGCTTCTGGAAGCGGTGACGGCCCTTCGTACCGGTTTGAACGATGCCGCGATGACCAGCTTCTTGCGGCCCAGCTCGAAATGGCATCGCCACCTTCGGGCCCAGAGGGCTGGCGACGCTCGCCTATGGGAGATCGCGGTGCTGTTCCATCTGCGCGATGCGTTCCGCTCCGGAGATGTCTGGCTTACTAGGTCCCGGCGCTATGGCGATCTGAAACACGCACTCGTTCCGGCACAATCCATCGCGGAAGGCGGTCGTCTCGCTGTGCCATTGCGGCCGGAGGAATGGCTGGCAGACCGGCAAGCTCGCCTCGACATGCGGTTGCGCGAGCTTGGCCGTGCCGCTCGCGCAGGCACGATCCCGGGCGGGTCGATTGAAAACGGCGTTCTGCATATCGAGAAACTCGAAGCCGCCGCGCCGACAGGCGCCGAAGATCTGGTGCTCGATCTCTACAAGCAGATCCCGCCCACGCGCATCACCGATCTCCTGCTGGAGGTGGATGCGGCGACCGGCTTCACCGAAGCGTTCACCCATCTGCGCACAGGAGCACCCTGCGCTGACCGGATCGGGCTAATGAACGTTATCTTGGCGGAAGGGATCAACCTCGGCTTGCGCAAAATGGCGGATGCGACAAACACCCACACCTTCTGGGAATTGATCCGCATTGGACGGTGGCATGTCGAGGGCGAAGCCTATGACCGGGCGCTGGCCATGGTGGTCGAGGCACAGGCAGCGTTACCCATGGCCCGGTTCTGGGGCATGGGCACGTCGGCTTCGAGCGACGGACAGTTCTTCGTCGCTACAGAGCAAGGTGAGGCCATGAACCTGGTCAACGCGAAATATGGCAATACCCCGGGCCTGAAAGCCTATAGCCACGTCTCCGACCAATATGCGCCGTTCGCAACCCAGGTGATTCCTGCAACGGCAAGCGAAGCGCCTTACATCCTCGATGGCCTGCTGATGAACGATGCTGGACGCCATATCCGCGAGCAGTTCACCGACACGGGCGGCTTCACCGATCACGTCTTTGCCGCATGTGCCATTCTCGGCTACCGGTTCGCTCCGCGCATCCGCGACCTGCCATCCAAACGGCTCTACGCGTTCAATCCGTCGGCCGCCCCGGCGCACCTGCGAGCGTTGATCGGCGGAAAGGTCAACCAAGCCATGATCGAGCGCAATTGGCCCGACATCCTGCGCATCGCCGCCACCATTGCTGCCGGTACCGTCGCGCCAAGCCAGATTCTGCGGAAACTCGCCTCCTATCCGCGGCAGAACGAGCTCGCGACAGCCCTGCGGGAAGTCGGTCGCGTCGAGCGCACCCTGTTCATGATCGACTGGATTCTGGATGCCGAACTCCAACGGCGTGCCCAGATCGGGCTCAACAAAGGCGAAGCTCATCATGCGCTGAAGCGGGCAATCAGCTTCCACCGCCGCGGTGAAATCCGCGACCGTTCCGCCGAAGGCCAGCATTACCGCATCGCCGGCATGAATCTGCTCGCCGCCATCATCATCTTCTGGAACACCATGAAGCTCGGCGAGGTCGTTGCAAACCAGAAACGCGATGGAAAGCTGCTATCGCCCGATCTCTTGGCCCATGTTTCGCCGCTCGGATGGGAACACATCAATCTCACCGGAGAATATCGCTGGCCAAAGCCTTAGCGTAGGATTCCGCCCCCTCCCGCAAACGACCCCTGAAAACCAGTTGGGCGAGCAGGCACTGGAGCTCAAGGAGTACCGCACCCACGTCTGCGCCACCCCGGACACGCGAGACTTTTTCGCTGCCGGCGACTCAGAAGACTCCGCCCCGGTGGCTGCCCCCGCCCCCGTAGCGAGCCCTGGCACCGAGGAAGCATCCCCGATCATTGCTGAACTGCGCGCCGCCCTTGAGGCAGAGCGGGGTGTCAGCGCAGGGCTCCGCGCCAATCTCGAAGCTGAACGGAACGTCAGTGCAGGACTCCGCGGTGAGATCGGCAAGCGCGATGACGCCCTGGACGAGGCCGACGGCAAGCTGCGCACCGCCAACGAAGCGCACACGCGCTACGTCCGCGAAGCCCAGGAGACCTTTGACCAGCGCCTTTCCGAGGGCGTACGGGCCGCCGAGGCCGGTATCCGGGTGGAGGCAGTGCGCATCATTGAAGCGATCGCCGCAGACAACCCCGCACTGGCCGAAGCAGCCGACCTGTTCACCGTGGCTTTCCCGGCAGAGGCCTCCGGCGAAGAGATTCGCCAGGACCAGGCTGTTCCGGCACCGGAAGCCGACGCGCCCGCGCCATCGGAGGACTTCTTTGCCGGCATTCCCGCCCCACACCTGGCACCGGCACCGGAGGCGCAACCGGCCTCCGCTGAGGACGACTGGGAGCAGGTGATCGCGGCAGCAGCGCCCTCAGCTCCGGAAACCCGGACCGATGAAACCGCGCCGGAGCCCATGACCCAGGTGCTTATCCCGGCCCCGGACCTGCACAGCGACGCCATTCTGGACCCGAGCTTCTTCGACACACCGGCGCCGCTGGATCCGCCAGCTGGTGAGTCGGCGGAAGCCCCTGCGCCCGAAGAAAAGCAGGCCGAGGCACCCAAGCCCGGGCTGGGGCTCTTCGGGCGCAAGAAGGAAGCCCAGAACGCCTAAGGCGAGACCTGACAAAAAGGCCCCGGCAGAAAACCTGCCGGGGCCTTTTTCGTGTCCAGATGCGGTCAGGCCCTGCCGGCCATGTTGGACAGCTGCCGGGACTGGGAAGCCGCCAGTGCGGCACCTCTGAGCGGCCGTCCGTTCTCGTCGTAACCCGAATCGCCCATCAGATCGGCCATCGGGTCCCGCATGGCAGCGCGCCGGGTCGCGACATCGTCCTGGTCCTCCGGAGATTCGAAGGCGTCCTCCAGCTGGGCCATCTGTGCCTTGGTCGGCTCCGGCTGCGACGTCTTGGGCACGCCCAGCTTCTCCAGCCAGGCGCGGTAGTCGGCCACGGAGGCGAAGTAGGACTTGAAGATGGCCGGCTCGTCACCTTCAGGCTCGGAGGAGCCGACACCGCGGGAGGCGCCGCTGTCGGAGCGGACATTCTCGGGGATCAGCGGCACACGGTCCGGGTCGGAGAAGACCAGTCGGCGGTTGCCCTCGGTCGGCTTTGCACCCAGGAGCAGTTTGTGGTGCAGGTTGGTGCGCAGGGACGGGTCGATGCCGGTGTTCGCCGACGCCACCTGGGTGGCCAGTAGAAGGAAGACCCCCGTGAAGCGCAGCTCGGCAGCGACCCGCTTGATGCCGTTTTTCAGGATCTCCTTGAACAGGTTGGTCCGGTTAGCGTCGGCCGCCATGTCCTTGAGAAGCTGCGGGGCGTCCTTGCCGGCCTTGGGCACCGACTCGAGCGCGAACAGGCCTGTCAGCTCGTCGACCACCACGATGAGCGGTTTCAGGGCCGCCGACTTGGGCAGGTCTTTCCAGTCGTTGACGCCGTGGCTCTTGATGAGCTTGGATCGGCGTTCACCTTCTTCCATGATGAGCCGGATCGCTACCGCGGACTGGGCGGGGGAGGCGCATCCCCAGCCGCCCGGTCGGACGAAATCCTTGACCCACTCAAAGTCAGCGCTCTTCGTCGGCAGGTCGATGATGGCAAGTTCGGCGCCCTTGGCCAGCCAGGTCGAGAGGTAGCAGTTGATCGTGACCGACTTACCGGCACCGGAGGTACCGCCGATCTGCAGATGCGCGCCGGCGTTCATGTCCAGGTAGAACGTCTCGCCGACGGTTTCCCCTGCCGGCGGCAGCTTCATGCCCAGCGGGATCTTGAAGGTCTCCTTTTTGGTGTGGTCAAACTTGACTACGGAATCCATCGGCGTCGGGATCATCGCCGGGAACGTCGGGGGAGCGGACGGGATGATCGACGCGGTGAGCTTCTGGGCGTTCACCTTCACGTACCAGCCATCCCGGCCGACGACGCTGGTCGCGACCTCCTCCAGCTTGGAATCATGCTTGGAGGGCATGTAAGTGCGCGGCAGCTCCAGATCGAAGCCACCATCGCGGCGCGGCTTCACCTGGACCTCCCAGGGCTTCACTCCCAGGGCCAGTGCGGCCGCGCCCCGGCAGCGGGCGGTCTCGGGGCTCAGCTGGGTCAGGACGGCCTTGCCCAGGAACGGCTCGAACTTCGTCATCTCCCAGCCGTCCCCGTGCTGGTCGGCCAGCTTAACGGCCATCTTTTCGCCGTCGTTGGGCTTCACTGACCGGGGGAGCCGGACCTCCTTGGTCTTGGACTTGTCGTTGTGGCTGACTTCAGTCACGGCCACCTGCCGGGTCGCCACAGCCATTCCGTCCTCAATGGAGTCGACCTCGAAGCCCTCACCGTGGGTGTCGGTGATCTTCTTCATCAGCTGGGCCATGTGCCGGGCCGGATCGAACCTGTCGGGAAGCCGCACCCGGATGCGTTCAGTGCTGGAAGCCACGCTGTGCTGGCCTTTCGTCTCGCCAATGTCTCTACCCGGAAACATGCGTAGACGACGGCGTTTCGGCGGACTCATGCGGCCGCTGGGGCCTCCCGAAGGGGAGAGGCTAGCAGGGCGCGGGCTTTCCAGGGCGGGCCGGTCAGGTGGCTATACTTTCGGCAACAGGGCCGGCAGCGACGGGGGACTGAAGTGTCTGATTACTGCGAATGCGGAAACCAAGCGACGTTCCGGTGCCGGTGCACCGCGACGATCTGCACGTCTCATATGTACCACCCCCAGACGTACCACAACACCGCCCTGTTCCAGGCCGCCCGGAATCACGAGGGCAAGCCGTCTCACGCACTGTTCATCGCCCTGCATGAAGCGTGGGCCCCAGTCGGCACATTGTGTTCCCGCTGCTACGCACGGGCTACCGACAAGGTGGCGGCCGAGTATGCGCGGGCTTTTCGGGATCACACCGACGCGCGGCCGGAGACGATCGCCTCGGTCCTGCTCCGGAATGAGTCATGGACAACCGGCAGAGAATGGCATGTCAGCGAAACGGTGGGGCAGAAGACCCTGCGGGCCGCCGGGCACCATGTGCCATGGTCGCACCCGGATTCACTGGACACCGCTGGCCGGCTGTTTGCCAGCAGCCAGGGCGAGCCGCCCCAAACGCTGATCCGAGTGAAGCATTTCACCGAGCGCAGGACCTGGACCGGACGGACGGAACGGGTCGAATCTATCATTGACCTGGCGCCGATCAGGGCGTGGCCAGTCTCGGCAACCTACACCGATGACGGCTACAGCGAGTCAGCGACAATTTTTGTCGGAGCGAGCGGGGTCCGCCATCCAGCTCAGCACGGCCGGCCGGAGCACGGCATCTACTTTTACGCTCCCCAGTACGCGGAGGAGGCGAGGAAAGTCCTCGAAGGCCCATTCCGCCCGGAGGCCAGACCGGGCTTCTTTTTCAGCAAGGAGCAAGCGATCGCCAAGGCACTCACGAGCAGGTTTTAGCGGGCCGGGCAGGACGCTAGCGGCGCGCGAACACCTCGAGCGCCGACCCTAATCGGAGGGGATCGTTGAGCAGATCAACGGGCCGGGCCCCCTGCAGATCCGTGGACGGCGTGATCATCCACGGCGTGAAGTAGTCGTGCGGGATCTTCAGCTCCATGGCCCGCTCGAAGAGCCCGGTCACGGCGGGGTGCAGGCCGCCTGCGGCCGTGAACTGGAAGCCGGGGCAGTAGGTACCCTCGCCGATGAAGACGCGGACCAGTCGGCGCAGCAGAGGCTCAGGGTCTGCGGTCTGCTCTCCGAGCTTCTGCTGGACCTGTTCCAGGGACGGCAGGGTGAACTCGGCTTCGATGGCGGCCCAGACGCTCTCGGGCACTTCGCCGCGCATCGCCGGTATTCGGGCTGGTTCAGCCTTCACAGTCGGTGCAGTACGTGTGGCCGTTTTTCTGCCGGGCGATCTGTGAGCGGTGCCGGACCAGGAAGCAAGACCAGCAGGTGAACTCATCGGCAGCCTGGGGGACCACGTCGACGGTCAACTCTTCGGCGATGAATTCTCCCCCCGGGGTCAGTCCGTCCAGTACGTCTGCTTCATCGAGCTCGAGGACCACGGACTTCGCATCAGGGGCCTTCGCCGACTGCAGAGCCTCAAGGGAGCTGTCCTGGGATTCCTTGACGTCAGTGCGGAGCTCGTCGTAATCAGTTGCCACTTCGGTGCATCTCTTTTCTGCTGTTCGGATTGCTCGGAAAGCAACGTACAGCACGGTGCCCGCATTCCCTAGTCGCGGGTCTCTCACAACCAACTCCGCTCCCTAACGGCTGCCGCTGACGGGACAGGAGTGCAGAGCCCTTGCAGCATGCCGGCTTGCGGAACACCACTGTAGAAGGCCCTGCTCTATGTAGCTGATGCAGCCTTCCGGATGAACCAAGGCACCCATGGTGAGGCAGAATTGGCTTATGTGCGGCAGATACGTGATGTCCAAGGCTACTGGTGACCTGCTGAGCCATTTTGAGGCAAAGGAAGTGGAGGGCGCCCCGCCACCTCCCAGCTGGAACGTGGCGCCAACGCAGGCCATACCCATCGTTGCTGAGCGGCTGGACGAGGGCAGCATTGACAGGCACCTGCTGGTCGCCCGCTGGGGCCTCGTGCCTTCGTGGGCCAAGGACATCAAGATCGGCGCAAAGATGATCAACGCTCGCAGCGAATCGATCCTGGAGAAGCCCTCGTTTCGAAAGGCCGCCGTCAAGCGTAGAGCAATCGTCCCGGCGGAGGGCTACTACGAGTGGCAGAAGACCGAAGACGGCAAGAAGATCCCCAACTACCTCTACTCCGAGAATGAGGACCTGATGGGCTTCGCCGGCCTGTACGAATGGTGGGCAGACCCGTCGCTGCCCGAGGACGACCCTGGCCGGTGGCTGCTCAGCTGCACAGTGCTCACCACCACCGCACAGGACGCCCTGGGCCACGTGCACGACCGCAGCCCGGTCATCATCCCGCGGGACCGGTACGCCGAGTGGCTCGACCCGGACCTGACCGACAAGGGCGACATCCAGCATCTGCTGGACTCCCTGCCGGAGCCGACTTTGGTCCCGCGCGTGGTCAGCACCAGGGTCAACAGCGTCCGCAACAACGGTCCAGCGCTGATCGAGCCCGCACCCATCGATGAGGCGAGCTAGTCCCATCCGAGGTCGTCTAGGCTGTCCCATGTGAGGGTTTCGAAAACCGATGTGATAGCCGGGCTGCCGGCCGAGCTGGCCCGCGCCATCTGCCGTAAGTTCCGCGGCCGGGAGACGGTCGCCGAGATCGCCGAGGACCTGCTCGCCGGCACCGGATTCGACCTCCAGACTGTCTTCGCTGATCTGGAAGCTGCCGGCTACCTTGAGAAGATCCGGACCGACCAGGACGGGGACGTCTGGTGGGATACCACCATTCTGGGCAACTCGCTGGCGATGGCCAGCTTCGGTAGGCCCATCAGCCGTAAGACCGCAGACCGGCTCGTCGTCGAGCTGCTGGGCCGCGCCAGGGCATACAACGCGGATACGTCCAAGCCGATGTTCATCGACACGCTGCGGGTCTTCGGAAGCTACCTGGATCCCGAGGTCGACCCTGTCGGCGACGTCGACATCGAACTCACCTACGGCCGGCGGATCACTGACCAGGCGGCACTCAGGGCCTACACCAGGGCCAGCGGCAGATCCTTCAACACCTACATGGACGAGCTGATGTGGCCGTCGCAGGAGCTCTTCCTGTACCTGAAAAAGCGATCAGCTTTCATCAGCATCACCCTTGAAGACATCACACTGCTCACTGCCAACTTCAGGACGATCTACCGAATCGACGACGACCGGCAAGCCGTCGTGCCAGCAGATCGAACCTTATTCGGCCGGTAAGCGGCCGGCCGTCTGAGGGCACTGTGCAGGGGTGTTTCAGCGGTCTTTCCGAGTCTCTCCCCTGCGTGGTTTGGAAACGCCGATAACAGAGCTTATGTCAACCAATAGTCTGCGTATCTCATCAGATGAATCAATACGTCCGATCCCCTGTCCCTGCCTGGGCCTGCCGCATCGGCCCGTAGTTCCGCGGAATCTGGGCGCTCAGTTGGCCTTGAACGGAGATTCTTCTGGTGGCCTGGCGTGATGCTTTGCGCGTGGATGACGACACAAGAAGCGCCTCTGACCTGCTGTTTTGCCTTGATGATGCATTTGATGAATCATTGATTCAAGTTTTGAGCATGTTTTCTCGGGCGATTTTGGAGGCGAATAATGGCGGTCGATGGTTCCGGGCGTGTGCTGCAGCTGAGTGCTGTTCGCCTGTTGCATCCAGAGGAGCAGACGCTCGAGGACATGTTCACCGGGTGGCGCAACCAGCAGCTCTCCAGGAACCTGCAGTTCGACACGATCGATAAGGGCATCGCCTGCGTCAAGAGGTTCGTGAACCATGTGAACGAGTTTCCGTGGAACTGGGGGCCGGAGCATGTCGAGGAGTATTTCGGTGACCTGCGCTCGATCTACCAGTTGAAGCAGTCCACTATCCGCGGTTACCAGTCCTCCCTTCGCCGGTTCTGCTCCTACGTCTCCAATCCCGACTACGGCTGGGACCGAGTCTGCGAGGAACGTTTCGGCACCCACCCGTCCCAGGTTTTCTTCGACTGGAACACCGCATCCCACACCCAGGAGTACGAAGGCCGGCCCTCGAAGAGGCCGTTCACCAGGGCTGAGCTGCAACGGCTGTTTGACCACGCGGATGACCAGGTTGAACTCATCGCGGCCTCCGGCAAGAAGGGCTGGCAAGCAGCCTACAGAGACTCCGTGATGCTGAAAGTCACGTACTCCTACGGACTCCGGTTCAACGAGCTCCGCCACCTGCAAACGGTCGATTTCGCGACCAACCCGCAAGCACGAAGGTTCGGGAAAACAGGAATCTGCAAAGTCCGTTTCGGCAAGTCCCTCAAAGGCTCCCCCTACAAATCCCGCAGCGTCCTGACCGTGTTCGACTGGACCTCCGGCATCATCGACGACTGGCTCGCCAACGGCCGCGGAACCCTCGACACCCTCGACCTGTTTCCCAGTGAGCGGGGCGGGGTGATCTGCGAATCGACCCTGCTGCGCCGCCTGCGGCGCTACCTGAAAGAACTGGGCATGCCCATGGACGGCCTGGACCTTCACTCGCTCAGACGCTCCTATGCGACGCACCTGCTCGAGGATGGGTGGGATTCTAGATTCGTGCAATATCAAATGGGCCACGAACACGCCTCCACCACCGGGATCTACCAATTCGTCAGCGACGACTTCCGCAACACCGCCCTCCGGGCAGCCCTGGACGGCACCATGAACGACGTCCTCGGCACGCAGATGCGAGGCCAATGGTGAAACGCGAAGTCGAATACAGATGGCGGCTCGCCGAGCTCATGGCAGCACGGGGACTGCACAACACCACCGACCTCATCCCCCTGCTCGCCGAACGCGGCATCACCTTGTCACGACCCCAGGTCTATCGACTGGTCAACCAGAAACCCGAACGCGTCGCCTTACAAGTCATCGCAGCGATCTGCGACATCTTCTCCTGCGGACCCGAGGACCTCATCACCGTCACAGCCGCGGACATCCGCGCCCGCAAAACAGGCACCAACTCCCCCAACGTCGTCGACCTGAACCGCACCGTCCGCCCACGCCGGGCCCGCATCATCAACGATGACAACTGACCAACCCACGGGCCTGACTGCCCGCAACACCACCCGCGGCAGGCCACGCACCACCGGCACCGCCACCTGCGCCCGCTGCAGCCGCAGCGCCGGACGAACACGCGCCACCTGGCCCGAAGGAAAAATCTGCGGCCCCTGCTTCACCACTGCAACACGCACCCACGGGACCTGCCCCGACTGCGGCCAACACCGGCTCCTGCCCGGCCCACCCGAACCCAACGGCGGCCCACGATGCGCACCCTGCGCCGGAATCACCCACGACTTCCACTGCACCCGCTGCAACCACGAAGGCGAGTTCTACCGAACGGGCATCTGCGCCCGCTGCGCCCTCCGCGACGACCTCACCCAACTACTCCCCACAAACCCCACTGAACCTTCAACAGCAACCCGGCTCATCGAGGTCCTCTGCCAAGCCCAGCGCCCCGAAAGCATCATCACCTGGAAACGCTCCGCCACAGTCCAAGCCCTCCTGAGATCACTCGCCAACGGGACAACACCCCTGACCCACGAAGGCCTCGATACCTACGCCAAAACCGCCGAACGAGCAACAAACCACCTACGCGCCCTGCTCGTCCACCACGAACTGCTCCCCTACCAAGACCCCTACGTGGCCCGGTTCGAAACCTGGATCAAAGCCAAACTCGACCCCCTGCCCGAGGAGGTCGCCAAACCAGTCGAGCACTTCGCGACCTGGCACCACCTCCGACGCATCCGGACCACCACAACACCGGAAAAGAACGCCCGCGGCCCGGTGCACTCGGCCAAACAAGAGATCACCGAAACCACCAAATTCCTCCTCTGGCTCTGGGAAACGCACCAACGAACAGCAGCGACCTGCACCCAGCAAGACATCGACGCCTGGCTCGCCGCCGGACCCACGACCAGAAAACAGATCCGCACGTTCATCATCTTCATCAAGAACACCGGCACCAACCACCGCGTCAACATGGGCTACTACACCGCGAAAACACGACCCACAATCACCCAGGACCAGCGCCTCGCCTGGCTGCGGGAACTCCTCACCGGCACCAGCGAATCCCTGCCCTACCGCGTCGCCGGCGCCCTCTTGCTTCTCTACGCCCAACCGCTCGTGAAAGTCGCCCAACTCCGGACCGACGCCATAGAGACCAACTACACCACCGGCAACATGAGAATCAGCTTGGGCCTGCACCCAGTGCCCGTCCCAACACCCGTAGCAGACCTCATCCAACAGCACCTGGCAGACCGGCCCAACCTCAGAACCGGATCAAACACCCAAAGCCCCTGGCTCTTCCCAGGCACCCGCGCAGGTCAACACCTTCACCCCAATACCATCATGGACAGGCTACGCAGCCTCGGCATCGACCTGCGCGGGGCACGAAACACCGCCCTCGATGAACTCCTCACCATCACACCACCACCGCTGGTCGCCGACGCACTCGGCTACAGCCACCAAGTAGCCTTCATTCACGCCGACAACGCCGGCGACGCATGGACCCGCTACGTCAACCGGCGGACAAACCACACTCCAGAAAAGCTGAAAGACACCAAACGAAAGGACCAGAATGGGTAAGCGTAAACCGGCCGCGTGGGGCATCGTCGTGCGCCTGGACACGGGCGAGACGTTCTATTACTACCTGCATCCCGACCGGCCCGGCGACGAATGGACCCCCAGAGAAAACCAGGCACTACGGTTCAACTCCGAAGAAGAAGCCCAATCCCGATGCCGCACCTTCGTGACAAACAGGAAAGCAAAGGAATACTACGTCGTGCCGCTGCCCCTGCTGAGGGTCTAGGCCTCTGGCACCACGGCTCTCGCCGATAATCGGATTGTGGACGACCACGATTTCTGGTTGCCATGAATCCCGCCGTGTCCTAGCGCTGGGGCAGCTCATATCCTCGGCGGCTAAGTTCTTCCCGCACGGGAACGAAAGCGAACTGGGGCTTGGCAGAAAGCAGCGGAACCAGATCGACCACAGACGGGGTACTGTCCATAAAGTCTGCGACCGGGTTGATGACAACCTCAGTGAGCTGTTTGAGGAACGAATCCTCGGGGATCCGGCTACCCATTTCAGCGTCGAGCAGGATGGTTCCCGGAAGGTCCCGTGCAACCAAGCCATCAGGTCGAGCAAAATCGATCGTCGGAATCACGTCTGTTTCTTCGGCTCGAAGGCTCAGAAGGCAGAAATTTTCTGAACGGAACTCCCCACTAGGGACCGATGAGTCCCAACCCAGGTTCAGATAGAAGTCTCCGCTCCCCCACCGGGACTTTTGAAGATTAACCACCTGATACTCACCGGCCGACGTCGTCCGGAACCAGTTCCGACCCCGCTTACGGAAACCACGCAACTTGAAAGCGCCAGCGAAGGCCGACTCGACCAATTTCGTTCTATCCACACGGGATATTCTCCAGCATGGAGACGTCCGCACTGACGAATGTATCGACGCAGTCGTGCCCTCTGCGAAACTCGTCCTATGACGCATAGAAACGATCTCCGCGTGCTTGCCATCCGGGAAGCCCTTTACGAGGAAATTGTGGGCGCCGACGTGTTGATTGCAACAGCTCTAAACGCTCTGTTGGATGGCGTAGATTCTCCATCGCTGCCGCTCCTAGCTGGCCTTACGCGACGGGAGGAAGGCGACGCGCATGATCTATTCAACGCAGTCGTAAACGAGTTGAACATTGCGCCGCCGACGCCCGCGAAGACGACGCCCGAACGCTGGAACTTGGTCAGATGGCTGTGCCAGGCGCTGGTAGACGGGGAACTAAAGCCCGAGTATGCGGGTCGCCTCATCTGGTGGGAAGGATGGGACGAACTCGGATATCCCGAATCACTCAGACCACTCGTCGGCCAAGTGAGCGAGTGGGACGATTGGACACCATCTTGGACCATTGACCGACACCAAATAGGTCAGCTGATTGTCGACGAAGCAAAGAAGCTCCTCGACGGGCCCTGGCCACCGAAGTAGCCGAACGGTTCACCTCACAACGAGGAATACGTCCACATCCAATCCGCAGGGACGCCACTAAAAGAGGTTGATATTGCATCTGATGCATCAATTCGGCTCTGCGGAAAACAGTTGGTCGGCAAGCTAGCGGGCCACTACCCCATGACTTTGGACGCCGGAACGTCCATCAGGAAGCGCTGGCCCGTGAAGCCGCCGGTGCCGTTTCCTGGGTATAGCCAGACCTTCCCGTTGATGTCCTGCGCTATGACGTCTCCGACGCCGTCCCGGTCAAAGTCACCCGGTGCGGCGAATTTTGCCATCGATTGCCAGCCCCTGCCGATCTGTACGCGGTTTTGCCAGCCACCGGTGCCGTTTCCCGGATAGAGCCAGAGGGCGTCGTAGACATCACGGGCGAGGACGTCTGATGATCCATCACCGTTGAAGTCATGTCCGCTAAAGATTGCGTTCATGATGTTCCATCCGGAGCCCACCTGTGTGCGGCCAGGATACCAATGACCATCCCCGTCACCGCGGTACAGCCACAGCGCACCGCTGGCGTCCCGGGCCAAGACGTCCGGGGCGCCGTCGCCGTCCCAGTCCCCCGGGGATGTCAGGGCGGTCATGACGTCCCATCCCCAGCCAATCTGATTCCTTGGTGTGCCACCGCTCCAGCCTGGCATCCGGTGGAGTGATCCATCGGTACTTCGATAGATCCAATCTGCGTAGCCATCGCCGTCCCAGTCCCCCGGCATGAGTATCGCGTTGACGTCCGGTCCGACGTAACCGGCTGTCCGCTCAGGCTGGGAGACACCGTTGTCTGCGTAGACGTAAGCGAGTCCATCGTCGCGAATGGTGACGAGGTCCCCAAAAATCAGGCCGCCGTCCCGGTCATCTTGGACAAGGTTATGCCACGAGAAGTCCTCGGCTCGGGCGGGTCCAGCGAAGGCGACACTGCCCAACATCGTGGCGGCAATTACGCAAGCACCCAAAAATAAACGTCGCATCAAGTCCCTCAAGCCGTGATGCCGTACCGACGGGGCACGGGCAAGATGAGCATATCCAGAGCCATGGGGTGGGGCAACGGGGCTACCATGCCAGCGCTCCAGCCACCGCCGCCGATGTTGCCACCACGGTCTTGACCACCGACTCCCCCGAACTATGAGTGAGCACATGCAGGTGGCGCCACGTAGAAACGATGCTCGGCCTATGATGACCCGGGTAAATGACTGGAGTCCGGTCAAGAGTGCCTACGGGTGTTAGTCCACCAACGAGGGGGCCTGATTGGACCAAGAACGACGGGACGGACTGCCGGCTGACGGGGACCTTACGGCCAAAGAAGCTGCGGACTACCTCACCGGCCCTGCCGGCCGACCAGTTACCCCGGTCTGAGGAACTCATCGAAACCCTGAAGAGCCTGGAGAACGACGACTGGGATCCGGACCAGGCGCAGTAGCTGCTCAGCCGACATAGAGGGTCGTCTGGGTTCCGGCGACTAACGTTGGTTCCGCGCGCCCGCGCGTGTGAGCCCGCGCCGGGCTCTTCCAACGATGCTCTCCGGACCAGCATGCGCCGAGGCTCTCCTTCGGCCTGGCCACTTCAGTAGCGTCGACCTGATGAGCAACCGGCGCACTTAGTGATAGCTGAAAATACCACCTGCTGCCAGCGGACCGGCTTGGACCTGATTTTCCGCTATCACTAACTTTGTCACCCCTCCCCCGGGCTCGAGCCGGCCTGGGACGAATGGAGGGGTTAAGCGAGGGGTGAAGAACGGCCGATACAGCGCCGAGGCCCGGCTTGGCGGGCTAGATTCGATCTCAACCTTTGGGAGGAGGACATTGATGCGGTGGACACTGCGTCGGTCGGCATGTTCCCGCGTTGCCTGCGACACGCCTAGTGTTTGCAGTTAACAAATACCCGGTTGCTATCGGCGCCGGTGCTAACTTCGAATCAGCCGCAAACCTGCAAACAAAAATGCAGGGCCAGATCGGCTACCAGCAACACCAACGATGAAGCAGTCCGGCCCGGCAGCTGGACGAGATTCAAAGGACGAGACAATGGCTGCACAAATCAAGCGTGGACGCGGACGACCCAGCAGGGGCCTCCGCAAATACATTGGCTTCCGCGTACAGGAAGAGACGGCTGAAGAAGTTGCCCAGGTCGCCGCAGCGAAGGGCATCACAGTTTCTGACTACGTCTCGTCCGCCGTTGCCCGGTCGCTCATCGAGGACAGGGCACTGCGCAACCACTTCCACCACCAGGAGGAACTGCCCATCCGCATCGCCTCATAAAAATGGAGGCCCGCACTAAGCGGGCCTCCGAAGCTTGAGACTTACATTCTGGATTGCTTCCCGGCGCTCAGTCTGTAAGTCGAGTGGTAGACCTTGGCGGGTCCACCAGTTGTTGTGCTATGAAACCGGTCTTGGCGGGCCGGCCCTTTGTTAGCCCTCCGAAGCGCTCACTTTGAAAGGAATGTCCTCATCGTACATCAGCACGCGCGCGTGCTGCCAGCCCTGCCCGAGGCTGGCGTGTCGCGCCAGTCCAACGACCCTGCCCAAGTTTGGGCGGCCCTCTCCCCCTTACTTGCCGGACAGCCACGCGTCCGCCTCTCCCGCGACGCCGGTAAGAGCTACCCGCAGAAACATGAACGGAACCTCACCGAGGCGCTCCCGTCGTTTCCCGCGGCAGTCCGTATTTTCGGCAAGGACGGCACCTGCGCCGCCATCTTTCTCGACTTTGACTCGTCAGTAGCCGGCCCCGATTGGGTCCAAGCCGACGTCCGGGCCGTCCAAACCTGGCTGCACTCAGTCGGGGCCCGCTGGATTGAGGACTACTCCCCCAACGGTGGCCGCCACGTCTACGTCCCGCTGGCGCAGCGGGTCACTTTCTCCGAAGCGCGGGATCTTGTCGAGGCGCTAGGCACCCGATACCGGACCCTGGACAAGACCCCGCACCAGAACCTGCTTCACGGCTGCATGCGCACCCCTGGTTCTCCGCACAAGCGCGGCGGCCACCAGGAGCTGGCGATGAGCCTGTCCATGGCCTACGACGTTGCCCGCCGCCCCAACAGCCCGAGCATCTGGGCGGCAATGACCAAAGACCTGACTGCCGAGATCAAGGCCGTCCGGGCGCTACGCCTGGAAGAAACGTTCAACCCGGCATCCTCGGACGCCCCCATCCTCGACCAGCCCGTGGGCCGAATGTCCAGGACCATGCAGGTACTCGCCCAGACCGGGATGTACGACACGAACCGCTACGCCACGGACTCCGACGCCCGCCAGGCAGTCATCGTTGGCGCCGCGGCCGCCGGCCTCGAGCTGGTGGATGTGGAGCGCCGGATGCTCCAGGGAACCTGGCCCGGACTTGCCTCTTTCTACGCCCGGTATGCAGCCCGGCACCGACTCCCGGCCCTGCGCAGGGACTGGATGAAAGCCGTCACCTACCTCAGCAAAAACCCGACGAATCGGGAAGGGAAGAACAATGTCCGCACATCCCCCACAAGCCAGCCAAATACACAGGCGGCAGCGATAAAGGCTTCAAACTCACTTTCAAATCCCGATGCAGAGCATCGGTTCATCCGGACCTGGCGCAATGCTCTCAGGATCAGAGAGATGAACTATCAGCAGTTCAGGACCGGTATGGCTCGGAGGATGGTGTTGCGGGCCTTGGGGGAAGCAGCCCATATGACGGCTTCCCGATTCGTTGAGTTCGGGGTTCGGTCGATCGCCGTGGCCACCGGGCTCGACCACACCACCGTCGGCCTTCACCTGCGGGAGCTTCGCGCGGAGAAGGACCCCCTTGTCACCTTGGTTGAGGAAGCCCGCGGAACAAAGGGCGACCTATACATGCTTACCGTCCCCGAGGATCTGAAGGCCGCGGCCGAGGACGCCACCTGGCAGAAAGGAAAGATCCACGCCCTCCGCCCGGTCTTCCGGGAACTGGGTCTACCGGCGGCGTTCGTCTACGAAGCACTGGAGCAATCCCCCGGGCTATCCACTATGGAGGTCGTTGCGGTCACCAGGCTGTCCCGGTCTGCAGTTCACGAAGCTCTGGAAATCCTGGCCGCCTGGAATCTGGTCAACCGTGACACGGGCCGCGCCTGGTCGGTAGTTCACGGAACCTCCCTGAAGCAGCTGGCCGAACACTTCGGTGTCCTGGAAGCCGTGGCGCAGCAGATCCAGCGTTACCGCCACGAGCGGATCATCTGGCGTGAATGGTTGGCCAGGAACGTCAACACCGTTCCCGAGCTCCTATCCCCCAGCGACGACTACCCCTGGGAGATGTTCGAGGGGCCACCGGACGAATGGAGCCTGGCCGATCTTGCATTCGGCCAGCGGTAAGGAGCGCGCGCACAGCCGCCCGTTGTTTCCGCAGGTGAGAGGACACGCTGTAATTTCAGAAATTGCTTAATCCACGGAGTTAACACAGGTGAGTGATACGTTCAAGGGGATCGGAGACGATTTCAGCAATTGCTGCCAGGCAGTTTCTGAAGGCCAATTGGCCCGGTGTCACGAGAACAAATCGAGCCGCTCTAAGGGGCGCTGGAATTCAAAGGACAGTGAGAAACATGGCTACAACAAACCGACGGGCCGGCAGGCCCGGCAAGGGCGACCGACGCGTCATGGCGTTCCGCCTCGCCACGCCGCGCGCGGATATTGTCCGGGAGCTGGCCGAAGCCGAAGGTTTCGAGTACGTCAGTGACTGGCTGGCCCACATCGTCAATGAACGCATCGACCACACGGACCTGAGCAAGATCAGGCGCCAGGAGGAGCTACCGATCCAAATAGCCTCTTAAATGATGAAGGCCCGCACGAGGCGGGCCTTCGAAGCCAGTGATTCACGAACTGCTTTGCTTCCCGGCGGACAGTTCGTAAATCAGACAAAAGCCCTGTTCAGGCTTTCTTTTTGCAAAAACCGGTCTGCCAGGACCGGCCTTTAGCCATTCCCTCTTGAAGGAATACTAATATCGTACCCCAGCACGCTCACGTCCTGCGTGACTCTGTTAGTCACGGCGTGTCCCCCAGCTTTGACGACCCAGCCACCGTGTGGGCCGCTCTTTCACCGTGCCTGGCCGGCCAGGCACGGGTGCGCCTCTCCCGTGATGGCGGCAAGTCCTATCCGCTGAAGCACGAACGCAACCTGACCGAGGGTCTCCCCTCCGTCCCCGCCGCCGTGCGTATTTTCGGCAAGGACGGCTGCTGCACGGCTATCTTCCTCGACTTTGATACCTCTGTCGGCGGAACAACTCTGGTTGACGCGGAGACCAACGCCACGAAAGCCTGGTTGAGCCGCTTCGGGGCCCGGTGGATTGAGGACCACTCCCCCACTGGCGGCCGCCACCTCTACGTTCCCCTGGCAGAGCGTGTCCCGTTCGCCGCAGCCCGCGACCTCGTTGAAGCCCTTGGCACCAGGCTACGGAGCCTCGACAAGACACCGCACCAAAACCTCCTTCACGGCTGCATGCGAACCCCGGGATCCCCACACAAACGCGGCGGCCACCAGCAGCTCGAGGGCAGCCTGTCCCACGCCTACGACGTCGTCCGCAGGCCCAACAGTGCAGAGGTATGGCAAGCACTGGCCGGCGACCTGGCTGCAGAGATCGCGGCCGTCCGTGCCCGCCGCAACCAGGAAGCCTTCGCCCCGGATCTTGACGCTCCTACAGCGACTCCTTCAGCCGGGCGTATGTCCCGCGCCATGCAGCTCATCGCCACGACGGGACTGTACGACACCAAACGGTACACCTCGGATTCGGACGCCAGGCAGGCAGTCATTACCGGCGCGGCAGCCGCAGGGCTCAGCCTGACCGATGTCGACCGCCGCCTCAAGCAGGGCCTTTGGCCAGGTCTGGCCTCCTTCTACGCCCGCTACGCCTCCCGGCACCGTGCGCCTTCCCTGAAGCGCGACTGGCTCAAGGCCATCGAGCACCTCAAGAAAAATCCCCCTAGCCAGTCAGGCCAAAGACATGTCCGTAAATCCCCCACAAGCCAGCCAAATACACAGCCGCAAGGATTACAGGGCAGTAATTCACCTGTGAAAAATTCCGATGCCGAGCACCGGTACATACGGACCTGGCGCAATGCACTCCGGATCCGGGAAGTCCGCTACCAGGACGCCCGCAGCGGACTTGGCCGGAGAATGCTCCTGCGTGCCCTTGGAGAAGCAGCCCATATGACGGGCAGCAGGTTCATCGAGTTCGGGATCAGGTCCTTGGCTGTGGCCACTGGGATGGACCACACCAGTGTCGGCGTCCACCTCCGGGCCCTCAGGGCCGAACCGGATCCACTCGTGACGCTCATCGAACAGGGACGCGGCACGAAGGGCGATCTCTACATGCTCACCGTGCCCGAAGAACTGAAAGAGGCAGCAGAGGATGTGTCCTGGCAGAAGGGCAAGATACACGCGCTGCGGCCGGTGTTCAGGGAACTAGGACTACCGGCTGCGTTCGTCTATGAAGCGCTGGAGCACTCCCCCACTCCCCTATCGACGATGGCCCTGGTCCGCACTACCAGGCTCTCCCGCACCGCAGTGATTGAGGCGCTGGAACTGCTCTCCGCATGGAATCTCACCCGTCGCGGTCGGGACCTGGCGTGGTCGCGGGTGGCGTCCACTTCCTTGAAGGCCCTGGCGGAACACTTCGGCGTTCTGGAGGCAGTGGCGGCGCAGTTGCAGCGCTACCGCATCGAACGGACCATCTGGCGCGAATGGCTGGCGCGGAATGTCAGAACGGTCGCGGAGCTGCTCTCACCCGACGATGACTATCCCTGGCATGAGTACGAAGGGCCTCCCGACGACTGGATGCTCGCCGACATCGCGTTCAGCCGTCCTGCTTGACCGTGGGTGGGGCGGCTGGATGTGGCCTCCCCCGGCCACGCCACGGACTGGCGATACGATGACATGTAGTCGCCCGGCGTGACGCTCACAGAGTCACAGCGCAACAGACTCGCAGGCGTACATCCTCCGTGACGAACAGCTACACGGAGAACCGGACTAACGGAGTCGCGCACACCCGGACTCTGTTAGTCACGGACCACACAGAAAAGGCCCGCTCCCCTACCGGGATGCGGGCCTTACTCCCCCACGCGTTAGTCGCCGTACTGTACAGGTGGTAGGCCGACCGAAGCGCGCAGCTCATCCTCGGTGGTTCCTTGGAGTTCGTGCTTGCGCTCCAGGAGCAGGTCGAGGGCAATGCGCATAAGGGTGTTGTCCGTAATGCGCTCACCCCTCCCCCGCTTCTTGTTGTGGATGGTGACTGTAAGGATTGTCAGGTCTGCAGACTGCCCAGGGTGCAGGCGAAGCTCCTTGCGGATCAGCTCCGTGTAATGGGCCCGGCCATTGGATTCGGCAGGCGGAGCCGGAACCACGGGTGCCTCGGGCTTGGGCTTGCGCCTGGCTGCCGTCGACTTGGTCTTCTTTACCGTCTTGGATTCCTGTACGACCGCGGGAGCTGCAGCAGCAGGGGCGGACTCTTCCTCTTCGGCGTCGTCTTCCTCCTCATCCTCCGGGGCAGCTACTTCTGCCGGGGCGGTGTCGCCGGCGGGTGCTTCGGCATCAGCGGCCTCCGAAGCTTCCGGTTCCGGATCCACGGCTGCGGGAGCATCCGTAGCTTGGTTGTCTTGCTGCACCGCAACCAGTTTGGGCACCTGCGGCTGGTTGGTCACTTCAACCAGTTCTTCGGCCCGGGCCGACAACATGCTGCTCATAGCGCCTAAGCGTGCCATCGCTGCTACTCCTTACTTTCCGGACGCGGCGCCGGCCAGCGTCTTGTTGTTGTTGGCCCAGATGCTCATCAGCTCCAGGCTCAGGTCTTTGTAATCCAAGGCAGCCTTCTGGGCGTGCCTGCTGTTCTCGTAGCCGGTGACCACGGCTCCGGTCAGTGGCGCCCGCTCGTGCACCTTGTAACGGCGGATGATGGTGTCACAGACATTGAGGCCGTGGTTGCGCAGGAACTCCTGGGCATCGGCGGCGTCACCGAGAGAAGTGGTGTCAACTCGTGTGATGACTGCGCGATAATCTTTCCCTGACTTGGCCACGACCTTGTTGTAGGTGTTGATCAGGGGCAGGAGACCCAGGCCGGCGGGCTCGGTCGGCATGAGCACGAAGTCCGAGTTCTCGACGACAGCCTGTAGTACGGCGGTGTTGTCGATGTTGCCCGGGGTGTCCACGAAGACCATGTCGTAGTCGAGTTCTCGAATCCGAAGCAGGTGCGTGGGGTCGGTTTCTGACACGACGTCGAAGGGAAGCTGTTCGTTTTCGGGCAGGCTTTCCGCATTGGCTGCCCAGAGGTCGACCGATCCCTGGGGATCAACGTCGACGACCAGGACCTTGGAATGCTGCGCGGCAATGGCCGCCAGGCTCATCACCGTGGTGGTTTTGGCCGCGCCGCCCTTCTGATTGATGACCGCAACGATCCTCATGGTGGCTTCCTTCTATAGATAACGTCGTCGTGCGCTGAGGCCAGACGGGTTGACGAAGGTACCAATAGTTCATGGGCCAAAAGATGACCTTGATGGAACTCTGGTTCGTTGCCGCCGGGAAGCGCTAAGAAGAAGTTAGCAGGCAACACCTCCCCCATCGTGGAGAACCGCCGTCAGTATTCAAACTCAACGTACGACAGAGCACGTGTGTCCGCGACTCTGTGAGTCTGTGGCGGTTCTTTCTGCGCTCCCGGCAGCGCCTGCAGGGGTTGCTGCGCGCCCGCGGCCCTCGCCGTCTGTATGGCCCTGCTCCAGGCCGCTGCAGAGGGCCATAGTGGCCGACCACTCCCCCGCTCCGCTGACGGTTACTGCTCGCTGTCGCTTTCGGGCCACGTCATGACGCCCTGAGATGCGGGCCGAGAAAGTTTTTACAGAGTCCGTTCATCGGCGTGTCTGTGACTTCGTGTCGCTGTGGCGCCGTGACTGACATGGGCTGTGAGTCTGTTAGTCGGCGACTCTCGGAGTCTTCTGCTGGTTTGGTAGTAACAGAGTCACGTGTCCCCGGGCGCTGTTACGCAGTGAGTCCGTGACTCCGTGCACCATTCCAGGGATTAGCCCCTTTGTGGCCTCGTGGTCCGTGGCACTGTTGGTCTGCGAGTCCGTGGGCCGCGCGGTCCCGGACTCTGTTAGTCGCGTTGTCACAAGGTCATGCGGCCTCTCGGGTCTGCACGTGCACGGGAACCGTGAGTCAGGGACCCTGTTTGTCCGGGACTCTGTCGCACGGCGAGCCTGTAAGTGACAGACTCGCAGGCACCGTCGCGCAGGAAGTTACAGACTCACTCGGGCTGTCGCTATGTTGGTCCCGGACGGTCGTCTGTGAGTCCGTGTGTCACGGACTCTCGTATCACGTGTATCTGTTAGCCGCAGGCTCACCGGGTAGGTGAGTCTGTGAGGAACAGAGTCACAGAGACCGTGCGGCTGCTGGTCTGTGTGTCACAGTCTCCGGGGGCGCTGTAAGTCCGTGGGTCGCAGACTCCGTTACCAAGGGACTCTGGAAGGAACAGAACTACAGTGTCTGTGGCTCTCGGCGTGTGTTGTCACAGAGACCGTGCGGCTGCTGGTCTGTGTGTCACAGTCTCCGGGGGCGCTGTAAGTCCGTGGGTCGCAGACTCCGTTACCAAGGGACTCTGGAAGGAACAGAACTACAGTGTCTGTGGCTCTCGGCGTGTGTTGTCACAGGGTCGCCGCGTCTGTGGGTCTGGGTGTCACAGACATCCGCGAGTCTGGCTGTCACAGGGTCACGGGCCCCGCGCATCCGGGGGAAACAGAGTCACTGAGGCCGTGGGTGCGCGGGTCTATGGCCCTAGGGACTCTGGCGGTCAGGCCACTGCCAGCGCCTGTCAGTCTGTATGCAACAGAGTCGCGGACTATGGCGGCCTGAAGGTCGGAGTGCCTGCGTGTCCGCCTGTCTGGCACTCCGTGACTCTGGTAGTTACAGGCTCTCGGAGTGCCTGGAGCCAGTGGATCTGTTCGTAGCCGGTCCTTCAGTCCGTTTGACGGGGTGAAAGGCAGGGTGAAGTCTTCACACCACTGGCCCCTATGGTCCGGGGGCCTCGTAGATTTGTCCTGGACATCAGCGCGGCATGGGGCCGCTCTGTGAGGGGACTTCATGAGCATCGAGGTCAGCTACCGCACTACACTCGCGGGTGACGGATGCGTGTCAGGCACGTGCCTGCGGTCGTCATTTGCAACCTTTGAAGCAATCACGATCGCTGCAACCGTCCGCGCAGCGCAGCGTTCCGGCTGGGCCATCACCGACGAGGCAACCTGCCCGTTCTGCTAACACGCTTTGAGGGTCCGGAGCCAGTGTCCAGGGCTAGTAAACGGTGGACTGAGAGGAGGCCGGCGGAACGGATCCCGGGGCCTACTAGGAGCGCACAGCGCCGCTGACCTGATGGCTACCAGGCGCCGTCGTCGAACGTCTCGCCGATGATCGTGTTGATGTTCGTTTCGCCATCGGCCAGGAGCCGGGTGAAACGCTTCTCGCGGTAGCTGTCCTCCCTGTGGGGGATACCATCAGCCAGCCGGACAGCAGCCTGGGAGTACGCGAGCAGGGCACCCTGCTTCGTCCACTCGGCCGTACCCCAGTCGCGCTGGGGGATGGATCCGTTGTGGGTCTGCATTTCGACAGCCCGGGCCGTGAAGTAGCCGGCCAGACGGCGTGCCCGCAGCGAGGTCAGGGGTGCCGACGTGCGCTTCTTGATCTCAGCAGCGGAGAGTGCCTCATGGTCGGCGCCAAGCGGCAGGCCGAGCTTCAGCACTTCACCGCGGCTGCGTCCGATCGTCTCCGGATCAGCGTCAGCGTTCATCAGCGCTGCGGCCACCTCTGCCTCGCCAAAGGCGACGCCCTGGAAGTAGGTGTCGCCACTGCGGTTGGCGGAGTCCAGGGCGTTGCGCATCCGGACGAAGCTTCCCCGAAGGGCGCGGTCCGCCTGTGCCTGGTCGATCTTAGGGGTCTCCGGGTCGGGGTCGTAGTCCACCGCCGGCATGACCGTGTCTAGGTATGCCTCCCACGGCACGACACGGTCGGCTTTCAGGTGCAGCGAGCCGCCGCCGTCCAGGTCGACGGTCACGTTGCCGTTGCGGTCCTTGCCGGCCTCGGAGATGGTGCCGAACTCGTTTCCGGCCATGACACGCGTGCCGGGGGACATGCCGAACACGTCCTCCGATTCCTTTAGCAGCTGCAGTTGGATGGATGGATCAGCGTGCGTGCTCGCAGCGAACTGGCCGCCGGCCGGGATCCCCTTGGGCTGCCGGGCAGTGACGGTCATGAGCGGACGTCCTTGAGGGCGTAGACGCCGTCCTCGATGTCCTCGTTCTGCAGGTCGATGAGGTGCTGGCCGAGGCCGTGGCCCGTAGCTTCGGGGTTTGCGGAGCCGGGTTCCTGGTGCTCGGCTACGACGTAGCGGTCGATGGCGAGCCGGAGGAGCCGGTCGTCGTTGCGGAGATCACGGACCACGACGCCGGCGTCGCCAAATTCGCCACGCTCCAGGGCGTCGTAGATCGCTGACCGGGCGACCCGTGCTTCGTCCAGGTGGTTCAGACGGTCGCTGAGGAGTTCAGCATGGGAGTGTGCCTGGAACGAGGGCTGTGCCGTCAGGACGGTGCCGGGCTCGGCATGGGCGGTCGCGGCGAACTGGCCACCTGCGGGAATGCCTTTGGGCTGGCGGGCCGTAATCGTAGTCATACCCGGAACGTGTGCGGCTCGATGCATTTCCGCCGGCACGGGGGAGTGCGGACATCGCCTGTGCCGCACACATGATGGGAATGGAAACACTGATGCGGCTCGGGATTGAGCCCGACGAGATTCGCAAGATCGCTGTCGCGGGGGACTGGCACGGCAACACCGCTGGATGCGCCAGGCACTGACCTGCGCCGCACGGGACGGCTACAAGGTGATCGTCCATGTCGGGGACCTGAAGGTACTCTGGTACGACGAGTACCCGGACTACCCCGAACCCGGCGGTTTCACCGCGGAGTTGGCCCGCCTGCTGGAGGAACTGGGCCTGGCCTTCATCTTCGTCGACGGCAACCATGACGTTCACCCGAAGTTGCGGGCCCTGCTATTGAATATGGACGGGTTCGGAGTCATCAGCGACCGGCTGCTGTACGCCCCGCGGGGGCACCGGTGGAACTTCGGGGGAGTGCGCTTCGGGGCGCTCGGCGGTGCGTACTCGATAGACCGGTACCGCGGCACTGAAGGACGGGACTGGTTCCTGGAAGAGACAACCGTCCCAAGCGACGTCGGGTTGCTGGGGACGGAGCCGCTGGATGTCCTCATCACCCACGATGTGCCGGCGGGCATCGACGTGGAGACCATGTTCGACCTGCCCGAGGCGCTCGAGCGCGAGTCTTACATTGTCCGCTCCCTGCTCCGTGACGCGGTCCGAAACACTGAGCCGAAGCTGGTCTTCTCTGGCCACTGGCACCAGCGCCGTACCGGGCTCATGCCGGGCCTGGAAACCCGAGTGCACGTCCTGGACAAGGAGTACAAGGCAGGCAATCTCGTCTCTCTGGACCTGGACAGCCTGACCGTCGAGGACTATAAGCCAGTCTGATCCTCAACATGACAGAGGGCCCGTCCAGCGTGTGCCGGACGGGCCCTCTCGTTTTCTACTCTGGCTGCTTGGTCACCGTCAGGAGGGTGTTGACCCGGTCCTTGAGGTTCTCCAGCACCTCGAACTGCCGGTGCTCATCGAAGCTGTTGTTGTCTTCCAGGACGTCTTCCATCGCAGCGACGCCGTGGTTGGCGGCCTCCACCAGGTCAGTCTGCTCATCCGAGGAGAGCGTCCGGGTGCGGGGGTCATGCTCTTCGGCGATGAACGGGTCGGGGGCGTTCAGGGCGGCCTGGAGGTTGATGTCCACTGTCTTGCGCTGGCGCTTACCGGTTCCGTGGATGAAGCCGACGCCTTCGGTCCAGCTGTCGTCATGGAAGTCAAGATCGGCAACGAGTTCCCGGATGTCGGGGCCGTCCTGGACCATCTGCTCGAACATCCACTCGTCGTCGTAGTCGGCCTGTGTGGTGTTCAGCTGCAGGAGACCTCCGTCGGCGTTGGCGATGGAAACAGGTGCGTATTCGTCCCGGCCGTCCTCGTCGGCGCCGACGCGGAGCGTGGCTGCGCCGGGAAAGCGGGCCAGGACCGTGGCCGCAACGCTGCGCAGCGAGTGTGCGGACTGGATCCGTTCCAGCCGCTCCAGCTGCTCGTGGATCCGGCGCCGCTTGGCGAAGATCGCTTCGCGGCCAAGGAAGTGCTCTGTCACGGTCTTCGGGTTCGCCGGGACGAGCTCGAGGCTTGGTTCGGCATGGGCGGTGGCGGCGAACTGGCCCCCGGCGGGGATGCCCTTGGGCTGGCGGCTGATGTCTGTGGTCATGCCTGGGATGTGTACGGCTGGGACGCAAAAGTGCCGGGACGGTGGCGCCCCGGCACTTATTGGCAGCAGCTGTCTCAGTCCTTCTGTTCGTCGGGGAGTGAGGCGTTCAGTGCCGCGTGCAGGTCAATGTCGACGGTCTTGCCGTCGAACTTGCTGTTGGTGATCTCCCCGATCTTATGGGCCCAACGGTCGTCCCTCGGGTTGAACTCCCAGACCAGCTCCTGGATCTGCGGACCGTTTGGAGTCATCTCGTGGCACGTCCACGCGTCATCGTCGTCCACATGCTCCAGCACGGTGCCGTCGGCCGCGGTGATCGAGATGGCGTCGAACTGGTTTTCGCCGTCCTGGTTCTCCGCGACCCTGAGCGTTGCGGCGGTGGGGTACTTGGCCAGGATGGAGGCCGCGACTCCACGGGCGGAGAGACGCTGGGCGAGGATGTCGAGGCCATCGTAGTCGTCCCGGGCATCGTCCCGGCGTTCCCTGACGGCGTCGCGCTGCGCCACGAATTCCTCGATGCTGGTCGAACCGGCCGGCAAGGTGATCTGCGGTTCAGAGTGGGTGGTTGCGGCGAACTGGCCTCCGGTGGGGATGCCCTGGGGCTGTCGTGCGGTGGTCATTGTCCTGCTTTCTGCTGGTCTGGTCAGGCGGAGAATTTGTGGTCCATGTCGATGACGAATGTGCTCGTCTCCGTGTCGTAGCCGACGCCTTCGTGCTCGTAGCTGAAGAAGCCGCTGCTACCCGGTACAGGTGGACGGCCGCGCCGGGGTCGAGCTGGTCATCGCCCTCTGTGCGGCGGAGGTGCCAATGTTTGTCGTCCGGGGTGATGTCGTTGCCGTCCTTCCCTTGGCCAGGGCGAAGGATGCTGCCGCAACGATGACGACGTCCAGGGCCCGGCCGAGCAGGTATCCACGCAGGCTCTGGGGAACGTAGTGCCTGCCGGTGGACTCGTGAGCCCAGGCTTTCTTGCCCAGCGCAGGGTCGACGAGGGTGTGGGCGGCGTGCCGGGCAGACATGGCGGCTGTCGTCATGTGGGGCCTTTCAGTTGAGGCGGGTCAGACGTAGATGAAGGTGACCGGGGCGATCTTGCCTCCGTCATCTCCGGTGTCGAGGGTGTCGGTGTCGCCGTCGAGGTCCACGGAGAAGTTGCGCCGGCCCTGGCCGCTGAGCGTGACGGCGGCGCCCCATTCACTGACCAGAACGACACCGTTACCGTGGGCCTGGTCGGCGGCGGGGTAGTAGTCGAAGGTGTCGGCTTCGAAGCCGCGTTCCTTTGCCCAGACCTCTGCGGCCTCATGCCGCCTCCAGCCGGGTTCCTTTTCCACGGCAGCCCACACTTCGCGTGCGGCCTGGAGTGCCGGTGCGGAGACCTGGTATTTTCCGAGCGGGGCCAGCTCTGGTGAGGTGGCGAGGCAGATTCGAGGCTCTGCATGGGGGACAGCGGCAAACTGTCCGCCTGTGGGGACGCCTTGGGGTTGGCGTGCGGGGTTCATTGTCGTCATACCCATGAGGTGTGCGGCTCACCGTAAACCCGCCAACGAAAGGCGGGGCTGCGTTCGCTAGCGGACGGTCGGCCAAAATTCCCGGGGGAACTGTGCTGGGAACCCAGCTGTGTCCCATGACGGGAGGCTGTCCTTCCAGGAACTGAGGTCCTGGTTGAAGGATGCAGCACCTGTGAACATGTTCCCCTTCATTGTTACCCGGTCGACGTTCCAACCATCCAGCGGCTGGTTGAAGGAGGAGGCGCCTGCAAACAAGTAGGCCATATTTTCGACGTTACGGGTGTCCCAGGCTCCAATGGGCTGGTTGAACGCAGAAGCGCCTTCGAGCATGCCGCTCATGGTAGTTACTTTTCCGGTATTCCACTTGCCGATGGGCTGATTGAAGGAGGATGCGCCAGCAAACATCATGGATGTGCTCGTGACATTGCTGATGTCCCAATCGCCGATCGGCTGGTTGAAAGCGGGGGCGTTGGCAAACATCCAGATGAGGCTGTTGGCCTTGCTCGTGTTCCAGGTGCCGATTGGTTGGTTGAACGAGCTAGCACCAGAGAAGACCATTCGCATGTCGTTCACGTTGTGGGTGTCCCACGATCCCACGGGCTGATTAAAGGAAGTAGCGGACGAAAACATGCTGCCCATCGTCGTGAGCTTGCTTGTGTTCCAACCGCCGATGGGCTGGTTGAACGTGCTGGCGCGGTAGAACATCATGCCCATATCGGTGACGCTGCCGGTGTCCCAGCGGCTGATGTCCGCGTTGAAGGCTTGAGCGTCATTGAACATTGAACGCATGCTGGTGACATTGCTGGTGTCCCAGTCGCTGATGTCACCGTTGAAGGCCTGTGAGTAGTAGAAGGCGGCGGTCATATCGGTTACGGTGGTCGGCGGTTTGGCAACATCGGTCAGGCGCGGGGCTATCGCGAAGCCGCCGACTATTGATTGCACCCCGGTACCTTCACCCCATTCGTCGACAGAAGTTATGCAGTCCCTCGACCAGGGCAGCGCCGCCGTGAGCGCCGCGTTCGTCCCCGTCCACTGTGTAAAGGTCCCGGAGAGAGCGATCTTCTGGGAGGGGCTGGGGCTGGCGTATGCGTGCGTGGGACGGATACTCATTGGATCCGTTGTTCCGTCTCCCCAGTCGATGGTCCCGGAAACGGCACCGTCGATCGGCAGTTGGATCGTCCCGCAACCTGGAGCGGATGTATTCCATGTCGACACCATTGCGATGCTGGGCGTCCGGGGGCTTTCTCCTGCCAGTTTTTGGAGGTCTCCGCATCCGCTGGTGTCCCCAGACCTGTATTCGGTAATTTCCCCGTTCATACTGTCGGTCCAAAAGACCTTCCCGGTGGCGGACGTGCTTGTTGCTACGAAGCAGCTACCGAGCTGGCCGGCTTCTGCAGCGAGGCCGTCGCTTTCGGAGAGGACTTCGTGATCAACAAGCACCTGATAGTCCTGGTATCCGGTGAGACCGTGTATGTTCTGTGGCGCCGTGTCCTGACCGCCTATGGCCTTGACGGTCTTCTCCGCATCGGCCAACGCCTTCAGGTCCTGCCTCGCCGCAAGGTCCTGGGACCAGGGGATGACGCCGAAGAGGGTGGCCAGAACCCCCAAGGCGAGGATTGCGACCACCGCAGCGCCGACAATGATGGACGGCAGGTCGAAGGCGCCAGCTTCGTTTTTCAATGGGCGATGCAAGACGCCTCCTTGGTTGTGGGTGGAGTATTCGGTAACGAACTGTCAGTTGATTTTCGCGAGGTGAATCAAGCACTCGGGCCGTGTTGAGTCGGGGAAGCTGGATCCTCGCGAGTCATCAGTGAGGGTGTTCGGGATAGAGACTGGACCGACAGCAGCGACCCTTTGGGGAGACTGGTGTTCGCAGGGCCATATGCTGCTGCCGGTTCTGTTCCTAGTAGAGCTTGGAGTAGAAGGATGAGTTGGTGGCGCCCGTCGAGTTCGTGATGTTCACCATGTAGTAGGAACCTGCAGGGACGGATACGGGTCCAAGATTGAAGGAGGCCCTTTCCATTCGCTTATCCAGGCCGGTTCGGGCACCGAATGTCACGTCGATCCACTCGAGGTTGGCTGACTTCGTTTCTGCCTTGCGGCCCTGGTTGAGCAATTTCACTGAGACCTTGGAACCGGACAGGTTGTAGCCACTGACAATGATCTGTCCGCTTGCGGAAAGGCTGGTGTCGCTGATGATCGGCTCGTTACCCCTTGCGGTCAGGTCTTGGGCCAGCGTGTTACTGCCTGGGGCTACTGCGCAGATGAAGTAGTTGTCCCACATGAACGAGATGTTCTTCGATGTCGTGGTGCCCACGGCCTGGACTTGACGGTCGAGGCGGGACTTCGTGGTCTTGCCACGAAGCTGGTTGTCGCAGTTGTTGGCGGTCTTGTCGTTGGTCGGTGCCATGCCCTCCAGGTTGGACCACAGGCTGGCACCAGTACCCTTGACACCTTCTGCGGCGGCTTTGAAGTATTCGCTGACTGGGGCAACGTACTTGCTTCCCCAGGTGCCACTGCCAACGTAGGCTTCGGCGAAGGGATCAACGCTCAAACCAGCCTCGTTGCCCATGTAGGCCGCTCCCTTGGACGTTCCCATGCCGTCCTGAATGGCGATGCTGAGATGGATCCCGGAATTGGTGTCAGCGATCTTCTTGGCCGCGTCGCGGGCCTGGTCAGGAGTCAGGGCGCCCTTGCCGATGCGGGCATCAATGTACGGGCTGACGAGAGCTTCCCGGCCCGGCATGTACTTCTTGATGGCAGCGTTTTGCATCCGGTAGACATCAAGGATGGGGTCGTAATGCGCGGAGGGGGTCATCGGCATTTCGGTGTGGTGGTAGAAGCCAGCCAACCCAGCAACGTCGTTCCGCGATGCATGGAACATCACGAAGCGCTCCGTGAATTTCTGCAGGGTGGCGCTGTAAGACATGTCTGGCAGCCAGGGAGTGAAGGTGTCCTTCGCGGGTGCCGGCAGACCGACATAGAACTTCATGCCCAGCGAAGTTGCTGCCGCCGCCACGGACAGGGCCGGGTCGGCGTTGGTGACAGAACCACCGTAGGTGGCAACCAGGTCGTACGCATTGTTCGAGGAGGTGCAACCGTTGTCGATGGTCGGGATGAGCAACAGGGTGTAGGACTGACCGTTGTTCACAAAGGATTTGTCCTTGGCGCACTTTATCGCCGTCCCCGAGATGCGGCTGTAGTTCTCGAAGGTGAAGGCGCGGTTGATTTTGTAGCCGGCTGTCACAGCAGTGACGCATGAGCTCCCATTGATCTTGCAATCATTGAAATTGGGATTGACTTTGTCGCCCGTAACCAGCTGTCCGGCACTGTTGATGGTCGCTGGCCGGAGTGTGTTGCCGAAGGTGATGACGGTGTCGCCGCCGACGGCCTTGATGGCCTTCAGCTTGTCGACGTTCAACGCGTCGGTGGTCTTGGCATTGATGAAGAAGCCGCTGATCGGATACTTGTTTATCGGTGTGGCGTGGGCGGGCGCACCGAGGGTGCAGGCCAGGAATGCTGTAGCCATCAGACCGCCCACGATCCGTGCGGACCGTTGTGCGAGTTTACTCATGACTGGGATGTGTGCGGCGGTCCCTGAAAAGGGCAGCATTCAGCGCCGGAAGAGCTTCTTCCGGCGCTTCTACACCACTCCGGAAACCTCAGAACGGCTCGTAAACGGGGCGCTCATAGGGCACCCGGTCCGCATCAGTGCCGGTAGCCATGAAGATCTCGCCGTCACCGAACGGCCGGAACCGGTTCTTCTCGGTCGGGCAGACAAAGGTCACCTTGCCGCCCTCGTCACACCGGGTGGTGATCTTGTAGGAGGCATCTGCAACGATGACCGCCTCGGCGCCCGGACCGACGTCCACGGAGTTGCCCCAGTTCGAAAGTGGGCGCACGATCGCGGTGCCGGAAACCACCTTCAAGTTGGGGATGCCTGAGCGGACATCAACGATGATGGGGCGGCCGTCCTTGGGCCCCACGATCTCGACGCGCTCCCCGGGCTCCGTGTCAGGGGAGCTGTACGCTTCCAGGCGCACCAGTCGAATCTTCCCGCCGGCTTCGCCCCGGGTGTTTTTCAACAGCCGGCGCGCCTCGGACTTGGTGGCCGGGTGTTTTTCTTCGATCACCGCGCCGGGGCCGGCGAGGGCTTCGAGTTCACGGGCGTAGAGGTGGGAGTCGGAGACGAATTCGGCGCGGCCGCCGACCAGAACGATGCCAGGTTCGGCGTGGGTGGTGGCGGCGAACTGGCCTCCGGCAGGGATGCCCTTGGGCTGGCGTGCTGTTGGTGTGGTGGTCATGGTTCTGATGTGTGCGGCTGACACTCAGGTGCGCCGGTTGTAGGGGAGGGGACCGGAAGTGCCGTACTGGACCTCGACGGTGCCAGTGCCCTCGGTGAAAGCCAGGAAGCGGTCCGTTTCGGCTTCGCAGCGGAACAGGGCGTGACCGCTGTCTTCAACGTGGACCCTGACATGCGCGTCGGGGGAGGAGACGATGGTGGCCCGGGCGCCGGACCCGATGACGAGGTGGTTGCCGGCAGAGGAGTCCGCACGGATGACCGCAGTGCCGGCAGCGACTCGGAAGTGGTGATTGGTGGACCCGGTGTGAACGATCAGCGGACGGCCGTCGGCTGGGCCTGCGACTTCGACGTAGCCATCGCGTCCGTGGTCCGGAGTGGTTTCGTGGTGCAGTTCCAGGTGCAGGACCTCCCCGTCGGGAAGCCCTGCCCGGTTGTTGAGCAGGGACGCAGACTCTGCCTTGTTTTCCGGCTCGACCTCCCTGATGGGCGCACCTCCCGCCGCGTGCTCTCCGGCGGTCAGGAACAGTCGGTGGACGCGGACCGGCCGGCCCTGTGCGTTGGCGTTCGCGGCGACGGCGGCCCCCATCTTGTCCAGGAAGCTGGAGAGGACTTCGAAGGTGATTTCCTGGCCGCCGCATGTCGCGGTGTAAACCTGGCCCTCGTCCACTTCGTAGTAGACCGATTCGATCGTCATGGTGACCAGCGCCTCGGGGTCCTCGACACCTAGGTAGGCGCGGAGCTGGCTGTCGAATTCCGGGGAGGTGGTCATGGCGTGGAGCGTGCTCTCACTGCCGTCAGCGTGGATGTGCTCGGCGACGATTTCTCCGTAGGCCACCGATGATCCGGGCAGGATGACGGGAGCCTCTTGGCGGAGAGCAATGCCGGACTCGGTGCGAGCGGTGGCGGCGAACTGGCCGCCGGCGGGGATGCCCTTGTGCTGGCGTGCTGTGGCTGTGGTCATGATTCTGATGTGTGCGGCTCGGGCCGCCCGGCGCCGAAACACCGGGCGGCCCGGACGGTCAGAAGGTCCAGGTGTCGTCGTCGATGATGCCCCGCGCTTTCAGGGCAGCTGTCGCCTTGTCCTGGATGCTGTAGTGGTCCTCCGGGTCACCGTGGTGTTCGAACTCGATGCTGGTTCCGTCCTCGTCGTACATGGCATAGTTGCCGCCGCCGAGGTTGTCGACGCTGTACGTGGACAGGCCCTCCTCGCCCATGACCTCGAAGTCGAAGATCTGGTTGGACTCGTCCGTGGCGTCGTCGACGTCATCCGGTGCATCGTCCTGCGGCCCGTGAACGGCGTCTTCCGGGTGCTGGCGCATTCCCCAGTACCCGTCCGCTCCTGAGAGCACCAGGCCGGCGGCGAGGTGTCCCCGGTGCCAGGCGCCAGACGGTGTGTGCTTGAGCAGCTTGCGCCAGTGCTCCCGGTCCTTGCCGGAGGTGCGCTTGGTTCCGGAGATCTGCAGGGCGTGGTCGGCGACGTAGACCGGTGTCCCACCGGGTTCGAACCGGTCCAGGGAGGGGTCGTAATGATCCATGCGGCTCTCGTAGAGCGCAGCGACCCCGGTGCGAAGGCCCGCGACGAAGTCGTCGTAGGCGGGGTCTTTGGTTTCCAAGGCCCGGGCCATCGCCCATTCGTGCCAGGCGTGGAACGCGTCGCGGCGCTGGGCGTTGACGACTCCGCGGGAGAGGGGCCCATCCATGACGGTGCCGACTGCGGCGTCAATGGAGGCATCCTCGCCGAACACCCATTCCTCGGGCCGGGGTTCGGGACAGCGGGCGTGCCGGCCCAGGAAGGCGCCCTCGGGCAGGTCCAGCCCGGCGGCAGGGGTGGTGGCGAGGATGACGTCAGGTTCGGCGTGGGCGGTGGCGGCGAACTGGCCGCCGGTGGGGATGCCCTTGGGCTGGCGGTTAGGGGTGCTGGTCATGCCTTGAGTGTGTGCGGCTGCTGTCCAGGCACGGCAAAGGGCCCCGCCGAAGCAGGGCCCTTCCTCTGGACGTACAGCGGTCAGCCGGCGGGCCGGAAGGCGATCGCTTCCCCGACGGTGATGGTCCGTCCGTCAAGGAAAGTGTTGAAGTCGTCCTCGTTCCGGTAGCGGAAAACCTCGTGGCTTGCCGCGTAGACCTCCTCGCCGTCGACGGAGTTGCCGTCTTCGTCCCAGGCTGCCGCGACCTCCAGGCGTCCTCTTTCGTCCACGGTGAGTTCGAACGAGTCGATGACAGGGCAGGCTGCGCGCAGCTCCTGGGCGGCACCGATCATGTAGACGTTCTGCAGCTCCTGGTTTGCGGCAGCCAGGCGCTCCGAGGCGGCGACCACGTAGGCATCCCGTGTCTTCCGGTCGCTCAGGTCGGGCCCGGCAGCGGCGGCGGGGTCCTTGCCGAGCGCGTGGGCGAGGACAATGTCGTGGACAGCCGGCTGGTGCGAGGCCTCGATCATGATGCCGTACGTGGATGAGTCGATCCGCTGGTGGACCTTCTCTCCCCATTCGAGGGCCTTTTCCTGGTCCTCCTCGTCGAAGTCTTCCCACGGGTTGTTGCCGTTGTCGGCGTCGTTGATGGTTCCGTCGCTGTCCGAGTCCCAGAAGGTCATCATCTTGTTCTCGACGGTGATGTTCGTTTCGCATTTGCCGTCGCTGAAGTCGAAGGTTACTTCCGGGTCCGGCAGACCGGCCGGCCACTCGGGCAGTTGGTCGAAGCTGGCGTTGCGCAGTTCGATAGCGCCGGTCAGCGGGGCGGTGTAGGTTTTGTCTCCGGCAGGGGAGAGGTGAATGGTCGGTTCGGACCGGGAGTCCGGGGCGAACTGGCCGCCGGTGGGAATGCCCTGTGGCTGGCGTGCGGCGTTCATCGGGCACCCTCGATGCTGGCAGACTCCGCTGCCCAGCGGGGTGCGTCCAGGTCCTTGGCGGACTCGTTGAGGAGGGCGCCGAAGAAGTTCTTAGCGTGGGCGTGGAAGTCGCCGTTGTCCGGTTCGCTGTGCAGGCCTTCGAAAACGGCTGCCATTTCCCAGTCAGCGGCCACACCGTCCAGGCGCTGGCTGTCCCGGTCCACCGTGGTGGTTCCGGTCTTGAAATCGTGCCGGAGGGTGGTCCACATGCCGTCGTCGTTGCTGGCCAGAATTTCGCCGTAGGGGTTTCCGTTGGCGTCCTTCTCTACAGTGACCTCGCGCAGCTCGTAGAAATCGCCTGAGCGCAGGCCGCCGGGCATGTTGTAGTTCGCGTCGGTGACCGCCACGGTCCAGAGCGCATCCCGGACGGAGGCGACCGCTGACTCGGGCGTCACATCCTCGGCCGCCGTTTCAATGTGGAAGGAAAAGTCGTCGTCGCGGTCCTCGTTCCAGACGATGAAGTCACCATCTTCGTTGCGGCTGAGCACGAGCTCGCGTCCACTGTCAGAGGTATAGGTCCAGGCGCCGTCGGCGATGTCCGGGTTGGACCCGGTGTAGGGCGCGAGCTGTCCGGTGAGCCCTCCGGCGGCGACCTGGTCCGTAAGCTCATCGCCGGTACCGGTGACTTGCAGCGGTCGCTGGCCGTTGTTGAAGACCGCGTCGATGCCGCGGATGTCCTCGATGGTGCAGCCGTTGGCTGCTGCCAGTGTGGCGGCGTTCTCGTCGTAGACCGCCGTGGGGCTGTTTTTCATCAGGGCCGCGATGTAACCGGCGGAGGAGTGAGTGACGCCGGCGCGGGCTGCGGCACCCATCTCAGCCAGAGCGGCCTGGTGGTCGGCTGCCCGCGAAAGATCCACAACCGGGTCTGCGTGGGTGGTGGCGACGAACTGGCCGCCGACAGGGATGCCCTTGGGCTGGCGTGTGATGTTTTCGGTCATGCCCTGTTTGTGTACGGCTGCGCGACACTTTGTGTGGCCGAGGTCAGCTCGGTCCGATCTCCTCCAGCTGGTACCCGTTTGGGTAGACCGCAGATCCGGACGTGCCCGGGATGAACGCCGGCTGGGACGGTACTTCCTTGAACCTGGTCATGAAGCCCCTCGCGCGAACGATCATGTCGAATCCACGCTTGAATACCGGGTTGACCGGCTTCATTCCCAGGGCGGCAGAGACCTCCGGTTTGTCCATCATCAAAGCCAAGACAGTCCTGGTTCTGCTTTTCAACGGCCCGGGCAGGGTCACTGCCAGGGCTTCAGCCGTGGCATCCATAAGTGCCGCACCCTCGGGGCTGGCTTTCATGTTCCGGTTTTCGTAGTCGTCCAGGAAAGCGGCGGCTTCAGCGAATGAGTGTGGTGCTTCGGCAAGACCCATCCTGGAACCAAGTTCGGTATAGAACGCCAGGGATGCTTCCCGCTCCGCTTCAGTTAGTTTCCGCCAGGCGTACCGGTCCGCCCATCGGACTGGAATGACCAGAAGGGTCATCAGAACGTAGAGGAAATCCTCGGAGCTTCCAGGAACGCTGCGGTGAACGCGGCGGAGTAACTCGACCATCGCGCTGCCGCGTTCGCTGTCGAAGCCGTTGACAATAATTTCGTGGATGACGATGCCGGTGTCGTAGGAGCGTTTCATTGGGCGGGCTGTTGTCTCGCCCCTGGAGACCAGTGTTTTTGCGATTGTGGGAATGGCGAAATTTCGGTAGTACGCGATGAAGAATCCGGCCCGAAATTCTGACTTAAACGTGTGCAGGACCATGTCCCGGTACAGGTCGAAGGCTGCAGCCGTATTCCTATCAGCAAGTCGCGAGGGGTGTGTGAAGCGCAAAGTGATCCTAGGGAGTTAGTGTCGGGTCAGTGAGAGTGTTCGAGGTCTAGCCGCCGTTCGACGCTGAGGATGTAGTCGCGTTCTTCAGCGGTGAGGACGCTGCTGCTTCCTGCGGCCAGTTCTGCGTCCCAAATTTCGACAACCATGCGGTGTAAACGATCCTGAGCTGGGGCCGTTTCGTCGGCCCTCAAGGCGCGGTTCTTCCCGACACAGCCAAGAGCTCTATCGTGGATTGGCCTGATTTGCTTCAGGGTATCTACTTCCCATCGGGCTATCCGCAACCTGTCGCGTCGCCCAATAATTGAGGTCAGCGTGAGCCCGATCCCTACAAGCGCGATGCTGGTCAGTTCAAGGAGTTTGTAAGTGGCGGTGTCGCGGAGGTTGAACGTCGGTATCACCGTGGTGGCCAAAGATAGAGCTTCAACGCCCATGACGAACATGGTGATCGCACCGATTCCACAGCCAGTTCCGACGAGTGTGAAGCTTCGCCGGAACGTCCCGGACATGCGGGGGATAAACCTTAGGCAGGTGTAAGCAATCTCAGCGCAAACCCAAGCCACATACCAGTCAACGGTCAACGAGAACAGGGCCGGCATCAGCTCGGCACCGTAATCGTCGCTCCACTGCGTTGTTGTCCGGGTCGGGGCGGAGAGGATGAACGTAACGGTCTGGGCGGCCAGCGCAAGGAACAGAGGGATTCGGTGCAGGCTTGTTCTCTGGCTGCTGCTGGTTTCCGGGGACACTGCATCGATGATCGCGGTCCGCAGGAACCACAGCCCAAGGACCATGAGGCTTTGCAGCACCAGTTTGACTACATTGGTTCCGCCGAGCAGGCCATCGAGCGGAATATAGATCGGAGGGTAGATGAGTACCGCCGACAGGCTCGCGAAAACCGCGGCAAAAAAGACGGTATCGGAGCCCTTGCGCCGCGAGGCTGGGATCCGGGCGGCCGCCAGCATGGCCAGGGCGACTGCCATAAGAAGCGAAGTCACCCGAAGACACCTGCAAAGTTCCCAGGCTGACCTGCGCTGAGACGTTGTGACCGGCGGATGCGGGCGGCGAGGCGATCCGCGAGGAGCTCTGCGGTGACCTCGAACTCATCGAGGAAGTCTGAGCGTTTCAGCGCCATGATGACCCTGTCCGGCTCCAGGTCCGGAAAGAACATTCGGGCGTACTCCGGCGATACCGCTTCTTGCTGGTGGCGGAGGATCATGTGCGCGAACTCGTGAAGAACGATTTGCAGCCTATGCATTTCCGAGGCAGCTGCCGCGTGGAGGATCAGGTCCACGTCATCCAGGCCGAACCAGAGTCCGCAAACTTTGTCGGTCGGGGTATCTTCCATGGGCTCGATGACAATCTGGCGGCCGCGAAGGACCTCAAGATGTCGCTGTGTCGAACGCAACGAAACCGGCTCGGTGAGCATCAGGCTGTCTTCTGCTTCCTTGGCCCGAGCGCGGGCTGCGGCGTAGTCCATGGCGTGGTTCCTTGTGTGTTTCGATGAGACCGTGAGGACCCCAGCCCCCACCCTCTGAGGGTATCAGCGAAGGGTCACAGGTTTGGGGCTCATCGGGCTCAGTCGGACTGCTCGGAACGGTGGTCTTTTAGCCGCTTGTCGATGATGTCCCGGATCTGCAAGAGAGTTTCGGGACTCAGTTCCCCGAGCTGTCGAGCGGCATAGTTCCTGATTTTGTTTTCCCGCATCGTGGCCAGCAGCTCCATCTGCGCCTCGACCCTCACCGGGACGTCACTGTTCGTGTCCAGGAGGTACTCCTCATTGACACCAAAGAATTTGGCGAGATTCTTCAGGAGCTCTATCTTCTTGACAACTGGACCGGTCCCAGCCCGCATGTAGTGCCATCTGGCGCGGGACAGCGGTGTTCCAGCCTCCGCCATGGCGTGGAGAACGTCGTTGACGCTGATTTTCCGGCCCTCAGCTTCCGCCGTATCCATCAGGAGGTTGATCTTCCTCGCCAGGTCGGCGCCGGGCGTGGGTGTATGTTTCCCGTCAGCAGTCAATGGTGCTCCTTCTTGGCCTGCCTCGGCAGGCGCTGGTTCCCCAATGCATATTGCGTATACGACGTTACCAGAATTGGACATGTCTAATTTTTTGGTGTCTACTCTTCGACGGGGAAGAATTGGACATGTCTAATTTTTCTGTAGGGGACATCTCGCAGCCCGGCTGGACGGCGGTGCGGTTATCGAAAAAGGGGACAACAGTGGGCGTACGAACGACGCGGAATGTAGTAATTTCCTGCGACGGGTCCTCTTCGGAATGCGCCTGCGGTGCCACGTTCAAGGCAAACCTGCACGTGGCCGCCAGTCTTCGCATGGCCATCCGCAGCGGATGGGATCTAACCGACCTCAGCCTGTGCCCCCGATGCTCAACGGGCGAGAGTCCCGCGGACCACTCTGCCAGGAGTCGGATCGCCGGTACTGCCAGCCGGCACCCGCATCAGAGCAGGCACGCTGCCTGACCCCTCATTGCGGAAGGCGGGCATGATTTCGGGAGGATTCCCGGCCATCCCAAAATCATGCCCGCGTACCTGGCCGCGGAGGGCAGTCTGCGGCATCTCCCGGATAACTGGCCGCCCAGTCAAAGTTCTTCAGCTTCGCTTCAGCTGCTTCGACCGAGGTGTCGGCTTTGTCGGCTTGTTCCTTGAGCGTCCAGGGCCCAGGTCCGCATCACATCGCCGGCAAACAGAGCAAGCCCCGGCGATGTGCCGGGGCTTGCGTCGATTGGGGGCCGGTATTAGAGGCCGTGGGTGATCTTGTATTCGACGGCGGCAACCGCGGCAGCTTCCAATTCGAAGCTGTCCTCCGGATCACCGCCGTAGCTGAACATGGTGTAGGTGGAGCCGGCGGAGTCAAGGATGCTGTAGTGGTCGCTGGCGTTGCGGATCAGGCTGAAGTCCTGTTCGGCGGCGGCGAAGGTGAACTCGGGACGTACTGCGGCGATTGTTGTGGTCATGAACCTGATGTGTGCGGCGGCCGGTAAAAGTCTGCCCAGACGAGGGAAGGACGAGGGGGCCGGAGATCCGACCCCCTCCTGCGGTGTTTAGCCGTCGACGGGCACCACCGTGGCGCGGCGGGTCCAGCCGGCGTACTGGTTGGCAGCCTTCTGGGCCAGGTCCAGACGGCTCGACCAGGCGGGGACGCCGTAGGTACCGAAGTTGTAGGTGCCGTTCTTGACGGCGTCGATGTCGGCCTGGTTCTCGACGATAGACTTTTTGGCCTGCTTGATGCGCAGCAGGGTCTGGTGCTTCAGCTCCGGGATGGCACGGCCGACCTTGCGGACGTCGTAGTCGAAGGTTTCCGGGTCGTAGCAGCCCCTGGTGTCGCCCTTCGAGTTGCCGCGGATGGTCTCCAGCGGCTCCCGGCTGCCGTCGGCCGGCATCAGGTAATACTCAAAGCCGTAGTAGACCGGCTCGCCACGGTGGTCATGGTCCGGGTCGCTGTCACGGAAGCGTTGCTTCTTGGCGAACTTCGGATCCTTCAGTGCCTCTTCGCGGGCCGCGATGTCGGCCTGGGCACTGCGGATCCGGGCTTCACGGTTCTTGATGACCAGCTCGGGCTCTTCGGGTCCGAGGACGACGGCGTGCGTGTACTCCTTGGTCTTCGAGGTGCGGGTCGCGACGGTGCCGTTGGGGAGGGTCACGGATGTGGTCCGGCCACGGGAGCTGACCTTAGGCGCGGTCAGGCTCACTTCGGGCTCGGCGTGGGCTGTGGCGGCGAACTGGCCACCGACGGGAACGCCCTTGGGCTGGCGGGCTGGGGTCTCTGTGCTCATAACCGGTCTGTGTACGGCCGGCGCCGGAAATACCGAAGCCGCCCAGGATTCACCTCGGGCGGCTTCGGCACCGTCATCAGCCTTGCGGTGTGAATTCCTTCAGGCCATACCGGGCCGGATCCTTGCCGACGATGGCCTCGTACTCTTCCGGATACCAGCGCCTGGCGATCTTGTGTGCTTCTGCGACGTAATTGGCCGGCAGGTCCTGGTGGTGGGTGATGGCGGCCTTGGCCCATGCGCAGTCCTCTTCGAACCAGCCAGCCGTCTCAGCCCAGGCCGGGTCGATCTCAGCAGCGCGGGTGTGGCTCAGCTTCAGGCCGCCATGGCCGGCGGTGTAGACGGCGTCGATGCCGACGGCGAGGGTCTTGGTCTCCTGGACCTCGCCCCAGGGGGACCGGAACCCGGGCGAGATGTAGACGTGCTCGTGCTTCATCGCCTGTGCGCGGACGGCCTTGGCGTGGGCCTTGGCCTCGTCGAGGGATTCGAAGTGGGTCTGCTCGGAGACCTCGAGAGGATGCCGGCCGCGGAAGTCCACGACGGTGGCCCGGGCGCCACCTTCGCGGATGTCCGTGGTGACGCGGGCTTCGATGCCGTTCTCGGAGCTGAGGTACACATCGGTGTATTCGTCACCGTCAAACGTCCAGCGGGTGCCGTCGGCGTCCTGGCCGGGTGTCACCTTGGGTTCCAGGGCGATGCCCGGTTCAGAGTGGGTAGTGGCGGCAAACTGGCCGCCGACAGGGATGCCCTTGGGCTGACGGGAGATTTCGGTCATGCCTGGTCTGTGTGCGGCTGTATCACTTTTTGTTTGATGGTGCTCGTGCCGCAGCTCAGTCGGCGGCCACCCAGCGGGTGCCGGAGGCGCGTTCCACTCCTGCCTTCCATTCCTCGACGCCGGCGACATACGGAAACGGGAGGTCAGGGTGGAACTGGCGTGCGGTGTAGTCCATGACATAGGTTCCGTCACGGTCCCCGGCCAGGAGTGCGACATGCTGGCCGCCCAAGCGACGCCGGCGGATCGTGATCTCATCAAGCCAGTCGGCGCCGAACCCGCGGGCGCCAACTTGTTCGATGATTTCGTTCGTGGCGGCCCAGCAGTTTCCCAAGGCCAGGCGCGGATCTTAAGCTCTTCGAGACGGACTGTCTTCTGGCGGGCAGGGGAGTGATCCATGATCTCCAGGTCCGGATACTCGGCCAGGATCTCGCGCGCTGCCCGGAGCCGGCGTGCATGGATGGCTTCCGGTGTTTCTGGTGCTGTCAGGGTGGTGCCGGGTTCGGCACGGACTGCTGGGACGAAGCGCCCGCCGGCGCCGCGCGGGTGTTCCATGGCGGTGAAGGTCATACCGGTGCTGTGTGGGGCGGGGCCGAAAGGCGTCGGAACCCTGCGACCCACAGGCTGACCGGGCGGCAGGGTTTCGGGGTGACTCGTCCTAGGCTGGGCGCTTTGTGGCCCGTTGGGCGTTCAGCAGCTGCCGGCACAGCTGGAAGCCGATGCTGTCCGGGTGCACGGTGCCGGGGTTTCGCTGTTCGTTGGTGACGACGGCGTGGATGGCGGCGTCCAGCTTCTCGTCGTCCTGGGCGGCCGCCAGAACGTCGCCAGCTTCATTGATGTTCGCCGTGCCTGCCATCTTGTGCAGCACCTTGGAGTCGTAGGCGCCGCGGACAAGGCGCCGGGACATGTCACGCTGCTCTGCCTTGGTCATCTCGTTCTCCGTGTACCGCCGATAAACCTCGGCGGAGGCCATGCCAGGGGAGAGGGTCAGCGACGGTTCCGTGCGGACGTCGGGGGCGAAGCGGCCACCGGAACGGGTGCCGCGCGGGTGCCGGGCGGTGATGCTCATGCGTTGTCACCGCCGTCGCGCAGCCAGGTCCGCAGCGACTCGATCCGGCGGGCCAGCTTCCGGTCCGGGTAGAAGGATTGCTGGTTTGCCGTCAGGGCTCGTTCCAGCTCGAGGTCGACGGCGGCGTTGTCGACATAGCCGCGGGTGGCCAGCCGACCGACCGCAGGGTAGGCAATGATGCCGCGGGAGCTGCGTATGCCGTTGAGCTCCTTGGCGATTGCAACGGCCACGGCATCACTGACAGGACGCTTTCCGTGGCGTTCATCGACGTGGCGGGCCACCACGTCGTGACCAAGCCGGAGGCCGGCGCCGCGGGCGACGTAGGGGTCTTCGATGACGGTGGCACCTTCGACCCGCTCGATGATGAGCCGGCCAAGGTTTTCGGAACCGAAGGAGCCGTGGTCGGATTCGTTGTGCAGCTGGACGATCTTGGTGCCGTTCCACGCGCCGTCCACAACCTGGCTTTCGGTGAGGGGACCATCCGGGAGCTGGGCAGTGCATTCGATGCCGGCTTCGCTCCAGCCTTCGTCGGTGGTCACGACGGCCTCGTAGCGTTCGGCGAGGAAGTCCTCGATGACGGGGCTGTTGTGCTCCAGCCAGGCGTCCAGGGCCTTACCGTTCAGGCGCGGGTCGCTGTCGGTGATGAGGCTGGCAATGTTCACCGTCTTGGCGGGGGACACCCAGTAGCCGGAGCCATCATCGGAGCGGCTCACGTTCAGCGTTTCGATGACGTCCCCGTCGGCGAGTTCGGTGAAGGTGTCGCTGTCGCCGGGGGCGAGGATCACGGGGCGGTGGGCCGGATCAAGCAGGAGGGTGGCTTCGGCATGGATGCCGGGAGCGAATTGCCCTCCCGTGCTGATGCCTTTGGGCTGCCGGTTCTGAGAGGTGGTCATGCCAGGTATGTGTGCGGCTGCCACCGAAAGGGACTGCGGGTTCGGCCGGAAGGGCTTCGGGGCCCAATTGGTCGCCCTACCGCCTGGCTCCCACCGGCCGTCCGAAAACCCGCCGTCTGGTTGGGTGGAAAAATCCCCGGAATGGCGGGGAATATAGGGCCCCCTACTACTACTACTCTACTTAAACGACCAAAAAGATAGATATATATAAGGGGCCCCCTTGTTCTCTTCCCAGAGACCCCTCCAGCTCTTAGTAAGAGAGTACTTTGGGGCCTTATATATATGTCCTCTCCCGGGTGGTTTGGGTCGGGTGAGGCTCATGCCGATGCCAAAAACCGCGCCAGTGTTGGGAAGCAGGGCCGTTTTCCGGCACGACCGCCGGTAGTTCCACCGCTGTTCCCTGCTTTTTCGCGGTGCAGCAATCCCTTTTCGTGAGAGACGGGCCTTTCTCCTCATGTGATAACCTGAGGAACGACATTGGCCTCTTAGAGACGATGGTTATCACATGGCTCCCGGACGGGGGCCATTTTGCTTTCCAGGAGCTTTTTTCAGCGCTGCTTTTGAGCACCGGAAAACGGATCGCACCCATCTCGAAGGCGCCAGGGAATGCCGTCGGGTTCATCGATTTCCCGGAATTCGGGTGAACCACGGGCGCTGCGGATTGCACTGGGTGTTGTCCAGGCATAGGAGAAGCCGCACCTTTCGGTACGGCTTCAAGTGTTGAGTTACAGTGCCTAAGCGGCGGCCATCTGCAAAAGGGGGTAGAGGGCTGCCTCCCAGTCCTTCCACTCCCTGAGCCTTGGAGCGTCGCTGAGGGCGCGGTTGTAGGACTGGTCGAAGAGCAGGTGCGTCCACGTTGGCTCCATGTTTCCGGTGATGCCGGGCTTGTCGTCAATGAGCACATCGCCGCGGACCAGGGTCTTGTCATGGGTGAGGATGACCCTGTTTACCCAGCGGCTCCCCAGGTGCTCCTCGATGGAGGCCAGCTTCTCGGAGGCGCAGGTCGGATGCGTCGCGAAAGGCGTTGAGCAGAAGAAGACATTCAGTCCGGATTCCTCCATGGCCAGGATCGCCTCGACAGCGCCGGGCATGGGGTCGAGGTTCCGGTAGAGGCCCTCGGTGTTCATCGCTTGAAGGAGGATGGCGCGGTCACCGCCAGGACCGCACAGGTGGTTGTAGTCCATCTGCTCGCCCAGGGGCACGATCGGGTAGTTGGGATCCAGCTGCAGCAGGATGCGGTTGAGGGCGTTGCCCCAGTCGAAGAAGCAGCCGTCCATATCGACAAGGACCAGGGGCCGGCCGGGCAGGGGTGTAATCATGGGCTGCATGTGTGCGGCGTTTCCAAGCAATGTCTTCATGGCCGGACAGTAGTGCTTGCCTCTGACAATTACGACATGAGTGGCGTGCACCCGATCGGGGAACACCCGCACTTACACTTGCTCTCGGATGGGGGGAATTTCGCACTTCTTTAGGATGCTGCGTGCTCTCCCGCGTGGTTACAAGCAGCTTTCCAAGGAGAATCATTGAGCACTGAAACACCTACTGAAGCAGGACATGCCGCGGAGAAGGTCCGCCGCCAAAACAGAACCGCGAACGTCGCGTCGCCTTGGCGGATCACGGCCGGAGTTGTTGCCTTGGCCTTCGGCGCCTGGGGCGTCCTGTATGCCACTGTCCGGCTGTTTACCAAGGGCCTGGGCCCAAGCACCCCGTTTGTGGGCTGGATGAACTTCCTTATTATCGTCGGGGCTATCGGCTGCCTCGTCACCGGCATCGTCATCATCGTCAAGCAGCGGAAGCGGGGAGGCGCCACGCCCTGGCTTGTTGGCAGCTTCGCGGCCGCCATCCTGATCGCCGCTCTGGGCTTGGGCGGCATGGACTACAGCGGCACCGCGGGCGGGGACAAGATCTCAATGATCGCGGCTCTGGTGACCATTGCCTTCGCGGGCGTGGTGATCGTCCTGGAGAAGAACCGGCGCTGAACTCGGGGACATGCGACGAAGGCCCGCCTGGTGACTCAGGCGGGCCTTCTTTTCGTGTCACCTCAGGCGGCGGCGCCTTGGTGGGTTGAGCAGGAATTGTCGGCGGCCACGGCGTAGTACGCGGCGGTGTTGGCGAGCAGCTCCCAGCGTTCGCGGTTCTCCTCTTGGCCGTTGTCGAGCAAGTCATCCTCGTCGGCGTAGTCCGAGGTGTCGATGATCAGCTCGTACCGGTGCTCCGGGTTCAGGACGTGGCCGCGGTCGGCCCAGTGCTTCATTTCCTCGTGGACCGCGAAGCGGACCAGCTCGATGTGGTGCTCGCGCTGGTCCCGTGGCAGGTGGCGCAGCTCCTGCTCGAGGTTCTTTACGGCGTCGGCACGGGTCTGCGGTGCGCCGTCCTCGCCTGTCCAGTACTCCGGGTACGAGTCCCGGAGCAGGTCAGCTACCTTCCCTGCATTGATGGCCGCCTTCGCCGAGATCCGGGGCAGGGCCTCCAGTTCTTTGCGAAGGCCTGGTCCGCGGTCAGCTTCGAACTCGTAGTCGAAGTCCGGATCGTCGATCGGTGCCGGAACGAGGGCAATGGATGGCTCTCTGTGCCCAGTGGGGGCGAACTGGCCGCCGGTGGCGATGCCGGCAGGGACCCGGTTGGTGATGTTCTCCATGCCGACCATGTGTGCGGCAGCGCGGCGGGGTGGCTACAGCCGCCCGCTGGACGGACTATTCCCTGGCTTGGATTTTAGGGGAATCTACGACACCGGCCTCGATGGGGCCGCGGGGAAAGCACTCAACCCGGATCACCTCAGGCCCCGGTTGAATTGTCGCTTTCGACGCGTAGCCTTGTCGCGGAACAACCTCTCATTCGAAAGGCAGCATCCGTGTCTGAGCACAGCCATCCGCACCCCGGGCAGTACGACTTCGACGAGGATGACGAGGCGGTAGCGGAATTTGAGCACCTGTGCGCCGACAGCGACCTTGAGTCGGTCGAGTTCGGGTCCCGTGACGCTGACGGCGAAGTGCTGATGACTGCCAGTGCCTTTGTTGACGTGGACGACCAGATCGAGCTGACTGTTTGGTCGGACCCGGACGGTTTCGACTGGATCCAGGTCGCAGGCCGGGTCCAGCGGATGGATTCACCGGAACTGGTCTTCCCCGGTGCGAGCCAGGATGAAGCGGACATGATTGCCGACTTGGCGGGTCAGCTCGCGAAGATCCATGAAGCCGCGGCCGTCATTCTTGATGAACTTGAGCCCACAAACCCATACATGGCCTTCGATCTGCTCAACGCGGTCGCGTACCTGGCGATGAACGGCGGCGTTGGGGAAGATCACCCTGGCGCACGGCCTTGGCACGTGTGGGCTGATCAGTTCAGCGGTCACTGCCGCCTGGGCTTCCTGGCCGGCGTGATGCTGGAGGAGAGCCCGTTCGGGAACCTGAACATCAGGGCTACCACTCTGGATCCGATCAGCAGAACCTCGACGGATTTGCAGGTCTACTGGAAGCAGGATGACGAAGATGAAATTCCGGAGCACTGGCTGTCGGTAGGCACTGCGACTGCGCCTGCCCACGACGTGGACCCGGACTATCCTGAGCTGCTCGCCGGAACCCCGCTTGAAGTCCGTGATTACATCCGGCACGCCATCGGCCACCTGCACGAGATGGTGCACCTGGCAGGTAGCGTCCTGGAAGCCAGAACGCAGGAGGTCATCCAGTTCGTCGAAGCGAAACGGACGGCCGAGGCGGTGCCGGCCTTTGTGGAGCACGAGATGCTCAGGACCACAATTGATGACGCCATCGCTGGCCTGAACGGCATGGCCAGGCTGTACACCGGGGCGATGCCCGGGGACGTGCGCTAGCCCTCGGTTTTTGCCTCCTGCGCCTTGCCGGCCGCCAGCTGCTCACGCAGCTCGCGTAACTGCTCGGACAAGCCATCGCGTTCCCCGAGGAGGCGGTCCCGTTCCGCTTCCAGGGCCTCGGCCCGGCCTTCGGCTTTATCGGCCCGTGAGCGCTCGGCGGCGGTGGCGCCGTCAGCTTTCGCGGCAGCTTTCAGCGCCTTGTCGCGGTCGTCCTCGGCCTTCCCGAGGTCGTCGGCCATGTCGTTGCGCTCCTGTTCGGCCTTGGAGATCTTCTCCTGCCAGCCGGCCCGGGCCTCGTTGAATTCGGCGCGGGCAAGAGTGACTGCTTCCCGCCATAGTGCTGTGAAGCGGGCCTGGACCGGTGCCGGCGCTTCAGGGATGGCCTGTTCCGTAGACTGTTGGTCGTTCCAGGCTCGGGCAGCTTCGGCGGCCAGGGACATCCGGACGCCCGAACGTTCCCGGACGGCCCGTGCTGTTACCGGCACTCCTTCGGCTGCGAGGATTTCCGCCGCGGCGGCTGCGCGGTCTTCCGGGGTCTGCTCCTGCTGTTGCCCGGGAGTCTGCTCTGCGGTCATCGGTAGCTCCAATCGTCAGTAACGATGGTAACGCCGTTACCCGTTACCGCTGTTACCGCCGCGCCGCCGGTCCTGGTGTTCCTCTAGCGACGACCGGGTCAGCGGGCGGTGGCCATGGCGACGATTTCGTGAAGCCCGGACTGGCCCATGCCCACCAGGGTGGAACCGACACCGAAGATGGCGTAGGCGCCGATCGGAACCAGCAGCAGCCATTCACGGATGGATCCGGCGTGGCCCAGGACCGGGATGGTCATGTAGCCGTTGGAGTGCCAGCACTGCTTGAGGAATGGCAGGTTGGCGATCGCCTTGGGAGGCTTGATGGCGAACGGCCAGGCGAGGTTGCAGCCCTCGGTGGTCATCATGTCCCCGAGGATGTGGATGATGACGCCGATGCCCATGGCGATGGGGAACCAGCCCTGTTCCTGCGGGGCGAAGAAAGTGATGAGGGCACCGATGCTCAACCCGACCGCCCACGGGGATTTGCGCATCCGGTCCGGGATGATTTTCAAGGCCTTGGCGGCAAAGGCCACCAACAGCACGGAGAGAATACCGGCGCCGGGGTAGATGGTGCCGAAACCTTGCAGGTCGTAGGTCCAGAGCCCGGCAAGCCAGGCGACGAAGACGAACGCGGCGATGCCGATAACGGAGTGGGTGCCGTGGCGGTGGCCGCCTGCGACCTTTCCGATCCCGGCGCACATGGCGTTGGACAGCGGCGGCAGGGAATGGGCAATGGTGGCGTTGTGGTGGTCTGCGTCCGGGAGCATCGCGGCTCCGGCGGTAACCAGGGCGCCGGTGACGATTCCGACCGGGCTGACGTCAAGTAGTCCGAAGCCGATGTTCAGGCTGTGCGGCAAGAAGGCGGCCTTGTCGGCAACGGCTGAGATGTCGACGTGGATGTTGGTGGTCAGGGCAACCCAGGCGGCGGCACCGCAGGCTGCGTGGTGGGCTCCCATCATGGCGGCGGGCAGTCCTTTCACAATCGGAAGAATTGGTTTCTCTTCCTCATGTGTGCGGCCTCATGGCTAAGGGTCCCCGCCGAAGAGACGGGGACCCTTGGCCGGGCGGCGATGGTCAGCGGCTGCGGAGGCGCGCCTGGATGTCACGGATGTGGTTGTCGATTGCGGTTAGATCGACGGTGATGGGGACAGTGTCGAGACGGGCGGCGGTGTTGGCGATGGGTGTCGTGGCCCGACGCAGGTTCGCTGCTTGTTCCTCCGTCAGTGTCACCTGCACCCGTGACCTGTTCAGGTTGGCCGAACGGCCAGGTCGGTGGCTGAAGCGTCCAGGGACAGGGTGGGTTCGGAGTGGGCGGTGGCGGCGAATTGGCCGCCGGAGGGGATGCCGCGGGAGATGCGGGTCTGTGGTGTGTCATGTCTTGGCTGTGTGTGGCTTCCTATGTTCCTGTGGCACGAAGGTGGGTGCCCAGCCGTGGGCTGCCAGCGCCTCGACGATGTCCTGCGCCGGGCTTTCGTTCGGGTGGGCTTCGCGCGGGATCTTGACATACTCGGCGTATGGCGTCGCGTTCAGGTCGGCAACGCGTTGGGCGTGACCGGCGATGGCCGCATCGACGGCTCTGATCGCGTCGAGGTGGGACGGGTCCGCGGTGTCATCGAATTCCGGTTCGGGGATCGTGGAGGTGTTCAGGACGACCGTGCCCTGCTCCCAGCCCCAAATCTCGGTCCAGTAGATGCCGCCGGCGAGCATGTAGTCCCCGGCGTTGGCGCGGAAGTTGCCCTCGACGCGCAGGATCGTCATGGTCCCCCCGTCAGCTTCATTGCCGTCGTCGTCGTGATCGATGTAGCCGACTCGGGCGAGTGTTCCGATCGGGAGCGAGTCCCAGTGGGCTTCGGATCTGATGGTGCGTGCAGTAGTCATGGCTCTGATGTGTGCGGAGAAGCTGTTGTAGCTACCCGGAGTGAGCGGGCGTGGGGCGCACGAGACGTAGGGCGTTGATCGCGGGCCGCCACACGCTGGCCACTCCCAGCAGGGGTGTGCCGAAACGCGCGGCTCGGGCTCGCCTCCTTTTGGGATTGAAAGGTTTTCCTTCGAAGACATAGTCATCTCGAAGACAAGGTTTTCCTCGTAAAATCGCCCCAGGAGTCGTGAAGATAGGGAATCGGGTGAATTCATGGGAATGCTAGAGGACGCAAATCGACAGATTGATGGCGATCAGGCGCGCACGGTCTCGGCGGTCAGTGCCAGAGACAGGTTGAGCGAACGGCTAGCTTTGGATCTGACACCGCTAATCGATGAGTTCGCAGGTGCCTTGGATTTCACCGACAAAATGCTGCTTAGGCATTGGGAAGGGGCGAAGTTCACGCTTACCGTAGGGGACGGCGCCTGGAGCGATTATCCAAACCCGGTAGTAAAGTTCACTGTTTTCCGCGACGGAAGTTGGCTGTGGGAGAAACACCCTGCCGAAGTCGATGGGCTTGAGCCTGGAAAGGTCTATGGTCCAGCGAGGCTTCGCGCTGAACTCACATCTAAACTCTCAGATTGGGTTAAGGGGATTAGACACGATCCAGAGTTGAGTCAGATTGAGAAGGCTGTCCTCGAGGGAATTGGTTCTGCGGAGGGTTCTGATGCGATCTCTTTGGCTTTGGAATCTGTAATGGAGCACATAGCTCCCAAATTGCTTCTCTCGCCTGAAGCCATGAGCCAGCGGGGGTCCAAGGGGTGGGAACTTCTCTTCGCTGTCTCGGACTCCTACGGCCTGGGTGGACATAGATTTCCCCAGGTTGTGTCAAAACATGGCCGATGGGACAAACGAAAATCCAAGACAGATGATCTTCCGGAGATCACTCCTGCCGGTCTGATCGAGATGGCCGAGCGCTGCCTTGGTGGGGAATATATTCGTCCACGGGATCGGAGGTAGAACTGGGTTAGATGTCGAGTGGTGAGGTGTCTGATGCGCCGAAGGCCAGCCCTAGGGGGTCAAATTGCCTGGATCCATTGGAGGTCAGCGGTGATTGAAGCTATTTTTCCGAGCGGTCGCCAAATCGTGGTAGGGGACACTGCTGCACAGCAGCCAGCACTAGCGTGATTTGGTCTGAACGGCGTGGCCTTCGCGGTGGATGCTTGGGACTGCTCACACTTGGGCTGCACGGCGGATGTCTGTCAGAGCAAGAGAGTTTCTAGCGGCCTAGGCGAACGGATCCTCGTCGTCGGGGACGAACCGTTTCCGCGGGGCAGGATCGGCAAACGGGTCCTCGAGCGGGTCCGGAATGGCGTCGGCCGGAGCCGGCCCGGCGAACGGGTCCTCCACGTCCGGTTCGGATGCGCACGCAACGTCAACGTCAGCTTCCATGGCAGCCCAGTCCAGGTCAGCGGAGGCGACAGCGGCAGCCTGCGGTGCGGGCACCGGTTCTTCCACCGGCACCTCCGTTGCCGCGGCAACCCCAGAGGTGGGGCCGGCCGTGCCGAAGAACGCCTCGACGCCATCCAGTTCGGCGTCGGTGATGCCGCGGTCGGCGTCGGGAACCACCAGCAGCGTGTCGACGCCGGCGGCTTCGAACGCGTCCTCGGCGATCGCCCGGTAGGTCAGGCCAAGGATCGGGTCTTCGGAGGCGAGCTCGTCGTCCACCCAGGCCACCCGGCGGATCTGGGGGTTCTCCTTGAGCCAGTCCAGTGCGGCGTCGATTTTCCACCAGCCGGAGTCCTCTGTGTCCGCGATGAGAACCTCGGTGGCCCTCGGGAACATGTGTCCGAAGTTGTCCGGAGCGTCGTCTTCCCAGGAGCTCAGCCACGCCTGGGTGACCGGGAAGGCCGCCAGGCGGTCGAGGATGGCCGGGTCGAACATGATGGTGCCGTGTCCGGGGGCCGCGATGTGGTGCAGACCGTCACGGAACGTGAAGGGTGACAGGCTTCCGTCGATGTCGATGAGCAGGGCCGATTCCTCGTTCACGGCAACATCCTCGTCGGCCCAGTCCGGGTCTTCTCCAGAAGCTGATTGGCCAGCTGCGGTGCCCGCAGCTGCGGCCGGGGTGTCGCTGTCATCTGCGTCCACGTCCATGTCCGACCAGTCCAGGTCATCGAGGTCCAGTTCGATCTCGCCGAGATCAACAACGGCGGCAGGCTGCGGTGCAGGAGTCGATGCCTCCGGGGCCGCGCCCGCGGGCTCGGGGATCTTCATCATGAACGGGGACAGGTCCAGCTTCTCGTCCTCGTCCAGAGGTTCAATCTGCTCGGCCAGCTTCTCTCTCAGCACCTCCTGCTCTCTTGGGTCGTACCACGCCTGGATGGCCATGGCCGCGCCGGCGGTGGTTTCGAACAGGCCGCGTCCTGGCGGGATGGCGTCCCCGAGGTCCGGCGCATCCTGCGGTGCGCGCAGGGCCGACTGCTTGTCGCCGTAGGTGGCCTTACCCATCAGCAGGCGGGAGAGGTTCACCTTCAGGTCGCCCGCGCCGTGGATCGTGTCGAGCATCTTGGCGGCCAGCTTCTGGGTAGCCAGGAACAGGGTGACACCGGCGGAGCGCGCCTCGCGCGCGATTTTGCCGGCGTACACGCCGATCTCCATCTTGGCCCGGTTGGTGGCGATCACCAGGTCACGCTCCAGCTCCATCTCCGGGTCATCGCTCAGGGGCGGGACCGGGTCCTGCCCCATGAGCGAGGTGAACTCGTCCAGCAGGATGACGATGTGCCTGGGCCGCAGGTGCTCGGGCAGGTCGCGGTAGTTGCCGACGCCGTGCTCGGTGTTGAGGTTTTTGCGGCGCAGTACCTCGGTGTAGATGCCCTTCATCATCGCGGCGGCTTCGAACGGGGTCGCCGTGAACGCGCGGGCGTACCGCTCGGCGAACTTGAAGTCGGCGCCGCCCTTGGTGGGGTCGGCGACGTACAGCTCGTATCCGCGGATCAGGGCACCGAACGCCAGGGACTGCAGCAGTACCGATTTACCGCCACCGGAGGCGCCGGCAACCAGGAGGTGCGGGTCGAGCTTGAAGTTGTATTCGACAGGCTCGCCGTCGACGCCAGCCGCAAACGGGATGAAGTCCGAGTCGATGACGTAGTCCCAGTCGTAGCCGGCTTTCTCGGGCATCGGGTTCACTTCGCAGGTGAGCAGCTGGATCGCCGTGGCGCTGTTCTTCACCCGTCGCGGTTCGACGAAGGCGTTCATGGAGTTGGACTCCAGCTTGTTCCGGACCCCGGTGAAGGAGGTGAAGTCCAGGCCGGTGCCGGTCAGGTCGAAGTCCAGGATGGAGACCTGCTGGTTGCGGGGCATGTGGTCGACGTTGGTCAGGGTCGGCATGAGACCGCCGATGCCGGACAGGCCGGAGTCCAGGAAGACCTGGTCCCAGTTCAGGGATTCAAGGTACTGCTCGTGGCGGGGGCTGGCGAGCTGGACCTTGGAGGGGCGGGCGCCGACGACGATGGTACAGCCGTCGGGGGCTGCGGCGACCCGCAGCCATTCGGACGCCCAGTGCTGGCGGATCTTCTGCGCCATGCCGCGAACCTCGTTGAGGGTGACGCCGCCGTAGAGGCGCAGGTCAATGCGCCAGATGTGCTGGCGCGACTCGGGCTTGGTCAGGCAGGTGACCGAGGCGACCTCAGGCCGGTCGGCGAGTTTGGCGGCCTTGAACGCCTGATTGACCAGGCCGGCGAGGACCCACTTGGGTGCCTCCGAACGGGGGACCGGTGCCAGGTCATCGGGCTTGGCCGGCACCGCCTCGGTGGCCCAGCGGACACAGAAGGCCTGCGGGTGTCGTTCGCCCGGGCGCTTGCCCGATCCCTGAAACCCGGTCATCGAGACGAACGGTGCGGCGTTCAGTGTGGAGTTCAGCTTGTCTTCGAAGAGGAAGAAGTCGTGCGGGGTCATGCCCTGCCGGGTGATGAACGCAAGGTTGTGGACGGTGACGCCGTTTTTCAACCGGGCGGTGGCAGCGGTGGAGGCCTCCATGATCGGCGGGTTCGCCTTATGCTTGGGCGCAGCCTCGGCCCAGCGCTGGTTCCAGGTGTCCTCGTCGGCGATCTTCTTCATGTCTTTGGTCGTCAGACCACAGGCGGGGTCCCAGTTTGTGTCGGCATCCAGGAGCGCCCCGGCGTAGGCGCAGCCGGCGCCGTTCTGTGCTCGGTGGTCGACCAGGACGAGGGCCTGAAGAGCTTCAGACATTTCGTTGCGGCCGTTCGCGCGGATGTAGGAAGCGGGAGGACCGTCTGGCAGGTACCAGGTGATCGCCCAGGCGGCGCCGCCAGCAGGGGCAGGTTCCTCTCCTTCTTCCGCCGGTGCCGGTGGGACAGTGAGCAGGTGCACGTCGTCGATCACGGGGCGGGAGTAGACACCGTCGGCGGCCCAGGCGATCGCGCAGCGGGCCAGCTGGTAGACGACCTCTTTGGGTGTTGCAGGGTCGGTGATGTCAGGCATCTGGTCTGCCGGCCAGCGAACGATCTCGAACCGCAGCGGGTTCTTGGTGCCGGGGACCGGTGAGTTGTTGGAGTCCAGGTTGGGAACATCCAGGACGGCGAACTTCGCGCCGGTGCCCAGGGTCGGGTTGATCTTGTCGGCCATGACGAAGTACGGAGCCGAGCCAGTGCCTGCTGGGGCGTCGAAGGTGTCGATGATGGCGGGGCCGACCTCCTGACGGTCGATGAGCCGCGGTGCCGGGTCCTGCTTGAGCATCTCCCATCGGCTCTTCCATTCCTCGCGGGCGGCGACCACGACCCGCCAATGTTCCAGGGCCTCGGTGATCCAAGCCCGGGACAGCAGGGCCAGGGGGCCGCCGGTGAGGACGAGGCCCCAGACGGCAGGCTCAGGGATAGCCGGGACCCCGAAGGCGGTAGTGGCGATCGGCAGCAGCACGGTTGCGACGGTGCCGACAACGGCGCCGACGGCGAGCCCGCCGATGCTCAGGCCGATGACCTGGCCGAGGTTCTTCTTGGCCAGGGCGATCAGCGAGTCGACGCGCGCACCGGGGTTCTCGTCGTCCGCGACCTGGGTCCGGCGGCGGGACGCGGCGTATTGGGCGACGACGATGAACGCGGCGGCCGCGTTGATCCACGGGCCGTACCCGCCGGTGTGGGTCTCATCCTTGACCGGGACCAGCAGCGCAGCGGCGCCGGCCCATGCGGCGATGAGGAAAGACAGCCGCGGCTTGAGTCCGGGCAGCCAGTCGGGGTTGGGCAGGGCGAGTTTGAACTTCAGGTCTTCCCAGAGCCGGTACTTGTTCATGGCAGCCTGTTCGCCAGGGTGGGCAGGCGATGGGTAGCCGCGGGCGTCCTTCTTGCCGGTGAACATCGCGGGCGGGTACGTCCAGGCCGAGACGAGCAGTCCGGCCCAGATCGCTGCGATGCCGGGGTAGCCCTGGTAGACGAGGTAGCCGGCCGCGGCGACGGCGCCGAGCATCACGAGTCCGGTGATGGGTTTTCCGGGTGCCTGGTTCCTGCGTGGTGCCGCCATGGGTGGCCCTTTCTAGGGTGAAAGCTGTTCTGGTTTTTCTATGCGCCTGTGATACCGGCGGCAGTCAGGCGAACGGGTCAGCGTCGGCGTACACGTCGGGACGCGCCGGCCGGGACGGTGTTGCGAAGCGGCCCGAGTCGGAGAAACCGGCAGCCGGCTGCCGTGTCGGCCGCGTCGTCCTGACGAGCAGTTCCTGGAGCCGCCGGACGATGGCGGGGTCGGCGGAGCCGCCGCGGACGAAGGACTTCACCACCGGGACGATGCCCAGTCCGTTGACGACCTGGGCGCCTGGAACGTTGAGCATCCAGGTGCTTAGCGGCTGCCCGTCGCGGGAGGACCAGACGACGAGGTGCGGGGTGAGAACTTTCGCGCCCGTGCCCTTGAGGAATGAGTTCATCGCGGTGGAGACGTACTCTTGGGATTTGCCGATGTGGGGTGTCTTCTCCCAGCCGCGGCGGTAGCCGAGCAGCGACCAGTAGAAGCCTGGCTTCCACATCTTCGAGTCGATCAGCAGCACCGACTTGCCGGAGACAATTGCGTGGTCGATGTTCGATTTGAAGCCGGGCAGCGGGATGCGCAGGTCGTGCAGGACGGCGGCCTTCTTGGCAAAACCGTTCAGCAGGGCCTCGGTCTTCTGCTCACCCTTGGCGCCGATTTTCGCGACGTTCTCGTTCACCGCCCAGGACGTGTCCTGCAGGCCGGTGGCGGCGCGGCCGTAGATGCCGTTGGTCATCAGGACCAGATAAACCGGACGATGGTCCAGATGCCGAGGATGACGATGATGGCTCCGAGGATCTTGCCGCCGGGTCCGAACATCCAGTCTTCAATGGCCTGCTTGTCCTTGGCGCTTTGATCCAGGACGCGTTCTTTCAGATTCTTTTCGCTCATGCCCTGAAACATGCGTAGGCATAGGGGGCAGAGGTGTCCCGGATGGCATCCTGATACATATCCGCAACCTGATTGATGGCAGGAGGGACACCGTGGGTCTATTGGATGACGCTGCTGAGTTTCAGCAGGCACAACGAGAAGCGAAAGACCGTCAGGTGGCTAAGATGGACGAGGAGTTCAGTCCGTGGACGAGCCCATGGACCATGGAGTTGCGCGACCTCCTTGTCGAACGTGGTGCCCGAACAAGACCGCTGTACGCGCAGAGGTTACTAACCGAACTTGTTGCGGCACCTGAACTGGGCCAATACAAGTGGAGGAGGCTGGCTCACGTTGAATACCGTGGCAACGGTTGGCTGCTTCGCGGTTGGCAATATGACGACGGTCTTAGTCAAGTTGACGTCTTGTTAACAAAAGACGCAGCCCTATGGAAGGCTGGCGTCGTTTTCGAGAAATCACTTACCGCAATTAAGGGCGGCTATGCGGAAGTGGCCAATTACTCCCATTTCATTTATTACCCGAATGTCGAGCCCGCTCACCGCTCATCCTTCACGCTGCTTTCGGATTACCGCCTCAGGAGGGCGCCTACCTATCCCGGGGATGACGACGTCCTGCGAGCACTCATTGGGGTGCCGATTGCGGCGGCGATCCTGGCAGGAGGATCCCAGGATGACGGGTGGATTGTGGCCGACGAGCCCGATATTGCCGACACCCGCTTTTACCAGCACTACTACTGACGTCAATCACCGGAACTCTGTTATCTGGCACGTTCACTGTGGACCGGGTGGCCGCACCGCCAGATGATGCGGAGCCGGAAAGGAGGGGCCGAGGTGCGTCTTTAGTGGTTCCAGATCGGTCCGAGCTGGGAAGCGCGGTGGAGGAGCCGCACCTGTTCGGCCACATGGTCCGAGAACTCCGTGACGATGGCGTTGTCGTACCCATGGGTGGCGACACAGACGCGGTCGGTCCCGTCTTCAACGACCACCGGGGCAGAGTGTTCAACGTTGCTGTAGAGCGGCTGCTGCCGGATGACGTAAACAGAGTCGAGCAATTCAGTGAAGCCCTGTGGCCCTGGCAGGCTCGGGTTCAGCACGAAGTACCCCTCGGCTGTCAGGCACAGCTGCGTGCCGTAGAGGGCGGTGATTCGTCCGTCCGGCCCGTACGTGGCCTGCAGCGGCCAATACGGAACCTTTGTCGGCGGAGCAGGTGCCAGCCAGGCGGGTTGGCCGCCGACGTTAGCGGTGATGGGCTCGATCCCCAGGCCGGTTAGCCGGCGCAGAACCGCTGGCGCAACGTTCAGCAGGTACGGTTCGGCGACGTCGCGGGCGTGCTGGCGGTTGGCAGCGTCAGCACGCTGGTTCTGCAGTTCACGGTTCCGGTCATCCTCCTCGCGCCGGAGCGCAGCGTCGTAGGCATGGTCGAAAGGGTTGGTCATTCCATCTCCTCATCCGGTTGGCTACAGGCTACCTCTCGGGTCACCAGTCGATGCGGAGCCGGGCCGGCAGCTTCGCGTCCCCGCCGTTGCCGACCGCAGCTCCCAGCGGCCGGCCCTTGGTCAGGTGCGGTTTGGCCGGTGCTGGGTGGGGGACGTCGACGCCGGCCCGGTCCATGGGGGACCCGATCAGATGTGTATGGTCGCCCTTCCGCATCCAGTGCGGTGTCGCGGCGAGCAGCTTCGAGTTTTCCAGGACGGCGGTCGCGTCGAAGGTGTGCCAGGGCTCGAAGGCGTAGTCGTTGAGCAGCCCACGGGTCGCCCACCGGTCCGGCCCGGTTGCATCGTTGATCGCGAAGTCGGCTTCGAGGTTGAGGAACGCTTCGCTGAGCAGGTGCCGGTTCGGGAACCATTCCTCCCAGTGGGCGACGCCGATGCGCGCGGCGGGGGAGTCTTTGCCTCGGCCGGGGAAGTCCCGGAGCACGACGGCCATCTTCTTGTAGATGGCATGGCGGGGGTCGGCGGCTGTGTGCTTGGCCCGGTCCGGGTGGGGGGCGGCGATGAACACCACGGTCAGCCCGGAGGTTTCCAGTGGGCGGGCCGCGATCAGCTCCGCCCAGCGGCGGACCTTGTTCTCAAAGGACGCGGATGCCGTGGCGGTCAGTTCGAATACGATGCGCATTCCGTCTTCGCGGATGATGGTGCCGTCGGCGCGGCGGTTGTCCGCCTTCGGCAGCTTCTTTCCCAAGCCGGCGCCGGCGAGGAGGTCCACAGTGGAGAGCTTCTCGCCCAGGACGGCTCCGACGGGAAGGTACTCGGCGGCTCGCAGGGCGAGCTCGGTGGAAAGAATGTTGTGCCGGTCGTATTGGCCGCCGGAGGACCATGGGTGTCCTGCGGTGACGGACAGCAGCTCAGGTCCGGTGAGGGTTGGTTCGATGACCTTGTCGAAGGTGTCGGAGCTGGACGTGCGGTAGATGACGTTGCGGTTCATGCCCGGATTCGGCCGGCTCTTGTTGGGGTAGGTGCCGATGTCGATCAAGTCCAGAGCGAAGGACGCGGCGAGGGTGGAGTGGTTCGGGTCCAGGAAGTACCGGCTGCCGGTGAAGGCTGCCAGCTGCTCGGAGGATACGGTCCGCCAGGAATCGAGCACGCCCCATGCTCCGAGCCGGTCGGTGCGTCCGCGGTTGGAGGTGAGGGTCCGAAGCGCCGCTTCCGGCTCCAGGTTCAGTTTCGCGTTTCCCCGGTTGATGCCTTCGGCCTTTTCGTAGCGGGCGATCGCGCCGGTCATCCAGTTCGCCTGCGAACCTGGTGCCCAGAGTCGGTCCCAGTACGGGTCCCGGCGGTTGTGCATCGCCAGGTCATCGTCCGGGTTTGCCGAGGGCATCATCTCGGCGTGGATGCCGTCTTCGATGATGCGGCGTTCGGGGGCGACGGTTACCACGGGTAGGCTCCTGCTGGTTCGTGGGTGTATCCCTGCGCTGTCGCGTAGGAGGACATGTCGGCTTCGAAGTTGGGGAGTTTGACGATGAACGCGGACTGCCGGCGCTGGTCCACTTCGGCGCGGACCACGACGTGGTACGGCTCCAGATGCTGGATGTCTTCGGTCGTCCATTCGCCGTTGGAGCCGACGTTCGCAGCCACCTCACCGGCGGTGGTCACGTCCGTCTGAGCGAAGGAGATCAGCGTCGAGTAGGTGAGGAAGTTGTTGCGCAGGGCGGCTCCGAGCTGCTCGGGCCGCTGGGTGGCCAGGATGGCGCGGATGCCGTATGACCGGCCCTGGTCACGGATCCAGGTGATGATCTCAGGGGAGGTGCCGGCCAGGAGGGACAGCTCGTCGGCGAAGACGGATACGGACCGTCCGGATTCCAACCAGCCGGAGCAGGTGCGCTTGAGTGCGTTCTGCAGCCCGTACATCAGCAGCGAGGAAATCTGCTGGTTCTGTTCGTCATCGAGGAGGACGCCGGACGGGGAAGACCCGGTGTTGATGACAACGGAGCGGTGGCCTTCGAGGATGTCGGTCCAGCTGACTTTCCTGCGGGACGGGCTCCACCAGTCCTCCATAATGAGCAGCTGCTCGAACTTGTTCCGCGGCGGCTCCAGGAACGGCCGGCGCGCCGATTCGGTACGGTCCTCGAAGAGGGAGGAGATGGCGATGTATGCCTGCTCCAGGACTTCGTCGGGCTCGCCGCGTTCGCGCAGTTTGATGCCCAAAGCCTTGATCCCGTTGGCCAGCTGGACGGCGACCTTGTCGGAGGTTCCCGCGAGCAGCTGGTAGGCGTAGTAAAGCGGGGACATGCCGGGCTTGAGGATCCGGTCGTCGCGGTCCTCGATCGATTCCAGGACACGTTCGTCCACGGACAATGCAGCTGTGAGGACGGCGACGATCGTCGGGAACGACCGGACACCGATGGCCTCGGCACCGAACGTGTACTTGAGGGCGTTGGTGAAAAACACCGCCTTGGTCGCGTTGTCACCCGGGACGGAGAACAAGTCGATGGCCGGTGTGCGGGGGTCGGCGACGTCAATGGCGAGGACCTTGTCGCCGAGGGTGTGCGCCCACTGGATGTACTTGGCCACGCCGTCACCCTTGGACTCGAAAGCGATGAGGGTGTTGTTCGCGCCCGGGTAGCCGGGCTTGCCCGAGGGGTTGACCCGCTCCAGGCAGTGCCAGCCGAACAGTGACCGGACCAGCAGCGACTTACCCGAGCCGGGCTTACCGACCACGGCCACGCCGAAGAGCATGGCGGCCGCGGACAGGTGGGCCGAACCGTCATCGTTGGTCCCGAGGAGAGGACCGATCTCCTGCAACATCACCGGCGGCGTGGCGCGGGCCCGGGTCGCTGCAGCACCGGAGACGGCACCGGCGTGCGGGGAGACCATACCCACCACAACATTGGGTCCGACCATGAAGGTGTCCGGCGCCAGCGGGTAGTCACCGTCGGAAGCCGGCACGAACTTTTCGAAGGCGACCTTCTCGCCATTGACGTTCCGATGTCCGCGGATGGTCTGCTCCCTCCGCGGCGGCCGGGGACGTCCGCGCCGTGCTGCTGGCGCCGGAAAGTCGGGCACGGCCAGCCGGTTGCGCAGCTTCGTCTCCGGTGAGGAGACCCGGCCGGTGAGGGCGGCAACGCCGAGCACGGCGGCGATGCCGGAGAGGGCAAGCAGCACGGGGGAGACGGCAGCCGGGATGAATTGCGCGTACTCGGCGGGGATCATCGGCAACCCGAACAGCGTGGCCACGGCCAGCAGAAGGCCGAGGGGAAGACCGAACAGCAGTCCGTGATGTTTCGGCGCGAACCGCACCCCGGAGTCGAGATCAAAACCCGGCAGACCCGCGGTGACCTGGGACAGCAGTGATGTCACTTCGTCGCGAGAGGAACCGCCTGCGGTGATAGAGACAACGACAGCGTTCGGGGACGTTGAGTGGTGCGTCGGAACCGCGGTGCCCAAGCGGTTCGCCAGCCACGGAGTGTAGAACTTCCGTTCCTTGTTCGACGGTTTCCGCATGGTGACAGCAACCCAGGTGCCTTCGGGCATCGCGTTGGCGAGCAGTCGCGGAAGTTCGGTCGGGTCGATGCCGGCCTGGGTCTCCCGCAGCACTGGTGAGGGCTTGTAGTTCAGCGTTCCGATGGCCGGAGTGTCGCCCAGATCCTCGGGCATCTGCGCCTCTTCAGCGCGGGCACCGACGGTGTGGGCCAAGTGCAGCGGGGCGTTGGTTCCGAGCGCGGCGGCCGGGAGGATGAGGTAGCCGTTGAGCCCGGTCTTCTCGCGGCGGGTCAGGAGGGTGGCCTGTCCGGTGTTGGTTGCGGCGGACGCGAAGGTTCCGGCCCGCTGCGTGAAGGTTGTGGGGTTGGTGTCGATGCCGCCGGCCCGCGCCAGCCGGAAAATACGCTGTTCCATACCCTGGAACATGCGTAGATAGCCTGATGGAGGCCCTGCAGACCCGACTAGGCGGATTTGGGGCTTTTTACAGACTTTGACTCGCTGTAAAAATCCCCGAATCGCCCGTAGCCGGGCCGGCCAGCCTGCCGAGGCTTCCCCTCTATAAAAATGGTGTATCGCCGAGAACATGCCTGACCGTCATGCGCAAGCGTTTTGGTGTCTTCCGGACAGACCGTCTGCTCTTTCGCTTCTACATTTCCTGTGTGCGGCTCCTCCGCGGAAGTGACGGCCTTTGACCGAACTTTCACCCAAAAACTTTTGGGTGGTCCTATGTCGTCGTGTCCTCGCCGGTGTGTCGCCTGCGGCGGGCCTTTAACACGCCTGCGGCGGGCAGTGGGTGCCACGTGGGTGTGGCTTGTGGGTGCGTCAATTGGTGTTGACGGGGTTGGCCTGCGGCCGGCGGGTGGGTGCCTGGCACACATAGAGGGTGGGTGGAAGTTCTGGCGTTGGTGGGGGCTGCGCCCCGGTGGTGTGGGTGGCTGGTTTTCGGTCTTGTCTGACCTGGTGGGATGCCTGCGGCGCTGGAGGTTGGGGCGTGACGTTGTTCGCCATGATGCAGCGTTGTGCGGGACGGATTGCTTCGCAATGGGTGTTGGCGTGGACGGTTTGTCACGCCGGTCCGGTGTCCGCCGTGACGGCCACCGGCGCATAGCCAGGACGTCATAAATTCGGTCCTGCCCCGGACCTCTGCTTCGCAGAAGCCCCGGACGCCTGTTCATCATGTTGTTCACCACGGCGTGACCATTCCGAACATCATGACGGGGCGCAGCCCCAGCGAAACACTCCGTGGACCGCAGAGGAAGCCACGACGGTCACCGCCCGCCGCAGGCGCACACGACGCCGGAACAAGAACGCCGCGGAAGAACCACCGCCCCCGGGCGAAGCCCTGGGAAACGCGGCGTGAACCACAACGGAAGACGAGCCGGCAAGCGAGGGGCGCAGCCCCGGAGAAACATCACGATGACGAGATGAAAAGGTCGGACGCCGGCGAAGCACTGCGCCGCAGGTGCAGGGGACGGGGCGCAGCCCCGGACAACGAGAAACGAATCGTGAACCAACACGCCAAACAAGCCGGGCACCTGACCGCCCGCCGCAGGCGCCACCAACGACGAGACAACACGCCACGGAGGAACCACCCGACCCAGGGCGAAGCCCTGAGAAAAACACGACGCCCAGCGGACAGAACAACAGGTGACGCAGGAACCGGCACCGCGCAGCGAAACGGGGATCGGAGGCGGAGCGCAGCGACAACGAAGACCCCGGAGAGCGGAAAGAACACGGCCCCGGCCGCGCAGCGGCCAGAGCCCCGGAACGAACCACGAGGCGGGAGATGAGAAGGACAACACGCCGGGCCGCGCGCAGCGCGGACGCGAAGCGCAGCGAAGCACGAACAACAAACCGCGTGCCGCGGCGAAAAGCATGCCGCGGAGCTCACGGCCGCCAGGCCGGGGGCTCGGGCCGCCAGGCCCAGAAGAACACAAAGAAGAACCACACCGCGGAGAACACCACGATGGACTGGACGATGAACAAATCGGATCACGCCAAGGACGAGGGGCGAAGCCCCGAGTCCTCTTAATATGCCGATCCAGCTGCTGTCACTCAAAACTTTTCGCTCCGGCTCCGCCAGGCGTTCGGATTGTCCACAACGGGGCCGCGGCTACCGCCGGCCCGACACACCGCACCACCTGACGGCGGCGCGGGAAGGGGAACAGCTTGCGGCTATCGCCCGGCGCGGGCGGCTGCGTCGAGTGCGGCTTTGGCTTGGGCTATCGCCTCGCGTGCCTGGCGCAGGGCGACCCCCTGTTCACGGTTCGGTCCGGTGCCTTCACGCCAGTCGGAGCGGAGTTCATCTTCGGCGTCACCCAGCAGGGCGAACGCGTTGGAACGCATGTCCTCGAAAGTTGGCAGCTGGTCAGCCATCGCTCATCCTCGTCTCGCGCTGGGCGGGTCGTTCCGTCCTGCCCAGCGTAGCCGGGGAAAGTTCAGGCGGCGAGGAGTTCGGCGGCGGTTGCGACGGGACTGTCGGGTTCCAGGAGGTGGGCGCGGTATTCGAGCAGCGCGGTGTTCACGACGAGGATCCGCGCGGTGAGTTTCTGGACGATACCGGGAAGATCAACGACGGCGAGGTGTAGCCCCTGGGCATCGAGGAGCATGGCGTCGGCGCGGTCAAGTGTGTCCGGTTCCAGCGTCTTCCAGGCGTCGGAGTGGCTCAGTGTTGCTCGGATGGCGCGTGCCAAGCGTGAGCACGTCGGGAACGGTGCCGTGTTGAAGGTTCGGATGAGGGCAGAGCCGAGGGCATTCAGATCATCGAGTGCGGCGCTAAGGTCAGCGGCGGTGCGGGAGTTCATGGGATCCGAATCGCTCAACGGACAGGACGTTCCTGTCTCACTCTTGATGTGTGTGGACGCCGGCACGGGTGTCACCTATCAGCGACGACACTGCCGCGGATGCGGCCAATACGTTTCACGCGGAGGCAGCCTCGGCAGCGGGTTGGGCGGCTCCGATACGGGACATCATCTTCACGTGCGTGTATTCGACCGATCGGCCCAGGACGACGTCGCGGCCCGCGGAGTCTTTACCCCGCAGCTCCGTCACGTCGGGGACCAGGATGCGGATTTGAACGTCGGCGCCCTGGACGTCCCTGAACTTTTCGGCGGCGGCGAACGCGTCGGAGAAGGAAGCGAACCTGCCCCACGAACTGAACCGCTGGTGCACGGTGCCGACGTCGAAGAATTCACCCTCGGCCAGCTGGATCACGAACGGTGCGATGTCCTGGTCCGGGTGCGCTGCCTGCGCGGTGGCAAGGTCCGGGTAGATCTTGCCGCCGTTCTTGAAGATCGACTTGCCGACCGGCAAATAGACGGCGCAGGGGCGCGCGGCGGTTGGGGAGGGCGCCGGGGTGGAGTCCTGGATGGCGGTGTGGATCTTGAGGTCGGTGACGCCGAGCCGGAGGAGGGCTGCGCCGGCCGTGCCGGAGCTGTTGCGGGCAAGTCCTGCGAGCAGGTGCTCGGGACCGACGTGGTTGTCGCCAAGCATCATGGAGGCCCGCAGCGCGTACTCAAGTACCTGCTTCAGGTTCGGAGTGAACGGGTGGTGCCTGCCGTCGTCATAGCTGGTGCCGTACTTCATGGCGGCGACAGTCTGGCCAATGACCGTATCCGGCGTGGTTCCGAGCGCGGCGATGACGGCTTCCGTCTTCGGGGAGATGCCCGGCGGGTTGTGCCAGCGGATTTCAGGGGAGGTGTATCCCGTAACAGCCAGGAGCAGGTGGCTGGTGTTGATGTGGTCCTGGTTGAACTTGGCGGCGATGTCTTTCGCCATGAGGAGGGCGGACCGTGCGGCGTCGTCGAACTTCTCAAACATTGGAAGCCTTCTTCTGTTCGGGGACGTGTGCGTCTGTCGTGCCGAGGACCTTGGCCGGGAAGTGCATCTCCTCGCTGAGCAGGTTGGTGGTGATCGGGTTATGCATGAAGCGGCACCAGGTGGTCTCACCGTCGCGGTAGTAGCCGACCCATTTGCGGAACACGATGCCTCCCGGAGTCAGGATCGATTCGCCGTCCGGCAGCGCCTCGGCCTCTTCGCGGTTGTGAACGAATTCCGGGGAACGTCCAGCGTTGCCGGAGGACGGCGGCGTGGCCGATCCCGGGACGACAACGGGGAACTGGTCTGCGATCTCATCTGTGCGCAGGGAAACCTTGTCGATGATGGTTCGGACCCAGCGGGTTTCGCCGTCAACGGTCGCTTTGGACAGCCCTCCGCGGGAGCGGGTCAGGATGTAGGTCCCGTCCTCCAGGGCTTCGGCTTCCGCGCCGCTGTTGACGAAGTGCAGCGGGACGGGCTCGCCGAGGGAAATTTCGATTGCAGTTTCGATTTCGGCGTCGCTGACGGAAAGGTGGTGGCCTCCGACCGGGTAGCTTCCGTGGCCTTCGACAACGGCGACCTCCCAGCCTCCGGTGTGTTCTTGGAAGGGGACGACGACGAGTCCACTGGAAGGAAGCAGGAGGATTTTGCCCCGGCCTTCGTGGGAGTGGCGACGGCGTGGAAGCAGGGCGCAGTAGTCGTTAATGGACAGGCCTTCAGCGCGCGGGTCGGGTGTGTGCGTCATGTGACTCATGTGTGCGGAACGGCCGCCTCCCGTCACCGGTCGGGGTGCTCTACGATTGCGCCATGGGATTATCCGACGGGTCGGCGGCCTTCGAGGCGCGGCAAGCAGCTGCACGCAAGAAAGCGGGCGAGGCTGTGGAGCGACCACCGGTCACGGAGTTCGAAAGAAGGCTGGCCGAGACCCGACGTGCCGCTCAGAACCTGGCGGCGCAAAATGCCCGTCAACAAACTGAACGGGAGCGCTGGGAAGCGCACGTCGTGGACGAGATGGCCAGGCTGTCGGTGGAGTTCTCCCGGCAGGCCGACGCAATCGGGGTCCGGCCCCTTACCGTCGTGACAGCCAGATCGGAAACGGTCAGGACGCTGATCCTCAACCGCAGCAAGACCCTCTGCCGTGTAGGAGAAGTGATCGGCGAGGGGTGGCTGGTCACCGACTCGGAGGACCTGACCGATCACGGATCCTTGCGGAACCAGTTCATCGTCATGCGGGAGGGGCGGTGGATCGTGACTATCCCCAACGGGAACGGGAGCGCGGGCGGTGAGTTGCGTGGGTTGCCGCGCGGAGTCCACGCGGAAGACGTCTACCCGTTGAACACGCAGCGTGAGGGCATCACCTATATGCGAACGCTCGGCTGGGATTCTTCAAAGATCCAGACGGTTCTGGCCAAGGAACTTCTCCGGATGGAAAGCACCGTGGCGGCAAGGCAATAGCAACCTGGTCGAACCCCTAGCCTGCCAGTACCTCGATCCTGTCTTCGAACGGGACGGGTTCCCAGACGGCGGTCTCGGCGAGGTTCACCTCGATGCCTGATGCGGTCTCGGCGGTGACGGCTTTGGCTACGGGGGCGGCGATGTGGACGCGGGCGCCGGCGGCGTCAGCGGCGTTCCGTGCCCGGTTGTAATTCAGATGCCTGCCGGCACCGTGTGAGATTTCATTGGCTGCCTGCAGGATGGCGGCGGCCCGGGGCGTGAACGGGCTGTGCCCGGACGGGGCGACGTTGCCGCGGCCGATGATCTCCACGATCTTGGCGGTGGCCGCCTCGTAGATGACTTTCAGTTCGGCGAGGGCCTGGCCGGCGATCCCGCGGTCCAGGATCAGTCCCTGAAGCAGGTGCTCGGAGCCGATGTAGTTGTGGGAGAGCGCGCGGGATTCGCGCTGGGCGAGGACGATGATGTTGCGGGCGTCCTGGGTGAATCGCTCAAACATTGCGTTCCTTCTGGATGTTGTCCCTGGTGGCTTCGAGCCAGTCGCGGATGGACTGCTCTGTGGGCCAGCCGCCGGTGTAGCTGTTCTCGTTGCCGCGCTGGTAGTCGTAGAGGGCCGGGTAGCCTTCCGGGCCGTCGAACGTGGCCAGGTACAGGGTCGTGTTGCCGCATGACTTGTACGCGTCGCAGCACCACCGCTTGATGGTTTTAGGCAGGTCGCTCATGGTGTCCTCTGCGTATTTGGTGGAGAAGCACGGAGATCGGCTCCGGTCCGGCCTCCGGTGCGCCGGTGGCGGTCATCAGCTCGGTCAGGCTCTGGCTGATTGCCTCTGTGCTGGCACCGCATGCCGCGATGGCCAGATGGGCGACGGGGGGCGTGGATGTGTCGCCGGTGAGCAGGGAGTGGAGGATGTGGCCGGAATCGATGTCAGTCACGCCGTAACCCTTGGCGCTGCTCAGTGCGTTCAGCAGGACCTGCTTGGAATCGACCGTGAAAGGGATGTGACCGGGGGATGCGGCTATTCCTTCGCCGACGAGTTCGAGGATGTGCCCGCGGACCGCCTCCCGGGTTACGCCATGTGCAGTGAGGGCCTGGCTGGCCTGGGCGCGGTCACTGGTGAGGGCGATGAGCAGGTGTTCGGTGCCGACGTAGCTGTGGTTGAGCATCCGCGCCTCTTCCTGGGCGAGGACGACAACGCGGCGGGCGGTGTCCGTGAAGAGTGCAAACATGATGATCCTTCGGGGCTGGCATGGGTCTCTGATGAACCTCATGTGTGCGGCACCTTGAAGGGCCCTGCCCGTGCAGGCTAGGCGGCGCGGGTCCCGGTCCGCAGTTCGAAGTCGGCAGCTTCGAGTTTCACGACAACGGCAGTGAGGATCTCGAGGGCCTCGGTTGCTTGGACGGTGTGCTTGTCGTAGCGGTCGTAGGTGCCGGCCGTGGTGGTGCGCAGCTCGTTTGCCTTCAGGACGATGTCGTCCATGTCCTGGATCATCCGGGCGGAGGCGACAAGTCCGCCAGGTTCGGGAGCGTCGGTGATCGCCTGCACTTCGATGGCGAGCTCGAAGGCTTCCGTCGCGAGTCCGCTGTGCCCGTCGGCCTCGGCATCCAAGCCAAGGCTGTTGATGATGACTTTGGCAGCTGCCAGTGTGACGGTGCCGGGGTTCAGTTCGAGGCGGCGGGCGACCGTTTCGGTGTCGATGGGAAGCAGGCGAGGGGGCATCTGAGGTCTCCGGTTCCAAGGGTGCAGGCCACGGCGTGTGTCCCTGCCGCTGATGTGTGCGGCAGCCGCGGCAGCGCTCACCCTGATGCGCTCAAAGGTGCCGCTTGGTCGATTACAGTGACGGCGACGACGTCGACGACGGTGTCGTTGCCGCGGCGCCGGTTATGGCTGCGGACACCTTCGGCCATGCCGAGCACAGTCTCGAAGTCCTCATGGAGAGTATGGTCCAGGCTGCGGCGCGCCGAGTCGGGAACGCTCAGGGACGCCATGGCATAGCCGGTGGCGTTGGGCGGATTGAGGTGGCTCATCGGAGTTCCGCTGACGGGGTCCTGGTCCAGCATCGAGATGACGGCCGGGGCGAACATCAGGTCGGGAACGTCGGTGTTGGCCTGGCGTTTTGCTGCCTCGTCTCTGGCGGCACGGAAGGAGCCGAAAAGACCTGCATCTGTGAAGTCCCAGTCGGCGTCGTCTGCACGCCATGCGACGGTGAAGTAGGCGGGGTTGTCCATCAGCTCACCGGTTCCCAGCGCACCGTGGCGGGAAGGGCGACGGCCGCCGGGTCGGAGATGACCCGAAAGAAGCCAGCCTCGGGTCCAGCCAAGATGCCGACCAGGTTCGGGTCAATGACCTGCATCGGGGTGTCTGTGTCATCGACAATGATCGACTCGAGCGGAAGCTCCAGGAGCTCGGTGTGCTGGGTAAGTGTTCTCATGGGCGACATGTGTGCGGGGCGCAGCGAAAAGCTCCCCGGCCCGACGTGGTCAGTAGCCCAGGATCCGTTCCGCCCGTGCGAACAGGGATGCCGCCAGTTCTTCCATGGCAGCCTGGGGGTCGGTGGACCCGGTGGGGTTGGGGACCGCGGCCCGCCATTCGCTGGCTGGCAGGGACAGCAGCTCGGTCCAGGTCATGGCCGCATGGTTGAGGACGCTGACATTGGCGTGGGCGTTCTTGTCGAGCGAGGTATTGATGATGCGCACTTGCAAGATGGTGTGCCGGGCCGGCACGCCGGGGTGGGGTATCTGGGCGTGTGCGGTCTGCGTCAGCTTCGCGGTCAGGCTGTCGCGGCCGTAGCTGGTGTCGACGATATTCAGGTCCATGGGTTCCTCTAAGCGGTTTCGGGATCTGTGGCGGGGCGGTTGATGAAGCGGACTCGCTCCGGAAGGCGAACAGTTCGCCACTGCGTGTTCTGGCCCATGACGACCTCGGTGCCCTCGGCGGCCAGGGCTGTTACGGTCCGGGGCTCGGCTGGGGCGACGATGACGATGTCGGCGACTGAGCCCTGTTCACCGTTGCCGAGTGCCTTTCGGTAGGCGTCACGGTAGTTGAGGAAGTTCCCACCGTCGGCGGCGCGGTAGAAGCCGTGAACCTGGAAGTATTCGCCGTCGTTGAGGACGAGCTCGACGTCGTTGATGTCGTTGCCCGGCCCGTCCGACGGATGGACGACGCCGTAAGCGGTGTTGAACGGCTTGAACTGAAGCTTCCCGTCGGGCCCATAGGAGAAGAACATCTCAAGGGTGTGGACTCGGCCATAGAAGGTTTCCATGGCACTCATGTGTGCGGACCCCGGGATGGCGGTCCCCGGACGGGTCGCTACTTCAGGGTGTGGCCTCCGCCGGGCCACTCAACCCTGGCCAGCGGTGTGGCCATGATCAGCTTCCAGCAGCCGTCGCACGGCTTCTTCGTGGTGGAGAGCGTCGAGCCTTCCATGTCGGCCCAGCTGGCACGGATGATGGCGTTGGCTTCGGCGTGGATGCTGATACAGGCCCCCGGGCCGGTGTCGTAGGAGCTGCCGTAATCCTTGCCGACCGTCGCCCGCGGGCAGGCGCCGCTGGTGAGGCAGCCGGCCATTCCCGACGGTGCTCCGTTGTAGCCAGTGGCGACAATGCGCATGTCGGAGGTCATGATGACGGCACCGACCTGTGCGCGGGAGCAGTCGGCGCGGGCAGCAACTGCGGCCGCGATGCTCATCGCCCATTCGCTCCAGTCGGGTCGGGGATCCGAGGCGGGGGTGCGTTCGGGCAAAGTGCTGGTCTGAGTCATGGCGTTCACATCCCGTTCCAGGATTTGTCCGTGTCTTCGAGGTCGCCGAAGAGTTCGAGGTGCCCGGTGTAGCCGGTGAGTTCGCGGAAGTGGTTGATGACGGAGTCGTGGCTGCGGTGGGCGAACACCTCGGCGCCGTCGGCCAAGAGGATGTGCACCTGCCTGTCGTCGTCCAGGCTGATGACGTAGTCGGGCTCGTGCCTGCGGTCAATGATTTCCCGCAGGACCGACTTGGTGCTGGTCGCATCGAGGTGAGTCAGGTGGCTATAGTCGCCGTTCTCCCAGCCTTGCAGGGGGACCGTGTACTCGAGGGTCTCGCGGATGGTGATGTGGTCAGTCATCGATGTTCTCCGCTGGTTTGGCTCCGGCCCGAGCTTCGTCCAGTGTGGTTTGTCGCTCTTCGTAGGCCTTCTTGAGCTCCTCGGTGAGCCACCGGTGGCTCATTGCCTGGGTGTGTGCGTCCTTGTGCCCAGCCGCGTAGGCCTGGGCGAGGGCCTCGCGAATGACGAAGACAGTGTTGCCGGCGTCGGCCTTGGGGCTGCTGATCTCCCGCACCACGGACTGCAGTTGCTGGTCGAGGTGGGCGGGCATCGGGGTGTAGCTCATGGGTGCCTCGTTTCAGTGGCCCGCGAGGATTTCGCCGGCGCGGTGCTGGAGCCATCCCACATTGGTGGTCATGGCGTGGAGCGTGTCGTGGTTGTTGATGCCGGCGTCGTAGGAGCGGACCCGGATGACGTCGACGGATTCCTGCAGGTCGTTGGCTGCGGCAGTCAGTGCCTGGGCGGCGATGAACCGGGCGGCCGCCGCGATCGCACCGGCGAACAGTGCCCAGGTCCCGTGCTCGGCAAGCCAGTCCTCCTTGCTGACCCCGGGCGGTGGGGTGACTTCGCGCATGGCCTCTTTTGCCGCCTCAAGGGCCTCGGCGGGGAGATTCATTCCGTGCCTGCCTTCGCGGCCGCGGCCCTGCTGTCGGCCATGATCTTCCAGGACTTGTCAGGCTCGTCGAGGTCTCCGAAGCGGAAGATGCGGGAGACGTCATCGCCGAGGGATGCGCAGTGTTCGACGACCGCGTCGTGACTGCGGGACTCAAAGATCCTCTCGCCGTCGGCCAGGAGGTAGTAGAGCTCTGCTTCAAGGTCGGTGCCCAGGGCGTAGTCGACCTCGTGGCGGCGGCCGATCTCCTCGCGGGAGACCACCGTGGCCTTCACGATGTCCTCGCCGTAGGAGTGCTCCGCCTCGTAGTCGTCGCGTGGAAGCCGGATGGTGATTTCGCGGACCTCGCGGTAGGTGATGAAGTCAGTCATGGTCCGGGCCTTTGATGTCGATGCGACGTGTCACGCCGCAACCTCTGCCAGCTGGAGGGACGCGCTGTGTTCGCGGTACCGGCGGATGCCGTCCACGATCGCGTGCAGGGCGTACAGGAACTGGTGGCTGTAGGCGGTCAGGCGCCAGTCGGTGACGTCGTAGAACTCGAACCCGCCGTAGCGGAAGTCCATTGCGGCAGCGATGGCCAGGGATTGGTCTCCGGACGGTCCGTATTCGTCGAGGAGTTCTTCACGGATCTCACGCCAGACGTCGGCGGCGTCGTCCAGTGTCTCCCGGCTGTTCCAGAAATCCTCCATGACGTGACCAATGAAGACGTCCCGGGAGTACTCGCGCGCCGGGCTGTGCACGTCCTGGGCCTGGAGTTTCTCGGCCCAATAGCTGGGGTTGATGCGGCCGCCGCTGCCTTCGAAGAAAGTGAACATGTCCTCGGTACGGGCAAACACGTAGGTGCCGATGTCGCCGTGGAAGGTCAACCGGCCGGGCATCGTGACGATGTCGTACCAGTAGAGGCCGGTGCCTGGCTTGCGGAAGCGCAGGTGCCGGTAGAGGCCCTGGTCGAGGGCGACCTCCATCGCGTGGTCGGCGGTGTCGATCTTGAACATATGCAGGGCAAGCTCTTCATCCTTGCGCTTCGCGGTAGCCATGCCGCTCATGTGTGCGGAAGCGGAGCGTCCGCTCACCAGTCGGGGCAGCGGCAGCTCCGTCCGCCCTGGGCAGCGTCCCGGTGACGATGCCCAGGACGGTTATCCCTTGGCCAGCAGGGAAGACTTCTGAGCCTGGAACTCGTCCTCCGTGAGGATTCCCTGCGACCGAAGCGATGCGAGGCGCTCCAGCTGCCCGATTACATCAGGGCTTTGAACCTGGCTCGGGGCGGCCGGTGCTGATGCCGACTGAGCTGCCTTGGCTGAGCGAATCGCCTCTGCGAGGGTGTCCCCGGAGCCGTGGGGAATGTGAGTCATCACGGCGGTCATGCCCGAGTAGGTGATGGTCAGTGACTCACCTCCAGCGGACTTGGTCGTATGCACCGTCTGAATCACATCCAGATCGAAGGCGGTAAGCGACTCCCGGACGGTAACCAGGCCCTTGTCGAGGAAGAAGACACGGCTGTCTGTGACGACGCCGAGAGCCGATTTCCCGTTGACCTTGCCGACGGCCAACGCCAGGACAGTTTCGCCGCGGTCCATTACGTTCGGAAGGTGGGTAATCTCGCCGATGGCGAAGGCGAGACCGAGGGTCTTGGCCATCAGTGCCGGAATTCCCCGGTCGTAGAGCATTCCTTCAGGGAGGGCCTTGGCGATCTTGGCAATGTGGGCGTAGTGCTTGTCTCCCATGCCCTCAACTGTCCACTTGATGTGGGTCCGGTTGCCCTCACCTTCCACGGCGCCCTCGATCTTGGCGGCCCACTGGTTCAGGCGGAGTGAGCGGGGGACATCAATCTTGAGGTGGCCGAGGGTTTGGGTCTCAAGGGTGAACTTGGCTTTGGAGACGGCGGCGGTGACGGCTTCAAGCGATGTGTCGGGGTCAGCGAGCAGGGTCCAATGGACGGTGCGTTTGATAGGCATGGCCAAACTCTAATCTGTCGTGGGACGGTTGAGGTTCAAGTTGAGGGATGTGTCCGAGGGGGGGCGGGGTTAGCTGTAAGGGCTTCCTGTCCGGTTCGAGGCGGCCGCTTTTTGGCGAAACCGGATCTGTGCTCACCGTCGCCAGGCCCACACCCGATCGGTCTCCTTCAGCGGCATGCCGGCAGGGCCCTTGGTGTAGGAAGGCACCCAGGTGATGCGCCGCTGGGCTCGGTTCTTGCCGTACGCCTGGTTCCGCCAATGGCCGCGGACGATCCACCGGTGCGTGTAGACCCGGCCCGACGCGGACTTCTCCCCGGTTTCGACATGCTCCGGGGCGCGCAGGTCCACGACAGTGACCGTGCTCGAGTGGCCCTTCTTCGCAGCCTTCCGCGCTGCCGGTGTCTTCGGTGTAGAGATGGTGCGGGCGGCGACGGACGAGTTGGCCATCAGATGGGAGGCTGCCGCCAGGAACTGCATCAGACGGTGACTGTTCGCGTCGACGTCTTCATCCTCGGCGGCGAAGAACCTGTCCGCGTGGCCGCGGAAGTAGCGGACCGGTTCGAGGGCCGCCGCGTGCAGCCGGTCCGGCAGGGCGATACCGCGGCAATAGGACTCAATGAAGACCATGCCCTCGAGGATTGTCCAGGAGATGACATCGACGGAAAGGCCTACTTCCACCTGCTGCGCGTCGGCGTTCACGATCCACGTCTTCAGCGTCGGCAGGGGCTTCTCCAGCACCATGACACCGTGGGTGGCTGGCAGATCGGCTCCCGGGGTGAAGCCGGGAACGTCGCTGGCTGCGTCCAGGGCCAGCGCGACCATGTCCGAGGAGACCCAGAACATCTCACCCGAGGCCAGGTTGCGGGCGACTTTCCGGTCATAGGCGATCTGGGTCCGGATGTCGTCGGGCAGATTCTCCAACTTGCCTCCCAGGGAGAGCGCGAAGGAGGCCGGGACGTCAACCTTTTCGTGGATCAGCACCGCACGCACATCGGGAACACTGGAGATCCGCCAGGGGATGTCCATCAGCTGCCTTTCGGTTCTGGGCCTTCCGGGTGGAATTCCGCCATGTAGTCGCGGTACTGCTCGTTCGCGTCTTCGATTCCGCCGTAGTTGTAGCTCGGAACCATCGAGGACACTACCTGGGCGAGTCGGCGAAGTCTTTCCTCTGTGTCCCGCGCGTTGTGTGCCAAAGCTGTGAGGTCCATCGGGTTGGTCGGAATTATGACAGCAAGGGCGGACATTTCCCTGCTGACCCGCATGAGCAAATCGTTGCGGGTGAGCCGCTTGCCGCTCACTGGATCCCGGCCTGCTTCAGCGCCTCGCGGATCTCGTCGGCGCCGGGCGGCAGTGGTGACAATGGTTCAACCCAGGTGATGCCTTCGTAGGCGCCTTTATTGATGAGGGCACCGTTCTGCCACCGCTCCAGGACGGAGGCGACGGCCGCGAGGGCCTTTGCTTCGAGCGAGGGTTGGGCTGGGGCGCTGTTGAGTGCGGTGTACGTGGCGCACGGCCAGACGGAGGCTTTCATAGACAGCTCCGTGCCATCCTGATGATCATCATGATCTTCGCCGTACCCGTTGACGGTTTCGGTGGAGGCGTTCTCCACCCGGGAGCATTCTGCGCAGACCTCGATGAACGGGACGTCCTCCTGGGTGGCCATGACCAGTGCCTCAAACCCCCGCATGGAGTGGCGGGTGTTGACCTGGTGGGCGCGCTCCGCTGTCGGGTAGGTGTGCGTGTCGAGGCGGGTGGCGGCCCGGTATCGGCGGACCGGAGTGTGCAGCGCGAGGACTGCGGCCACCGCAGACGTTGAGGCCTCGTCTATGGCCTTCACGGCGACGACAGCCTCGTGGAAGTCCGAGGCGCTGGGCTTATCCGTCGGTGTCTTGATCCGGCTGCGGCGTGAGTCGACGCCGGCGATCGCCGTGGCAGCGGCCGCCACGCGAGGGTCGCGGATGAACGTCCTGGTCGTCATTTGCAGGGCCGTGCCGTGCGCTCGGCGTAGGTCCGGCCGGCGGGGGTGGCATCCAGCAGGTCGGTCAGCAGGGAATAGGTGAAGTCCTGCTCCATGTGCGCCTTGGCCACGCCCTCGTCGGTCAGGTCCATCTCGCGGTCGAAGCGGAGGAAGGCGAGGAAGTCGTTGACCGCCACGATGGACTGGTGCTGGTAGATCTGGGCGCGGGTGAGGAAGATGGTGCCCTTCTCGGCGCATACCGCGTTGCGGCAGGTGGAACCGGGGAGGCCGTCGCGCTTGACCATCTGGTGGGCGCCGATGGAGCTGGCAATCTGGCGGACTGCCTGCATCTTCTCGAGGTCCAGGTCGCTCGGTTCCTCTGATTCGTGTGTCATGGGGTCCCTTTCAGGAGTGAGGGCGGTTCTTTGGTCACATGTGTGCGGACCGCCTGCCGCCCCTCCCCGGCTATTCGTCGCAGCAGCCGGCCGGGCCCATCGAGTACAAGGTCCTGCCGGTGGTGCTGTCCACAACGACGGTGCAGCGGCCGTTGGCACACAGCCGGCTGACAGGCCGCTGTCGCGCTGCCCGGTCAGCCACGATCCGTGCTGCCTCGATCTGCTTCGGGTCGCCCATCGGGATGTCGAGCATCGCGGACAGCCGGTCCCGGTAATACGGGCCGACGATCCAGGGCCGGCAGCCGGCGAGCCTGATCCGCCGCAGCTCGCTGGTGTGGCGGCGCTGGGTGTCATACCGGCGCCGGGTCATGCAGCCATCGCTTCGACAGCGACGGCATGGGCGGGAAGTCCGGTGCTGAACGGGCTGGGCATCCCGAGGTCCGCCACGGGCTCCAATCCGACACGCAGCGTCCGGTCGGTGACCAAATGCTTGCGACCGCGGACCGAGACCTCCAGTGGGGCACCGGATGCGACGGTGAAGGAGATGGCTCCCTGCTCCAGCTGTACGAGCAGCAGGCGGCCTTGGATGTTCAGCTGGAAGGACAGGCCCTCCCAACCGGCGGGCAGGCGGGGGTCGAAGTGCGGGAGTGCGCCCTGGTCCCGGTAGCCTGCGAAGCCGCTGACCAGAGAGCTCCAGACCCCGCCGGTGGAGGCGATGTGGACGCCGTCAACGGTGTTGCCGTGAGTGTTGTCCAGGTCAATGAACAGGGCGTGGGTGAAGTGTTCCAGTGCGGCCTGCCCGTAGCCGACCTCGGCAGCCATGATCCCCTGGACGCACGCGGAGAGGGTGGAGTCTCCTGTGGTGATCGGGTCATAGAAGTCGAAGGCTCGGCGCTTGTCCTCGGCGGTGAAGTCCTGCCACTGCAGGAACATCGCCAGGACGGTGTCGGCCTGCTTCAGGACCTGGTGCCGGTAAATCACCAGCGGGTGGTAGTTCAGCAGCAGCGGGTATTTGGACCGGGGTGTGGTCCAGTCCCACGGCTCCAGGGTCATGAAGTCGTTGTCCTGCGCGTAGACCTGCAGGTCCTCGTCGTAGGGCAGGTGCATCCGGGTCGCGGCCTGGGTCCAGACGTCCCGTTCCTCGTCGGTGATCCGGGGATCGTCCAGGGCGGCGGCGGCCAGCAGGTTGAACCGGGCCATGACGTTTGTGTAGAGGTTGTCGTTCACGACGGCGGTGTACTCGTCCGGGCCGGTGACGCCGTGAATGTGGAATTGGCCGTCCTTGCCGAAGAATCCGAGGGACGCCCACATCCGGGCAGTCTCGATGAGCAGCTCCGCGCCGGCGTCCGGCTGGAAGGAGGGGTCGTCGCTGGCCCACATGTAGCGGTGGGTGGCGAAGGCGATCGCGGAGGCGATGTGGAACTGGGCGGTGCCGGCCGCGTAGTAGGCACTGGCCTCCAACCCGTTGATGGTCCGCCACGGGAACAGGGCGCCGTCGACGTTCAGCTCCGCAGCACGCTTCCGTGCCAGGGGCAGCATTCCGTGGCGGGATTCGAGGACCTGGCGGGCCGCGGACGGGTTCGTGTAGGTCAGGTACGGCAGGAGGTAGACCTCCTGGTCCCAGAAGTAGTGGCCCTCGTAGCCTGAGCCGCTGACGCCTTTGGCCGGGATCCCGGCGACACCAGCCCGTGCGGTGGCTTGGGAGAGCTGGAATAGGTTCCAGCGGATCGCTTGCTGGACGCCCGGCTGGCCCTTGACGGTGATGTCGGTGGTGGCCCAGTAGTTCCGGTAGTGGGTGGCGGCCTCGGTGAAGATCGCGTTGACGTTCCTGATGCCAGCTTCGGCCGTCTCGGCCAGGTCGGTGACATCGCGCCCGTCGACGGCGTAGCTGACGGTCTTCTCCATCCGGAAGGTGACCCCGGGGGTGAGGGCGAGAACGTAGCGGACGCTGCTCTCGTCCTGGTCTACGACGGTCCCGAACGGGGCGGTTCCGGTGGAGACCCAGTGGTCCACGGCCAGGCCCACCTGCTGGCCGGATTCCGCGGTCTGCCAGGCAAGGCGGAACGAGCCAGCATCGCCGTCAAGCCGGACCGGGTGCAGGACACGTCCTGCGTGGCGGCCGGAGCGCCGCGGATCGTGGTCGGAATGGTCTTCGACGGCCCGGTCCTGGCGGTTGATAATCGAGGAGGTGACGTCGGCGTAGACCTCGCGGTCGGCACTGATCTCCAGGGTGATGCCCAGGCAGCCGCGGGAATTGCACCCGACGGCGCGGCGTTCGGTGGTGGTGACGGTGGCGCCCGAGCGGCAAAGCCAGGTGATGCGGGACAGGTAGAGGCCGGAGCCGAAGTCCAGCGTCCGTCCGTAGTCCAGAACCGTTGAGCCGGCCAGGCTGAGCGCTTCCCCGTCGATGTTCACGGTGAAGTTGGTGGCGTCCGGGACGTAGAGGATCCGCTGGCCGGTACGGGCGAATCCGTAGGCGTTCTCGGCGTGCTTGATGTCCCAGGTCTCGTGGAAGCCGTTGATGAACGTGCCGGGCAGTTCGGCGTCGTCCGCGGCCCAGTGTGCGCCCCTGACCCCGAGGTGTCCGTTGCCGATGGCGAAGAGGGTCTCCAGGGTGCCGGCGTCACCGGGTTCGTAGCGTGTTTCGAGCAGGCTGGACGGTGCAACGGGGAACCGGGTGCGATCGTCGGTGATCAGGGCCATGGGTGCTTCTTTCGGGTTTGGCGGTTCGTAAACAGAGGGTGGAACAGCTGGAGAAGGCCGGAATGCCTTATGAGGGTGGTGGCTGCTCCTGGCATCGGATGCACACCCGGTCGGGGCCCAGGAATACCGTCGCAGCGCGGCACACGCGGCAGTGCCGCCGCGTCACGGGGTGTGTCCGACTGCAGTCCCCGCACATGGCAATCGGAATACCGGTCTGGGTAGTGCTCATCCGATGCCGACGTGTTCGGTCAGCTCGGAGGGCTTGGGAATGGCGAATTCGTGCTTTCCAGCCGGCGCCAGGATGGTCAGTCTGTGCAGGTGCTTGGCGGCGCGGGCGTTCAGGTTGAGGTGCCAGCCGGCGACCATGAGCTGGTTGCGGTCCTGGCCTGCGCCGCCCTTGATGACGGTGCCCTCGACGGTGAAGATGCCGTAGCGGGGGTGGTCGAAGGTGGCGCTCACACGGTCGCCCTTCTTGACTTCCTCGAGGGTGGCGGTCAGGGCCTTGGTGTCACGGCGAAGCTTCGGACCGGCTGCGTGGTCGGCCTCGGCTTCGCGGGCGTCGTGGCGGGCGAGGGTTGTCTCGGAGAGGGCTTGTTCCATGGGTTCTCCTGCTGGTTCGGTGTCCTGTTCGCCTTCCGGCTCCGGGTCGTGTTCGGGGTCTACGGCCGGTGCATAGTCGGCTGCGCATTCGACCTCGGCCACAGGCTGTTCCGGAGCTTGATCCTTGATGTGGACCGGTTCGGGGGCAGGCAGTTGCTCCGCCTGGTGGCGGGCGAAGGCAGCGACGGCGTCGCCACTGTCAGGCCCGGCAGGGACGTCCAAGATGTCTGCGCATCCCTCTCCGTTGCATCGGATGCGGGTCCCGGCCTTGTTCCAGGCATAGGACGAATGGCCGGCGAGGGCCGCGGCCGCCGCGTCAATGAAGTCCAGGACCGCGGTCATGGCTTCTCTTCACCGAGTCCGTCAATGAAGTCCGCGACGGCCAGCTGGGCTCCGGCCATGGCGCGCAGCAGGTCGGTGTCCATCGTGACGGGATAGATCGCGGAGCCGGCCTGCACGGCGCCTTCGTCACCGGTGAATTCGGCGATGGGCAGGAAAGCGCGGGGCACCAGGACGAACTCTTCAAGCACCGCGGCGGTCGCCTCGTCGTCGAATTTGAGGACTTTGCGCAGGTCGATGCTGTGCTGTTTCGCGGGCGTGTAGGAGAAACGCCGCGCCTGTGGAGTGCCATCCTCTCCGCGGTAGTGGATCCAGCCGGCCTCGGGGACCTTGCCGATGGGCCGTTTCATCCAGCGGGTGGCGGTGATCCGCTTCGAGGCAGCCCATTCGTCCATGTCCGTCTCCGCCATGGCGTGCCAGTGGTCGCCGGGCGCCCAGAGCCAGCAGGTGGCCTCGACGGGTTCGGTGTCGTAGATGTCTGCGTGGACCATTACCTGTCTTCTTTCGTGATGGTGCCGTAGCGGCCCACGATCAGGTGGTCGTCGGGGGCGATGACGACCGGGTCCCAGGCCAGCGGCCAGGGAAGTGCCAGGACGTTCGGGTCGTGCCCTTCGGCGGCGTGAAGGTTGTGGAACTGCCGGGCTGTCCAGTCGACGTCGGTTGAGCGGCCGTCGCGGGTCAGGCGGACCCAGGCATGGTCGAAGGCGAGAGGCTGTTCCGGCTCGTCGGCGTGGACCACGACGGCTTCCCACCCGTGCTCACGGGCGAAGGCGGCGAACTGCCCGCTGACCTGCGCGCAGGCCCACGTGTCCGTGTAGTTGTCCTCGGCCTCGGTGATGTCCGGGTAGCGGCGCCAGATGTCCAGGCGCGGCTCGGCGTCGATGAAGCCCTGCAACAGGTCAATGAGTTCCATGGGACGTGCATCCATGCCGGTCACGGTCGGTTCTCCACTGCGGCAAGGACGCGGCGGGCCGCGGCCTTGAGGCCTTCCTGCTCAGGGACGGACGCCGTCTCGTAGAGGATGCCGAGAAGCTCGTTACCGATGTAGCGGGCACCGCGGACGATCGACTCGTCATCGTGGACCGCCTCGTCCGCGGCCTGAAGCTCGCGCATCGCATCCTGCAGGCGCCGACTCAGGTCTCCCCTGTAGTCCAGGGGCTCGGTTGCCTGACGGATTCCCTCCAGCTGCTTCGCCCTCGCGTAGCAGCGGAGGTGGAACTGGCGGTCGTGTTCGAAGCGGCGGATGGCACGCTCTTCAAGGGGCGTGCTTTCCGGCAGGCTGGTGGTCATCGGTTTCTCCGGTGGGTCGGGGCTTTTTTCGGCTGGTCCGGGCATGGCTCTAGTCCTCGACGATGCGGCGCAGGCCTGCTTCGCCGTCTTCCTCGTGGGCACGCAGGACGAAAGCCACAAACGGCCAGCCCGTAGTGATCAGCGCCCGGTTGTCCTCATCTGCTTTCGACCAGAGATCGAACAGCCCGTAGGTGAAGCCGCTGGGCATCGTGCCTCCGGGCAGCCGGAGGTAGCCCAGCAGATCTGCGGCAAGGGAGCGGACGGCGGGGTCGTAAGGATTGCGGCCGGAAGGGTTCATGCGCCTCATGTGTGAGGCATGAGGGTGTTCCCTCCCCGCGGCTTAAACCGGTTCAACCTCGAGGTAGGGGACGGCGGCCCGGAGAACGAATTTGGCACGCTTGCGCATCAGGATGTCCGGGGAGGTGAAGTCGTTGATCTGGGACCGCAGCTGGTTCGCGCCGGCCTCGATCGCGGCCGCTGTCAGGACGGCGCGGTACTCGGACTTTGGGAACTCCACCGGAGCCGTCCCGGTGAGGATGGTCGCGACGTGGGCGTGGTGGAGTTCCAGCGCGGCGTCGTGCCCCTCCGTCTGGAATTCTTCGAGCCCGGTCATCTGCGGATCTTTCTGGGTCCATTCCGCATACTCACGACGGCTGCACGAGCAGCGGTACCAGAACGCGCGCGGCTCATTCCAGCCGTCACCGTCCTCGTCTTCGATGAAGACATGCCCTGCCAGCACGGCCAGGATCCTCTCGTGATCCAGCCGTACGCCAACTGCTGGCGTCGGACTGGTCGGCGCGAGATCCGAATCCGTCGTGGTCATGCTGCCTCTTTCGCTGCTTCTCGCTTGGCGGCCCAGAGCTGTGCCGCTTCCTGCATCGTGATGGGCTTGGCTCCGAGCTTGATTGCCAGGTCCCGCTTGGAGTCGGTGACGTCGAAGTGTTCTTTCCAGATGTGGCCGGGGTTCTGAATCCAGGACCGCTTCAGTCCGAGCCGGGCGGCGAACTCGACCAGCTCCTCCGTGGTGTCAGCGGTCAGGTGGGACCAGTTCGCCGTGATGCGCCCGACAGTGGCCCGCATCCGCATGGAGTCGACGTAGACCGCCACTGTCAGAAGCTGCCGGAATCGCCGGAGCCAAAGTCACCGGAACCGAAGTCGCTGCTGCTGTCCCAGCCACCACTGGTGTCCGGGGTCTCATAGGAGGCGGGCGCCTCGTACCGATCGGGCTCGCGGTACTGCTCCTGCGGCGCCTCGTAGGCGGGGGCTTCGTGGCGTTCCTCGCGGGCCTCTTCGAACCGTTCTTCTCGGCGTTCTTCACGCATCTCCTCGAAGCGTTCTTCCCGGCGGTGCTCGCGCATCCCCTCAACGATCTCCTCGGCGATGATCAGGTTGGTCAGATCGTTTGTCGGGTTGTTGTACGTCTCGACAAACACGGGGCGCTGGTCAACGATGGTCCGCGGTGCCGGGTCGTAGAAGGCCGGGGCGGGTGCCTGCGGTGCTGCCTGACGGGCCACGTAGGGTGCCGGTGCCGTAACAGGGGCGGGGACGAAGTTGTCCCGCGGCGCGGTGGTGGCCTTGGCAGCTGGGCGGCGAACGAGGAAGTACCAGGCCACGACGGCGCCGATGATGATGAGGAAGATCAGGAAGATGGCAGTTCCAATGGACATGTCGGGCCTTTCGGTTGGTATGTAGGTGCTGCCCCAGTCCCCGCCGAACTTGGCTGGGACGTGGCAGTCGGTGTGCTGCTGGGCCGTATGTGTAGGGCGGTGCCAGGAAGCCTCACCGAGGATGCAGGGGCTACTTCTCCGTGCCGGTCAGCCGCCCGCGGCGACAGGGGCCCTCATGCCCGCCACGGCACCATGCGGTGTGCTGTTCGTCCTCTGGAATCTCAACAGCTTCAGCCTCCGGGGCTGCTTCCTGTGCCAGGCGGCCAAACCCCGCTTCGCGGAGCATGTATGCGGAGAAACGTGCCATGTCCCAGTCGGAGCCGAAGCCCTGCCACGAGGCCTCCCGATGGGCGCCCTCGATGACGCGTGCCATGTCGGTCAGTTCGACGTCGTCCCGGATTTGAAGAATGAGTTCGCGGGTGATTCTGACGGTCATGAAAGGTCCTCCATAGGGGTCGGGTTTTGTTGGCCAGCCCGGCGGGGGTCTGGAAGATCAGCGTCGATGGCTGCTTCGGTTCCGATCTGGTCAAGGATGGCGTGAATGTGCATCGGCACGGAGTCGAAGTCGGCCATCTCGCGCTCCAGATGGGCGATCTGTGCGATAACCCGGGTCAGGACTTCGGTGTGGTTGTTCCCGGCCGCTTTCGTGATGCGTTCCTGGACATACTTCTCGAGTTCCTGGGCGCGGTGCTGTTCCAGGGGCAGGTGCATCCCGAGTGGCGTTCCGCAGCGGCACGTTTCCTGATCGTAGATGCGTCCGGCGGCGTCGGTGACGGAGATGTCTTCGCCGTAGCCGCAGTGGATGTCGTCGAACTCCGCGGCAGTCAGTTCGGCAAGGGAGGTCATGCAGCCACGGCCCGCTCGTAGACACTGAGAGTGTTGAGGGTGCTGATGCCCTTGTCCGCGGTGCAGGGGCTGAGGATCTGGATGGCGTCGGGGACTCCGTCGGAGCCGTTGTAGTGCGCAAACCACCAGGCCTCTTCGAGGTCTTCGGTGTAGCGGACTTGTCCGTTGCTTCCGGTGGCCATGAACAGCTCACCTTTACGGAGGGTGACGGTGACGAATGCCAGCGGCAGTGCCTGGTAAAGCGAGCTGTTGAGCATGACAACAGTCCGGTGGCCTTTGGACGCGCAGACCTTGGCAATGGAGGCGCTGAAGGAGGCAGGGGTTTCACTCATGAACCCCATGTGTGCGGAACCAGGAGTTCCTTTACCCGCGGGCCAGATGCGGCGGAAGCTCGATCGTATCCGGGTCCAGTTCGGGCCGGGCGCGCAGATAGCGCAGAGGGTGGCGGAAAGACCTGCCGGACCAGGCGACGTCGGCGGAGACCTCCACGACGATCGGCTCGACACGAGTAAGCCGGACAGGTGACTTGTCCTGGGTGAACCGGTCCAAGGTGCCCGGGGTGATCTCCTCCGGCCAGGGGTGGTTCTCGCGCGGGATGTGCAGGTGCGCGGCCAGGGCCTTGGAAGCCGCCGCGGTCAGCTGGGTAGACCGGCCGACGATCCAAAGCCGGCCCCCGATCGGGAGCCCGGCGACAATGGCGCTCGGGCGGTCCCGCCGGCCGATGACGGCGGCGCACACGACGTCCAGGTCCTGGCGGTGTTTCACCTTCAGCCACTGCCGGACGCCGCCCTCATAGGGTTGGCCGGAGCCCTTCACGACCAAGCCTTCCACCCCGATCTCGGGCAGCTGCTCGAACCAGACGGCGGCTTCGTCAGGGTCGCTGGTGGCGGGGGAGAGGTTCAGCGGCGGCTCCCAGGTCCGGGCGAGCTCCTCCAGCAGCGTGCGTCGGTCCCGTAGCGGCAGCGCCCGGGTGTCCTGTCCTGCGACGGCGAGGACGTCGAAGGCGGCGAACGAGGCGGGTCGTTCCCGGATGAAGGCCGGCAGGGCGGCCTTGGAAGTGGTCATGCGTTGCTGAAGGGTGTTGAAGTCGAGGCGCCCGTTCGACCAGATGAGCGTCTCGCCATCCACGACGCAGCCCGGCGGGATCTGCTCCTCGGCGGCGGCGATCACGTCGGGGAAGTAACGGGACAGGTCCTTGCCCTGCCGGGAGAAAAGCACCGCGCCGTCATCGGTGACCGTCAGTGACGTCCTGAAGCCATCCCACTTGGGCTCGTAGAGGCACCCGCCGGGCAAGGCAGTTGGGGCGGGGATGCGGTTGACGGGTTTTGCCGCGGCCAGAGGCAGAGGCGGCCGCAGCGGCGGCGGAAGAGTCGACATATGGGGAGACGGGAACGGCCGCCGTCGGGTCAGAGTCCGTGCCGGCGGCCGTCACCTGGCTGGTTAGCCCGGAACGTTCCGGGGGTCGTGGCCGTAGCTGTTCTTTTCGGAGATGCTGCCGTCCTGGTTCTTGATGACGTGCTCGACCTTGTCGGCCTGCGCAGCTTCCCGGCCGGCGGCGATCGCCTCGTCCTTGGTGCCGTACCCGGCTCCAAAAGCCCGGTCAGTGCCTTCTCGGCGGTTCTTCCACGAACCGTCTTCCCAATACGTCTCGATGTCGCCCTGTGCCACGGTCTGCCCTTTCGGTCGGTATCGCTTACGCTCGTCACGATACACACCGGGACAGGCCGTTACGGGGAACCTGGCAGAATGTGCCCGGTGGTTAGCTGCCACATTGGCATAATGAGCCCATGCCGATCTCATGGTCAGACGCCGTTGCCGACGCCGACTCCTCAGACGCGCCGGCCAGATACCGGCGGGCCCTTCAGCAAGTCGAGGACATTCGGCCTCTCGTTGAGTCGTACATCCAGGCAGTGAAGGACTCGGGTCAGTGGCCAATGGCTCCGCGCAGCGAGTGGGACCCGACTCCGACTCCCAGGCACATCTACACAACACTTGTCGACAACGGGAAGCGCCGGTGCCTGTGCGCCTGGCACGACGGTTCCTGGTTTGTAGAGGATCTTGTGACCACAGACAGGGTCACCGACCACCTAATAAGTGTCCGCCCGGGCCAGGGTCCGAGAATCGGGGTCGACAGCAGTCCCGAACTCTTCATGACGAACCCGCACTTCGACCTCTACATGGACGCGATGGAGCGCGTGAAGGACTGGCTGCCACGCGACCTTGTCGCGAGTCTCCGGTCCATGGACATTCCTATACCCACAGCGTAGGCCGCCTCACCGCTGCTCGGCAGGCGCACCCGCAGGACGTCTTCAGAAATCGGGCATCAGCACAGAGTGGAGAGTCTTACGTCGGTCATGTTTGCTTGTCCGTCTTTGCCTTGGACTTGCGTGCACGGCGCCGGTCTTCGCGGGCGACCCGGCGGGTCATGGGGGCAATGATGTTCACGGCCGGTCCGATCTCCGGCTTGGCTTCTTCCAGTTTCCTGATCGCCTCAAGGTGGCCGGCGATGAACCGGTCCGCCTGCTCCTGCGGCATCGGCTCATGGCCCGTGAGTCCAGCTTGGCGGTCTTGGATGCGCCGGATCAGTTCCCGGCGCGTGGCGATGGAGTCCTTGGCGGCCCGTTTGCGGTGGGCCAGATCGGCAGCACCGTCATCCTCCAGCCGGTAGAGCCGGGCCCGGACGGCTGCCTGCGGGAACCGCTCGGCGAGAGCTTCGTCCTCGTCGATGTGGATTCCGAAGTGGTTGATGGGGCCTGGTGTCATGAGGCTTCCTTCAGTGCATGGGCCGCTGCGGCCGCGCGGGGCTGGTGGATCGGGCAGGGCGAGATGGTCATGCAGACGCCGCAGTGCCGGATGGACCGGCGGCCGAACGTCACGGGCGCGTCCCTGTGCAGTGGTTCGCGGTGGGCGGTCCGGGCAGCGGAGGCCATCAGGGAAATGATGAACGTCAGCGGCGGCGGCTCAGGTGTCAGCCGGGGTGCCGTCTTTTTGGCGCGGAGCTTGCCGTTGCCGTCGGGCGCCAGCAACCCCCAACCGTCAGGCAATTCGCCCGGCTTGACGATCGAAGCGTCCGGAACGACCAGCCACCAGTGGTGCATGTACTGTTTGATGGCCTCCGCTTTGGACGGGTCGCGGAGCTCGGTCAGCCAGTCGGCCCGGGAAACCTTCACTTCGTGTCCGTGCAGGGCCAGCTTCTCGCCAGCAGCACCGCCACCGTACTTGTCGCCAGCCACGAAGTCTGCGATCCGGTCACCATCGGCGTAGCCCATCGAGCTTTTCACGTGCTCGGCCCTGACCCAACGGTCGGAGATGGTGCCGCGGCGCACTGCCGTGTATCGCTCCAGCAGCAGGTTCAGCATGTCCCGTTCAGTCGCCACGTTCGTGCCTCGGCCTGGAGTTCCGGTATTTGGCGGCCACGGCCAATGTAAGGCCGAGCAGGATGAGAGCCACCGAAGCGAGGAGGAGCGGCGGGGTGGCGGTTTTGGCGCCGTCGCTGAGGGCGTTGATACCCGCGGCGATACTCAGCGCTGAGGCGGTGAGCATCATGGACGCGATGGCAATCGTCCAAGCTTTCATGAGGGCTTCCTTTGGTGGGAGGCTGGGTCAAACCACCATGTGTGCGGCCATGGGAATTGCCCTCCCCTGCCGCGGTTCGGGTCAGTTGCCGAGGTCCTCGTTTTCCGGAGCGGGAAACCATTCTGCGAGCAGGGCGTCGACCCGCTCAGCCCGGTGGGCGGCGAAGGCCTCGGGGGCGGCGTTCTGGTGGCCTTTGCCGACTTTGATGTCCATGTACCTGCCACAGCCCCAGGCATTGCACCGGATCTCAGTGGAGTACGAGTAGCTGTAGCCGGGGTGTTCGTGCTCAACCTGGCGGACGGCGGCCCTGACTGCCTCCTCCCTGGCCGCGAGTTCTGCTACTGCGGTGTCTCCTACCAGGGTGGTGAGGTCTGAAATTTCGATGCTCATGGTCTACGCCTTCGTCGCCGGTTCCTGTTGTCCATCATGTGTGCGGCATCACATATCTCACTCGACGCCGGGGACCACGGTTGCCGTCCATCGTGGAGAGGGCCAGGCGCAGTTGCTTCGCGCTGCTTTTCAGGGCGCCGCCAGGCATCGCGTAGCGGTCATCTAGCAGAGGTGTTCCAGGGGGCCGCGCGGTGCAAGGCGGCGAGGTTGCGGTGGACCGCGCGCTGGCCCTGCCGGTACTGCTTTTCTTCCCGGTTGGTCTGCCACCACCATTTGAGCCGCCCGAACAGGCCCCGGCCTTCTTCGGGGCTGGCGGGCCGTACCAGGGCACACTTGTCCTGATAGGCGCGGTCAGCGTCTTCGCGCCGGCCGGCGCACAGGTAGACGATTTCCAGGCGATCAAGGATCATCCAGGCCTGGGCGTAGCGGCCAGCTGCCTCCCTCAACATGTCCTGCAGCCGCAGAGCCTGGTGAGCGCAGACTTCGGGATCGTTCGAGCTGAACGGTGCTTCGGTAAGTCCGCCCCGCTGCCCGAACGGCCAGCGGCCCATCAGTTCTCCGCGGGGAGGACTGCCCCGGTCGATTCGATCGCATTGACGAGCATGTCGGTCATGATGAAGGGCGTGGTGATGCGGTCTGTGCTGGCCAACCGCTTCGAACGGTCGATGACCTGCGCCAAAGTGCGCAGAAGGGCGGTCTGCTGGTCCTGGTCGATGACGGCCCGTGTGTTCACCCGGTAGTAGGGGACGCGGCGGTTCCCCGAATCGAGGTCGTCGGCGCGGGTCCGCAGCCAGTCGGCGCAGCCGCGGATCATGATGCGCTTGAACCGGGGAGTCACCGATGCGTCAAGGTCCATGGCACCGGTGATGTCTTCCAAGGATGCACTGTCGAACCATTCCGCGAGGGAGCGCATGGCCGCCGCAGTCCGTTCCCGGACCAGGGACGCCATCGCTGCTTCGTGGTTGAGCGGTTCCAGGTAGCCGTCGCTGAGCCGTGCACGGTACTGGTCGATGAATTCCGGCACTCCGGCGGCTTCCGCGGCAGCCCGGGATTCGGCATCCCAGCTCATAAGCAGAGCCATGTTCACGTCGTAGATGGCGTCTGCCTTGATGGCGTTGAACTCCGGCATGGTGAGCCGGACACGGTCATCGGCGGCGTCGATTGCTGCGACCAGAGCTGTTGCCCGGGCGATGGCGGCCGCACGTGGCTGGCCGCCGAGTTCGTTCCAGCTGGTCTCGTCGTCGGCTTCCAGGCCGTGGCTGAGGTTGTAGTCGGCGCGGGCCGCAGCCTCAATGCGGGCGCTGGTCACGCCGCCCTGCGTTCGGAGGCAGTGCCGGTGGTGATGAGTCCGGCCTTGTCGGCGGCCTTGAGGATGTCGGTGATGGTGCCGGGGCCTACCAGCTTCAGCAGGGGGTCGGCTTCGTAGATCGCGTCAATGCGCGGGTCAGAGTTCTCCATGGGCACCATGTGTGCGGAGATACTGCTCCGGCTCACCACGCCTCCCCGGCAATATCGAAGTATTGCTTGACCTGGGCCCGGTAGGCGGCTGTCTCCTCTTGGAGGGTGAGGAGCCGGTCTTCAGCTTCGGTGATCAGCGCGCCGGTGTACGCACTGGTCCACAGAGCGCGCCCGCCGCGGCGGGAGAGCAGTCGCCGGCGGAAGCCCCTCGACTCCCAGGCTTTCTGGGCGGCCCGGCCGATGCTGGCGGCGGCGGTATCAGCAATAAGGGTGTAGTACTCGTACTCGCGTGTCCGGCCCAGCAGGGCAAGGACTGAGGCGTACCTCCGGGCGTAGACGTGCAACTGCTCGGGCTCACCCCAGGAGCCCTGAACCATGCCGCAGAGGAACCCGGTCTGGTATTCGAGGCAGTCCAGGTCCAGGGCGGTCAACGCCATGTCACGGTCCGTCCCTCGGCGCCCGTCATCCGGTGCGCGAGCCGGTCGGGGTGGTGCGGCTCCTCGCACCGCAGGATCACCGTTCCGGCCTTCTGCGGGTCAGCTTCGAACAGGTCCTTGACGGCGGCGCAAAAGTCGACACCGTGATCCAGGGCAGTTCTCTCAGTCATTGTCTGCAGGGCCCGTCCAGGTGCACGTGGTCTTGCCCTCGGCGTTGCGCATTCGGTGGCCGCCGCGGCGGTCGTGGTTCAGTGGCTTGTCACAGGTCAGGATGATCTTTCCGGCCAGCTCTGGGTCATCAACCATCAGGTCACGGACCCGGTCGCAGGTCGCTTCGGCGGGTGCGGGGGCGGTTGTCGTCATGTCCGTCATGTGTGCGGACATTCGGTGGGCCCTCTTCGCTCAGGCCGCCCGGGCGTGCTCAGCGTCGTCGGCCATGTCGACGGTCCATCCGTTGGCTTCGGCTTTGCGCAGCGCCCGCCGGACCCTCATCTGTTGAAGCGGCGTGTCCTGGGGCGGTGCGGTGCGACGCAGTCCGGTGTAGAGGCTGTCGATCCTGCGGCGCATTTCCTCGGTCGTGCCAAAGCCGCGCAGCAGCTTGTTGAAGGTCTGCCTCCCTACACCGCTGAGCTCGGACAGGTCCTCGGGGCACCAGCCGGCAGCCTGGAGCGCCATGGTCTGCAATCTGGGAACCGTCCCGTCGACCCGGGTGTCACCGGTGAGTTCCCAGCCGGCGATGTCTTTGTAGCTGATGGCGTTCAGAGCGTCGAGCGTGCTGGTGAGGACCCGCTTGACCGTCCGGCCGCCGGGGCCTCTGAGGATGTAGTGGAGGTTGGCGATGTTGACGGTACTCAGATCCGCCATGGCTTCCATGGTCAGGCCCGCTTCGCGCAGCTGGAATATTCGTTTCCGGGCCAGCTCGGCGTCGGCCCATTTCCTCGTGCGGGTCAGGTGGGCGGTGGAGCGGTAATACTCCCGGTTTGCGGTGCCACAGGGGATGCATCTGCACTTGTGATAGCCGTACATGTCCCGGGTTCCGTGCTCGTGGCTGGCTTTGGTGCAGTCGCAGATGGCCAGGTTTGTCGGCTCGGTAGCGGTAAGGCTTGAGGGCATGGAGCTCATGTGTGCGGACGGCCCGTCTTGGCTCATCGGTCAGTGCGCGCGGGAGTACCTGGCGTATTCGTAGTCGGTCGCGGTGTCCGCGGTCCAGCCGTTGGCCAGGGCGCGGTTCCGGGCGACGGTGGCCCGGCCCCGTTGGGCTGCGGTGTCCAGCGGCGGGGTGGTTCCGTGCAGTTCGGCGAAGATCGCGTCGATGCCAGCCCGCGCCGACTCAGTGATGTTGTTGCCGGCGAGGAGCGAGCTGATCGTGGAAGGGTTGATCCCGGTCCGGTTGGCGATCTCGCGGCCGCACCAGCCGAAGCTGTGCAGGGACTGGACCTGGAGGCGGGGGATCGTGCCATCGACTTTTCGGCCGGCAGGCTTTTCCACAGAGGCGATGTCCTTGAACCCGATGGCGTTCAGGGCACGGAAGGTGCTGGCCTGGACCATCTTGGGTTTCTTGCCGTTGCGGCCCTTGACCGCGAAGTCGATCACCTTGGCGTTCACGGCGCACATGTCCGCGATTTCCGCGACGGTCAGCCCGGCCGCCCGGAGCTTGCCGATGCGTGCACGCACCAGGTCCGCGTCCACCATTTCCCGGCGCGGGCGGTGCTTGTTGTACTCGCGGTTATACGCCCGGTTGGCTTCAGAGCATGGCGTGCAGCGACAGCGGTGATAGCCGTACATGCCGCGGGTTCCGTGCTCATGGGGCTCCCAGGCTTCGGTGCAGTCGCAGACGGCCAGTTCGGTCGGTGTGGTGGCGGAAGGGCTCGAGGGCATGAAGATTATGTGTGCGGATGCCGGGTCAAAGCTCACCGGACAAGACTAGTCCCCGGCACCGAATCGGCGCCGGAGATTACCGGAGGCGGTCAGGCTGACTGGGGCCCGTCAAAGTCGCGGGCGATACGGGTCAGCTGCCTGATGTCGGTGATCCCGGCTTCCATGCAACGCCCGAGCTCTTGGGCGACGTCGCTGACTCCCATCACGATCTGGATGGCGTCCAGCAACGCCAGGGAGACTGCGAGGTGGTGGCGGTGGCCGAGGGAACCCTGGGCCCGCGCTTCTCCGGCGCGGTGGGCGACGACAGCTTTCCGCAGCAGCTCGTGGAGAACCTCGTCGGCGACCTCACGGGGAGTCAGTGCCAGCGCAGTGGTGCCCTTGGCTGGGAAAGTGATGACGACGGTCATGGGTCCGGCTCCTGGATACTCGCAGATTGTCCTGTGCCGGCTATGTGTGCGGCCCGTCTCAATCACGTCACCGAAGCAGCTGTCAGGCTTCGTGCAGCTGCCAGCGTCCAGGGTGGATGCGGTGGGTGACGGCAGCGTTCGGGTCGGACTCCAGCGCGGCACCAAGTGCTTCGAGGGCCTGCGGGAGACTGTCATGGACGGTGACCGGCTTGTGGCTGTCCAGCCAGCCCTTCTCGTACAGCGACCCGATGCCGAATTGCTCGAGTGGCTTGTACAGCAGGATGATCGGTTCTTTGGCGCCGTCGAAGAGCTCCTGGTCGCTGGGGTCGGCCCGCCAGGATGAGGAGTGCCAAGTCCTGACGCCGTAGATGATGGACAGGGTCCAGGCGGTGCGGAAGTGTGGCTGGACTTCAGAGCGGACGAGAACCACCGAGTACTGGGGAAGGGCTGCCAGTTCCTCGAGCGATTCGATGGGCGTGCCGGGGAGCATTCCGGTCACCGATGGTTCAATAAGTGGCGTTTCAGACATGAGCGGGCTCCTTTTCGGAGATAAGGGCAGCGGTTTCGAAGACGTTCATTGTGTCCGGGACGCGGGTGGCTTCTCCGCTGGAGACGCTGACGAGGTAGTGGTTGCGGACGAAGGTGCGGCGGGTGTGGTCCAGGATGCCGTGGGTGACGCAGCGGAGGTCCGGGTAGCCGTACAGGGGCACGTCGCTAAGCAGCGGGGCGGATCCGTCCGGGTTCACGGCAGGCAGGTCCAAGTACTTGCGGAGTGATTCCTTTACGCCGGTCACGTCGGTCAGGGCGGTGGAATTGATGTGCCGTGCCAGGGCGCCGGCCTCGTCATCGCGGCCGAGGAAGTCTTGGGTCAGGGCGAGAATCCTGTGGAGTCGGGTGCCGAGTTGCTCGATACCGGAAGCGAGGTCTTCAACCGGGAAGTGGCTGGCCGGCACGATCTCCTGGTTCATGGACATGCTGCGGTGCTCGTCAACCGTGGCGGTCAGGTCGGCGCGGTCGAGCCCGGCGGTGCCAAGGATCGTATTCATCGAAGTCATGGATCCCATGTGTACGGACTCCCGGCGGAACCTCTCCGGGCGGGGCAGGTCCGTCAGACGGTCAGCCAGGAACGGAAAATGCGGCGCTGGAACAGCTCGTCCGGGACCCACTTCCACTGGTCGTAGTCGGGTGCCTGCCCGGCCAGGATGGAGGCCACAACTCCGGAGGGGTTTCCCAGGTGGTGCGCTGCGGCCCACGACGGCCCGGCGCCGATCAGCTGCCACGACCCCTCCGCAGTGAGGCCAACCTCGATGACGAAACCCGGGGGCCGGTGCCAGACGGTGCCGTCCAGGACCATCTGGGCGAAGTGCAGGGCAGCTCCGGCGCGGTCCTCATCGTCACCCTCGTAGACGTCGGTGCGCTTGCCCGGCTTGTGGGTGGGGTCGAAGCGCCGTCCAGGGTGTCGGGGACGACGTTGCTGGTGCCGGTCTCGACGGGGAGCATACCGGAGGATGCCAGGTGCCTGGCGGCCGCTGCAGGCGGGTGCGTGTCGCTGAGGACGAGGAGCCGGGTGAAGGTCAAGACGTGCCTTTCGGAAGCCAGAGAGTGATGAAGGAATTGCCGTCGCGCAGCAGCTGTGCTGACGTGTCGCCCCAGTCGGCGTCTGTGGTGCAGAACCAGCGCTGTTCATAGCGACCGTTGAAGAGCAGATTGCGCTTCTGGTAGGCGTGCGGGTTGCCGTCCGGGTTCATGATCATCGCCAGCAGCGGCAGCGCGTCCAGTTCCGCCTCGGTGGTCCAGACGCCGTCATGGACGACCTCTGGAACATCCGCAACCGGGTCCCAGAACGTCAGCACGGTGTCCGGCCGCAGGTACGGGTGGGAGCCGTTGACCAGGATGGCACCGTTTTTGAGGTGGTGGATGGTGTCGGCTTGGAACGTGGCCAGGCGCTGGCCGGGGCGGGAGGTCTTGTTCGCGTCCCGGTAGGTGTGGGACCGAAAGTAGTGGCCGCGGTGCTCAGACGAGAGCTCCCCGGCGAGGATGGTCCGTGGGACGTCAGGCATCGGCAGCTTCCCCGGTGTTCTGGCGTCCCTCAACGAAAGGCAGGGACTTCACGACGATTGCCCGGTGCCCATCAACCCAGGAAGTCCTGGAGTCGTCGCGGTTGGCGAAGCGCCGCCAGGAACCGGTCCTGTTGAGCTGGTCCATGTTGCCCAGCTTCACTTTGGTCTTGTGGTCGACAACCTCGGCTGTCATGATCTCGGGGTAGCGGCCGCCGGTGACATAGGTGACGATGTCGCCAATGGTAATTGTGGCTCCGCGGGCGTCAGTAGCAGTAATGGTCATGGGACCCATGTGTGCGGACAGACCCTCAAGGCTCCCCGGGGACGGGCTATGTGCGGCGGCGTTCCTCGGCCAGCTCTGCAGCCCTGAAATAGCGGCGCAGCTTCCGCAGCTTTTTCACTTGCTGCTCGGACCAGCCGAACTTGGCGGCGAGATCCTTCATGGCAGGACCGTCCCAACCGACAGCGATGCCGTAGATCCAAGCGGTGTCCTTGGACGCGCCCCAGTCCATCGAGCTGAAGCTCATCGCGGCGTGCAGGGCGCCGAGCGGGTCGGTGCCTGGTGCTTTGCTCACGGCCGGTCCTCCAGGCAGATGATCCGCTTCAGTTCTTCCTGGACTGCCAGGGAGTCAGGAAAATTGCCGGGTCGGCCAGCAGCATCCCAGCGCATGCAGAGATCGCTGATCGCGTCGCTGATCGTCTCCAGGAAGAAGATGACGTACGCCTCGTGCAGCGGCTTCTCCAGCGCCCATGATTCGCCGCGGGACCAAGCATCGAAGAGATCTTTGGAGGCGGCGAAGATCCGTTCGGCGTGCGGTGTCTCGGGGCGGGGCGCCATGGCGTCGACAGGGAACATGCCGATCTCCGGCTCGGGCAATTTCTGACCTCCGGTGTAGTCCTCCCAGCCGCCCATGATGCGGCGGCGCTGGACCGGGTGCCCCCGTTCGAGGACGATGTCGACCTGCGACTCGTCCAGCTCCATCCAGGTTCGGTCCCAGCCCAGGTTGTGCCGGTACTCGTACCCGGTGGCCGGCGGGTGCCCGGCCAACTGCTTCACCTCCGCGAGGAGGGCGTCGAAGTCCTTATCCAGGGAAGCTTCATGGCGTGCCGCCAGCGCGGCCAGGGCAGGGGAGAGGTTGTCCATGGGCCCCATGTGTGCGGAATGGCGCGTTCGGCTCCTCAGTGGCGGCGCCGGACGCAGGAAGGCCCGCCCCCGAGGTGGGAGCGGGCCTTCGGCGGATGTAGCTTGTCGGCCTAGCCCAGGGACCAGTGGACCTTGAGGGCTTTGGCGATCGGTCCCTTCTCGACGTCATTGCCGATGACTTCACCGGCTTCAGTGGTTTCACTGTCCATGGTGTTCCCCATCCTGGTCGAATCGATGACAGGTGTCCTTGTCCAACCTAATGGTGTGCGGAGGTGCCTTCGCTCTTCCTCATGCGACCAACAACCTCGTCAGGCTGCCGCTTCCACCTTGGCCAGCCGGGTGTTGAGCCGGTCAACCTCGTCGAGGACTTCCGTGGCGGCCCAGGCCTTGCTGCGCTTGCTCTGGGTGATGGGCGTGATGACTCCCGCGGTCGTGAGTCTGTCCAGTGCCCCGTAGACGGAGGTCTCGGCTACCCCGGCGATGTGCGCGGCGTGGTGTGCCTCGAAGACGGGGCGCTCCAAAAGCCACGGGATGATCTTCTCCTCAGCGGAGCCTTTGCGCGGCTTGGACATTTCCAGCCACAGCGCCGGCAGGGCATCCAGGGCGGTGACACTTTCCCTTGCGGCATCCGCGGCGTGCAGGGCCGAGTTGGCCAGGTAGAGCACGAACGGGTCGACGTCGCCGGTCCGGTAGTTGTTGACCAAGGTGAAATACCGCTGCACGTCGGCGACCATCGCCGAGGCAATGGGCGTAACGGTGTTTTTCGTCAGGCCGCGCCGGCGGGAGATAGCGCCGATCAGGGCGCGTCCGATGCGGCCGTTGCCGTCGGTGAAGGGGTGGATGGATTCGAACTGGGCGTGGGCAATCGCGGCCTGCGCCATGATCGGCACATCGTCGCGGTTGCAGAACGCCATGAGGTCCTCCAGCAGGCCGGGCACCAGGTCCGCAGGGGGCGGGACGTGGATGGCGCCGCGGGGCGAGTGGTCGCTGCCGCCGATCCAGTTCTGCACGTCCCGGATCTTCCCGGCATACGGACCGTCCAGTGGGTCGTCCTTCATCAGGGTGTGATGCGCCTTGAGCAGTGCCTCCATCCGCACGATGCCGCTCTTTCCGGCGTCGTCGATCATGAACTGCACCGCGTCGGCGGCCGCGACCATCGACCGAGCGTTCTCGCTGGCTTTCAGCCCGATCATGGCCTTGGCGTAGTCGTTCCGGTTCGCATCGACATGCTCGATCTTGGAGGACGATACCGCCTCGCTCCTCAGCAGGAACCCGCTGATGGCTGCCATCCGTGTACCAGCCGTGACATCCAGGGAAGCGACGGAAACTGCCGCTTTCTCCAGCGCGACGATGGTTTCCCGGCTTGGGCTGTACCATAGGCCGGCAATGGCGGGCGGGAGTGAGACCTCAACTTCGGTGAACTCACGGTCTTCGCGGGGCGCCCTCCCGGAGGACTTCCAAGGCATGGTCGTGGAACCGTGCGGCGGCCAGGCGTCAGTCATAGTGTCCCCGAAAGTCTAAATAAGGATGAAGTTATTTAGATTTTAGCCATCAAATCTAAATAGCGTGGCAGTTATTGCTCGTTTGCGAGCCGTGCTCGGCAACTCCACGAGCAGCAAGCAGCAGCAGCACGACGACGACGATGGTGACGACGGCGGTCACCGCGACGGCAGCGGCCGTGCCCGACTAAGGAACAAAGCGTCCGGCGCCCAAGTCCACTCCGAAGGTCCGGCTTCCTGGCTGGCCAGGATGGATTCGACGACCCCAGCGAGAGGGGCAGCGTGGTAGATGTTGCTGCTCCAAGCGGCGTTGGCCTCAATCAATGAGAAGCGGCCCTCTGCATCCTCGCCGACGTCCAGCACGTACCCGGGCGGTTGATTGGCTCCCATGGCGTCCACGACCTCCTGGGCGAACGCGGCGGCCGCCAGTGAATCGGGGCAGCGGTCCGCCTCGTAGGCGTCCCAGGTGATGGTGACGTCTTTGCCGTGAATGTCCGAAACGGTGGACAGGTAGAAGGACGAAGCGGTGACCTTCCCGTGCGCGATGAAGCAGTGGTATTCGCGGGAATAAGCCACCGGCTCGGAGCCGATGTAGTGCAGGTCCTCGTAGCCTGGTGTGAAGTTGAAGGTGCTGCCGACCAGGCGCTGGAAGTGGCCGCGGCCGATGTGGAGTCCCGCGGGGATGCCGGAGTGCTTGTGCTCAGCCAGTTTGTAGAACATCGGATCCGTGCCCATGTAGGGCATGTCTGCTATGCGTCCGGCCCACACCTTCCGGCCCAGGAACTCTTCGGGAACCTTGGTGATCCAGTCCGGTCCGGGGGAGAGGAAGGTGTGCTTGATGCCGGTCCTGGCCAGGCGCATAGCCCACGTCCAGGAACACCAAAGTGCGGTGCGGCCGTCCAGGGCAGGAGCGTCCAGGCCCACGGTGTGTTCGACGGCGATCGTGCCGGCCTTGCGCAGGTCCTCAGCAACCCATGCGGGGCTGGTGGTGACCAAGAGCTTGTCGTAGGTCAATCGCGATCCTCGGTGCGGGTGAGGCGTTTGCCTGCGCGGCGGGCGCGGCGCCGGAGTGTGGGCTTCTGGTTCCCGGTGTGGCAGTAGACGCAGCCGCCGTTGGCGGACTCGGGACAGTTCTTTCCCGAGTGCGGGCGGGCGCGCTGGTCCCGGTCTGTGCCGCTCATGACCAGCGGCGGGCGATGACCTGCCGGATGCCGTCACCTTCGGCAACGGAGCGCCAGGTGTCGTTGCCGGTGCAGGTCATCAGCTCGAACTCGATGCCCGGCTGGGCGGCCAGCACTCGTTCGGCGTAGCGGAGCGCTCCGTCTTCAGTGGACCAGACGGAAACGGATCCGGTGTCTTCGGAATAGGAGGACAGCAACGCACCCCAGACCTGAGTGGTCTCGACGGTCAGCGGCAGTGCCTGGGGACGGCGGGGGCGGGTCAGGGTCGTAGTCATGGGACTCATGTGTGCGGAAGTCCTTGTTGTGCTCACCGTTACGCGGCGTTGGTCAGCGGGACCCGGGGCTTGCGGGCTGGTCGGGGCGGGATCCGCACGAGGGGGGTCGGAGCTCCGACCCCCTGCTGGGCCGGACCGGACGATTCTGCCAGCGTGTTCCGTGTGGTGCGGTACAGGACGAAGCCCAGCCAGATGAACATGGCGCTGGCAAAGAGCCAGGCGGCGTAGGCATGGAAGAGGTAGGTAAAGAGCATGTCCCAGATGTGTGCGGAAAGGATGGTTCACCTCCACGCGGCCGCGGGACGGCAACAATCAGCGCCCGGTCTTCCAGCTGCACATCAGGGCTGCGGTCCCGCTCGTGCCGTCCCCTGCGGAATCGGTGACGCAGCTGATCCCAAATGAGGCAGGGCCGAAATGCAGATCCAGGCCGGCCGACGGCGTGGACGGCTTCGCTGCCTCTGGAGCTGGCGTAGGTGCGGCCGTCTCGTGGGCGGGCGTCACGTCCAGCGCACGGTCGAAGTCGGTCCCTGGGCTTTGGCAGCCGGTCAGCAGCAGTGCACCGCCCGCGAGGATCAGTGCGGAGGCAGTGCGCGCAAGGAAATGCTTCATGTGAGGCCATGTGTACGGACGGTTCCACACCGCTTCCCGGAGCGTACAATCGAATACACGTTCACATGGGGATAAGTCTGTGGAGAACACGTCTTCGAATGTGGAAAAGGGAGGGTCATGGGTGCCGTCGTCATCGCCGTCCTCGAATACGACCTCGACCCGGCTGGGCCGGCCGGTCCGCTCATCACCGCGGCGGCCGTGCCTGCCGGGTTCCCTAGTCCCGCAGAAGGATACTTCGACGGACGGGTTGACCTAAACAAGCACCTCATTAGGGACGTCACGAGCACCTTCCTTGTCCGTGTGTCCGGGTATTCGATGACAGGAGCCGGCATCTCGAACGGGGACGAGTTGGTCGTGGACCGGTCGCTGACGCCGGCGGACGGGAACGTCGTCGTCGCAGTCCTCGACGGGGAATTGACCATCAAGCGGCTCCGGATCGAACACGGTACAGTCCGGTTGGTAGCCGAGAACCCTGACTACCCGGACATCATCGTGCCGGAGCTGGCCGAGCTGAGCATCTGGGGTGTCGCCACCCGCTGCCTGCACCATGTCTGACCTCGCGACCTCGGAGCGCTTTGCCCTCGTGGACGTGAACTCGATGTACGTCTCGTGTGAGCGCGCGTTCGACCCTAGCCTGGAGGGTAGACCCGCTGTCGTTTTGAGCAATAATGACGGTTGCGTGGTCGCGCGCTCCAACGAAGCGAAGGCTCTCGGCATCGAAAATGGTGACCCCTGGTTCAAGCTGAAGGCGGACCCGAAGTTCGCCAGCGTCCAAGCCCTGTCCAGCAACTACGAGCTGTACGGCGATCTTTCGAGCCGCGTCATGGAGCTGCTGGGACGCTTCAGTTACGCGGTCGAAGTGTATTCGGTCGACGAGGCCTTCCTTAGGCTCCGCGGTACCCCGGAGGAGCTAGTGAAGACTGGGCGCGAAATCAAAGCAGCCGTCGCTAAGCATGTCGGCCTGCCGGTCTGCGTGGGCATCGCACCCACCAAGACCCTGGCAAAATTTTCCAACCGCGTCGCCAAGCAGAACCCTGCCCTCGGCGGCGTCTGCAGCTACGACACCCTGCCGGCCGCGCACCGGGACCACATCATGTCCAGGGTTCCCGTCACGGGCATCTGGGGAATCGCCGGCCGGCTCGGCAAAAGACTTAACGGCATGGGAATCTTCACGATTGCCGACCTGAAGGCGGCGGATCCAGTCGCCATGCGGAAGCGGTTCTCGGTGCTGATGCAGCGCACCATTCTTGAACTCAACGAGATCGCCTGCATCCCCCTGGAGACCGAGGTCGCGGCGAAACAGCAACTGATCTTCTCGAGGTCCTTCTCTACTCCCGTCACATCCTCGGCCAGGATGCACGAGGTAATGGCCATTTATGCACAGAGGGCTGCCATCCGCCTGGCCAAGGAAAACCAGCAGGCCAGGATCATGACCTGCTTTGCCGGCACCTCTCACTTCAACCCCACCGCCGCATCGTTCCCGTCGGCGACAGTCAAACTGCCAGCACCCACCGCAGACCCGGTGATTCTCACCAAGGCCGCTACAGGTGCACTGGAGGGCCGCCTGGTGGACGGGGTCCCATACGCGCGGGCGGGCGTCATGCTCATGGACCTCTCACCGGCCGGCGCCGCCCCGCAGCTGCCGGCGTTTGCGACGGCCCACGAGGAGAAGCGAATTGGCGCTCTCCTTGGGGACGTCCTGGACCGTTTCGGGTCAGGATCCATCGGGCTCGGGGTAGCGGGGCTCGTCACCGAGCCTGACTGGTCGATGAAGCGCCGGGCGCTGTCGCCGCGGTACACCACCGAATGGGCAGAGCTGCCAGTGGTGAAGGCTTGTTGAGGCACCCTGGTATCGCCTCGCCGTGTGGTGTCTGCTGCTGGGATTGACGGGCCTGTATCGTTCAAGGAGGGGGGTGGCGAACTATGGAAAATGGCGTGACAGATCGCCTTTGGGACAAAGACGTTCAAGAGTTCATCGACGCTTGTAAGCATGACAAGCTGGCCGACGTCGAAGTGGCGTATTCAGGCATCGGAAGCACGTTCCTGAGCGTCTCCGCCAGGTACCGGACCCGCCGGGGGCGACTCATGCCGATCGGCTACCGCTGGGTGACCTCAGAGAAGGGTCTTACTCACGCCGAGGTCTACCTGGGGACCGCGTCAGCGCCAGGCGCCCACGAAGCCAAGGACTTCTTCAGACTCGCCAGAAGGGCTGGCCTCTTTTGGGAGCGGAAGAGCGTTGCCTACGCGCTCCTGGCTGTGATGACTGTCTACTTCAAAGCCCATGCTGTTCGCGACCGTCTGCAACTGGAACACCTGAACGACCTGAAAAGGGACCAGGAGTTCAGTGCCACCCTCCTGCAAGGAGGCATCGACGACGGGCTGGATATTGATGCGCGGCGGGACCTCATCTCGCAGGCGCAGGACATGACCCTTCGCACGCTTAACGATCTGGCGCACCTCTACAGCGCACACTCGGGGCCAGACAGCACTTAGCCCTACGGCGACTAGTCGGCCAGGCCGTTCTTGACGCAGTCGGGGCAGTAGTCGGAGTGTGAAGTGTGGACCCAGCCCTCATCCAACTGGGCCTCGATCTCGTTGGTACCAGCCTCAAACGACGTGCTCGTATCCTCCGTGAGGTCGCACCCGTCACAGGTTATGGAAATCATCATTGACATAGTCAGTCCTCTGCTTTCGTAGTCCGGTTCTTGACTTCGGGGTATGCCAGTAGAAGGTCGCTTCGCAGTCAGTCCCCGTTGTGCGGGATGAGGCGGACCTTGGCTTCCCAGCCGAAGTAATCCCTCAGCGGCTCGTACCGCGGGGGCAGATAGCGGATGCTGTCGTAGTCGCCCTGCAACTCAGTGATCTCCATCAGCGGGACGCCAGCGGCTATGCGATCGTGCACCTCCTGCGGGTAGGTCTCGGCCCCAGTCAACAGCCCCGTGAAGTACAGCCGGCCGCCGCTGGACGATTCCAGGTTCACGGAGAGGAATTCGAGGCTGGCCAGCAGGCAGCGGTCGCCGTCATCTTCGACGGTGCCAGGCGGGGCGTAGGAGTTGAGCTCGAAGATGCTCCGGCCGTGGCGAAGGCCGCCCTCCAGGTCGGCTCCTTTGAGTGTCACGGGGGAGCGGAGGAGGTCGTCGTGTTCGTACCGGGGGACGCGGGCGTGTGGACTCGGCTCGATGTTGATGTAGGCGTCATAGAAGCCGTCACCGGTGATGGTCAAAGGAGTGAAGGTGCTCTCGTTAGTGTTCATGGTGCTGCCTTTCAGATGTGATGCCGGGAAGGTCATCCCGGATCCCAAGCAGGTAGTCATTCCGGATGGCGTCCTGTTCGAGCTTGGCCACCCGGTCCTTCTTCGCCTGGAGGCTGGCTTCGAAATCGGCCAGGTCGGCTCGGGCTTCGTCGAGGTCCTGCAGGCCCCGGCTCCGCTCGCCCGGAAGCATGTGGAGCAGGTGCCGTTCTACATTCGGTGCGAAGACGGTGTCCTCACCGGTGCGCTGCAGATGCTCGACCCGCATCCTGCGAATGGATTCCTTGTCTGATATGCGCTGAATCGACGGGCCTTGCTCCGGGGCGAGGTTGGTGGTCCGGATGATGGCGAAGCCGTTGACCATTTCGACGCCGGTGACGGCGTTGAAGCTCAGGTCATGGCGGGTGGAAACCCAGACGGGTGTGTCCCAGCCGGTAAGGAACTGGTCCTCCCGATGGTCGGTGAACCTGTAGGCCATGCCGAACGCGACCCGGCGGAGGTATTCGACATAAGCCCCTGCTGTGGCGGAGTCGTCATGTTCGTGCAGCGACGGGTCGAGGGCGAGGCCGTCAGCAAAGGGGCGGTGGCGGAACAGCCCGTTGAGCCGCTTGGTACTGCCGAAACCTGACACGTAGAGCTGGGCGTCACGGGGGACCGCATCGAGCGCTTCCACGAGACCACCGAGGGTGAGTTGCTGGGGTTCCATGGAGCCCATGTGTGCGGAAAGGCCGCCCCAGCTCACCGGGACAGCCTTTCGGATGTCGCCGGGGAGAGCCGGCGGCAGGTCTTACTTCGGTGCGAGCAGGTGCATCCCGGCCCGGTAGTAGCGCAGCTCGTTGACGCCGGCGCGGATGTCGGTCAGAGCGGTGTGGTCGCTGAGCTTGGGCGGCATCGCCTTCCAGTAGTCATAGGCCCAACGGCGGAAGAGTTCTCCCAGCCCGGAGATGTCGATGACGCGGTAGTCCATGTTCTTGCGCGTCTGCGGGAAAAACTTCTCGGTGACGTCGAAGTCGTACTTCACCGAGTTCCCGCCGATGACCATGCCGCGGTACTTGGTGTCGTCAGGGAGCACATCGCCCTTGATCGGGAAGTACGGTGCGGCGAATGTTGCCAGGGCCTCGTCGAACTGTCCGCGGGTCGTGGTCGATGCTCGGACCTTCTCCAGCAGCCCGGTCTTGGTGTGCATGTCCCGAACGAAGTCTCCCATGTGGGACAGCTCCTCCTCGGTGGCATTGATGACGATGCCTTCGAGGACGGCGAGTTCGTTGAGTTCGCCGTCGGTAATGATGGCGGCGCCTTCGAGCGGGACGGTGAACGGGTCGCTCATCAGGCCGGTGGCCTCATAGTCGACCCACAGGATGTTGTCGGCGCTGGGAGTGATCGTCATGGGGGTCCTTCAGTCGTTATGGGGGTTGGCGGTCAGGTCGGCGCGGCCGTCCCAGTCGCGGAGGGCCTGGGTGCCGTCACGCCAGGCGGCGGCAAGTTCGGGGTCATCGTACGGGCAATCGGAGGCGTCCACGTCCCCGAAGATGTCGGTGGGGATTTCAGCGCCGGCTATCCAGGCGGCGGACAGCTCCGCGGGTTCAGGCACGGTAGCCGCTCCGTTGCAGGGCGAGACTGATGTCCAGCAGCGGTTCCAGTCCGCAGTGGTGCTCGTGGGAGCAGCTTTGTGGGGCGCTCAGACTGGAGGCCGCGCAGGTGCATTCGCGGAGGTCCACTGAGAGGATGCCGTCCCGAATGACCAGGTCGCTCTCGGCAGGAGCCTCCGGCGCAGGGTGCTTCTTCAGCAGGGCCACCAGCTGTGTCTTAGTGACGGTGCCGGGTGCGTTGATGGCGGCCTGGAGTGCCTGATGCAGGGTCGTGTTCATGGCCATCATGTGTGCGGCTCAGCTGGTTCGGCTCCCCGACGCGCGGCCGGGGACAGGGGTCAGTCGTTCGTGGCGGTGGGGTGGCGGAGGTGGTTTGAGGCCTGGATCCAGCCGAGGTTGGTCTCATCGCTCCAGCGGAGCCAGTGCATGGCGCTGCGGGTGGCGGCTTCTTCCTCCAGTTTGTCGGCCAGGCGCAGCCGCTCGGCCTTTGCGACACCGGCGGTTTCGGCGATGCCAGCCGTCTCCAGCAGGTCAGCGATGTGGTGGGCATGTTCGGTCCAGATGGCGTCTTCGCCTACCAGGTCTGCGTGACTGGACTGAAAGCCGCACCCTTCACCCATGCAGTCGATGATGACGGGCCGACCATCGACGACTGTCGGGTTGGGCCAGTGGCTGACCAGGATGCCGGCGATGATGTCCCTGCCGGCGGCTCTGGTTGGCTGTGACTGTGGGCGGTCGTGGGGTCCCCCGGTCATGGTGCGCATCATGCCTCCGTTGCGGCTGTCAGGTCGGTGAACTTGTAGGCGTCCGAGGGACGGGATGCGTACTGGCGTGCGGGATCAATCGGGGATGCGGTCTGGGCGCGGCGGCCGTCAGCGGTCGTCCAAGGGCCGGGAACATCGTTGACCCAGCCATCCCAGTCGCGGAGCCATTCGGTCCCGTCTGCGTCCACGGCACGGTAGGCGGGCAGGCTTGGGGGCTTCGGCCCTGTGTTTCCCCAGCCCTCGGAGAACAGGTCGCGGACCTGCTTTTCTTCGACGATGGTGATGGGGCGGCGAGTCACCGGGGTGACGGTGTGCGGGCAGCCGAGGTCGCAGACGGCTTCGTACTTGGCGCCCTTCTCGTCGATGGCAACCACCGACCCGCTACCGAAGCTCATTTCCGGCCCTGTCGGACAGCAGCCAGGCCGCGGACGGCCCGGGCGCCGAGGACGAACGGGGCGACGGCGAGGGCGGCGATGCCTACGGGAACCGCGAGAAGAGCCGTTCCAAGGAGGGCCACCACGGCTTCACTGTTGGTCGGCGACTCGTAGTCCTCGGAGTCGGAGGTGAACTGGAAGAGGTCAACGGGAGAGGCGGTCGAAGCTGGTGCGGATGTCATGGGCATCATGTGTACGGACCCGGCGCCAGAGGTCACCGCTTCGCCAGGGCCGCGTCGGCGAGCCGCTTGGCGTGCTCAGCGGCCTTCTTCGCCTTCGCTTTGTTGGACGCACTGCCGTTCTCCTGGGCCACGAAGATATGGATGCCGGACCCGTCCTCGTACTTCAGATTCCAGCGAACGAGGCCGGAATGCGGCACAGTTTCGTAGTTGATGACAGTCTTCAAGGGTTCCTTGCCGCTGCTCACGAGCCATACTCCTTCAGGGACTCCCGCCAGCTGCCCTCGTCACCGCGGTACGGATTGCACCGGTTCGCGCCATAGCCGGGTACGTCCCAGGCAGCCGCAGTCCGTTCGTCAGCGACGCCTGTCAGGTAGCCTTCACGCCAGACCGGGGCCAGGGCGCCGTAGGTGGGTGAGAGCGTCTGGCGCCGGGTTGCAAGGAACCAGGTCAGGAGGGCAGTGGGGATCGTGGTGGCGAGGATGAGGGTGATGATCATGCCGGCACCACACCCGAGGCAGCACCAAAGCGCGCCGAGTCGGTTTCGTGGCGGACCACGTAGCGCAGGCCGTTCCGCTCAACTTCGACGTGCTTGCCGGCAAGTTGGATCTCGACTGAGCCGTCGGGCATGACGGTCAGCTGAAGGAGGCCTTCGACGGTTGCCTGGGTGGAGCCGCCGACCGTCTCAACGGTGAGCTGCGGGTGTGTCATGGTGGTGCCTTCCGTATCGGGAGAGTTGTTCTGCCGGTCATGTGTGCGGAGGACCCGGCGCCTCTCCCCGGCTCGGCTTAGAGCCCCAACTCCCGGCGCACGGCCGTGCGGTGCTCGGGCGCGACATAGGCGAGCCTCGGGTGAAAGGGAGCGATCGTCATGCCGTTGACCGACTCGTCCCGCTCCACGTAGACGCCGTCGTTGGCCAGCCGGATGGTGACGAGCCCGTCTACGATGCTCATCCAGAGGACGCCGTGAACGGTGACCTGGGTGGACTCGCCCGAAGTTTCAGTGGTGACTTTGTGTTGGGACATGGCAGTGCCTTTCGTCACGAAGTCTGAGCGGGCGCCGGAGGCGCAGCGATGCCCCAGTGGAGGGACATCTCCCATTGGGCTTGGCTAAAGTTGAACGTATGCTTGCCGCCGCGATGGGAGGATTCCCAGAACATGAGATGGAACATCGTTTCGCTCAGCGTGCCGATGACCGATTCGCAGCCGGACCAGCCGCCTGTGATCAGGGTCAGGCGCTTCTCGGGCCGGCCGTAGTCATTGGTGTAGTCCTCCAGCATGGAACGGCCGTTGTGCATGAGGGACCGCACATAGGCGACCATCTCCTCCGCGGTGCCATTGAACGTGCGGAGGTGGTTGAGCGCTTCGTCCGTGGGGTAGCCGTCGTCGTCGATCAGCTCGTCCGGCTCAGTCATCCTGGTCCTCCGGGTGGCCCGTGTTGAGTGTTCCGCCGTTGCGGACCGGCACTTGGGACCAGTCGGTGGAGCCGTCCTCGCGTTCGGCGTCCTTGGCGGCGTAGTAGTCGGACAGGTAGCCCATGGTTGGTACTCCTTGGTCTGGTTTGGAGCGGCTCAGGAGTGCTTGACGAGCCACTTGTTGTTGATGGCCTTCATGCCAGTGCGGCCCTGAAGTTCGGGAATGCGGGCACCGGCGGTGTTGTGCCAGACGATGCCTTCGGCCATGACGGCAGGGTTCAGCACAGACTTCATGCCTTCGACCTGGGCGAGGGCTTCCTCGACAGTGGCGGGCAGTTCGAGGTCGAGGACCGGGGTGCCGATCTCCTCGATGGCGGCCGGCCATTCGGAACGGGGCACGAAGACGCCCTCGCGGAGGACGTTGAACGCGAGGAACTTCTTGCCGGTTTCCTTGAGCGTGTTCTTGGCCAGGACCCCGGAGCCGTACAGCTCGCCCTGGACGGTGTAGCCAACCGGCAGGCGGTTCAGGATGTCGTACTCAGCGGCGATCTTCCACGGGGCGGTGGCCTCGGCGGTGCTAGCCGGGGCCGCGTACTCCCATCCGCGGCCGGCGACGCGCAGGACTCCGCCGTCGTTGATGTAGGTCGTGGACGTGCCATCGACCTTCTCCGTGGCGAACCAGTCGTACTCTTCGCGGAGCCGGGCGAAAACGTCTGTGAGGTTCTGGACGCGCTCGGCGCCGGTCTTGGGTGCGAACCGGGTCGGGAACGCTCCGGAGGCCAGACCGGCCATCTCCTCGGGGATTTCTTCCTCGTACTTGGTGACGCCGAGGACTGTGGCGAGGTCTTCGCCGCTGGTGAGTTCGTTCAGTTCCGGGAAGACGCGGGCCGGGATAGCCAGGCCCTGGGAGTAGACGCCGCGCATTCGGGCGGATTTGAGGACGTGGCCTCGGACTCCGTTGTAGACCTTGGCGCCGCGGGGTTCCAGGAATGCGAACCGCGGGTCATCCAGGGGAAGATGGGAGTCGATCTCGAAGTAGACGACGGCGTCGCCGACAGAAACCTCTTCCTTCTTCACAACCAGGTTCCATCCGCGGACCCTGGCGACGGCGACGAAATCGGCGTTTTCGATGGGCGTGAGGGAAGTGACGGTTTCGACGGTGACGAGTGCGCGGACGGCTTCAAGAGTTTCCATGCGGCTCATGTGTGGGGCAGTGGCCGGATAGCTCACCGGGCGGCTACTCCTGGTGCAGCCGCCACTCTTCCCGGGCTTCAGCCTCGGATTCGGGCCAGTTCCCGATGAAGCTGGCCGCTTTGACGCCACAGCTGCACTTCCAGTACCAGCCCTCGTGGTGGTCGTCCCCCACATAAGTGGACGCACGGCTGGGGCCAATGATCGTGTGCTCAAGCGGCCGGGTTTCCGGCGCTGGCTCGTCGGCGTACTTGTCCATGAACCGGTTGGCGTACGCTGTCCGATCTTCTGGTGAGTCGTCGAGGGCCTTGAAGAAAGCTTTGAGCTCGGACAAGTCGATGGCCGGGCTGGGGTCCTGTTCGGTGGCCCGCGTCATTGCCAGCAGACATGGGGCCTGGGCGTTCGCGAATTTGGCCAACGTGATGCCGGACAGGTCACCGTAGTGGTTGAAGACCGCCTCCAGCACCCTGGCCTGGTCATCGGTGACTGCTGCGGCGTTGCCGGCCAGCCACGAGGACTCCGTGGCCCCGTCTGTCTGGTGTGGGAACATCGCGGGGATGAACGGGCCACCCTTGCGGGTGCGGATCTCCTCGTCGAAGAGGGGAGCCCCGGCCCAGGCCAGGTGCCAGCCTTGGGCGAAGTAGGCCATCTTGTGCAGGGATGAGGTGCTTGCGTGGCCGCCTTTACGGGCGAGCAGGAACGCGACTGCGTCGTGGACGGTGGTCATGAGGGGGCTCCTTAGAATCCGACGCCGAAGCTGACATTGCCGCCCGGGGACATGACGAGGCCGCCGCCGAGGTCGGAGCCGACACCGACCTTGCCGTTGAGGCCGATGGTGGGCCCGAACCAGCCGCCGGTGTCGGTGCTGGACACGGTTGAGGGCTCGGGAGTCGGGGCCGGAGCAGGGGAGCGCCCTTCGCCGCAGCCGGTGAGGAGCAGCACGGAGAGGAGGGTGGCAGCGGTCAGTGCCGAAGAGGTCTTCATGACAGCCATGTGTGCGGACGCGGGAGCCAGGCTCTCCGCGCCCGGGCCTCTGCTAGGAAGCGAACGAGCGGGGGATTTCGAGTCCGGCCCGGCGGAGCTTGGCGACGAGGTTCTTCTGGGCGCGGTGGTCGCCCGGGGTCCCGGAGTAGAAGACCGGCTGGACCGTGGTGTACGGGCTGCAGAACTTCACATGCCCGCTGTTGGTGCGGCCGAATTCCCATCCTTGGGATTCAGCCAGCTTGACTAGGTTGCGGAGGTCTTTGGGAGCGTTGGTGTTTGCCATGCTCCTCATGTGTGCGGCGATTCTGATGTCTCTCCCCTTTTGGACACGCCTGAAAACCCGCCGCCCATAGGAGGGCGGACGGGCTTCAGTGACGGGTCAGGAAACGACCAGGACCTCGTTGCTGCCGTACTCTTCGTCATCATCGAGCACGGGGCTGAAGCTGATTGCGACGTTGGTCAGCAGCTGGGGCTTGGTCATGGCGGTGATGGCCGGGATACCGACAACAAGGGACGGGGTAGTCATCTCGAACTCAACCAGCTGTTTGGTCTGCTGTCCGGCCGCTTCGACAGTCATGTCTGCTCCCCACATAAAGGTACGGAAGGGATTGGAGATGGCGTGGGCCCGCTCCTTCAGCAGCGGTGCGGCTTCCGCCAGCGAGCTGAAAGCTTCCATCTCTTCCTCTGTGACGACGTCGTTGAGCAGGGCCTCGAAGACTTCGGCGCCTTCATCATCGTGGAGGAATTGGAGGGCGGCCAGGACCAGGGCGTAGGTGTCGCCGGTGGCCTTCAAAGCCACGCGGGGGCGGGTGCCGTCGGGGTTGGCGGGTACGTCCACTGCGTCCGTGACTGGGATGCTGAGGCTGATGACAGCCTTCTCGTCGCCGGCGGGGTTTTCGGCCAGGTACTTACGATCAAGGGTTCTCATGGAACTCATGTGTGCGGAGAGCTGTCTTGCGCTGCCCACCTGTGCCCGCCACTGACACAATCCGGGAGTTTTACCCGCGTCAATGCCTTGGCCTGTCTGGCTGTCTTAGGATCAGACCACACAGCGCACCCGTCCGGTGCAGGGGATGGGAGGCACCATGATTCGACATTCATTGGCCGCTGCAGGGGTGGCGTTCGTAATCGCTGCTGGTCTGGTTGGTTGCTCTGCACCCGCGACCACCACAACAACGGCATCTCCGGCCGCTCAGTCGGCCGACTTTTGCGGCACCGTGAGCACGCATCGGGACCGCTATCTGCAAACGATGAACCAGCCGTCGGGGAGTGACCTGGCGAAGCTCGTCACGACGCTTTCGGCAGTAGGAGACCTGAAGCTGATGTGGACGGACATTGCTGCAGTGGCACCCCCTGAGATTAAGACCGACGCAGTGGCCGCCCGGGATGCTTGGTCCAAGGCCGAATCGGCAGGAATCAGCGGCAACAAGATTGAGGCCCTCGGGAACGCTCTCCTCAATTCCGGCTCGGTTTCGAGGGTCAATGCGTACATCGCTGCTCACTGCGGCGCTGAATACGCACCGCTGGGCGTGCAGCCCACTGCGCAGCCGACACCTACGGCCACGAAAGTTGCCGCCGAGGGCGTTTGGACTGACCGCAACGGCTACAAATACCGCATTGTCATCAATGGACCGGTCGACTACAAATTCACTTCGGACATCAAAAACGCCTTGCCCGGCAAGGCCATCGTCTCCTTCATGCACGCGACGACCGGGACGATTTACAACCTGACCCCTGGGCGCAACGCGCCGGTACCCGAAGACCTGAAATTCATGACAGCGTGGAGGGGCGGAATCGCCTGCGACACCCTGTTCTCGAAGTCAGATGACAACAGCAGTGGGCTGCCGGACGGCGCCTGTGGTCGTGCCTTTCAGGTCGGGATCGATGCAAAACAGATTCCCGACGGTGGTTCAGTTACATACCGTGCAGCATCAGGTCTCAACCTTGCGATTTCCGTGGATGAGTCTTCGGTAGAGCAGCTCCGCGCAGCCTTTTCCTCGCCGGATCAGATCACACTCGTCACGGGCTCAGCCTGCATAGTGAAGGGGGCCCTCTGCTAGGCCCTAGGACAAGGGAATCCATGGGATGGAGCGGAAGTCATCGTGTCCTGCGCCCTGATTCATGCTTGGTTGCGAAGGCAACCAGCTGGGCGTGCTGCTCGTCGGCCATCTTTCCGATCCACGCCGGCAGGTCGTGGCTGTACCGGGGATTCCCCTGCCAGTCGGCGCCCCCGCCCCAGTCTGCGAACACCCGCGGGATGCTGTTCCAGTCAGCGTGATGGGCGGTGATCCGATGTCGGTCATGGCGGTAGGGGTCCTTCGGGTTGAAGGTGTGCCAGATGCTCAACGTCGCGGGCCGAAACGACATAGAGGGGTTGTGGATGGAGGGGACAGCAGGAGCGTCCTCCAGGATCCAGTCGCGGTCCACCGCATAGGTCCAGAGGTCTTCGATTCCGGTGTTGGTGCTCGTGGCGTTAGCCATCAGGTCTTCATGGACGACCTCGGACAATTCCCGGATCCACTCTGGGATCGGGTCATGGTTGTAGCCGTTGGTCCAGTGGGCTGAGAGGTTGTCGTTTCTGTCCGCGGGCCAGGCATAGATGTGAAGGCTGTGGTCTTTGACTGGTTGCTCGGCATCGGCGCACCACCATATCCGAAGGTCGGCCGGCACGAACGTCCGGTCCCGGTCCAGATAGGAGCGGACCGGTTCGGCGTCGGTGAGTGCCCAGCGGCGCTGCAGTGAACGGCTCTGGGTGATCTTCTTCAGCGCCCGCTTCACGACGCCTTCCCGAGGTCGTTGAACTGGACGATCGTCGGGAAAGCAAAGAACGGGTCGTCGGTGACCCAAAGGGCAATATCATGGCCGACCAGGGCGTGGAGCTGGCGGGTCAATGCGGTCGGGGAGGGATCGTTGCGAGGCGGACCAAAAGCACTGCCGCGCGGTGCCTTGCCGCCACAGCTGTAGCTGATGTGATCGCAGAACCCGTGAGCGGTCGGGTAAAGGTCAACAGCCTTGATGACTGCGCTGATCCGACGAACCCTTGGTCTGTAGACGGGGTCGACGGGGCCAGCCGCCTCCGAGGCGCAGTCCAGCGCCATCTTCACAAGGGCCATGACGTGGTCGCGCTCAACGCCGATCAGTTGGCGCTTCAACACCAGGTCGGTGACAGCTTCGAGGTCCGTTGAGACGGTGACAGTGGATTCCATGCCCGCCATGTGTGCGGACGGGCGTGGATCGGTGCCCAGTGCCAGAGGCCCCGGGTCAGGTCCTCGGGGGTTCGCCACGTCGAAGCAAGAAGACCCGCTGCCATCGGCTGGCTATGCATCACCGTCCTGAAGCGGAGGGTGCTGTAGACCGCTTTCAAAATTGGCTGCGTGCGGGCTGTGACTGCGGGAGTAGCAGCACTGCACTTTTCAGAACTACACCTACAAGGCCCGACCCTATTTACGGCCCGCCTATCGGCATGACGCGAATCGCTACTGTACTTTGTTTCGAGAAAGGGTTGAACCTCTTGTAACCACGAAGCTTCGGAGGCGAGCATTGCAGATAATTAGGATTTTGACCCTGACGGGAGCAGCACTCTCCCTGGCTGCGTGCGGTGCAACGGGTCCTACTAATGCAGGGGAACCCCGCCAGACTGCCAGCCAACCACCCGCCGCGCAGGCGTCGTCCAGTCAACAGCCCTCACCCAGTAGCGCCTCCCCGCAGACCTCGGACTCCAGTCAACGTGTGGGCGACGCAACCCTGCACCTGACGCACGACGATGGCTTCCGGGCAGATATATCCCTCGTTTGGCACGCCGTTGCCGATGTCTCGGCGACAGATTTGGGCAAGACCTGCCTGATGTCATTCAACATAAAGAATTCCTCGGAAGCCTCCGAATATGCATACAAGGCCGTCGCTGTAGATGTTCGTGTCGATTATCCGACAGTGAACGGCATAGTCTGGCCCAGTAGTCGTGCAATTGGCTTGGCGCTGGAGGGGAAGGGGCAGTTCTGCGGAGAGGGAGTCGGTGATCCTCAGAGCACCCTGCTAACGCTTCCGACTTCTTCATCCAATAAGGCGTCGAAATCTAATCGGATTCTAGTTGTTTATCCTTCACCAAAAACACCCAATGCCCCGAACGGGAAATATGAGTGGGACTTAACTAAAGTGGCCATCCGCCCTAATATGCAGTTCACTTCATGCACGGTGAGCGGCGCAGCTGACCTAAACGAAAATCCTAAAGGGTGTTTAGTGGGATACCCAGGGACGAACTAGGTTTTCCTGCTCGTATTAGAGCCGCGTGGCGGAGCCGAAACGAGTTCTGATGTGACCCAGTTAATGTGCGCTAACAGCAAGAGGGGTCTTCCCGTGAATAGGAAGACCCCTCGATGGGCTTGATGCTGCTACGCCTCGCCGTCCTCCAGCATCTGGGCGAACTCCTCAGGGGTGACGATCCGAATGCCGAGCTCTTGAGCCTTGGCCCATTTGGAGCTCCCGGGCTCGCCGCACACCAACAGGTCTGTGGTCTTGGAGACCGAGCCGGAGGCCTTGCCACCGTTGGCTTCGATGAGCTCTTGAACCCCGCTACGGGACAGTGATGCCAGGGTTGGCGCGCCCTTGACGCTGCCGGTGACGACCACAGAAAGCGGCTGCCCGCCCGGTTTGGCCAGCTTCGGGCCCTTTGCTCCTGCTGCTGGCTTCGGCTTAGGAGCTCCCATGTTCACACCGGCTGCACGGAGCTTCGCGATGACCGGCTCGTTCTTCTTCAGCTGCTCGTGGATGACCTCTGCCTTCTTCTGGCCGATACCTTCGACGTTGGCCAGCTGGGAGATGGTGGCGGCCTGGAGGGCTTCCATAGTCTCGAACTGGGCAGCCAGGCGCCGGCCGAAGGTGCGGCCCGTGAACCGCATGGACAGTGACGTGATGACCCGGTTCAGCGGCTGGGACTTGGCCTTCTCGATCTCGGCCATGATCTTGGCCGCGTTCTTCTGGCCCAGGGCACGGGATGCGCCGGTAGAGGTCTCACCCATGTCCAGGTCCGCGAGCTGGTCCTCGGTGAGGGAGAACAGGTCCCCGACGTCCTTGACCAGGTCTTTCTCAATCAGGGCGTCGCCGATCGAGCCACCGAGGCCCTCGATGTCGAAGCCGGCGTCGCGCGAGGCGGCGTAGGCAATGCGGCCCGAGACGGAGCATTCCGGGGTGTGGCAGCGCCAGAGTTCCGTGGACTTGTCGAAGGGCTCTCCACATTGCGGGCAGACTGCCGGCGGCTGCCATGGCTGGGAGTCGGCCGGGCGCAGGTCGGTGCGTGGCAGATGCACTTGGGGGATCACGTCGTTGGCGCGGAACGCGCTCACGGTGTCGCCGATACGCATGTCGGCAGCCTGGAGGTGCCCTACGTTGTGGAGCGAGGCGTATTCGACGACAGATCCATCCACCTCAACGGGCGTGAGCCTGGCTCGGATGGACAGCCGACCGGTCTTGCCGATGTTGTACTCGATGTCCTCGATCACGGTCGGTTCTTCAACGGCGGGGTACTTGTAGGCCACTGCCCACTTCGGCGCCCGGGAGCCTTCGCCCAGCTCGGCGCGCTCGGCCGCGGTGTTGACCTTCAGAACGGCCCCGTCCATGAGGAAGCCGAGGCCCTTGCGTTCGGCGCCCAGGGCAGCGATCGCAGCCATCGGGTCTTCCGCCTCCAGGACGGATTGGGGAAGCAGTGACCGGGCTGTGGTGAAGCCCATGCCTTCCAGCTTCTCCATGTTCTCGAGGTGGTTGGCCTTCTCGTCGATGGTTGTTGAGTAGGCGGCGAAGGAGAACAGGCCAGCGTAGGTGCCGTCCTGCTTGTTGAGCATCCCGGCGACGCCGTTGCGGGCGTTGGCGAACGGCGCCTTGCCCGATGCCTGGCGGATGGCGTTGGCCTTGGCCTTGTTCTCGTCGTTCAGGTACAGCTCGCCGCGGACTTCGAAGTCACCCTCGCCAGCCACCTCAGGCAGGCCCTCGACGCCGCGGACGCGGTCAGTGACGTCCTCGCCGGTATAGCCGTCACCTCGGCGGGCCGCGCGGACCATCTTGCCGTCCTCGTACCGGACACTGATGGCCAGTCCGTCGATCTTGGGCTCAATGACGGCGTTCGGGTGCTTGGTCGCGAACTCGATGACGGCTTCCTCGCCCGGCTTCTCCAGAGACTTCATCGGGGTGGCGTGCTCGACGTCTCCGCCGGCCGCACCGCCGTGACCAATGGTGTCGTGCAGGTCGTGCTCCGGTTCGATGCCGTTGGCTTCCTCGTAAGAAGCGATCCGGGACAAAAGCCGGTCAAAGTCAGCGTCGGTCATTTCCTCGACGTCGGTCGTCTCGTAGGCCCGGGCCGCCGAGAGTGCGTCGGTGACTGCTGCGTCGTACTCTTCTTTACTGGCGAAATTGGCCAACCCGAGGTTCGGTTCTGCATGGGTGGTGGCGGCGAATTCGCCGCCGACAGGGATGCCCTTGGGCTGCCGGTTCTGGGGTGTTGGGCTCATGGTCTTCCTCTGGTTGCTTTGAACTTCCTTACACCTTCATGTGTGCGGCGAACAACGCGGAAATGCCCAAACCGCGAGGGCAGGTCGGGCCGAATAGGGCGTATCTTTTCGCATCCCACGTCTCTTTCAATCTTTGCTGTCGGTGAGCGTCAGCCGCCCTCCCGCACACATAGCGGTCGAAACAACCGACTACCTCTGGAGCGCTATCCATGTCTGCCCATGCCGGAAACAAAGCGATCGTCGCTGCGCTCGGCGCCAACCTGTCCATCGCAGCCTTGAAGGTCGTCGCCTTCGCCCTTAGCGGGTCCGCGTCCATGCTCGCCGAAGCAATTCACTCTGCTGCTGACTCGGCGAACCAGATGTTGCTGATGTTCGGCGGCAAACGCGCCCGCCGCAAAGCCACCACCGAGCACCCCTTCGGCTACGGCCGGGAGCGCTACATATACGCCTTCGTCGTCAGCATCGTGATCTTCAGCCTCGGCGGACTCTTCGCGCTCAATGAGGCGATCGAAAAGTTCCAGCACCCGCACGCCCTCGACATCACCTGGGCCTGGGTGCCCCTGACCGTCCTGGTCGGTTCTATCATTCTGGAAGGCTATTCGTTCATTACTGCGGTCAAGGAATCCAACCACACCCGTGGCAAGAACACCTGGGCGCAGTTCATCCGGACTGCCAAGGCCCCGGAGCTGCCCGTTGTGCTGCTGGAGGACTCTGCAGCCCTCACCGGCCTGGTCTTCGCCCTGTTCGGCGTCGGCATGACGATCCTTACCGGCAACGGGCTCTGGGACGCCGCAGGCACAGCCCTGATCGGCCTGCTGCTGGTCGCGGTCTCCGTAGTCCTGGTCGTGGAGACCAAGTCCATGCTGATCGGTGAAGCCGCCGACCCGACCGACATCGAGGCGATCGCCTCAGCACTCGTTGGCCCCGGCGTGGAGGGTGTGATTCACCTCAAGACCATGCACCTGGCACCCGAGGAGCTCCTCGTCGCCGCCAAGATCGCCGTCTCGAAGGACGCCACGGGCGAGGACATCACCGAGGCCATCGACGCCGCCGAGAAGCGCGTCCGGGCCGTCGTGCGGATCGCGAACCTGATCTACCTGGAGCCGGACCTCTACTCCGCCGCCGGCAGCCGGGCTCAGCGGGAAGCCGTTAACATCGGCCACCCTTAGACGCCGAAACGAGAAAAGCCACTCCCATCGGGGTGGCCTTTTTCGCGTATGGTGTCCCGCCAAGTCAGCAGTGGACCGGGCTGTAGAACGCAGCACCCCAGCTGAAGTGGTCGGTTGCCTTTGGGCCAAAGCTGGCGTCCAGCGTGATGCACTGGCCGCCGACCTTCTGAGCGTTCGTGTACACCGGGCCCGCGTAATAGGAGTAGTAGCCCTCTGACAGGTCGTCCGGGCCATATGAGGGGTAATTGCCTATCGCGTTCTCGCGGTACATCTTGACCCCGTACGTGGGGCCGTAAGCGTATGCCACCGAGCAGTTCTTGCGCAGCGAGGAATTCCAGTACACATCAATGGATCCGGTCTTCGTGCCTGGCTTTCCGTAGCGCAGATCCTTGCTGTAGCTCGGCACGGTGATGGGATGCGAGCCGATGTATGCGTAGCCGGTTCCGCACGGCCCGGCTGCGGTCGCGGGAGTGACAGCGACGATGGACGCACCGCCCGCAAGAGCGGCCGCGGCAAGCAGCGTGAATCCTCGTTTCCATGTCGGACGCCTAAGCCTCATGATTTCTCCCCTTTGTGATGGCTGGTGGACCGCTTCGCGGGCACCACCATGAAAGCACAGTGACTGGAGTAAACACATGGGGAGTCCGGCCCATCTGCGCCACACGGGTTCGCGCTACTGCTGATTCGCGTCCTGGAGGGCATGGATGGCCCTGAAGTCCAGCCACGTCTTGTCCATGACAGCCAGAGTGTCCGGCTTGCCGGCAGCGATCCACACCGCCTCGTCGGGGCTGCAGCGGGCATTCCGGAGGAACTTCTTGGTGCGGCTGGACGGGAGCGATTCGTACTCCCAGGACTGGGTCCTTTTGTTCCAGCAGCGGTTCATCCAGAGAACCGCCCACTTATCCGCGGAGCGGCGCGCTACGGTGACGGTGAAGTGGTGGACTTCCTTGTCGCCGAAAGAGGCGCCTTCGGGGTCGAAGGCGAATTCGGTGGCGTGCGCCAGCAGGTCAGGGTTCATCGATTGCCTAGGCCTCGACCAGGACAAGGATGACTTCCTCCTGGAAGCGCATCAGGTCTTTCCAGTAGATGTCCGTGTGATCGACCATTTCCCGGTACTGGTGCATGTAGTTGCCGAAGAGCTCGCGCATGAGGTCGTCGTCGCCGAGGATTGAGGCCAGCAGGTGGTCTGCAATGTTCTCGTCGGCCAGGTTGATGCCGGCCAGCTTCTCCAGCGGAACGACGACGCTGCGCGGGACATCCTTCTGGTAGCGGAGGACGAAGCTGAGTTTGAGGGCGTACATGGCAGGACTCCTGGTGTAGGTCGGCTGGCGCTTGCTGCGCTCCCGTCCTATGTGTCCGGGAGTCCTGTCTTCCCTCCCCGGACGCCTACGACCAGTACGTGTAGAGAACTGGTTTGAGCGACGTCCAGGTGCCCGGGGCGGTGAACAGGGCGCCATACGCGGCCAGCTCCCGGATCTCACCCGGGACCAGACGGGTCAGCCGCTCGGCGACCGTCGCTGCGTCAGTGAAGAGGGGCGTCTCCGGTCGGGGGCGCCCGGCAACGGAGATGCGCCGGGCGGCGCTGTCCTGCTGCTTGGTGTCGTTGAGTTCAAGGGCGCGGCGGTAGCCGCGGACGTAGTTGTGGTTCAGCTCCAGACCGGTGTTCTTGTCCATCCAGCGGCCGTCGAAAGGGTCGATGCCCGGGACGTCATACAGAGCAGGCTCGGTGTCGGCTTCGCCGCCGAGGTGGGCTTCGACGTAATCGAAGATGTTGTCGTCCTGGATCCAGGTAGACGCGTAGGACGGCGGGACCAAGACCATGACGTTGGGTAGTCCGTAATCGAAGGAGTGCACCACGCAGGAGCCGAGGCGGTAGGCAGTCCTTTCGCCGATCCCGGCCTGCACCATGTCAACGTACTCCAGCTCTGGGTCTTCGAAAGGCCCGGCGGCTTCCAGATGGCGCACGAAGTCGCCGAAAGTCGGCGTGACACCCATCAGGTCGAGCAGAGGCGAATTCCAGTTGATGCGCGGGTCGGAAGGAACGACGTCGGTCAGTGCGTAACCCAGGACTTTTCGGATGCGGAGTGACATGCTCCCTATGTGTGCGGACCGCCGCGGGCACCTCACCAGCGGTTATCCTCGCTGTACGTGAGGAATTGAAAGGGCCAGCCGATGAATGACTTTCTCAACCGACTCGCCGCGCAGCGCCGAGATGCTCAATCAAGGGGTGACTGGGATGCCTGGAGGGCCGCACACGTCTCCGAGGGTCAAAGGCTCTTCGAGATAGTGGACCCGGCAGCTCGTGAAGCTGTCTCTTCTTTTCTGGCAATGGTGCCCAGCGATCGATACAAGACCGCGCTTGTTCTGGCTGGCCCAGAGGCACCCTACGAGGTCGGTCGCATGGATCCTGGATTGGCTGGGACAGGCATGCGGATCCTCGTTCCTGATAGAGCGACCGTCGAGGCATTGGCCGCGTGGCGGCGCGATGCGTTCGAGGTGGGCTATCTCCATGTGGAACGAACCTATACCGACGATGGCTTCCCGGCCCGAGACGTCTATATCATCCTCCAAGACGGCCGAATCAATCGTCAGCCGGGGCCGTATCTGTATGAGGCTATGGCTAAATTCGTCGTGGACAACGGTCTGTAGGGTCAGCTCCAGTAGCGCCGGACTTTTGGATCAGCTTGGCCTGGGTGCGGTGTTCCAAAGCCACCTTCGCCTTCGGCAGCCTTTTCCTCCAGCCAGGTTGCGTAGTTGTCCAGGGTCGGGACCATGAAGTTCTCGTCCACATCCTCGAAGCGGGCCCAGAACAGCAGGGATGAATCCTGGTTGATGCGCGGGTCGTTGCCGACGAGGCTTCCGTGAGTGCGTAGCCCAGGGCTTTGTGCAGGCGAAGTTACATGCCAGCTCTATGTACAGACCGGTTACGCGCACTATCCACCGACCGTCAGCTACTCTCGAACTAACACCTGCATTGGAAGGTCAGCCTATGAATGAGTTCCTGAACCGACTCGCAGCCGAGCGTCAAAAGACCGATTACTTGAAGGCGCACTCGGACTGGGCCCAAGCGCACGTGGTGGCCGGATACAGCGTATGGGACGTAAGTGGTGCCCCGGACATCAGCGCCTCCGTTGCCGCGTTCCTGAAAATGGTGCCGCAGGGGCACCTTGAAGCAGGCTTGGTTCTGCCTGGGCCGAAGTACAGCGATGAATACCTTCAGATGGCTCCTGGGGTCTTAATGACAGAGGATAGGTTGCTGGACTTAGCGAACGCCAGCAACGAGATGCGGTTGGCGTGGGAGTCGGAAGGGCACCGGGTGTCGTTCGTTCGAACGAAACGGACCTTCACGGTTGAAGGCGACAAGTTCACCCGAGAACATCTCGTCCTTGCCGACGGAAGGGTCTCTGGGAGTCCAGGGCTTCACTCAACGAGAGCTGTGAATGAGCTTTACGAGGCCATGACGAACTACGCCATGGCCCACAACCTCTGAGGTCAGCTCCAGCAAGTGCAGGACTCCATGGCGTGTGCGAACACCGGCCCAACGGTGCACTTGTCAGGCCACATCCCAGCGGGAGATGTCGGCCTGCTGCCTGGCCGCTTCGCCGGTCAACTTAGCGCTGGTGCTCCAGCCCTTGATGCCCATGGCCAGCGGAAGGACCAGCGGCAGAACCCAGAAGACTCCATTGAACTGTGCACCGGCGAGGGTGCCCATGGCCAGGAACATTGACGTTACAGCGAAGTACAGGAACGCAATGGCGACCTTATAGTTGCCTGTGGCGCGCAGCGATGAGCGGGCCATGATGGGTGCGTTCGGGGCTTCCATGTCAGTGACCTTCCCTTGCAGTTCGGGTTTATTCAGCTGCTTTGTTCTCCGCTGTGATGCGGCGGTTGATCCGCTTCAGCACGCGCACACAGCCTGGACAGGTGATGCCGATGAGCGACCTGATCGGGTGACTGTTGGTGCTGCTGATGTCACGGCCGCAGAACGCGACCATGACGTTGATGTCCACGGCCAGGTGCTGGACGAACCGGCCTTCACCGAACCAGGGCTGCCCGCCGGGTTCACCGGGCTTGCCGTAGTTCTCGGCCAGGAGGCCACGGAACTCCCGGCGGGAGATGTTGAGTGCTTTCACCTTCGCCATGGGTCAGGCTTCCACGCCCAGGAGTTCGCGGATGTCGTAGTTCATCTCCGCACCCCAGATTTTGGGGATGGTGCGGCGTACCTGGTCGGCATCGAAGGCAGGCTGCGGGTTGCCGGCCCAGCGGTTCGTCAGGAATTGGTCCATCCAGGCGCGGTCAGGGTCTTCGCCCTCGACCTCCGGGTCGTACCGGAAGCTGTCAGCGCGACCGTTGGCCATGATGTAGTCCCAGGCGGCCAGCACCTGGGCGTCCGTGTCGAAGGGCAGAGCGACGTTGGTGTCGGTGGTGTAGCGGCAGTTGATGTTCAGGATCTTCACGGACACCATGTGTGCGGAGGCCACCGGCCGGCTCTCCGCTCAGCCTTGGGCCGGTTCGTCCGGCCGTACCTGCAGCTGATCGATCTCGTAGCGGAGCGCCTTGCGGGTCACGTCGAGTTCGGTGGCGTCCAGGAGCCCGCCGTTACCCACCTTGCCCAGGGCCTCGCGGTACTTGCCCTCCACCATGTCCAGGGCTGCCGGGAGGTGCTTTTCATACCGGTCCATGCCCCGGTCACGGAATTCGTACATCTCCGGGTGGAGCTTTGCCTTCTCGAGCTCCCGCAGTCCGGCTCGGTCCACGGCACGCCAGGCCGTGATGCAAAGTTGGCTGTGGTCGAAGCTGCCGCGGCCCATGAGTCCGTCCATGGCTTCGTCTTTCCAGCGGTTCGCGGCCATCACGTGGAAGCCGATCTTCTGGACCGCGTCCTCGAAGTCGTCATCCGGTCTGCCGAGGAGGTGGACGGTGTCAGGTTCTGTATGGATGGTGGCGGCGAACTGGCCGCCAGCGGGAATGCCCTTGGGCTGACGCGTTGTCGATGTGCTCATGCTTCTGGTGTGTGCGGCGTGCCCATTACTTGGCGGCGGTCTGGAAACCGAACAAGTCCAGGGTTCGAACCGGTTTCGGCGGTTCGGCCGGCCGGGTGCAGGCAGCGGCGACTTCCTCAGCTGTCCACTGGGCCAGGTAAATGCCTGATTCGATCAGCTGTTCGCGGAGGCTCTCGTGCCAGCCGGCGGGCATGTCGTGCGAGATCAGTTCGGCCTCGCCGGGTTCCAGGTAGGTGTACTCCTCGGGGATCTCCCAGGACTCTCGCTCGGTGACGGAGCGGATCGGGATGCGGATGGTGACGTAGCCCAGTGGCTTGTCGGGAGTGGTGTTCAACGGATTTTCCTCCTGCTCGGGCCGGCGGCCGCCGGTTTCTTCACGCCATGTGTGCGGCAGCAGCAAGCACGGTGCCCGCCTCCAGCTGGCGAACGTAATGGTCCAGGAACACAGGGGGGAATGCCGCCGCGTCGGCCGTCACTGACCAGTCCAGCCAGAAAGCTGCAGCCGTGTGCACCCAGTCGTCGGTCAGGGGTTCGGGGCGAATGAGTTCACGGGGATAGCCGCGGCGGGCGGAGCGGTCGCCGGAGTAGCGGCTGACCTTGATGCGGTCGAGCCGCTCTGAGCCCGGGGGAGTAACCCAGAGGTGCTTGCCGTCCGTCTCGAAGACGTGGCCGTTCAAGGTGAAGACGATGGGCTCCGGGGTTGGCCGGGCGCGGTGGTACCCCGCGCGGCGCTCCCGCGGGCCGGGTCTACCCATCGCGGGGAACCCTGACGGGCTTGATCCGCTCGGAATGCCGGACGGCTGCAAAGACAGCGCCCACGATCAGAAGCAGCAGGACGGAACCGAGGTGGTCGACGCTGAGGTAAACGGCCAGCAACTCAAGCATCGGCGCGGACCCTGCAGATACCGTTCGCTGCGTCGTGTGCGTCGGCTGCCTTCAATGCGGCCTCCGCTTCGGCGTAGTCGATCTCGGTCCATTCGGAGGGGTGGCCGCGAAGGTCGTCGTAGAAGTCGACTTTCGCCTGGGCCGCGGCGATGATCCTGGCACTGTCCGTCTGGTCAGGTGCCGGGACGGCTGCCGGGTCGAAGATCTTCCCGGCCCTGGACGCTGCCTGGCAGGCGTCAAAGATCAGCTTCGCCCCCTCCTGCGTCATCCCTGGCGCCTTCTCGAAGAAGTCCTCCATGGCGAAGTCGTTCCGCAGCCGCTGCTTGTTCCAGGGGTTGTCGTCCTGGGGGTCCTCCGGTGAGCCCCAGATGACCGTCTGCTCTGGGGTTGCCTCGGTCGCAGTGAGGACTCGGTGGATGGTGGCATTCTCCCGCATGGTCGTCAGGCAGCCCGTGCAGATATGCAGCGCGAGGTGCTCGCCTCCGAACACCGGGTCGAAGGAGGTGGATCCGTAGTGGCCGTGGGTGGCGAAGATGTTGGCGTCGTAAGGGACGTTCGGTTCCCCGTCGACGCGCTCCAGCGGCTGGCGGCAGACGCCGCAGGGCAGGGTGGTGTGTAGGGCAGCGGAGGGGCTGTCGGTCATTGTGCTCCGATCATTTCGAGGTCTACTTCTTCACATGCGTCGATGAAGCTGCCCAGCTCATCGAAGGACACCGGGCGCTGCCAGGCGTCGAAGCCGGCGTTGAGCTGGCGGCCCTTCACCTTCCAGGCTTTGTGGACGTGCCCGTGGACCAGCCAGAGACCTTCGTCCCGCAAACGCCACTGGCTGTAGCGGTCCGCCCGGTCGACGCCGTCCCCCTCATAGGGGAAGTGCGAGAGCATCACGGTGCGATCCCCGATGCGCCGGCTGGCCGCCATCTGCACGGAGGCGAAGACGTCGAGGTATTTGCGGAACTGCCGGTGCGCATCCGGGTAGAGCGGGTGGACGGGGTCATGGTTGCCGGCGACCAGGTGCTTGGTGCCGGGCAGCTTTTTGAGCAGCTCCAAGGCAGGCTTCGGGTTGGACGAGGCGAGATCGCCCAGGACCCAGACAGAGTCCTTCTTGGTCACGTTCTCCACCCATTGCTGGGCGAAGAAATCGTCGTGGTCGTTCGTGCTGGAGAAACCCCGATCCGCGGCCACCAGGGCGTGTCCGACGTGGGGGTCGCTCGTTGTTAGGACGGCCGTCATTCGGCACGGTCCAGCGTCAAAGCCTCCCGCAAGTCTTCAGCCACGAGGGCGAGGTCGCCAGGGATGACAGCGGAGCGGGCAATGAGGTTCTCCATGTAGGCGAGGACCTGCTCTGCCTTCTGCAGCCGTGCGGCCATGGCCGGGACGTCGGTGAACGCGGCGGCGACGAAGCGGGCGGTCCTCTCGTCTTCACCGAAGCTGACGGAGTTGTTGCCGTACCGTTCCCGGGCAAGTCCGGTGATCACCCAGTTTTTGCTGTCGTGGCGGCCTGAATGGTCGTCGATGACCTCAACCTGGTGCGGGCCAGGGGTGGCCGCGGCATGGAGGTCGATGATGGTCTGCAGGGAGTCGCTCATGGCCCTCATGTGTGCGGATCGGGAGCTTTCCCTGCCCGGTCAGGCCCCGGCGCCGGCCATGGCTGGAGACGACGCGGTGAACATGGACCGCAGCTTCTTCTTCAGCTTCTTGCCTTTGCCCTTCCACCAGTCATCGCTGTCCTTGTACCGTTCCCAGTCCCGCAGCAGGAACACGCAGATGGTGGCGTCAAGGAGGGCCCCGAACCATTCGCGGGTGAGCAGGTCTATCGCGGCGAAGAAGAAATACCCGGCGAAGAGCGGCCAGATCAGCGTCTTGATGATCGTGGCGCTGCGGTAGGAGCGGTAGGTCCCTGACACCGCACGCCGGTTGAAGGAGAGGTTGATGGCATAGACGACGTAGACCAAGGCAATGGCCCAGCCCAGGCCGGACTTAAGCGGTGTGTCTGCGAAGCGCGTCCAGAAATCAATATCCATGGGCACAATGTGTGCGGAACAGGGGATCCCCTTGCCCGGCAAACGAAACTCCCCGGAGACGGCCTCCGGGGAGTTTCATTGGTTATGCGGCGCGATGTTAGTGCTTGCCTCCGCCGAGGACGCCTTTTTCGACGGCCTTCGTCACGGCATCCGCTTCAGCCTGGGTCAGCGTCCCGGCAGCAACAGCCTTGTCCAGCCTCGACTTCAACACCTCGCCGCGGTCGGGCTTCTGCTGGTTGGAGCGCAGCTCGTTGATGGCGGCAGTGACCTTCGCTTCGTCGATGCCTAGCGAGTCCGCCAGGGACTTCGCCAGCGCTGCCTCCTTAGAGGACCGGTCCGCTTTCCTCGCGTCACGGAAGCTCTTCAGCGCATCGGCCACCTTCGCCTGGTCGACACCGAGCTTGGCGGCGAGGTCCGCGGCGATCCGGTCGCCACCCTTGCCGTGGCCGCCCCTGTCTTGGTGGCCATCAGTTGCATCACCTGCGACGTTGCTGGGAGACGGCGTCGGCGTAGTGGTTGCCGATGCCATGGTCGTGGCGCCAATGCCGAGCGCCAATGCCAGTGCCGTGGCCGAGGCGGCCAGCGTGATGTTCTTCCTGCGTGACAACGAATCGTCTCCTTGTAGCCGTGGGTGGTCCCGGTTCCGGCAGCGCCGGACTACTCACACATCTAGCATCAATCGGCGCCCGAAGGCTGAAAATGTGCTGGGAATCTTGGGACTCCGGTACAGCCGGGTCCTCAGGCAGCAGCCGGAAGCTGGCCAGTTGCCGGTTCGTTTGGCTGGACGGTGTCGAGGCCTGGTTCAAGCCCGCGTGCGGAGTCCGCGATGTCAGCTACTTCTTGCCTGCGGAGGATCTGGGCGCCGTGAACAAACGCCCAAGCGAAGAAGGCCGCGATAAGCCACGCGGCGCCGCAGAAGATGGAGACGAGGGGCGGGTTCATGTAGTTCTGCTTTCTGTCGTGACCTGGTTCCGGTTCCTCAGCTCGAGGGCGACGGCGATGATCAGGTCCTTGTATCTGGCCGTCTCGACTTTCGTGATGTACTTCTTTCGCCGGCGGCCGCGGGGAGTCCTGACGCGGATCACGGCGAGCCGGTCCAGTTTCCGCTCCTGGAGGCGGCGGCGATTGTCCAGCATGGGGTTGCCGCCGGTTGACGGGAGGCGGCTATTCATCGTCGGGGAACCCTCCCAGGGAGAGGACGGTGTCGCAGGCTGCGCCGTCGAATACCAAACACAGGCAGCAACGGCCGCCGTAGCCCTGGTCGGAGTGGAACTCGTGCTTCCACTGGTCGTACCAAATGGTGTCGTGCAGCTTCAGGACCTTCTCGGTGGCTGAGGACAGCTGCCGGATCCGGCCGATCAGGGCCAGGACGGTGTCTGCGCTGGCGGCGGCAAGATGCCGTGCTACGGGGTTGCGGACGTCAACGATCTCGCCCCGGTGGATCCCTTCGTGTGTTCTGGGGGTGTCGTCTGGCAGGCCGCGGTGGCGGGCAACCTCTTAAACGGCGAGGTCTCTGACCGGCTGCTTGACGTTGCGCTCATCCGTGATGGACAGCCGTGAATCGGTGTTCGGCACCTCGTAGGCCTGGTCAGCCCACAGCCACTCGTCCATGTGCCGCCTGGCGTCCTCATCCGTCGTCGAGAGCGAGAAGAGGTCTTTGAACTGGCGCAGGTGCAGGTCGGCTTCAAAGGAATCGGCTTCACGGTCCACGGGGATATGGCCGAGAATTTCCACCCGGCCTTTGGATGACACCATGCAGTTCAGAGACGGCTCTTCGTAATCGGTGTTCCCGCGCCAGAACCAGTCCCCAGGGGCCAATGTGGCGGCGGCCCGGGCGGTCGCTTCGAGGGCGTCCAGGTCAAGACGTGGGGCAACGGGAGCCGCGGCATTTTCAGTCATGCGCCTCATGTGTGCGGCAGAGCCGGTGCTACTGCCCGCCGGCTTCTTGCATCGCGGCGCGGCGGGCCTGCCATTGCGCGAAGGTGGCGCCATTCGGCATGACGGTGTCCGCTAGGGCCCGGGCGTGGGTGCAGGCTTCTTCGAGGGTGAAGCGGCAGCGGGCCAGGAAGTCTTCTTCCCGGCTGGACGGGGAGGGCTCCCACTCCCACTCGGTGCCGTTCCAGCATTCGCCCATCCATGTCACCGCCCAGGTGTCTTCACCTCGCCAAGTAACGGTGACCCTGAAGTGCCGGGTGTCGGGGTCTTTTCGGTCCGTGCCGGCCGGGGTGAAGACGAATTCGGTCGCGTATGGAAGCAGCTCGCTGTTTGTCACTGGTCGTCCTGCCTGCGGAGAGGAGAGATGGTGAGCTTCGCCCGCCACCCGAGGTACCTCTCCAGGTTTGTGTGGGGGTGCGGAAGGTAGCGGACATCGCCCGGCCAGTTGCCGCGGGCTTCGTCGATGTCGGTCAGCGGTGTTCCCGCCGCCAAGCGGTCGTAGACATTCTGCGGGTAGGCGAGGGCGCCGACGAGAACTCCGGTGAAATCCATGATGCCGCCGCGGGCGGAGTCCAGGACCATGTGGTGGAACTCGAAGCTCGCCAGCGTGCAACGGTCCCTGTCCGAGTCCTCGAAGCCGGGCGGAGCGTAAATCCTGGCCTCGAAACGGGAGAGGCCGCGGTCATGGTCTGCGTTGAAGTCCGCCCCGGTCAGGGTGGCCGCGCTGATGGCCTCGGGCCAGCCGCGTCCGTGCCGCAGGTGGGGTACGGGTTCCAGCCGGACCCGGATGCGGTAAGCACCGATGCCGGTGACGGCCAGTACAGGAGGCTGCTCAGTCATGAGCCTCATGTGTGCGGAAACGGCGGCGCCGCTCTCCGTTTACTTCCGGACAGGCATTTCCTTGGAGTCCTTGTCGACCAGGATGATCTGGCCGGCAGCAGACGTCCCATGGATCAGGGAGCCGTTGAAGATGACCGGGTTGGTCTCGTTTGAGGTCACCATGAAGCCCTTGTTCGTCAGTTTCTGCAGTTCGGTGGCCTGGACGCCGGACAGTTCGACGTTGTAGCGGTCCTTCGCCCAGGCGGTAAATTCGCCGTTCTTGTCAGAGACGGTTGCACCCTTGGCCAGGCCGATAAAGTTGGGCACCGTGTCCCCGGACCGGGACGTGAACTCCATGACGCCCGAACCCAGGACCGGCAAGATGAGCAGCAATGCCGCAGCCCAGAAGGAGCGAGTCGCCCAGACCGCGGAAAGCTTTGACTTGTCCACCCGCCGGACCACCAGGATGACGATGCCGGCGGCCAGTGCCAGGAACCACCCGCCGGAGAGGATGATCCCGCCAAGGCTGTCGTACGCGGTGTTGTGAACCTCTGTCAGGCTGGCGTAATCGAAGGCCTTTGAGGGGTCCTGTGCGGTGGGTAGGCTCATGGTCCGTTTTCTCCTAGTCGTTCAACCGGACACATGCGTAGATGATGCGAATTCCCTCCCCGCCCTAGCCCTGGCCAGGCGGGGCTGGTTTGGCCGGTTCGGACGGAACGTCCGGGGCCTGCTGATCCAGGATGGCGGGCCGTTCCGGCGGGCACCCCGGCGGGACACTGGGGCTCGGGGACGGTGTCGCGGAGGGTGACGGTGATGGCGTCGGAGACGGAGTGGGCACAGGCGTGGGCGAAGGTGTAGGACTTGCAGACGGCGACGGAGCCGGAACAGCCGCGCACTGGGCCATCTTCGCCTCATAGTCCTTCCGGGCAGTGTCCTGCCGGGCGATGAAGTCTGCCCGCTGCGCAACCTTCCGGTCCCGGTCCCTCACTGCCTGGTCGTACCTGTCCCAGGAATCGGCGATGACGGTCCATGCCTTGTTGACCTCGTCAACCCTGGCCGCGTAGGCGTTGTAGGCCTTGGCCTGGTCCTTGTACGTGGCGTAGGACCTCCAGTAGGCCAGTACGCTGGCCTGCCAAGCCTTGGCATCCGACTCCAGCCTCGCTTTCGTCTCGGCCAGGAGCGCCGTCCTGGTTTTAGCTGCCGCCTCGTCGTCAAAGGCCAAGGGCTTCATGCCGGTGAATGCCCAGCCGCATCCGGGACCTGTGGTGTCGTTGGCAGCCACCTGGACTGTTGTGCCGAGGGTGGCCTTGGGCGCGGGAGCGGCCGGCGGCTCCGGTTCAGTGACGGGAGCTGGCATGGCAGGGGCCACCGGGAACGCCGGACGGGACATCGGTGCAGCTGTGTGGTCCACGAGGTCCGGTGCCGGCAGGGATACCCGCTCGAGGGTCGCCGCCGGGGACGGGGCGGGGGTTGCTGGGGGAGACGGGGCCGGGCCTGTCGGTGCGGTTGTCGGCTCTGTGGATGGGAGGGGAACGTCGGCGATCGCCACCGTGGCATCCTCGGTGTACGGTTTGTAACCGCCCGCTGACCACGGGGAGCGGGCGGCGTCAGCAACGGTGGACTCCGGGTTTGCGCAAACCGGTCCGAGCCTGCGGGTCAGGTTGTCATCGAAGGCTTTCGCGAGGTTCTGCAGCGGGTCGTTCGGGGAGCCGGTGACGTAGGTGATGACGTCTCCGCGGCGAAACGAGAGCACGGAGGCCCGGACTCCTCCGCGGGTCGTGACCGCCTGTTTCGCGTCGGATCCGGGTCCGTCCACTCCCCACAGGCTCAGGCCTGTCTCCGGGCCGGCGCAGATGTACGCGTTTGCCCCCTGTCGGTTCATGGCTTCGGCGCCGATCCCCGCCGTGTAGGCGAGGGTGACGACCTGGAAGCGTGAGCTGCCGGAGGTGTAGGTCCTGGCCAAGGAGACGGACGGAGCCAGCCCTGGCTGCGGGCACGAGTACGGCAGCGGCGCGGTGACGAGCTGCTGCAGGTCGCCCTGCTTGGACCAGCCCGACGGCGGGTTGTTCAGCGCATCGGTGAGCACCCCGGTGGCGGGGGACTGCTTCCAGTCGGCAGTGATGATGGTCGGATCCGCTGCCGCCCGTGGGGTCGGATCAGCCGCCGGCGGCATGCCGATCAGCACCATCGCCAGGGTGGTCAGGCCGGCGATTGCGGTGACGATGCCGGTGCCGGCCAGGACGGCCGTCGACGATTTCTCGGTGAGTCGCTTGATTCCCATGGTCCTACTTCTGTTCCGGGAGCTTGATGGTGGTGTCGCTGCCCTGGCTGAGGGTGATGGTGACCTTTTCCCGGTAGGAGAAGGTGCTCCCGGCGGCAGGGGTCTGGGCGGTAACGATGTCCTTGGCGAGCAGCGGGTTCGCCTCCGCGGTCTTCTCGGCAATGTCCGGGGTCAGGTTGTTCTGCAGCAGCAGGGTTGCCGCCTCGCTGACAGGGAGCCCCCGGACGTCCGGGACGGTCCGGGCGGTGCTGGAGCTGGTGGCGACATCGTCGGCCTTGGGCAGCGGGACCGCGGGCAGCCCGGCGGTCAGGTGGGTCATGATGTCCTTCCAGACCGGGCCGGCAACCTCGGAACCCGTGAGGTTGAAGTAGTCGCGGCCGTAGGCGCGGACCATGTTCAGCGGGTACTGGGTGCCGCCACGCGGATCACCAAGCCACACGGCAGTGGCGTACTGGGGAACGAGACCGACAATCCAGTTGGCGGCGAAGTCATTGGTCGTACCGGTCTTGGCGCCCGCCTCGCGGCCAGGCAGGCCACCCATCTGGGACAGGGTTCCGTCGGGCCCGCTGAATGGCATCTTGAGGACGTCCGCGACCGTGTGCGCTACCGCCGGGGCGATGGCCTGGTGGCAGTCCGGATTGGGAACGGCGATCTTGGCGCCCGTGTCGGCGCGGGTCCCGGCGGTGATGGCAACCGGGCGGCAGGCGACACCGTCGCCGGCGAACACGGCATAGGCGTTCGCCATTTCCAGTGGGGAGACCTCGTAAGCGCCCAGGGTCAGGGACGCCTCCTGGCCTTTGATCGCGTTGGGGCCGGTCCGCGGCAGCGAGGTGATACCGAGGCGCGCGGCCATGTCAGCCACGGGCAGGACCCCGGTGCGTTCGATGAGCCGGATGAAGTAGACGTTCAGGGACAGCTGGATGGCGCGGCGGGCGTCCACGGTGCCCCAGCTGACGTTGCCGTAGTTGATGAAGCCGCCCTGCGGGGAGTCGAGCGTCGGGGACGTGTACGGGCTGTCGGCGTTGAACCGGGTGGTCGCCGGGATTCCCTGTTCGAGCGCGGTCGCGAGGGTGATCGGCTTCATGGAAGAACCGACCTGGAACGGGGACTTCGCGTAGAGCATCTCGGTCTGTCCGGGGCCGTTGCCCCAGGTGCGGTTCTGGGCGATGGCAGCGATCTGGCCGGTGCCGGGCCTGATCACCGCGGTGGCCAGGGCAGCCCGGTTGTCGTTGCCGAGGGCGCCGGTGACAGCGTTCTGCGTCGCCGCCATCGCCTCCGGGTCCAGAGCAGTCGTCAGGGTCATGCCGCCGCGGGAGAGCTTTTCGGCGCGGGCCTCTGCGGTGGCACCGAATGCGGGGTCGGTGAGGATCTCGTCGCGGACCAGCGAGCAGTAGTAAGGGTAGGCAGAGCTGGCGCAGCCATTGGCGAGGGTCCCCTTCTTGATGCCAATGGGTTCGGCCGCGGCAGCAGACGCCTCAGCTTCGGTGATCTTGCCGGTGACTTCCAATCGGGACAGCGCGGTGTCGCGGCGGCCGCGGGCGCCGTCGGGGTTGGTGAACGGATCGTAGAGGGCCGGGCCCTTGAGGATGCCTGCCAGGGTGGCACCCTGGGCGCGGGTGAGGTTCTTGGCTGTCGTGTCGAAGTACACCTTGGCGGCGGCCTGGATGCCGTAGGCCCCGTTGCCGAAGTAGACGGTGTTCGAGTACATCTCAAGGATTTGGTCCTTGGTGAGCTTTTGCTCCAGCCCGGCGGCATACTTGAGTTCCTGGAGTTTGGTGCCCAGGTCGCGGGACGGGGGTGCGGTCTCGCCGGACTGGGCGACGAGAAGGTTTTTGACCAGCTGCTGGGTGATGCCCGAAGCCCCCTGGGCCTGGGATGAGCGGGCGTTGTTGATCGTGGCCCGGACAGTGCCGACAAGGTCAATGGGCCCGTTCGTGTAGAACCGGGCGTCCTCGGTGGCCAGCAGGGCGTCCGTGAACGTCGGGGAGATGTCAGCGAGTTTGACGTCGATGCGGTTCTCGCTGAAGAAGCGGGCGAATTCCTTGCCGTTCTTGTCCAGCAGGACGGTGTGCTGGGGAAGCGCAACGTCCAGAGGGATCTCCGAAGGGAGTTTGTCCCAGTAGTCAATGGCAGTGCCGACGCCGCCGGCGGCGAACATGCCGACCGGGGCCGCGAGGAGGCCGGTAAGGGACACCAGGAGCACGGAGGCGACGAAGCCGGTGAGGCGGACCGAGAACGGGCGGTTGTCGGGCTGCTCTTCGTGCATGGACGTTTCGAGCAGTTGCTCGACGCTGGCCAGCTCGGTGTGTGCGCGTCTCAAGGGTGGAATCTCCTGGCGGTGCATGGGGGCGGCCCGGGGGTCGCGGTGGATCGACAATGCAAGGCATGTGTGCGGAGAAGGCAAAAACCGTGCCCGCCGGGCCCTGCCGCGCCGCAGCAGAGCCGGTCTACGCATGGTTTACGGTGACAGCAAGATCAGACCGAAAGGCACCATGAGCCAGCCAGGATACGACCCCACCCAGTACCAGCAGCCATACGCGGCAGCCCCGCAGCAGTGCAGCACTCCGGCCTACCCGCCGATGCACGCCATGGGCTACTCGCCGGAAAACATCGAAGGCAAGAAGGCTAGTGACACCGCCTTGATCTTCGGCATTATTGGCCTGTTCATCCTGGGGCTCGTCTTCGGGCCGCTGGCCATCATCAACGCGAACAAGGCCGAACGGATGGGCCACCCGGCCACCGCCGGCAAGGTCCTGGGGTGGATCTCCACAATTCTCTCGGCGATGGGCCTGGTGGCGTTCCTGTTTGTCATCATCGCGGCCGGGATCTCCGGCGTGCATTAGACGCCCGGGCGCAGCAAAAGAGCCGGTGCGGTAGGTCCGCACCGGCTCTTTTGCGTCTGTTTCGGCTGTGGTTTCGGTCAGCGGGTCAGGGCCCGTGGTCCCGCCGACGACGGTGCATCCACGATGTCGGCGATGTAGCTTTCACGCAGCGGGCCGGAAGGAGCGGAGGCAACCTGGTTCAGGATCGAGGCAAGCGCCGGGTCCTGACGTCTGGCTCCGGCCCGGAGGAAAAGGGAGAGCAGCAGGCCGCCGCCGATGATGAAGGCGGCGATCGCGATCACCAGAAGGGTGTCGCCAGGGAAGAGGGTGTAAAGGTTCACGGAAAGCTCCTGCGTGGTCGTCGGCCCGGTGTATCCGGGCCCGATGCCTCACATGTGTGCGGAGCCGCTGCGTTCCTTCCCCGCCGCTGTCACACCGGTGCCGGCGACATCCTGACGACCGAGTACCTGCCGGTGGTGCCGTTATCGTCAGGGGCGCTGCTGGCAGCCACGTTATAGGGGTTGTAGCTGCCGTCGGTGTGCTGCAAACGTACGATCGCAGCGGTGGCCGGACGTGATTCCTCAACGATTTCCCTGAAGGCACGGTAGTCATCGGGGTGGACGACGTGCGGCAGGTAGCCGAACCGTGGCGTCCGGATGCCGAACTTGTGCCACGTGGGGGACGTCATGAACGTCTGCCAGCAGCTCGTGTCGACGGCCATCAGAACCTGGTCCGAGGCGAGGTCGAAAACCGCCCGCAGGAGGCTGCTGGACTGGAAGTCACCGAAGCCCGGGGTGATCGGGGACGGCGTGATCTCCTGCACCTCACGCGTGATGGCGCGCAGCCACTTGCCCTCGAAGGTCTCGTCGGGAAGAACCCGGCCGGAAACTTCCAGGTTCTTGACGCCAGGGTTGTCCGTGTTTGACCGGGTGATGACCTTGTAGGGGACAAGATACCGCTGGGCGTTTCCCGACCTGATTGCCGCGTCGATGGTCACCTTCATCCGGGTCCGGTCCTCCGGGGAGATGAGCTCGCTGACCCACTGGTTCATGTCCCCGGTAGGACTGGTGGAGGTGCCGGTCCGCTCGATCTCGTAGATCCGGAACAGGTCGTCGTTCCAGGCGGTTTCGATGTGGCCGTCGAAGGAAATCTTCCACTCCAGGACCCCGATTGGCGGCCGTTCCGGCAGTTCGTCCTCGACCCTTTTGTAGATCGCAGTGACTGCAAGGACGGTATTTGTGGCCGGTCCGCGCAGCGGCATCGTCAGGACGCGGTAGTCGATGCCGCGGAGGTTGACGACTTCATCGGTTTCCTGGCCGGTTTCGGCCACGAGGCGGATCCTGTCCACAAGAAGCTCGCGTCCGACCACGTCGAGGTTTTTGCGAACGCTTGCGCCGGAGTAGTTGACTGCGCCGATACTCAGGAGGCCCGGCTGCTCGCTGTTGAGAAAATCAACCAGCACCCAACGGTTCTCCGTGTTGCTGCGTGTTTCACTGCCTGCGTTCATGTCTGAGCCCCATAAAACTTTGTGGCGGCAGACCTTCTGCCCCCAACTCGTAGCCCCCCCAAGCACCCCCCAACAGGGCAAGCCCCCCCCTATGGGACTCGGACATTTTGTCACCCTTCAACAGAGTTTGTCACATGTGTCATGAAACACATTCTTCCCTGTCATATGACTTGATCTCCGGGCGGCACTCTCAGCGAACTTCCAATTTGCCTTGAGGCAATCTTGATGGATAGAGTGTGCATCCTAAGCCCGACTGGCGGACGCCCGGCAGGCTGTACGAATCATCATCTGATCCACTTCAGGAGTACAGCCTTTTGTCACCCATTTCAGCGCGTCCCGAAAAAAATCCGTTCGACTTTTCCTCGCGAGTCAGCGAGCCGAAGCCCGGTGTTTTCTTCGTAGAGGGCCCTGCATCCAACTGGATTATCGTCAGCGACGACAGTGGCTACATTCTGATCGACAGCGGGTACCCAAAGGACGTTTCCATCGTCCTGGACTCCATCTGGCACGTCGGCCTCAAGCCCGGTGACGCCAAAGCGGTCCTCATTACGCATGGGCACGTCGACCACCTGGGTTCGGCCTCACGGTTTGTTGAGGCATTCGGGACTCCTGTCCTGACCAGCCCCGAAGAGCTCTCCCATGTGCAGGGCGAAGTGAAGCACCAGGTCACCTTGGCAACCTGCGTTCTCAATGCATGGCGCCCGGGGGTTTTCTCATGGCTCAAGCACGCCATCTCTGCCGGGGCCTTGTCCCCGAACCCTGTGCCGTCAGCGGAAGCCTGGACAGCCGGGCGCCTGGAAGCCCTGCCCGGACGTCCCAAGGCAATCAATGTTCCCGGTCATACCCCCGGGCACGCCGTCATCCTCCTTCAGGATGCAGATGCGGTCGTCACCGGTGACGCCCTCATCACCGGGCATTCGCTCAGCCGTCACACCGGTCCGCAGATGCTTGACCGTATGTACCATACAGACGCCGACGAGGCCCTGGCTGCTACCCACACCCTCGATGACGTTGATGCGTCCATCATCCTGCCCGGCCACGGCCCGGCACTGCAGATGTCGCTCAAAGACGCGCTGGCGTCCCTGCGAAGCTCCTAAACTTCAGCACCCCTCTCTTTCTTGACACCGGTACCACGCCCAGGTGCCACCCCTTTCGAAAGACCAAAAAGTGCCAATCCTTGCCATAGTTGTAACCACTATCGAATGCGACGGACGCGACGGCGCCGGATGCCCCGACAGCACCACCATCGAATATCAGCACCCACAGTCCGTTGCGATCCGGCTCGCCAAGCAGTCCGGCTGGACCGTGTGGCTCGAAACGTTGTGCCCGGAATGCAGCAAACTGCCGGTGGCTGATGAGCCGGAGCCGGCCGCGCCGGAAGTCCGTTTCGCCGATACCGTTCCTGCGGTGATGGTGCTCGAGGCGGGCGCAGGCGCGTCGACCTGGTGCGCCCAGGTCAACGCCGAGCGCCGCCGGACACCTGCTTACGCCTGAGCCGTCAGGCCGCCTCGTCCCGGAGAAGGTCCGGGTGGTCCTCGATGTCCTGGAGCCGGGCAATGACGAGCCGGTCCATGGGCGTCAGGTCGGTCACGGCAGCGGAGCCGTCCACACCGACCAAGGTGCCCGACCCAAGGGGCCCGGCTCCCGTGTTCATGCCGTCGCCCCGGCCAGGGCACCCAGGCGGTCCGACAGCAGGGAGAGCTTGAGTTCGATTTCGGCCATGCCTGCGTCGGAGACCAGCACGCGGATCGCTTCGTAGTTCGCGGCGAGCTCGTCCTGAAAGATGGCCACCACCGGGTGGTACTTGGCGGCCAGGTGGGCGACCATCCGTTCATTCCCGCCGACGGCGTTGTGGTGCAGGCCGCCGGCGTTATCCATGAAGTCGGTGAACTTGCCGATGAAGGCGGAGGCGTTGCCCCGAATCTTCCCGGCGACGTCCGCAGCATACTTCTCGCGCTTCTGCGCCTTGGTGAGTTGTGTTCCCGTGGACACAGGGTTGGTCAATGACCTGACGAGGCTGGAGGCTTCCTCTCCGAACTCCCGCGCGATCCATTCGAAGGCCAGCTCCCGCTGCGTTGCCACACCGATTCCGGCATGGCAGCCCGGAACGAAGGACGCCAAAATCCTGTCCAGGCAATCCTCCACAGTGTCGTGCAGAATGACGGAGATGAGGATGGCTTCGGAGGCGACACCCCACCGCAGCACGCGAAGCGCGTTCCTCAGCGGATGCTCGATGTAGGAGGTCCTGGAAAAGCCCTTGCGGTTGGCCCGGGTCTGGTTCAGGTGGAAGAACGAAGCGGCCGAGATCGCTGTCGACACCTTGACCCCGTCGATGTCGGGCATGTCCTTGATCTCGGCGAAAATGGCCATTGTCAGGGCAGAGGGGTCCATGTCCTTGAGCGGGACTCTGGCAAAGAGTGTGGTCGTCATGCCGGCTATGTGTACGGACATCGGGCACCACGTCACCGATTAGCGCCCCTGACCGCTCGGCTGGCAGGGAAGGGTCAGCGGTGGGGCTGGTTTTTCTTCAGGACGGATGCCTGCTCTGCGGCGATGCGGACCATGGCGCGGGCGACCACAGAGACGCAGAGCGGGCACTGCAGACGGGCCCTGGTGGCGAACGGCTGGTCCGAGACGAGCATGACGGAGCCGCCGCAGAGGGCTTTGGGTGAGAGCCGGTCCAGGGCGTAATGCTGGACGAACATTCCTTTCCCGTACAGCCGCTCCGGGGCCGGCTGACCCGGACGCCCCATCTGCGTGATCACTTGGCGGCGGAAGCGGTGACCTTCGAGGATCCGGTCCTTGAACTGCACGCTCAGGGCCTTTCGATGACGAACGCCGTGGCGGTGTTCGGAGCGATTTCGGTCAGGCCCGCGTCAACGATCAGCGGACCGGCGGCGATGGTTTGCAGGCCGGTGAACTCCTCCTCGGTAGCAATGACCAGGTCGGTGGAGAGCAGCTGGAGGGAGGCGAGCTCGGCGTCATCGTGTCCGCGGTTCAACTGCCAGGCGAACAACGCATGGGCTGCCTGTGCGGCGGCTTTGCCTGTCGACATCCCGAGGGCGCCGTTCAGGACGATGACCGGATCTCCGCTGCGTTTCCTGGACGGTACCGTCGCCGGCTCGTCGGGCAGGTCGGTTCCGGAGACCTGCAGTCTCATCAGCGACTTGGGCATGTCCTCGTAGAAGGCTGGGGCATACGCGAGGGCCTTGGCCTTACCGATGGAGATAAAACTCTCAATTTTGTTATCTTCGTCGGCGGCCAGCTTTGTGAAGGTCTTCAGGTCGGCCCGGCGAACCGACTTGGTGAACCGGCCAGAGAGCCATTTCGTCCACGCTTCGTCGCGCACCGAGGACAACGTACCGGCGTAGGCGTCAACGCTGGCGACCGCGGCTGCGAGGATGCTGTCTCGGTGGCTGGCAGGGTCGTTCTTGTCCACGAGCAGCACGATTGGCTGCACGAGGCTCGGGGTGGCGTTCATTGGTGTTCCTGATCCGTGGGGGAGGGGTCTACGCTCATGTGTGCGGAAAGAGGTCCCGGGCTCACCGCTAGGCGGCAGCCAGGCCCGGCGCATCTCCCGTCTGGCCGCCGGCCAGCGTGGTGTCGATGCCGAGACGATGATAGGCGCGGGCCACGTCGGACCGGTCGTCGTAGGCGTGGACGATGTTGTACTGATCCTGCAGCCCGGCCACGATTTCGGCCTTGGTAAGGGCATCGGGACGGTGATCGCTCACGCGCCGAAGATGGATCCCGTCCACGGTCATGCCGTTCAGGTCCAGCCAGGACTGGATGTGCGGGTGGTAGTGGTCGCGGTCAGCGCTGACCAGAAGAACAGCCCGGCCGATGTTCCGCTCCACGTTCAGCAACTGGACCATCTGCCGCACCGGCGGGCACATCACCGCCTCAAGGAGGTAGCGGTCTGCCGAAGGGGCGTCGCACGACGGATGGTGGCTGGCCACGAGGTGGTTGATCAGGGACGTATCGACGAGAGTACCGCTGAACGAGACGATGACTGCTTCCGGAAGAGATCGCATGGACCGCATGTGTGCGGCACCGAAAGAGTCCTACTCCGCGCTGGGGTTGAACTGCCGGTACGTTCCCGGCTGGACCCTGTTTGCTTCCAGGTGGCGGGCGGCCCGGGCTTCGTCCCACGGCTCGCCGCTGGTCATCTTGTCCGCGCGCTGGATCCAGGCGACGCCGGAGACCTGCACGAACGGGTCCTCCAGGCCCTGGAAGAGCCGGCGGCGGTGGATCGCCCAGCGCAGGGCCGAAGAGGCTGTCTTGAAGAAGGCTGCACCCTCGGCAGGTGAGAGCGTCGCCGCGGTGACCAGGTTGGCCTCGCACCAGGTCAGAGTCGCGTCCCAACCGTCGGCGGCAACAGCCAGCAGCTTGGCGGCCGCTTCCCCGACAGGCTTCTCGAGCGCGGCCAAGCCCAGGTCGGCCCGGATGTCCTCTATGGAGACGTGCACAATGTCGCTGGCATCAACCCAGGTGCCGAACGGGCTGCGGTCCGGATGGACCGCCTGGTCGTCAACTACGGAAAGGTTCCGCCACGGGTCCTCGGGATCCAGGGAGCGGACGATGTCCGAGAGGTAGCCGGAGAGCCAGGCGGCAAACCAGTGGGGATGCCGGGTGACGAGCTCGACCATTTCCTTCTCGATCTCGACGCGCGCCTCGGTCTCAAGCAGGGGTTCGCAGAGCGCAACGACCCACCGGGCGACCCACCCGCTGTCTAGTTGACTCATAATTTTATTCCCCGGGGGCTCGGACATTTTGCGCACGATAGTCAAATGTACTTGTAAAAAACTGCCGTAGTCCATATTTGCGCCCCGTCGGCGGAGTTGACGCATAGAGCTGTTTGTGAACACATCAGACAGCGCAGTAATCACCCGTGGCCGCATCGGGCTGATTGAACTGCCGGCCCTTGCCGAAACCCTGACGCAGTGCGGCCTGCAAGTGGTGACCGGCCTTGACTTCCGGGCTGCCGCCACCTCCATCATTGCCGAGTCGAAGACCGCCGGCGCGTTCCCGATCATCGTCGCCGATGTCCCCGCCCCGGGGCTGCGCGCGTGGGTCGGACATCTCCAGGCCAAAACCCCGGTAAAGGTCGCCGTTGTCCGTGGCGATGGTGAGGCTGTTGCCTTTCCCGACACGGTCGCGGAGATCCACCTGCCGACAACCGTGAACGCCATCCTGGCATCCGTCGGGCTGGCCCCGCTGGACGGCCTGGAAGGACTGCAGTCCTTCCCGCCGGCACCCGCCGTCGACGAACCGGTCGGCATTGAGCTGCCTGGCATCGACTTCTTCGAAGAAGAGTCCGTAGCTCCTCCCGCCCAGGCCGCAGTCGCTGCTCCCGTGGAGGAGGACCCGTTCGCCGCTCCCGCACCGGCAGCACCCGCGGCTCCGGCTTTCGATGACTGGGAATCCCCGGCGCCCGCCGCAGTTGAGACTGCCCCGGCCGCGGCGCCCGTTCCCGTCCAGGATGAGTGGGACACCCCGGCGGCGGCCCTGGTCCCCTTTGAACCTGTCGCAGCACCGGTGGCGGCACCGGCTCCTGTGGCATCTCCCGCAGCGCCTGCCATCGTGGCTCCCGCTCCGGTTCAGGACGAGTGGGACACCCCCGCTGCGCAGGCCGCGGTTCAGGCCCCTGAGCAGCCCGGTTCCCGACGCGCTGCACGCGCCGCCCAGCAGGTCCAGCAGCAGGCCTGGTCCGCACCGGCACCGACTCCGACGGCAGCCCCTGCACCCGTCGCTGCTCCTGCACCTGCACCGGTCGTGATGGCCGCCCCGCCGATCGTGAACGACTGGGATGCCCCGCAGTACCAGCCGACCGTGATGGCGCCCCCGGCCGAGGAATTCGGCGACTGGGACACCCCCGAGCTTCCGGTTGTCCCCGTCCAGGTCAGCGAGCCAGTTCCCGCCGAGAACTACTTCGGCCATGGTGCACCTCAGGCACAGCAGCCCTTCGTGCAGGCCCCCGCCGGGACCCCGGCCTGGCATGGTGTCCAGGCGCCTGTGGCGCCGACCCACGACTCCACCGGCATCTTCGACGACTTCGAAGCCTCCAAGCTGATCGGCACCGGCCGTTCCGCCGCCGGGCTGGGCGCCTTCGTCATCAACTACTCGGGCAAGGGCGGGGTCGGCAAATCCACCACGTCGCTGCAACTGGCCCACGTCGCGGCTGAAGCCGGCCTGCGCGTCGTGCTCATCGACGGCAACTCCGGCCAGGGCGACCTGCGCACCTACCTGCGCCTGAACCGCACCAACCTTCCCACCATGTACGACGCGGCGATCGGCAGCATCAAGGACGCCATCCTCACCCCGGCGACCATCAACGCCAACCGCGAAGAAAACCTGGGCGAGATCAAGTTCGCGTTCATCGGCGCCCCGCCGGATGACATCAACGACCCCTCCGTGGTCACCGACGCGCTCTACCGGGACGTTATCCACTTCGCCCGCCGCAACGCGGACCTGGTCATCATGGACACCCAGATCGTCGAGTCCTCGGACCGGACCGGTGTGGTCAACATGCTGCTCCTCCCGGCGCTGGTCCACGACGCATGGGGCATCGGCGTCGCCGACATGTCCACCGTCGGGGTGAACAACCTGAACAACCGGCTGCGGAAGTTCATCAACGAGGGCGTCCCCACGTCCCGGCTGATGGTCCTCATCAACCAGGTCCACCCGGAGCAGGTTGAAATGGCGGCCAAGGCCGTCAACTACTTCCGCAACCTGGGGACCTTCCTCGGCGCCGTCGAGGGGGACATCAACGTCAAGCACGACATGAACGCCGGCCGGATCAACTCCAACAACGCCCAGCTGCGTGCGGTGATGTCCAAGGCGCTGCTGCGGATCACGGGCAATGAGGCGTTCCGGGAAGCGTCCGAATACAGGCCTGAAGCAGTCAGGAAGCAGGGCATGTTCGCACGTCTGATGGGAAAGAGGGCCGCGTGAGCCTGAACCTCACCTCCGAAACCGCCGCCGCCCTGATGGCGGACGCGGCCCGCGCGGTCGAAGAGTGCGGCCGCAAGCACCCGTCGCTGGAGGTGCTGTGCTCACGGCTCGAACGGATCATGCACGGCCAGGCAGCCAAGGCGATACTGGAAGCAGGCGACCTGCCCGAGCGGGCCGGCATCGTGACTCTTCCGGTCTGGAGCTGGGAGCACCCGCTCATCGACGTCGGCCGCAAGGACAAGGCTCACGGCACGGGGGAGCGGATGCTGATGCCTGTCCGGAACGCCTGGGACGGTCCTTCCGTCATCATCGTCTCCGACGAAGCTGTCCCGGTCAGCTACCACACCCGCGGCATGGGACACGCCAGGGCAGGCCAGTCCAAGCTGGTCCGCCGCCTCGGTGAAGCCCCGGTGGCCACCGTCACCACCCTGCCGTCCCTTGCTGAGCCGGTGTTCGTCGGCTCCGGCCTCAAGTCCCGGAACACCGCCTACCTGAACTCCCTGGTCAAGGCCGGGGAGGCAGCGCACTGGGACGTGCTCACCGACCTGGAACCCAAGCTGCGCACGACCGTCTTCCAGGCCCACTCGTTCGTCTGCTACGAGATCGGACTCAGCACCGGAGTGGTCGAGCCGATGCTTGATGAGCTCGGTCTCGAGCAGATCGTGGACGCCATGATGTACGGGGAGATTCTGGACGAGGACGCAGGGGAACGGGAGAAGGGCAAGCCCTCGGCCATGTTCCGTCTCATCGAGCTGTGCCTGGAGCCGGAATGCTTCGTGAAGGTGGATCCGCTCAAGTACATGACCAAGCACATGCGCCGGGACGCCGAAACGCAGATCCGCCGCCGCCTCGGGGACCCGCACATCGGACCGAAGATCCGCGAGATCGCCCGCCGGCACCCGCGCGCGGAAATCGCCGACATCGTCGAGGCCTACCGTGAGGTCTACCCGAAGGACCGCCTCTCCCTGCCGCGCGCCCGGGCAGCCCTGTCGGTGAGCCCGTCCGCGGCGGCCCGCAGCACCCTTCTCGCGCCCGAAGGCTTCACCAGTGACACCGTCTACGAGGGGAGCCGGGCGGCATGACGCCTCCTGCGCCGACCCTTGAAACTGCGAACGCTGCACGTCGCAATGCCGCCGTCTACAGGGCCCAATGGCTGATGCTGATTCACGACGGAATGGTCACTCCCGGTGACGTCCTGGCTGATGCTGCCGGCCCGCAAGCCCGACCCCTGATGAAGCTTTCACTGCGCCAGCTGCTGCTGGCACAGCAAGGCTGGGGAAGGACCCGCGCAGACGGCGTCATCGACAAGATTTTGTCGGTCACTGACGCTAAGATTGAGCGTCGGCAAGTAACCATTGGATGGCTCCTTGATCCGCGAGCTGGCGGCCGAAGATTCGCCGCCTGGCTCGATGCATTTGAACCCCGTTCCGCACTGGGAGGAGCTGGGTTTCCCTACGCCAGAAGGAGCGCTCATGGTAGTGCTGGAGACCCCTATGCCTCGGTTGGGGGGAGTCATGTCTGAGAACACCCATGACGCCATCCGCAGGATCGCCGAAGCCACCGGCAGGACCCGCGACAACCTCATCCACGAGTTCATGAGCGCCCGCATGGGTTTGTTCAAGCAGATCGCCTGGGGCCTGTGCCGCCGCTTCGGCCACGCACCGGACCAGCACGTGGAGGACTTCACCTCCATCGTGTCCATGACAGCGCTGAAGATGCTGACCGAGGAACTCGCCGACGACGCGCTGCTCGAGCGGATCGAAAACTGGGAAGGCATGCTCCGGGTCCAGGCCCGCGCCGCCGTCCGGGACTACATCGACAAAGAAGGCGCGCCGATGGCGGAGATGACCTCCGCGCTGCGGCGCAAGCGTGTCCTTGACGCCACACGCGATGAGATCCGCCGAGAAATGGGCCGGGAGCCGTCGGACCAGGAGATCGTGGACACCCACAACGCCAGGATGTGGGAGAAGCGCTCCAACCCGGTCAAACAGGGTGTCATCGCCACTGTCGAGGACTTGCGTGTCAGCCGCGCCCAAGATGACATCGCCGACCATGACTACTCGGAGCCGATCGACACGGAGTTCGTCCTGCACCCCGTAGAGGGTCCACGGTTCGTCCAGCTGATCGTGGAGCGCACCACTGCATACAACGAGCGGCTGGGGAAGGCCGCCGAGTTGTGGCTCTCGGGCCTCTACAACGGCGACCGTGAACCACGGATCGCCACTGTAGATGAGATCGCCGACGCCTTGGATGTCAGCCGCTCCACGGCCCGGGCGTACGTCCGCAAGATCAAGGAGTACGCGGTCCTAGTCGCACAGGAAGAGTTCGCGATCACCGAGGACGACCTCTAAAGCGACCCTCAGAGGAGGGCGGCAGTCACACCGGCTGACGCCCTCTTCCCTGTCGCGGCCTCGGCTACTCCTGCATGATCAGCAGTTCATTGGACACCGCGCGCAGCAACCGCCCAGGCGGAAGACCGGAACTGGTCCGGAGATCAGCCGGCCGACGCGGACTGACCATGTGCGTCTGGCCATCCACCGTGATGTAGCCTCCGGGGATGAAGAGCCCGACTGATGAGAGTTCCGCAACACGCTCCACATTGCCGCCCTCAGGGTCCTTATCCAAGTCTGCCCCCCAAACAGCCCCGTCGTAGGTGGAGATGAGCGCGTAGCCGTCATGCACCATCACTTTCTCCGGCCTGCCTCTGACCGGCACTTTAACTGCGTACCAGCCGTCCCCATGCAGGTTCGCGTGCCGCGGAGCCATCCCACGCCGGATGGCAAAGACTCCCGGGTTGGTTTTGACCAGCAGGTGTTCCCCGGACCCTGATGCGTGATGTGGATATGTCAACCCTTCAAGCGGTACTGCTGACCGCAAATTTCCCAGGATCGGAGACTGGCCTAACAGCCATATCTGACTCCTGGCGATGACCCAGCAGCTGGTACTTATGAATCCTGCACGCTCAATGGAACGCTCGATCTGATCCGGAATCTTCATTCTCCGAACCTTCTTGAGCCGCCGGCCCGGAGCCCCTTCTGCTCCCGACCACTCGTAGACATAGGTGTTGACGGCCCCGTACCAGGGCAGGATATATCGCTCGGAGAGGGCTCGTATTCCTTCTATAAAGGGCCGATAGGAGACCGAGTGAAACGTAGGAGTGCCTTCGGGGTTGACGGCGTACATTCGCTCTCCCTTAGTTCCGAAAGCGAGATAGTTGTAGCGGCTGGAGGATGAGCGTCGGGAATGCCTGGGAAGCTCAGTTTCAGGGATCTGCAGACGTTTCCATTGCCCCGGGCCCCGTTCATCCCGGCTCCAAAATTGAACAGGTGCTGAGATGTTGTGGCGGCCCAGGACACCTTGCCGGTGCGTAATAATTGCCGTTTTGGCGATTGGCTTGTCGCGGACATCCGGCCTCGTAGCAGCGACAGGGGCATGCGCCGGCGGAGCCGCCGGAGGGGACGGCGTCCTGATACTGAAATTGCGGGACAGGAGCGCTGCAGCTGTGGGGCGGTTTCCCGGATTAGTGGACAGCATGTCGTTGATTGTGGCTGCCACCGGGTCCAGCGATGGCGTGGCAGCCTGCCCGAGTACAGCAAATGACTCCCGCATTACCAGACCAAGAGCCCAGATGTCGGAGGCTGACGTCGCGGGCTGACCGTCCACAACCTCGGGGGCCATGTAGGACTTGGTGCCGATAACATAGCCAGTGGCCGTCAGGTGCTCGTCAGTGGAACGCCTCGCAATCCCGAAGTCGGCAACTTTGATACGCCCGTCCTTGCCGATGAGGATGTTCTCCGGCTTCAGGTCCCTGTGTACGACACCGTGTTCATCATGCAGGTAGGAGAGAGCCTGTGCCAGGCTGCGCAGCAGGTGGATGCCAAAGTCTCTTGTGAAGGCGCCACTGTTGAGGTACCTGCGTAGGTTTGTTCCTTCGACGTACTCCAGCACGAGACACAACTCGTCGGCCTCCGGGAAGACATCAAAGATGGTAACGATGCCATCATGGTGGAGCTTGCCCATGACTCGCGCTTCCTGAGCCAGCCGGCGCCCGTGTTCGCGGTCGGCTACCACTTCGGGACGCAGGACTTTCAAAGCGACGAGCCGGTCAAGCCAGGTGTCCCTGGCAAGGAACACCTGCCCCATGCCACCGGCGCCGAGAGGCCGGAGGAGCTGGTAGCGTCCATTCCCATATGTGCCGTCGGAGATGTCGGACATGGTCACCTTCTTTCGCGCCGCATTCAAACCAGCCGCGTGATAGCCGGCCACGAAAGCCAATATATGTGTTCGTTCTTTCGCGCACGATGAACATGACGGATGTCCGGCAATCATGCTTGGCTGGCTTCGTCGTAAGGTGACACCCGTGCTCTTCCAGGCCGCATAGGGGTACACCATGGAAGAGACCACAAACCAAAAAGACCAGGATTCCGATGTCCGGGATGAACAGGCAACGGAAGCGCTCGTGACTGTACCCGCCGCCGCTACAGAACTCACCGGCATGAACGTGCTGGACCCCAACTTCACCGGCCTGCCGCCGTGGACGGCGGCCGACTACGCCGCCAGCATCACCGGCTCCGGCGCCTGGAAGCTCGCCGACTCCGGTGTCGCCCCGCTGGTCGCGGCCGCCCGCGGCTATGCCCGGATCGACAAGACCAACTATGACCAGATGGCCCGCAAGATGCAGGTCGTCGGCAACTCCGGCCAGGGCAAGCGGTTCAAGCGCACCCTCTCTGCTCCCGGCAAGGACGGCATGCTCATGCCGTGGTACTCGCTGGCAGGCATCATGAAGGCACAGCGTGAAGGCGAACGCCCGGTCCCGCACACGTACCAGGTCCGGCCCGAATTCCCGGAAAACAACGACGCCGGCAAGCCGCTGAAGTACGAGTTCGTCTCCAACATCGGCACCCCGCTGGACCTGCACCCGGCCGTCCCGACAGACTGGATCGACACGACCCCGGTGGTCATGTTCGCCGAAGGAATGCTCAAAGGCGACTCGGCACTGTCCGCGTACCTGGTCCACAACGGCATCACCTATTCGGAACTTCGCTCGGAGGGTGTCGAAAACCCTGTCGCCAAGCTGCGTGAACTCCTTGAGCGGATCCCGCAGGATGAGCGGGTCCTGATCGTGTCCATCGGCGGGGTCTACAACGCCTCGGGCAACGCCGTCGACTGGCGCGAAATCACGCTGAAGGATCGCATCGGCTGGATCGCTTTTGACGCCGACATCGCCGTCAACCCTGCCGTGCACGCCGCCGCGAACAAGCTCTCCACCCAGCTGCTGGACAAGTCCAAGATGTCCGAGGTCTTGTACCTGAACCCGGAGGTCACCGCCGAAGACAACGGTGCGATGGCGAAGGCCGGCGTGGATGACTTCCTGGCCAAGCACGGCAACTGGTCAGCCCTGATCAACCAGCTCGATGACGTCATGCCCGACGCCCCGGCCAAGAACGCAGAAGACAAGCCCGGCAACTGGCGGGTCGGCAAGGGCGGGCAGTTCGTGGAGGAATGCGTCGCGGTCAACAACGGCGCCGGCGGCACCATCGGCGAATACCGGTGGGAGAAGCGCGTCGAGATCGGCGGACGCGTCGTGGCAATGGAAGCCCGGCGCCAGCCGACCGACCAGGAACTGAAGACCGGCATCTTCAACCCGAACGTGAAGTTCGAGGACATCGACGACGCCCAGGTTGAAATAGAGGTTTCCTGGCACCTGCACGGCCGCGACTACACCGCCACCGTCACCGGCCCGGAAACCATCCTCGGGTACAAGCCGGAAGAATGGGACCGGAAGAAGGCTGCCGTGCCGCGCGAGCTGCTGTTGCACCCGGAGTGGCCGCCGCGCGGGGCCAAGGGTGAGTCCTGGCTCTCGGCCATCAAGGCCAACCGCCCCGACGAGGTCGCCTTCAAGACCCGCTGGATGCAGATGGGCTGGGTGCCTGTCCAGGACGGCGACCCGGTGTTCCTCATCGGTGACCAGATCGTCGGCGACGTCGAGGCTTCCAGCAACGTCCTGCCCGGCATCAGCGCCCGCGAGATCGATGTCATCCAGAAGTACGGCGTCGGAGAGAACATCGCCGGCGACTACGACGACGAGGAATACCGCGACGAGGTGCGGAAGAACTTCCGCAAGATCATGGACACCTACATCCATGCCAAGGCCTGGACCGACCTGTCCACCGCCACGGTCGTCCTGGCCGCTGCATTGCGCCCGACCATCCCGATCCGGCCCAAGGCCACCGTCTACGTGTGGGGCCCCAAGGGCAAAGGCAAGTCCTGGACCGCCGAATGCATGATGCGTTTCTGGGCACGGCACCGCGGTGACTGGCACGAGGAGCTGCCCGGCTCGGCGAAGGACACGGCCGCGGCCATGGAAAACGCCGTCGCCCGCACACCGATCTGGGTGATCGACGACCTGGCCCCGTCCGCGGTGCGCCGGCAGGCGGAGCAGGAAGACGCGAAGCTCGCCGACATCACCCGTGCCATCTTCAACAACGCCACCAAGCTGCGCATGAACGCCGACATGACGGTGAAGAAGTCGAACAAGCCGATGACCCAGCTCATCATGACCGGCGAAAACGAGCTCAGCACCCCGTCCGCCAAGGAACGCCTCATCCCGCTCTACGTGGGCAAGGGCAAGCTGAACCAGGAGCGCACCCCCACCGACGCGCTGAACACCATCGCCTCCCAGTACGGCACCCCGGCCCGATTCACGTCCCAGCTGATCAAGTACATCCGCTACGCCGCAACGACCCACCCGGGCGGCTGGGCTGCGTACGTGTCAGCTCTGGAGATCGCCCGCATCCAGCTCAAAGACCAGATGAGCGGACTGATGAAGGAAATGGGCGCCGCGTCCGGATCCCTGGAGCGCACCTCCACCCTGGCCGCCGACGTCATGCTGACCTTCTTCATCCTGGAAAACCTGGCCCGCGAGCTGGACATGGACGACGAGTTCATCGAACAGTTCGCCGTCGACGGTGAGATGTCCATGTCCGTCATCCAGCTGGTCACCAACGCCCACGCAGAGAACCAGCAGGCCGCACCCGGCATCTCCCTGGTCAAGGCGCTGGCGGCGCTGCTGGCCTCCGGCGAGGCGCACGTGATCTCGGGCGACGACCCCTCACGGCCTCCGATCGAAGGCACTGAGCAGTCCGAAGCGATGGTCAACAGCCGTCTCGGCTGGGTCGTCAGCGGCGGCGACGGCAGCCTGCGCCCCTCGGGAAAGAACATCGGCACAGTGGTGACGGTCAAGAACAGGGCCACGCAGGAGTACCACAAGGTCGTTCTGTTCTCCTCGGACACCGCCTTCAGCGCGGCCCAGAAGGCCTACCCCTCGCTGATCCAGTTCGGCCAGGGACCCACCGCGGCGTGGTCCAGCGTGTGGGATGAGAACTTGCAGCCGCCGTTCATTACCCGGCTCAAGAACGGCCGCGGGACACCCTTGTCCCCCTGGCGCCAGGGCCGGATCACCGGCGTCCCCATCGAGGTCGACCGCCTCCTGGACGGCGGTCTGTCCATTGAGGACCTGCCCGAGCCAAGCACCGAGGACTAACCCCCCCGGCACCATCTGACAGAAAGCCCCGTCATTCTTGGCGGGGCTTTGTGTTTACCCAGTGACGGGTGTCGCCTTCAATCTTCCCGGGAGGGCAAAAAGAACGCCCGGGCTGGTGCGTGGGAAAAACGAAGCGATCGACGAAAGACGCTCAGA
>NZ_CP053546.1:0-224889 GCF_015040095.1 Paenarthrobacter sp. YJN-5
CCCGCCGGACCAGCAGCGGCGCTCCTCGGAGCACTCTCTGCCTGATTTGACGGCTATAGGAGCATCGTCGTAGACACAACAGGACCGGGCACGGCGGAGCTCTGCGACGTCGGGACCGGGCCCAACTGCCGGCCACGGAGCGAAGCGGAGTGGACGCCCAAAAGGGGTGCGAGCCCTGCGAGGACGTAGCGGTGCTCAAGCTTCCGGGCGCAGCCGGTACGGTGGAGGATGTCCCGCCCGGTTACCCCCAATCCCAGACGGGACGATTGTTATTGCAAGGAGAGGTACGCAATGGGATTACGGAACTTCCTGAACAGGCGCAGCCTGCAGGCCGAGGAACCGCCGTTGGCGGTGGTTCCGGAAGCGCCCGTAGTGCGGGATCCGCTAACGGCCGAGCAGCTGAGCACGGAGCAGCTGGCGGACCTTGATGCGGCGCGTGCTGAGTTGCTGCAGCTCGCCGCCGAGATGGGAGTGGAGAGCCTTAGCGCCTGTCCCCGCGACGGGAGCCGGTGGCAGGACAATCCTGAAACCATACGGACCATCACCGCGGTCCTCCGGGAAGCACACCTGAAGGAACAATTGGAGGAGCAACTGTCCACGGAAGATGCCGGGCCGCCGGCCTGGTAGACGGGCCGCCAGGTGGCAGCCCGTCTCCATTCGGTCTAACTACCTTCGTCGTTCCGGGTCTTGGAGTTGGCGCGTTACACCAGGATCGACGCTCCAAATGCTGTGAACGAGAGAACGAAGTTCACGATGGTCAGCGGTTCCATGAGGGTCGATGCTCATGTAGCCACCTCCTTCCTGCCCCGCCGTGCGAGGCCCCCACGTCCCAGCCGGTCGTGGGTTGACGGGTCGGGCCCCCGGACGGCTACGATCAGTGGCCTTGTACGGAGAACAACCCAGCCACATGTAAGGCAAAAGCAGGCTTTAACAGGCCGAAGCGCAGCGAAGGTCCGTCCTGGTCTTGGTCCTTTAGGCTGGGCGCATGGACGAGTCCATACCGCGGGCACTGCAACCACCGGTTGCTGTTGCCCTGGCCAAACTGATCAGGGCTTTCCCCGGCCCGGGAGCGTTGCCGGGCGTCCTATATTCAGAGCCCAAGTGGGATGGATTCCTTCACTGCACTTTGTCAAGCGGTGTCCCTGTGCCGTTCTCGAGTAGCGTGTTCCAGTCCAGTGCCGGACCGGGACCTCGGACTCTATTTGTGGCTCGAATTAGGGCTGAGACTTGGAGTAAATCCCGGGAGTCAAAGGATGCCGATCATGATGTGGAGCCATGGACAAGGCATGGTGTGGATGTGGCTCTGGGCTACTGTGCTACTTGTCGGCATCGCGTTGCTTGTACTTCTGGCAATAAGGGTTTTCGGCGGCGGCAGTGGCGGTTATGTCCCTACAGGTCCACAAGGGCCAGACGACCGGTCTCAGGTGAAAGGTAGCAAGGCTCGCCAAATACTCGAGGAGCGCTTCGCGAAAGGGGAGCTCACAGCAGACCAATACCGCGAAAACCTCAATGTGCTCGGTGAGGACCCATAGTGCGAGCCATCAGCCGTCGCCATGCGCTGTTGCTGGGAGGATTCGGAGTGGCAGCAACAGCTGCCGGTGGTGCCGGGCTGCTCTTGACCCTGACCCCGCGGGAGAAGCCCGTCACGGGAGGTGACCTGGCCCAGCCCCCGGAGGAAAGGAGTTCAAATGGCCGGCTGCAGGTGCAGCTCGAAGCCGCACCCGGACAAATCATGCTTGCCGGCCAGCAGGCCGCAGCCCTTGGCTATAACGGCCGCATCCCCGGCCCAACGCTTCGAATACAACCAGGTGATGTCCTGAGGATCAGGCTGGTCAACAACCTGTGCGTGGTACGGCGCAGCGAAGACTAAACGCCCCGAGAGGGACACCCCGCCGCCTGAACGGGCGATGACGGTCGTAAGAAGGAGATGAACCGCCCGTGCGTGAACTCACTGATGCTGAAAAGAAGGTGTTCATGCGCATGCTGGGCGAAATCCGGAAGCGGCGTGACCGGAACATCCTTCGGACCCGGTACGCGGACGGTGAGCAGCGCGCTTCTCTGATGGGCATCGCGATTCCGCCGTCCATGGAGGGTTTCGCGGCGGTGCTGGGCTGGCCGCAGAAGACTTGTGATGTGCTGGCCCGCCAATTGGTCCCGAACGGGTTCACGGGCTCGTCTGGGGCGGCCATGGACCTGATCAGCGCGGTGTTTGACGAGAACCGGGTGAAGCTGCTTGAACAGTGGCTTATCCATTCGGCTGTGAAGCACGGGCCGGCGTTCGCGTTTGTGTCCAGGGGTGATGTTGGGGAGCCTGATCCGTTGATCACGGTCCGGTCGGCGTTGGAGGCTACGGCGGAATTGGATCCGCGCACTGGGCGGACGACGGCGGCGCTGGAGGTTGTTTCACGCGACGAGATGCTATTGTACCTGCCGGGTGAGGCGATGACTATTCGCCGTTCGGCTCGGGCGTGGATGGTGGACGAGGTCATCAGCACCGCGGACGGTTCGGTTCTGTGCACCCCGTACGTTCACGGGTGGCGTATGGATCGCCCGTTTGGTAAGTCGCGGATCACCCGCCCGGTGATGAAGCTGACGGACATTGCCGTGCGTATCCTGTTGCGGCAGGAAGTGTCTGCTGAGTTCTTCAGCGCCCCTCAGCGGTATCTGCTGGGCGCGGACGCGGACATGTTCAAGGACGAGAACGGGAAACCGATCCCCGCGTGGGAAGCGTTCTTCGGGGCCATGGCTGTTGTGCCGGACCGGAAAGAAGACGACCCGGATTACAACCAGGACAAGCCCGAACTGAACCGGGTCGAGGTCGGCCAGTTCCCGCAAATGTCCATGCAACCCCATTCGGATCACATGCGCACGGTCGCGATGATGTTCGCGGGTGAGTCTTCAATCCCGGTGAACCAGTTGGGCTTGATTCTGGATAACCCGCCGTCGGCTGACTCGATTGTGGTCATGGACGCGGATCTTATGTCCGTGGCCCGGCATGAGCGGATCGGTTTTGGTGTGGCTCGGGAGAACCTGGCCCGCAATGTCCTGATCGCTTTGGAGGGTCCGGACGCTGCGGCGAAGGCTTGGCGTGGTTTGCAGGCTCGCTGGCTGAAAACGGAGTCGGAACGTCAGTCCGCGGCGTTGGAGGTCACGCAGCAGGTCACGGCGGGGATACTCCCTCCGGAGTCTGAGGTGGCTTTGGAGCGTCTGGGTTATACGGAGACGGAGATTCAGCGGATCAAGGCCGATCAGCGGGCGGCGCGTGGCGCTCAGCTCGCGCAGCAGCTCGTGGCCGCCGCGCAGCAACGTCAACAGCCGCAGCAGGTCGTTGGCGGCCAGCCGCAGCGGGAACTGACGCAGATACCTAACGGGCAGTAACGCATGGCGGACCTGGTTTCTGTCCGGGCGGGAATTGTCGCTGTCGGTGAGCATGCCACGGCCGATTTGGAACTGATCCTGGGGGATTTGGACCTCGCGGACGGTTACACGGTCAAGGCGGTGTTGCTGGAAGCGTTCCCGGATCTTGTTTCGACCTACGGGCCGGGCGCGGGGCTGCTCGCGGCGGACTTTTATGACGAGGCGCGGGCGGAAGCGGCTGTGCGGGGGTTCTACTCCGCGCAGGTCGCCCCGAACCCGGCCGTGGAGCAGTTGGCGTCGAATGTTCGGTACGGGATAGGGCCGCTGTTCGGGGAAACACCGGACGTTGCGCTTGCTGTGCGGCTTCTTACGGCTGCCATGGATCGTGACGTGCAGCAAGTCGCACGGGACACCATCGCGGAGTCCGCAACTAACGACCCGGTCCGTGCCCTGTGGGCGCGCGTACCGGGAAAGAAAGACCCGTGTGCTTTCTGCGTTGTCGCAGCGGGTCGGGGCGCCGTGTTCTCGGAAAGGGCGGCGCAGAAGCACTATCACACAGGCTGCGGCTGTACCGCAGTTCCTATCTGGGGGGAAAAGGATCTTTCGCGGCTGAAACGACAAACGGGTTACGACCCTGACGGTTTCGAAGCGAAATACCGCGACGCAAGAGCCGCGGCGGGACGCACGACCCTGAAAGGGGACTCGTCCGACCCGGACGAGCAGTCCATCCTGCAGGTCATGCGGGAAATGTACGGGCTGCGCTAACCACCAGATAAGAGAAAGCCGCTCCGTCATGAGCAACCAGCCAGTCCCGCCCAATCCGAGGCCGAAGGGACGGCACCGCGCCGCGCCACCCCCGGATGATCCGTCGAACTTGTCGTTTGACGAGATTATTCACCCGACACAGCAGATCCCGTTGGCGCCTGCGTCCAGGCGTGAGCGCCGGGATCAGGAGCGCGCCGCGGATGCGCGGAAGAAGCAGCAGCGGAAGTCCGCGGCGTTGGCGACGGGGAGTTTCGCCGTCGTGACCGGTGTGGGTGGTGTGCTGGGGTTGCAGAGCGTGAGTATCCCGGCCGTGGATTTGCGGACGTCGCAGGTGCCTGTGGTGGCTGCTTCGGCACAGGGCATGGTGTTGGCTGGTGATGCTTCGCTGGTGTTTGAGGGTCCGAAGGTGTCCACTGTCGCGGCACCGCCGCCGGACCCTAAGCCCGCACCGGCCCCGGTGGTGAAGATGGAAGCCGCGAAACCCGTCGCTGTACCCTTGGTTGGCCCTCAGCCTGCCCCTGTGACGGCCCCGGCGTCAGGTAAGGGAGCGGCTATCGCGGAAGCGGCGTTGGCGCAACTGGGCGAGACTCAGGACTGCGTGAAGATGGTTTCCGACGCTCTCGCGACGGTCGGGGTCAAGTGGTACGACTGGCCCATTGGTGCGCTGCGTCTCGGCACGCAGGTTCCGCTGTCCCAAGCACAGAGGGGCGATGTGCTTTATTACGTCAACGGGGCTGGAACGTCCGTGGCGGGTATGGCGCACGTAGCGATCTACATCGGCGACGGCAAAGCGGTACATGGGGGTTTTAACGGATCCCAAACTGTCGTCTGGTCGTGGAATGTCGGGTACGCCCCGGCTGTGCCGCCGACGGCGGTTATCCGCGTCGCATAAGAAAACCGCCCCTTGAAATCAGCGGGGGCGGTGTTCATGCGGCCATTCTAATGCATTTTCCGGGTTTTCTACCCGGTGACAGTACACCACGCCCCTCTGTCCTGCGTGGGGGACAAGGGCGTGGTTTTCAAACTTCCGCGGTTCTCCCGCGAAGCGGTACGCGCCCGTAAGCGCGGTCATGAAATGCCCGACGGGGCTAAACGGAAAGGGGTGCCTTCGGCATGTCTGCTGATAGCACGACTACCGCTAACGCGGGAGACAACAGCAACACCAATACCAACGCGCAGCAGCAACAGGAGCAGCAGCAGTCCACAACTTTTGAGGCCATTACGTCTCAGGAGGCTTTGGACCGTGTGCTTGCTCAGCGGCTCGCAAGGGAAAAGTCCAAGTACGCCGACTACGCCGATTTGAAGGCAAAAGCCCAGAAGTACGACGACGCCGAGGAACAGAACAAAACGGACCTGCAAAAAGCCAACGACCGCGCCGAAAAGGCCGAACGTCGGGTGCAGGAACTCGAAGGGCAGGAGAACCGCCGCACGCTGGCCGAAGAGGTCGCACGCGATAAGCGGGTTCCTGTGCATCTGCTCCGGGGCGACACGAAAGAGCAACTCGAAGCTCACGCTGACGAGATCCTCGCATTCCGTGGCCCTCAGGGCGTCGTGAACAAGTCCGGCACCAACGGCGACGACAAAGAAAAAGCCACTTCATCGGTGGCGGCTGGCCGCGAACGGTTCGCGGAACGGCACAAGAAACCCAACTCTTAGGAAGGAAAGGCCATGCCTCGTTTCCGCAGCGAAACGTTCAGCACTGGTGACATGTCCTGGCTCGGTTCGGATCACGGCATCGCGAACTCTCGCACCGTGACGATCGACATTTCGACGTTCACCGCTGGCACGCACTACCCGAACGGTTACATCCCGTCCGGTCTCCCCGTGGCTGTTGTGGGCGGCGTGGCCGTCCCTTACGACGCCACTGAAGGCACCACGACCGGCGCGGGTATCCTCGCGGGTCACATTCTCACGGATCAGCCGGTGATTGGCACGGGCGATTTCCCTGCCCCGCTGTTTGATCACGGCCGTGTGGTTGTCGCGAAGCTGCCCATCTCGTTCGTGAAGCCCGCTGCGGCTGCTAAGAACGCCGCCCACAACATCGTCTACGTATAAGGAAGGGGTGACTGAAAATGGCACTTTGGACTGATCTGATCACCCCCGCCGAACTCACGGGTTACGCCCGTGCGTCTCTGGAGGATTTCGAGGCCCGCAACGGCACTCTTGCCCGTTGGCTCCCGAACCGTTTCGTGCAGGACATCGTGGCCCGCTTCGTTGCGGGCGCGGCTGGTGGCCTTATCGCTGCCGCTGATTACCGCGCTTACGACGCGGAACCGACCCTTGGTAAGGGCGATTCCGTGAAGCGCTACACGATCGACCTGCCCGCTGTGGGCCGGAACATCCCGATTTCGGAGTACCAGCAGCTCCGTAACCGGAACAGCTCCGACGCTGCGATGATCGCCGCAATTGAGCGGACCGTGGATATCGTTGTCCGCGCGGTCGTGAACCGCGTCGAGGCTGTCCGCGGCACCGTCTTGGTCACCGGCAAGGCGACCGTGAGCACGGGCGCGTTCTCCGTTGAGGACGATTACGGTCGGGCCGCTGGTCACACGCTGACCGCCGGTTCTCTGTGGTCCACGGGCTCCGTTGACCGTCTCGCGTACCTGCAGACCATCAACGACGTTTACCGGGACGCGAACGGCGAGGACGCGGGCGTGATGCTCATGTCCACCCGTGTTTTCCGTGCGCTGGCGTCCGGTGACCAGTTCCAGACGCAGCTTCTGAACGGTGGCGCTCGTAACGCAACCCGCGATGAAGTTCTGGGTGTGGTTTCCGCAGCCGGTAACCCGGACATCGTCCTGTACGACCGTTCCTACTTGGAGGGTTCGACGAAGACGAAGGTCATCCCGGATGACCGGATCCTTCTTCTGCCGGAACCGGTGGACCCGAACGACGGCGAGGGTTCGCAGCTCGGTGCGACGTTCTGGGGTCAGACTCTGACGTCCATGTCTGAAGAGTATGGGCTGGCTGACACGGATCTGCCGGGTCTGGTGGTTGGTGTCCACCGGAACGAGAAGCCCCCGATGATCGCTGAGGTCGTCTCGGATGCGATCGCGTGGCCGGTTCTGGCGAACCCGAACCTGTCTCTCGCTGCCAAGGTTCTCTGATCATGGGGAACCCGCGCGCTAAGGCGAATGTGGTCCTCACGGACCCTGAAACGGGCGCGGTGCGGGTTTTCGAGGTCGGCGAAGAGTTGACGGATTGGGCTGTCGAGATGATCGACAACCCGGAGGTTTTGGGGGACAGCGAGCCGGACGAAAGCCCGGCCGCTGAGCCCAAGCCGACCCGTACGCGCCGCCCTCGTAAGGCCCCTACCAAGTAAAGGGGGTGGGGCGCCATGGCTCAGCCGTGGACCACCCCTGATCAGGTAATTGACCGCTGGCTCGGGCCGGGCAAGTTCCCGGTCACGGATTCACAGCTCGTGACGTTGATCGCTGACGCTGAGGACACCATCCTTGGCGAGTTCCCTGACGTGGATGCGCGCATAACTGCCGGGTCGCTGCGTGTGGATACGGTCCGTAAGGTCGTGGCCCGCATGGTGATCCGGCAGTTGCGTAACCCGGAGGGCCGGCGGCAGACGAACACGGTTTCGGGTCCGTACACGGATTCGGTGACGTACGCCGGGGACGATCTTGGCGAGATGACGTTGTCGGAGAGCGACCGGAAGGAACTCGCCCCGAGGGGCACGAGTAACCGCCGGTTGTTTAGCGTGTACCCGGTTTCCCGGACTGAGCCGCCCGTGCAGCCGTTTGGCGGGTGGCCCGGTGGCTGACGAGTGGGGCCGTCACCCTGGCGGGGTGACGGTCTCGTTCCGACGCCGCACGGCGGGTGCTGTGGTGAAAGGTTTCGAGACGGTTTCGTTTGGGCCGTGGTTCGACGTTGAGGGTTGCGCCGTGAAGTACGGGGTTGCCGAGTCGGAGCAACAGTCCGCGACGCGTGACGAGGTGCTGCACAGCGCCGTGGTTTACGGGCCGCCGATGGACGAACCGTTGACGGAGTTCGACGAAGCACGACTACCTAACGATCCCGACGTGTACGCGGTGGATGGTCGCCCGGTGTCGTGGCCGCGCCCGTTCGCGGGCGGGGTTGTCGGCACGGAAATCCGTTTGAAGAGGGTGGCGGGATGACGGCCAAGATCAAGTTCAACAACAAGGCTTTCACGGAGTTGTTGAAGGGCGACGCTACCCGAACGGACTTGTTCGCGCGGGCCAAGAGGATTGCCGAGGCCGCCAATGCGAATGACTCGCGTGGCGGTGAGGGGTTCGCACCTTCTGTGCGGACGGGCAGCACTCGTGTGCGTTCTTCGGTGATCACGACCAACTGGGAAGCGCGGGTTGCTGAAGCTAAGCATCTGGCGCTGACGCGAGCAATTGACGCGGGCCGCGGCGGCGTGAGCCGTGGCGGCACCAACGAAGTCGAGTACGTCGATTACACCAACAAGGCCGGTAAGACGACCCGCATCACGGCTAAGCAGGCCGCCAATTACAGGCGGCGGTCTGGTGGCTAGTCTTCCCTCCGCGCTTCTCTGGCTGATCGAGTACCTGGACAACAACCTGACGGAGGAAGTGCGCGGCGAAGTGCCGCGCAACCGTCCAACGGTTTTTGTCATGGTCACAACCGCTGGCGGCGACGATCGCACGTCCGTTACGGCTGCGCCGCAACTGCTCGTCGAGTCGTGGGCTGACACGATCCTGAACGCTGAAGCGCTCGCGCGGAAAGTGGACGGGCTCGTGGGTGCAGCCCATGGCGTCACTATCGACGGCGTCTATTGCAAGGGTGCCCGCCGTTTCGGGCTGCCTTACGAATCCCCGGTCCCTGAATCCGACGCTGCCCGTTACCGGCAGCTCGTCTCTCTCACTTTCCGCAGAACGGAGTAAACCCATGACCCGCGTTACTTTCGCGGTTGACCACACGACACCGGGTGGTCGCTCGTACAAGCAGGGCAGCACGCACGAGGTAAACGCCGCTGATGCCCGCGAACTGATCCACATCGGCAGGGCAACGGACGCCGGCGAAGCGCCGGAACCGGAACCCGTCACCGAATCCAAGCCGAAGACCCGGAGCCGCGCGAAAGCGTCCCCCGAGGACACGGCGAACCCAGACGAATCCGCGTCGGCTGAGTCCGCCGCCCAGTCCAAGGAGGGCTGACCGTAATGACTACCAACAAGTCGAACGTCCGCATCTTTGGTGACCTTGGAACTGAAGTGTTCCTGGCGCCGAAGGGTTCCACCCTGCCGACCGCAGTAACGACCGACCCGACGACCCCGTTCGTGGGGATGGGCTGGCTCACGGAGGACGGTATCGAGGTTGACATCAACGTCGACATTTACAAGGCCAAAGGCATCGGTGGTGTGACGCTCCGAACGAAGGTCACCGGCACCGAACGCACGATCAAGTTCCAGTGCTCTGAGGACACCAAGGGCGTCCGTGACATGTACTACGGCATCACTGTCGCTGACACGATCAGCGGCACTACCCCGAACCAGGTCGCGAAAACCCAGATCCTTCCCGAGCGTCTGCCGACGATCCAGAAGGCCGCCGTGTTCAAGAACGTGGACGGTGCGATCACGGAGTTCCTGTGCTGCACGAACCTCGAAATCACGGACCGCGGCACCCTGTCGTACAAGGCGGACAAGGAAAAGATTTACGAGTTCACGGCTGAGTTGGTCGGGGATGTTTACATCCTGACGAACGACCCGGCGTTCATCTCGTAATGACTGCTGCGTGGCGGGGTCTGCTAACTCCCCCGCCACGCAGCCACCAAACCATTCACGAGTTAGCACACCCATGTCAAAAAAGGAGTTAGCACTCATGACTGCACAACGCACGGCCCGTAAGGAACTTTCCGAGGTCAAGCAGCCCGAGGACCACAAGCAGGCGATCCAGGACGTCACCGTTGAACTGCGCGGCGAGTCGTTCACGGTGAAGGGCAAGGCACTGAAGGACTACCGTCTGCTGCTGCTGCTGAACAAGATGGAGCAGAACGGCGCATACCTTCCCGAGGTCATGGAACGGATCCTGGGCCAGGAGCAGCACGAAAAGGTCATTGACCTGCTGTCCGACCCGGACGACAACGACTACGTGGACACCGAAGACGTCGGAAACTTCCTTCGGACCCTCATGGAAGAAGCCAAAGCAAAAAACTCCTGATCCTCGCCCACTACCTGACCCATTACCGGTCTGAACTGAACGCTGATTTGGGGCGGTTCTACGGGATCAGTTTGGACGACATGGACCCGGCCCGTGATAGGGGCCGGGTTTCCATCCGGACGGTCGCGGATTACGCCGCGCACATCCCGCGCGGCGGGGCGGTTGGGCAGGCAGTTGGTGGGGCTCTGGCGATCACGCAGGAAACGGACGCGCTCCGCGCCGTCGTGCACGCGCTGAACCTGCAGCTATGGCAGGCGGGCGGGTCCAAGGGCAACCAGCCGCAACCGATGCCATACCCGGAAGGCACGGCCGCGATGAAGGCCAAGCAGGACCGGATCCAAGAACGCGCGCGCCGGTTCCGGGAGAAACACAAAACAGAATAAGGGGTGCCTCGTGGCGTCTGAACTTGCGTCCATGTTCGTGTCGATCACCCCGAACATGTCGGGGTTCCGGACGTCGGTTCTGAAGGAACTGCGCGGGGTTGATAGCGACGCTGCCGGGGCTGGTAGCAGCTCCGGCAGCGCGTTCTCGGGGGCTTTTGGTAAGGCCATTGGTGGTATCGGTTCGGCTCTCGCGACGGCTTTGAAGGTCGGGACTGGGGCGGCGCTGGCCGGTATCGGCGCCGCTGGTGCGGTCGGTATCAAGACCGCTGCGCAGCTCGAGACGGCGAACATTGGTTTCACGACCATGCTCGGGTCCGGGGAAAAGGCGCAGGCGTTTCTGAAGGACTTGACGGACTTCGCGGCGAAGACCCCGTTCGAACTGCCGGGGCTGCAGAAGTCCGCTTCTCAGCTCGTGGCGACGGGTATCGCCACTGAGAAGGTCATCCCGATCATGACCACGCTCGGCAATATCACGTCCGGTATGGGCACCGGGTCCGAGGGCATCCAAAGGGCTGTCGTCGCTATCCAGCAGATGAACGCGGCGCAGAAGATCGGCGCTGAGGATCTGAACCAGCTCCGCGACGCGGGCGTGCCCGTGTACGAGCTGCTGGCTAAGGCCACGGGCAAGTCCACGAAGGAAGTTTCTGCGCTCGCGCAGGCCGGGAAGCTCGGCAAGAAAGAACTTGACCAGCTCATGGCAACCCTCGAATCGGGGGTTGGTCTGGAGCGGTTCAACGGGCTCATGGAAGCGCAGTCCCAGTCCCTGACTGGTTTGGCTTCCACCGCGAAGGACACCTTCCAGATCGGCATGGCTGGGGCTATCGCCCCGCTGATTCCCCTGCTGAAGGACGGCCTGGGCGGGGCTATCACGTGGATGTCCGACACGCTCATGCCGGGGATCCAGCACGGGTTGCAGGAAACCATCGGCTCCGTGATGTCCTTCGGGGCTGCTTGGCGGACGAACGACGGCGACATCACTTCTTCGGGGATGCCTGGGTTCTTTGAGCAGCTCGGTTACTGGTCGCATCAGGCTTTCGACGGGCTGGCGGGTGTTCTCACTCCGTTGCGGCCGATCTGGGACGCTTTCGTTTCGGCTGGCCGTGAACTGCTCCCCATTTTCCAGCCACTCGCCCCGCAGGTAGTGGCCGTGGTGCAGGCGTTTTCTCCTTTCCACATCGTCATGCAGGCGTTGTTGGGGGTTCTCCCGAACCTGGCCCCGATCGTTGTGACCCTCGCTGAGGGATTCGCGAATCTGGTTTCCGGTGGTTTGGCTGTGGTTCTCCCGGTCGCGCGGGAGTTCGGCAACTTCACCCGCGACGTGATCGTCCCGGCTGTTTCCGGGCTGACGGGTTACCTGGCTGAGAACAAGGACGTGACGCTGCTGCTCGCGGCGGCCATTGGCGGGATCGTGGTCGGCATCAAGCTTTACCACGCCACGTTGGCTGTTGTCGCGTCGGTTACGGCAGCTTACCGGGCCGGTGTGGCTCTGTTGACGGCCGTGCAGGTGGGCCATAACGCGGCGTTGGGGATTTCCACGGCGTTGACGCAGGCGCAGGCAGCGGCGACCGCTAAGGGAACCGTCGGTTTCGTGGCGATGAAAGTCGCGCAGATCGGGACCACGATCGCGACGCAGACCGCGGCGGCGGCTCAGTGGCTGTGGAACGCGGCGCTGTCCGCGAACCCGATCAGCCTGATCATCATCGCGATTGCCGCGCTCGTCGCCGGGCTTATCTGGTTCTTCACCCAAACGGAACTGGGCCGCGAAATCTGGGCCAACGTGTGGGGGTTCATCCAGACACTCGTGGCCGGGTTCGTGGACTGGTGGACGAACACTTTCGTGCCGGCCCTGAACGTGGGGGTGCAGGCCGTCGGGTCGTTCTTCACTTGGCTGTGGGAAAACGGGATCAAACCCCCGGTTGACGCTATCGGCACGATCATCACATGGCTTTGGCAGACCATCATCGTCCCGGCCTTTCAGGCGTGGACGACGATCATCGGCGGGTTCATCGCTTTCTTCCAAGCAATCGGCGAAATCATCGTGGCCGTCATCCAGCAGTGGATCGGCCCCATGTTCGTTTGGTTGTGGGAGCAGGTCATCGTTCCCGCTTGGAACGGGATCATGGCGATCATCGGCGCCGCGTGGGACTGGATCAACACGAACGTGTTTATCCCGATCGGTATCGCGATCGACGTCATGGGTCAGGCGTGGAACTGGTACTGGAACCAGGTCATCGTTCCGGTGTGGAACGGCATCATGTCGGCTATTGGGGCGGCGTGGAACTGGATCGACACGAACGTTTTCAAGCCTATCGGTGTTGGGGTGGACCTGCTCGGGCGGGGCTTCAGCATCTTCTGGCACGACGTGGTCGAGCCGGTATGGCAGGGCATCCAGGACGCAATTGGTGGGGTCTGGAACTGGATCCGTGACAACGTGTTTACGCCGATCACGGACTTTGTTCAGAAGACCATCCCGACGGCGTTCGAGGCCGGTAAGGACGCAATCGGTCGGGCTTGGGATCTGATCGCTGGCATTGTGAAGAAGCCGATCGAGTTCGTTGTGAACACGATCATCAACGACGGCATCATTGGTGCTATCAACACCGTGCGCGGATGGTTCCAACTCGAACCGCTCGGCAAAGTGGCACTGCCCGCTGGCTGGGGTTCCTACGCGGTTGGCGGCTACACCGGTGAGGGCGGCAAGTACCAGCCTGCCGGTATCGTCCACGCGGGCGAAGTTGTGTGGTCCCAAGAGGACATCGCCCGTTGGGGCGGCGTCTCCGTGGTCGAGGCTCTGCGTAACGCGAAGGGCTACGCAGGCGGCGGCCTTGTGTCGCCGCTGGCGCAGTTCGTCATCTCGCAGGGCTTCTCGGGCATCAACGGACACAACGGCATTGACATGGCGGCCCCTACGGGCGCGCCTATCCATGCTGCTGGTCCGGGTGTGATTTCGTTCGCTGGCTGGTCCGGTTACGGCGGCGGCAACGAAACCCACATCGACCACCCGAACGGGCTGCAGACGTGGTACGCGCACCAGTCCGGGTTCGCCGTTTCGGGCGGATCCGTGGCTCAGGGGCAGACCATCGGCTACGTCGGAGCTACCGGCCTCGCTACCGGCCCGCACCTGCACTACATGGTGTTGGATGGTGGCTGGCCGAACGTCCTCGACCCAACCCCGTACCTTACGGGTGGCGGGGCTCCGGGAACGGGCCAGGGCGGCGGGTTCATCAACCCCTTGGCTGGTTTGCTGGACGGGTTCCTGAACTCGGTGAAGGGCGCGTTCCCGGACGCTGGGCCGATGCTCGAAGTCGCTGTTGGGGCCGTGAAGATGGTCTTCGACGACGCCATGAAGTATGTCACGGAACTGTTCACCGGACGGACGGACCCGCAGGGACCGAAGGGCCGGACCGCTGCCGCGCCGTACACCTTGTACGACGGGGGCGGCTGGTTGCCGTCCATGGCCGAGCCGCAGTTGGTGCAGCATCGCAAGCAGTCCCCTGACGCTGTCCTCACGGACCGGCAGTGGGATGCGGTGTACAGCACCAGCCAAGCCGTCCAGGGCGGCGGCGGCGCGCCTACTGCGGACGCCCTGCGGGAAGTTCTCGAAGGCGCGCAGCTCGAACTCGTTGGGGTGAACACTCTGACGAACGCCGTCGCAGCACGAATCAGGTTCGAACGCTCTAGGAGGTTGTAAGTTGGCTGTCTCTGTGCGCGCTTCGGCTGGGTTCGTGGCGAACAACTCGGGCGGGACCGTGACTATCAACTGGCCCGCCGGGACGGTGGCCGGGGATCTTGCTGTCGCTGAAATCGACAACGCACGCCCCTCCCCTCCCGGCACTGGCTGGTTGACGGTCGCGAAGAACGTCTACGCGAAAGTCGTCACCGCCGCGGACCTCACCGCGGGCTCATTTCAGGTGAAGTCCACCCTTTACGGGCTGGTGGTGTTCGCGAACGCCGCTAAAACCGGGCGCGTGACCTACCAGAACGGCGTCCGAATCGACACGGGCGGCGCAGCAATGTTCCTCGCCTGGTCGGACTCGTACGACAACGTCTCCGAAATGGGTTCCCCGACCGGGCAAATCGGTTCGATCGTGAAGGACTTCCGGAACGCATGGTCGTCCATGGCTGTCCGCACCGGGCAACCGGCGGGTTATGTGCAGTCCACGGCTTCCCCACCGCACAGCATTTCCGTGGAGATTATCGCGACGGCCGCACCGCCGGCGCCTTTGCTGTCCGCGCCTGCCGCTGGGCAGGAAGTGGAACGCACGGCACCGATCACGCTTGTCTGGTCCCATCAGGGGCAGGGCACGCAGGAAGCCTACCGCGTGTCCGTGCGCGCGGTAGGTGCAGGATCTTGGTCTTACCTGACGTCCACGGGCACGTTGTCGGGGACGTTGCAGACCATCGCCGGTTCGGCGCAGTCCGCGACGATCAACGCTTCAACGCTCACGGCCGGGCAGGCTTACGAGTGGCAGGTTGCAACGCAGGAGAACGGTTCGTTCTCCTCGTATTCGTCAACCCGTCAGTTCTCCCCGCAGAACCTCCCGTCGGTCACTTCGGTCACGCCGTCGGTGACGGCCGGGCAACTGGCCGGCACGGTGTCGTGGGCTGTCACGGTCACGGCCGGGACAGCGTCGGCGTGGCAACTGGCGATAACCCCGTCCTCGCAGACCGCACCGGACTCCCCCATGTATTTGACGCCGATCACGGCGGGCTCGTCTACGACGACGTCGATCCCGGTCCTTGGCTGGACGAACGGGTCTTCGTACAAGGCGTGGGTCAAGGTGCAGCAGTCCGGCGGGCTGTGGTCCCCGTGGACTTCGGGGACGTTTACGGTTTCGTGGACACCGCCTACGGCACCGTCAGGGGTTGCTGGGACCGACTCCCGGCCCATGCAGGCGTCCGTTACGGGCGTCCCCGCTGGCAGGGACGTGGAAGCTCAGTGGTCCGTTGACGGCGGATCGACGTGGACGGCTCTCGGGTATCAGGTGGCACCGGGTACGACGGCGGTCTTCCAGCACCCGCTGGCACCGTTCGGTGTGCCGGTGACGTTCCGTGCCAGGTCCCTGGATATCGTTTCCGGAGTCGGGATCCCGTCCTCGTGGACGGTTTCCGGTTCCTCGACGACGTCCACTGACGACGGCTCGTATTTCGTCGGCGACGACGGCACATGGCTGGCGGTCACGGTCGTTGACGCCGGAGCGGTCGAATACGTCCAGGGCGTGCAGGTGTCCTACGGGATGGGCGCTGACGGGGCGCAGGTAGACCGCGGCCCCGTACAAGGCGCGAGGGGTTCTTTGGTGCTCGACACGGGCACGAAAGAGGACGCCGCCGCGCTCGTGAACTGGATCACCACCGCTGAAGTGTGGACCCACCGCCCGCACCCCGAAACCGGGGACAACGCCACGGACCGCGACGCGGGGCTGATGCGCATGTCACCCGCGAAACCAGTCACCGCTGCCCGTCCTGTTCAAGCACTGATCGAAGACCGTCACGTGTCGTTCGACTGGGTCGAAAGGTAAACCATGCCCATTACGGCAACTGACATCAAGATCCGTTTGTCGGTCACGACGGGGTCGGCGGGGAACACGTCCACGTCGTCCGGTCCGGCGTCGTTGGGGAAGTACATTTCCACAACGGACGTCCCGACCGGGAACAACCAATGGTTCAGCACGATCAGCGGCGTGGACAACGCCGGGTCCGTGGTGACGTACCGGTGTTTCTTCGTGTACAACGCGCACGCAACCCTGACACTCACGTCCGCGGTTGTGTGGTTGTCCGGCGGTGACCCTGCCGGGGGGCCGTGGTGACCTTGGCCGTGGACTCCACAGCCATATCCGCTGTGGGTTCCTCGTCCGCTCAGGCCCTCACAGCGGCGTCGGAAACCGCCCCCGGTGGTTCAGTGACGGGGCTGTCCTATTCGGCGCCCACGTCGTCCGGTGCTGGCCTGTCGCTGGGCAACATCGGCCCCGGCCAGGTCCGGGCCGTGTGGGTGAAACGCGCCGCGCAGAACTCCACCGCCGTAAACGAGACGGTGACGCTGGCGGTCACGGGCTCCACCATCGCATAAGGAGGGGCCGCGTGGCCGTTTCGTTTGTCACGTCGTCCGCGTCGTCCTACTCCGGCACTTCGTCGCCGCGGTCCGCTTCGGCTGTCACCGTGCAGACCGGGGACGTGCTCGTCGTCGTCGGTGGCGGTTCGGACGGCACCACCCTGAACACTCCAACGTCCACGGGGGCTTCCCTGTCCTCGTGGACGCTGCAGCGTTCCTACTCCGTGGGCACGTCCTACGGAACCATTTACTTGTGGACGGCGTCCGCGAACGCCTCCGGATCCGTGACCGTTTCCGCTTCCCGTAACTCGGGCGGCACGAACACGAACTACGGTTTCACGGTCCTGCTGTACCGGGGCGTGGACCAAATAGGTTCGTCCACTGTCGGGAACAGCTCGTCCGGATCCCCGGCCATGAACCTGGCCGTGTCGCAGAACTCCCACGTCGTGTTCGGGGCCACGGACTTCAACCCGGCGTCCGGAACAGAAAACTATCTGGGCAACGGCGACGCCGTCACCGACGTCACGTCGAACAACCGGTTCTACGTGGGCAAGTACGACGCGCAGAACGCGGGGACGGGCACGTTCGGCTTGTCGTCCCCGTCCGGGCAGAAGTGGGCGGCTGTCCTCCTCGAACTGGAAGAAATTCAGGAGGTCTCAACCACCCGGAACGTGTCCTGGGACGTGCAACAACTCGTCACCGCGACAAGGGCGGTCACGTACGACGTCGCCATTCAGCAGGTCACGGCCACGCGCGCGGTCGCGTGGGACGTTCTCGGCAGGGTCCAAGTAACCCGCGCGGTTTCGTGGAGCATCGCATGGTTGGGGACGTGGCGGGAAATCGTCAACACCCCCGAATGGTTGGGCATGGTGTCGGCGAAGTCCCGGACCGTCACGTCCCGCGCTGAACTGGTGGACGGCAACGGGAACTTCGTCCAAGATCTTGTGTTCGACACAGCCAACATCGAGTACCGGGGCGAGACAGCGGAAGCTTGGGGCGGCTCGGTGTCGTTCAAGGATCCGGATATGGTTCCGCGCGCCCCGTCGGACAAGCTCGACCCCCGAGCCGGTTACCGTGTCAGGTTTTGGTGGCGGATCCTGTCCGAAGGGCAGTGGTTCGAAGTGCCGGTGGGCACGATGATCCTGGACGACCCGAAGATCAGCGACGATATGGATTCGTTCGGGATCACGGTAACCGCGAGGGACATCCTGTCCGTGGTTCGCCGGACCGGGTACGGGCAGGAGAACATCCCTGTCGGTGGGCTCACAGTGGATGTGGCGATCAAGAAGCTGTTCGCCGCCGTCGCCCCGTGGGTGACCGTGAAAGTGCCGCCGACGACCATTGTCCTCCCGGACGCTTACCAGCTTGGCCTGGACAACGCCGACCCCGGCAAGGACTGGACGAAACTCGCTGACCTGGCTGGCTGGGTGGTCCGCACGGACCGTATGGGCACGGTCCTGGTGGGGCCGCAGGAAGCGCGGGCGTGGATCGTCGCGGACTGGCAGGAGGGCGCGAACTGCCCGGTCATTTCCATGAGCCGCGGCATCACGTCGTCGCAAATGTTCAACCGGGTGCTTGTCCGGTCCACGGCGCAGGACGCCGTGGGGGTGTGGGCTGTCGCTGAAGACGACGATCCCGGTTCCCCGACGTGGGTCGGCCGGTGGGGTCCGTTCACGAAGGTGATCGAGTCTGACGCGGTGAAGACCACCGAAGCGGCGCAGCAAATGGCGTCCATGCAGCTCGGGCGTTTCCTGCGCCCGACTGAGTCGGTGGATGTGACCGTGCCGCAACGCCCCGACCTTGAATACCGGGACCAGATCGCTTTGGCCCGGCAACGCTCCGGCGTGGGCGGCGTGTTCATGGTCTCCGGCTGGTCTTTGCGGCTCGGGCCGGCGGATAAGGGGCCGGAGTCTATGACCGTGACCATGATGACAAGGAGCTTGGATTGAGCGACGACCTTAGCGAAGCGGAGCTGTTGGCGCAGGAGTTGAACGACACCAGCACCAACACCGGCCGCATGGTGAACGGGACGATCGTCGCGCGTGACGGGAACGTGGTCACTGTCGATATTGGTGGGGAGACCCTGAACGCCTATTCGGGTACGACGGCTGGTCTCCCCACGGGCACGACGGTGCAGGTTGCCGTGCAGGAGGGCACGGCGTCGGTGGTGCAGGTCATTGACGGACCGTCCGGAGGGGTGCCGGTCGGGTTCCTCGGGCAGTGGCCGACGGCGACGCCCCCGGCTGGGTGGCTGATCTGTAACGGCGGCACGTTCTCCGCTACTGATTACCCGGACCTGAACGCCGTACTTGGTGGTAATACGCTCCCGGATTTCCGGGACCGGTCGCCGGTCGGCGCTTCCGGGACGAAGTCCGTCACGACGACGGGCGGCGCCGCTTCGATCACTCTTACGACTTCGCAGATGCCCTCGCATGTGCACGCGCACCCGCACAACCACGCAACGGGCATGGCTATCGGCACGATCCGGGAAGGCACGTCCGCTTCGACGCCGTCGATCATGTACCCGACGGCGGGCGGCACGAACACCGGCCCCGAGTCACCAACGAACACGAACAGCGCCGGGTCCGGCTCGTCAGTGAACGTCCAAAACCCGTACTTCACCGTGAATTTCATCATCTACGCCGGGGCAATTGCGGCCTGAAGGAGAACCGCAATGGACTTCCCGATCCCCGATTGGGCCGTGAACCTGTCCCCCTGGGCGTTGGTTGTCAGCTTGGTCATCATGCTTGCGCGGGGCACCCTGACCCGTCCGCACACGGACCGCGTCGAGGCGGACGCTGATAAGCGCATCGCCGAGGCGAAAGAAGCCAACGACAAGCTCCTGAAAGCGAAGGACGAAGCCCACGCGGCCGCCCTGGCGGCGAAAGACGCGACGGTCGCGGAACAGAAAGAGACGATCACCTACCTGCGCGGGGTTGTGAAAACCCTCACCGAAGCGGTCGAAACGATCGCGGAAACTCAGGAAGAGCAGAACAAAACCACGGACATCGTGAAAACCGTGATGCAGACCCTCCAAGCCAACGCAGCCAAACCAAAAGACCCCACGGGTCCGCTGCAGAAGGTGAAGGCGTCACCATGACGACCGAGAAACCAAACCGGGAAGACCTCGAACAGGCGGAACGCGCGCGTAAGGCGCTGGAAACCTCACAGCTTCACCTTGTCCGGGCTAAGAGCCTCGCCAAGGACATTGACCGTATCAAGCGCGTGAACGGTATCGCCGCGGCGCTGAACCGACGTTTGGGGACGACACGATGAACATCGAGCAACTGATCATCCTGGTTCTTACCGTGGCGGCTGCTGGTGGGGCGACGGCCGCGGCTGTTGCCTATATCAAGTTGGCCCCGTGGTGGGAGTCGTGGATCGGGCGCATGTACCTTGCGCTGCTGGTTGTCCTGGCTGCCCTGTTGTGGTTGCTGGTGATCAACCGGGCACTGAACGGTGACGTCACCAGGACGGCGTGGATCTTCCTCGCCCTGATGCTGGCCGTGACTCTCTGGGGGAACTTCTTCACGATCATCCACACCCAACGCCAAGCCAACCCCGAGGAAGACGAGCCATGAGCTACTGCTGGCCTTTAGATGCATCCGTCCCGATCAGTATCGTCTACGGCATTGTGCGGGACTTCGGGTCTTCCCCGAACGACGGCATCAACCCTGCAGGCGGCCACACGGGCAACGACTACGCCGCGAACATTGGAACCCCCGTCCGGGCGCCCGGTGACGGGGTGATCGCGTTCGAGGGCTGGATCCAGGGCGCCTACTACCAGAACCCGTGGTGGTTGGACGGTAAGGGCGGCATCGTCTGCGTGCTGGACTGCGGCGACACGGAACCGACGTTCATCATGGGGCACCTTTCCCGCACGGTCGTGGACAAGGGACAGCGGGTGAAGAAGGGCGACATCATCGCCTACACCGGCAACACCACCACCCTCGCGGGTGGCGTGGGCGCGCACCTGCACTTCGAAGCTCTCCCGCCCGGTTACATCCTGAACGGCCCCACCTACGGGCGGGTGAACCCGAACCGGTACTGCAAGGAGTATTGGACGGGCACGATCGCCCCGCAAGGTGACGTGAAGCCTTCCGCTCCGGCCACCGGCCCGGTGTTCGGGATCGACGTTTCCATGTACCAGAAGGGCATCAACATTGCGGCTACCGGTGCGCGTTGGGTTGCTGTCAAGGCTACGGAGGGCATCGGCTGGGCGGACCCGGCTTACGCGTCGAACGTGGCCGCTGCCCGCGCCGCCGGGATCCCCGTCTACCACTACCACTTCGCCCGTCCGGTCCCGGAGAACGATCCGCTGGTTGAGGCTGACTCGTTCGTGAAGACCGTCCAAGCCCGGCTGAAACCGGGTGACGGGGCGGTCCTCGACTGGGAAGCGGAGAACCCGCAGAACACCGGCTGGGCGAAGAAGTGGCTTGACGCGGTCGGTTCCCGGCTGGGCGTGGACACGTGGATCTACATGAACACGGCCACGGCGAAGGCTTACGACTGGTCCGCGGTGCAGAAGGGGTATCCGCTGTGGCTGGCCGATTACGGGCCGAACACTGACAAGGGGTTCGGGACATCCCGGACCCTTCCGCTTGTGCCTGGCTGGTCGATCGCTGCTTGGCAGTACAGCAGCGTGGGCCGTCTTCCGGGTTACTCCGGTGACCTTGACCTGAACATCGTCTACAAGCAAGGAACTGACATGGCACTCACGGATGCCGATATCAAGAAACTGTTGAACTCCCCCGCCTATGACGACGGGCCGTCCATTTCGCAGGTGCTGAAGGACTTGCACCTGTCGATCGACCCCGGCGAGTCGGGGAAGCGGAACGCGGGCGTAGTGTACTCGGGGCTTGCGCAGCTCTCCGCGCAGCTCGGCGTCGTCGCGGACAAGGCCGGGGTTACCCCGGAGGACATGGCGAAGGCCGTCGCTGATCAGCTTGCAAGCGGGTTCACCGTGAACCTGAACGTAGAGAAAAAGGAAGAACCGAAATGATCATCAAAGACCCCGCAATCCGGGCATGGATCTATGGCATCTTCGCCGCGGGCGCCGCTGTTGCGGTTGTCTACGGTCTGGTGACCAATGAGCAGGTCACGGTGTGGCTGGCTCTCGTGGCCGCTGTTCTCGGCAACGGCCTTGCCCTGGCGAACGTCGATAAGCCGGGGAAGCACGAAGCAGAGTGAGGGTGGAGACGTTCACTGACGGGAAGCTCCGCGAACAGTGGGACGACACGTCCCGCACGTATACGGCGTGGGGGGACGACGGTGAAATAAGCGAAGCGAGACCGTACACGGAGGCCGAGAACACGGACGCGGACGCGCGCCTGACGGACGCGACAGCGAAGGCAACCACACAGGCTGACTTGCTGTCGAAGATGCAGACGGCGCTGGCGGGGAACGTGGAGTTCTTGAACCTCGCGGCCCCGACGCAGGCGCAGTCCTTGGCGCAGATCAAGGCGTTGACCCGTCAGGTGAACGCGGCCATGCGGTATCTGACGAACAACCTTGATTCGACGGCGGGCACCTAACCAAAATAGGCAAGACCTCTTGACTTGCACAGTCTAGAACACTAGACTAAAGTCATGATCAAGCGGCAGGAACTCATGAAGAAACTCGCACGAGTCGCCAAGGAACGCGGCGAGGAACTCACCCTCAAAGAGGGCGGGAACCACACCAAAGTCCAAATCGGCACCGCCCGGACGGTAGTCCCACGGCACCGCGAGATTGATAATGAACTTGCCAAGGAAATCATGAAGCAGATCGGAGAGAAGCGGTGAAGCTCACGGCAACCGCCCGCAGGGGCGAACGCTTTTGGGTGGTGACGGTCCCCGAAATTCAGGGGCTCGTCACGCAGGCCCGCCGCCTGGACCAGGTCGAAGAAATGGTGCTGGACGCCGCCGAACTGCTCACGGACCGGCCACAGTCGGACTTCGAAGTGGTTGTGGTCCCGGAGTTCGAGGGCGAGACGTGCTTGATCATCAACCGGGCACTAGCCAAGGCGCAGGAAGCCAAGGAAGCGCAGGCGGCCGCGTCTGCTGCGACAAGGTCCGCTGCGGCGACGCTCGCTGATGCGGGGTTGCCGCTCCGCGATATCGGGGAAGTGTTGCACGTTTCCCACCAGCGCGCCGCGCAACTGTTGGCGTAGATCGTAAACAGAAATAGCCCCCTCCGGCCCCCCAGCGGCCCGGAGGGGGCTATTTCCGCGTCTAGTGGCCGGTTACTGCTTCGCGGCCTTCGTGAACGGCCCAGCGGTCCCTGACGCCGCGTCCACCCGCACAAAACCGGACGGTGTGGGGGTGGTGGACATCAACCACACGGTAACCCGCTCCCCCGCCTGCGCGGACGCTTTCTGCGCGTTCGACCATGTCACGTACCGGCGCTGCACGTCGGAGGTCATGCCGGACGTTTGGACGGTATTCGTCACCACCGGCAGGGACTTGTATTCGACCCGTTTACCGTCCGGGGTGGACAGGCCAACGACGTTGAGGACGGCGGCGTCCTGGCCCTTGCGGTTGTCGAGGTCGGCTTTGATCCACGAGCCGGGGGTTACGCCGGCGGACTGCAGCACGGCGATGGTTTCAGCGTCCGGCCCGGCGCTGTCGGGGACTTCCATTAGGACGGTGGCGCCTTTGATGCCGACCATGTACGTGCCAGGTCCGGAGGGTTCTGGGGTGGGTGTGGTGCCGTCGCCTGTGGGCGGGGCCGTGTAGTCGTTGGGTGGGCTGCTCGCGGCGGTCGTCGGCGTTGACGCGCAGCCGGTGAGTAGAAGAACGGCGAGAGCGAGGATAGCGAGAGCTTTCATTGGGGGTCCTTTTGTGCTGCGTCTATGCAGCGAGGGTGTGGGTTGGTGATGTTGGGGTGAGGCTGTTCACTGCCTCGCGCATTTCGTTGGTTGTGACCTGCGTGTAAATCTGTGTGGTGGCGATTGATTCGTGCCTCATGAGTTCCTGCACAACCCTGAGGTTCGCGCCGTTCCGTAGGAGGGTGGTTCCGAAATGGTGCCGGAGCATGTGCGGCTTTCCCTTCACGCCGGCCCGGTTCATGGCGGATTTGATTGCTTTTGACACGGCCCGCGCCCCGATCGTCCCAGTACGACCGTAGGCGGGGAACCATGCCCCTTCGCGGGGAAAGTGAACCGCTTCTTCCGCGAGGATGGGGTGCAGCGGGAGGTAAGCGGTTTTCCCGCCTTTCCCGGTGACGACCATTGACAGGTTGTCCCAGTCGATGTCTTCGCCCGCGAATTTGGCTATTTCGTGGACTCTGAGCCCTGCCAGGACGCCGAGTAGGATCATCATTCTTGTGCGTCGCCGGTTGGCTGCTTCGAGTATGTGCGGTAGGTCGTCGTCCTTCACGGGTCTTGGTAGGCCGCGTCTGCGTTTGGGTGAGGGTGCCTGGTGGGCTGGGTTGCGTTTACATCGTCCGGTTTTGACGAGCCAGTCGCCGTAGGCGGTGATGGTTGAGTGGTAGGTGGCGCGGGTGGAGTCCTTCAGCCCCGGTCGGGTGGTGTAGAGCACGATGTGCTCGGGTGTGAGTTCGTATGGTCCGCACTGCGAAAAGGTGAGTAAGTGCCGGATTACGGCGGTCCTCTCGTTGATGGTTCTTTGTGAGAGGTTCGCCGCTGCCTGCCAGACGCCCCAGATCGTCAGTACAGACTCCGCGGTTACGGTGTCCATGTTGGACAGTAACCTTTGTTTCGGCATTTTTCCCACCTTTCGGATATGGGCTTTATCGAATCGTTAGCGAAATTAGGCGAAATAATAACCCGCTCTCGCGCGGGTTTCGTGTATCTTGACCGGCTAGCGATTACGCGGGGAACGGTAAGACCTTCGCAACCTGTCCCACTGGGCAATCAGTCCGTGCCGTTTGCGGTCGAAAGGGAAGGCGGATAACCTGTCCTTCTCTGGGAGCGTTCCCCTTGTAATGAAAAGGTCATCAGTTCGATTCTGATAGGAAGCTCGGTTGGGAACCCCTGGAAATCTTCGGATTTCCGGGGGTTCTCTGTTTCCGCGTTAGGGGCATCCGCTCGTCAACGTCCGAAGCCCCCGGCGGGTTCCCGTTTCAGCCTGCGGCGCACAAATATCCGGACTTGGCCGGCCACCCCGTAGACTTGGCCCACTATGGATGACCCTCCTTCACATATGCCCAGGCCCCTCTGCCCCCTGACCGGATTGCCGGTCCACACGGGAGAGGGGCGCCCGAATGTATGAATGGATCATGCTCGGCATAGGCCTTGTCCTCACTGTCGGCACAGGATTCTTCGTCGCTTCCGAGTTTGCGCTGGTCAATCTGGACCGCACTGAACTCGAAGCCCGCCAAGCCCGCGGTGAAAAGCGGCTGGGGCCGACCATCAACGCCCTGAAAATCACGTCGACGCACCTCTCCGGTGCCCAGCTCGGCATCACCCTCACCACCCTGCTCACCGGCTACACCTTTGAGCCGGCCATCAGCAGCATGCTCCGCGGCCCGCTGCAATCGACCGGCTTGCCCGAAGCCTTCATTCCCGGCGTCGGTGCGGTGGCAGGTATCTTCCTGGCCACCATCTTCTCCATGGTGATCGGAGAACTGGTTCCCAAGAACTTCGCCTTGGCCCTGCCACTGGCTACGGCCAAGGTAGTAGTCCCCTTCCAAGCCCTGTTCACCACGGTGTTCAAACCGGCGATCCTGCTCTTCAACAACACAGCCAACCGCATCATCCGTTCCTTCGGCATTGAGCCCAAGGAGGAACTTTCGGGTGCCCGGTCCGCGGAGGAACTGACCTCGTTGGTGCGGCGCTCGGCGTTGGAAGGCGTCCTGGACCGCGACCATGCCGAGTTGCTGAACCGGACCCTGCGCTTTTCGGAGCACACGGCCGGAGACGTGATGACGCCTCGTATCCGCATGGTGGCCGTGGATTCGGATCACACGGCCGCCGAAATCGTGGAGCTTGCATCCGCCACCGGGTTCTCGCGGTTCCCGGTGATCGGCCGCGACCGTGACGACGTTCAGGGAGTCCTCCACGTCAAGCAGGCCTTCGCGGTGCCGCTGGAAGAACGTGGATCCGTTGCCGCTACTTCCCTCATGACCGAGCCGTTGTACGTCCCGGAGTCCAAGGACGTGGATGCACTCCTGGTCCTCCTGCGCAAGCAAGGCCTGCAAGTGGCCATTGTCTCCGACGAGCACGGCGGAACAGCAGGGATCGTCACGCTGGAGGACCTCGTAGAGGAAATCGTGGGCGAACTCGAGGACGAACACGACCGTGCCAGGGCCGGGGTGGTCCGCAGCGGCCGCTCAGTTACCTTCGACGCCTCCCTGAGACCGGACGAGTTGCTGGACCGGACCGGCATCGTGGTGCCCGAAGGCGAGGAGTACGACACTGTGGCCGGCTTCATGTCCGACCAGCTGGACCGCGTTCCGGAGCTCGGTGACGAAGTGGCCATCGCCGATGGCGTGCTGCGTGTGGAACGGGTAGCCGGCCCGCAGCTGGGACGTATCCGCTTCACACCGGACCCCGAGGCGGACACAACCAGCACCCACGACCAGATCATCGACAAGATTTCCGAGGAGCTTGGCCATGAGTGAGTATCTTCCCGGAATCATCTGGCTGGTGATCCTGCTGGTGGTGAATGGGTTCTTCGTTGGCGCCGAGTTCGCCGTGATCTCCGCACGGCGTTCCCAGATCGAACCCAAGGCCGAGGCAGGCAGCAAGGCCGCCAAGACCACGCTGTGGGCCATGGAACACGCCACCCTGATGCTGGCGACGAGCCAGCTGGGCATCACGGTATGTTCGCTGGTGATCCTCAACGTGTCTGAGCCGGCCATCCACCACCTGCTGGAAATTCCGTTGGGGCTCACGTCCCTGCCGGCCGAGGCAATCAGCATCATCGCCTTTGCCGTCGCGCTCCTGTTGGTGACCTTCCTGCACGTTGTGGTGGGCGAAATGGTCCCCAAGAACATTTCGTTCTCTGTTCCCACAAGGGCGGCCCTGATCCTGGCGCCTCCCCTGGTCCTGGTGGCCAAGGTGTTCAAGCCCGTGATCTGGACCTTGAACGGAATCGCAAATTCCATCCTTCGGCTTTTCCGCGTGGAACCCAAGGACGAGGCCACCAGCGCCTACACCTTGGACGAGGTGGCAACCATCGTGGAGCAATCCACGCGGGTAGGAACCCTCAACGACACCAGCGGAACACTGACTGCCGCCTTCGAGTTCACGGCAAAGACCGTGGCCGACGTGGAGGTTCCGATCGCCGAAATGGTGCTCCTGCCTGCCACGTCATCGCCATCGGACATCCAGCGGACTGTTGCGGAGCATGGCTACTCCCGGTACATCCTGACGGACACGGACGGACAGCCTTCCGGCTATCTCCACCTCAAGGACGTCATGGACCTGACCACGCCGGAGAAGTTCAGCAGTCCGGTGCCGGAGAAACGCATCCGTCGCCTGGCGTCCGTTTATGTAGGCAGCGAACTCGAAGATGCTCTGGCGTCCATGCGCCGGAGCGGCTCCCACGTTGCCCGCGTCTTCAATGCCGAAGGAGCCACCACTGGCATGCTGTTCCTTGAGGACATCATCGAAGAACTCGTGGGCGAGGTCCAGGACGTGACGAGCGCCTAACGACGCACGGGTCACCGTGGCCGGACGCTTTGGGGGCGTCCGGCCGCGGTGACTTCCTGTATTCACGATGCGTTAACTTACCGGCGCTACGTTCTGGCCATGACTGCTCTTGGCTCCAACCTCCACGGCTTCTCGGTCCTGGACGATGACGACGATGATCCTGTGCTGCTCGGCCCCGACGGCGTGCTGGTGGACACCTGGCGCGAGGGTTACCCCTACGCGGCCCGCTTGGACCGGGAAACGTATGAGTCGGAGAAGCGGCTGCTCCAGATCGAACTCCTCAAGCTGCAGAAGTGGGTCAAGTCCACGGGCCGCAGGGTTGTGATGGTTTTCGAGGGCCGGGACGCGGCGGGCAAGGGCGGCACCATCAAGCGTTTCACCGAGCACCTGAATCCCCGTGGCGCCCGGATTGTCGCCTTGGAGAAGCCCAGCGAGCGCGAACAGTCCCAGTGGTACTTCCAGCGCTATGTCTCGCACCTGCCTGCGGCCGGCGAGATGGTCATGTTCGACCGGTCCTGGTACAACCGGGCCGGCGTGGAGCGCGTGATGTCCTTCTGTACCGAGGAGCAATACGAGAACTTCCTCCACCAAGCACCCATTTTCGAGAAGCTGTTGGTGGACGACGGCATTGACGTGGTCAAGTTTTGGTTCTCTGTATCCCGCACCGAGCAACTGACGCGGTTCACCATCCGGCAGGTGGATCCGGTCCGCCAGTGGAAGCTCTCCCCCATGGACTTGGCGTCGCTGGACAAGTGGGGTTCGTACACTGCCGCGAAAGAAGCCATGTTCCTCGAAACGGACACGGACTGGGCGCCGTGGACGGTGGTGAAGAGCAATGACAAGAAGCGCGCACGCCTCGAAGCAATGCGCCACGTCCTCAACCGCTTCGACTACACCGGCAAGGACGTGGAACTGGTGGGCACACCCGACGCCCTGATCGTAGGCCCTGCCTCGAGGATCTTCGAAGACGGCGAAACCCCGGGCAGCCACTGACGCAACAGCGCCAATAAGCGAACGACGACGGTACTCACCTCCCGCTGTGTGGGGGCTACGAGACCAGGGCACGATACCTAGCACGGCGGGCCTGCAGCCGCGCGAATCCCGGACCGGACAGCGCTCCCGATACGGCCAGGGCTTGGAGTTCGACGGCGATAACGTCACCGAGGCGGCGCCAGAACTCCACGGGCTCCGTAGCGGCATCAGGCTGTTCCGCCACCACGACGTCCACCACTCCCCTTCCCGCGAGCGCCGCGGCCGTGATGCCTTGGCTTTCTGCGAGCGCGGGGGCGTGGGACGTGGTCCGGTGGACGATCGCCGAGGCTCCCTCCGGTGGAAGCGGCGCCAGCCACGCGTGTTGCGCGGCGATGGTCCGGTCGGCGGGCAGGAGGGCCAAGGCTCCCCCACCGGTCCCTTGGCCCAGCAAGACAGACAGGGTGGGTGTCTCCAATCCAAGGAGGTCGTACAGGGACCGGGCGATCTCGGCGGCGAGCCCGCCTTCCTCGGCTTCCTTGGACAAAGCTGCGCCGGGGGTGTCGATGACGGTCACCAGAGGAAGCCGCAGTTCGTTGGCCAGTCGCATTCCGCGCCGCGCGTCCCGCAATGACGCCGGGCCCATCGCCGCGTCTCTCCGGTGCCCCACCACCACACACGACGTGCTGCCAAAGCGGGCCAAGGCCACGAGCATCCCGTTCTCCTTGGCACCGTCGCCGGCGCCCCGCAGGAGCACGACGCCTCCCGCCTCACCAAGGAGGGCCCCGATGGAAGGCCGGTGTGGGTTTCGCGATCGTTGCACGGAGTCCCACGCTGCTGGCGGTGCCGCGGGGAGAAGCGGCGCTGCGGCCAGCGGCCCAGCCGAGAACCGCGCAGCGGAGAGCTCCGCGGGGTGAAGCTGCCCGGCGGGGTCCTCGGGGTGCTGCGCGGCGGCCGCGCCGACGCCGGCAGCGGACGTCCCAGCAACCTCTTCCCCATCACTGGACGCCACCAACAGATCCAGCACGCGGCCGAAGTAGGCACCGAGCCCTTCAGGAGGTACCACGGCATCCACGAGCCCGTGATCGAACAGGTTCTCGGCGGTCTGAACACCGGACGGGAAGGCTTCGCCATTCAATGCCTCGTACACGCGCGGCCCAAGGAACCCCAGCAGGGCTCCCGGTTCCGCCGCGGTCACGTGCCCCAAGGAACCCCAGGATGCCATGACGCCCCCAGTAGTGGGGTGCCGCAGATAGACCAGATACGGCAACCCGGCGTCGCGGTGCGCCTGAACGGCGGCAACGATTTCCACCATGGCCAGGAACGCTGCGGTCCCTTCCTGCATGCGGGTCCCCCCGGAAGCGGGCATGGCCACGAGCGGCAGGCCCAGGTGGGTTGCACGTTCGACGGCGGCAACCAGCCTTTGTGCCGCGTCCCGCCCGATGGAGCCGGCCAGGAAAGCGAAATCGGAGACGACGACGGCGACGCGGTGGTTCCGGATCCGGCCCTCGCCGGTGAGCACCGACTCGTCGCTGCCGGACTTGTGTCGTGCGGCGGCCAGGTCTGCGGCGTACGCGGCGCCAGCGGAGTCAGAGCCAACCACCCCACGAACCGGGGCGTCCCACGAAACGAAAGTACCGGCGTCGAGCGTTTCCTCAAGCAGTTCCCGGGCACCGAGGCGTCGGCGCGTCGCGGTAGCTGTCATCTGGAGACCTCCCCCGCGGCGAGCCACTCACGGATACCGTCGCTGTGCTCGTTGAGCAGCGGGGGGTGCGGTGTGGGACCGTCGGGTGGACTCGGCTCCGGAGGCGTTGTCGAAGAAGCGCAGCGGCGGCCCGGGCAAGGTGACCGGGCCCAGGAGCGGGTGTTCCACGTCCACCAGCAACCCCTGGGAAGCGAGCTGGGGCCATTCGTACACTTCTTTTAGGGCCCGGACTTTGCCCGCGGGAATACCGGCGTCGGAGAGCTTCGCGAGGAGCGGCTCAGCGTCGTACCCCGCGAACGCGGCTTCCACAACATCGATGACGCGGGCGCGGTTGCGAACCCGGTCCGCGTTGCTGGCCAAGCCGTCCGCGGCAGGGTCAAGCCCGAACGCGGAGGTGAAAGCGGCCCAGAGCTTTTCGCTCCCCACACTGATCTGCACGCTCCCATTGCGGCAGCGGAAGAGGCCATACGGCGCGATGGACGGATGGTGGTTGCCCTGTGCTTCGGGCGATTCCCCCGCCACGGTGACCTTGGTCCCTTGGAACGCGTGGACGCCAACAAGCGAAGCCAGCAGGGACGTCCGCACCACTTGCCCCTGGCCGGTCCGCTCGCGTTCCAGCAGCGCCGCGACCACCCCGTAGGCCCCGTACATGCCGGACAGGAGGTCAGCGATGGGTACGCCCACCCGTTGGGGATCGTCGGGTCCGGAACCGGTGAGCGACATGAGCCCGGCCTCGCCCTGCAGGATCTGGTCGTAGCCGCTGCGGTGGGATTCGGGGCCATCGTGGCCGAAGCCTGTGATGGACAGGATCACCAAACGGGGGTTGATGGCGTGCATCGCATCAGTGCTGAAGCCGAGCCGTTCCAGGACACCGGGACGGAAGTTCTCCACCACTACGTCGGCACGTTCCAGCAATTGCCGCAGTACGGCGCGGCCGTCGTCGCTCTTGAGGTCCAAGGCAAGCGATTCCTTGTTGCGGTTGCAGGACAGGAAATAGGTGGCCTGCGGATCGTCTTCGGGACCGACGAAGGGCGGGCCCCAGCCACGGGTGTCGTCCCCAGTGCCCGGGTTCTCGATCTTGATGACCCTGGCACCGAGGTCGCCCATCATCATGGCGGCGTGCGGGCCGGCGAGCGCTCGGCTCAGGTCCACCACGAGGCGGCCGGAGAGCGGACCGACGGTATCCCGGAGGACAGGGGCTGTTTCGGTGAGTACTGAAGTCATGGACATTCCTCGAAGATCAGTTGCCGAAGCAAGCTCAGTTGCCCAGGCGGGACAGGAGCACGGCGACGGCGGCGGAGACTCCGCCGGCGAGCGAACCTTCCAGCTCGGGGGCGAAGAAGGGCGAATGGTTCACGGGTACCGGCCCGGGGCCTTCAAAGGCGGACGCAGGCGTGCCACCGAACATCCAGAACACGGACGGCACGCCGATGGCCGTACCCAGGTGCCCGAAGTCCTCGCTCCCCATCATCGGCGGGGTCACTTCGACTGACTCCGCCCCGAGCGCACCGCGCAGTGCCGCGAGAACTGAAGGAACGGCGTCGGGGTCATTGAAGCACTGCGGGAAGCGGTACAGCTCCTCGATCTGCGGCGTGGGCGCGCCGGACGCGGCGGCCTCGGCCTCGATGATGCGGCGGACGGCGGCGAGGACCTGGCTACGCACCTCCTCGTCGAAGGTACGGATGTTGAGCGTGAACTCGGCCGAGGCCGGGATGATGTTCTCCTTGAGCCCGGCGTGGAAAGTCCCAACGGTCACGACGGCGGACTTCCGTGGGTCCAGCTCACGGGACACGATGGTCTGCAGCCGCGTGACCATGTGCGCCGCCATGACGATGGGATCGATTGAGTCCTGCGGCTGCGAACCGTGGGATTGCTGGCCGTGGACCGTGACCCTGAGCGAATCCGCCATGGCCGCCACCGGTCCGCTGGAGATGGACACGGTACCCACCGGCCGCGGCATGACGTGCTGCCCGAACACGACCTCCGGCCGTGGAGCCTTGTCCCACAGCCCGTCGTCGAGCATGGCCAGGGCACCTGCCGCGGTCTCTTCACCGGGCTGGAAGATCAGCACCAAGGTCCCGGCCCACGCGTCCCGGTTGCTGGCGAGGATTTCGGCGGCGCCCAGCAGGCTCGCCACGTGGGTGTCATGGCCGCAACCGTGCATCACGGGAACCTCGGCGCCGTCCAGCATGCCTTTGTCCGTGCTGGCGTACTCCAGGCCGGTGGCTTCCTCGATGGGCAGGCCGTCAGTGTCCGCCCGGAAGGCAACTACTGGACCGCGGCCGTTCCGCAGGACACCCACCACTCCGGTGCCGCCGCAGCGGAAATGCTCCACGCCCAAACGGTCGAGTTGTTCCTCGATGAGGGCTGCCGTGGCGTGCTCCTGCATGGACAGCTCGGGGTGGGCGTGCAGGCGCCGGTACAGGGCGTGGAGCTTGGTGGTCTGTTCGCTGTCGAGTTCCAGGGCGGTGGCGGTTTGCGGCATGGTGGTCTTCTTTCTGGTGCGTTGTGGGTTAGGAACACCTTACGCTATGAGCCGGATCACAAACAATAGCTGACGGAATCAGCCATCTAGTTGGCCGAAACAGTCATACACGGCCTTGGCATCATGCGGGACTTCCAATGGCTCGGTGTGACTCGGCACACTTTCAGGCAGCGACCATCCAGCAAAGGAGCATCATGTCCCACACCATTGGCGAGCTGTCCGCCGTCGAACTCACCGCGGCGATCCGTACGAAGGAAATCTCGGCCCGGGAGGCCCTGGACAATCACCTCCAGCGCATCGCGGAGGTGAACCCGGCCATCAACGCCGTGGTGACGCAGGATCCCGATGGAGCGCAGGCCTTGGCGCATCAAGCCGACCAGCGGACCGCATCCGGAGCCGAACTGCCGCCGCTGCACGGCCTGCCCATGACGCACAAAGACACCAACAACACCGCCGGGATGCGCACCACCCAGGGCTCCCTCGCCTTGCGCGACTTTGTGCCCGACGCCGACGACCTCATCATTGCGCGGCTCAAGGCGGCCGGCGTGGTCAGCACTGGTAAGTCCAATGTCCCGGAATTCGGCGCGGGCTCGCACACCTTCAACGACCTCTTCGGGACCACTACCAATCCCTACGCGCCCACACTGAGCGCCGGCGGAAGCAGCGGCGGGGTTGCCGCCGTCGTCGCTTCCCGCGTCCAAAGCATCGGTGACGGCAGTGACATGGGCGGTTCGCTCCGCATCCCGGCGTCTTTTTGCAACGTGGTGGGTTTCAGGCCGTCGACGGCGGTGATCCCCATGCCGTCCGAGGTCAACGCCTACGCATGGCTGGGACGGACGGGGCCGATGGCACGGACCGTGGAGGACATCGCCCTGTTCATGTCCGTCACGGCCGGACCCGACCGGCGTGTCCCCCATCCGGCAGGGCTGGATCCGGAAGTTTTCCGCGCGTCGCTGGAAACGGACATGCGCGGCGTACGGATCGGCTGGTCGCGGGACTTCGGCATCGGCATCCCTGTTGAGGCCGAGATCGTGGAACACCTGGAACGGCAGCTTGCGGTGTTCGAGGAGCTCGGCGCCATGGTGGAGGAAGCAACCCCGGACTTCAGCGAGGCGGACCTGGTGTTCGGCAACACGAGGGCCATGGATTTCGCTGCGGGGCTGGGACCCCTCGTGGAGCGTGCGGGCGATGTCATCAAGCCCGAAGTGCACTGGAACGTGAACAAGGGACTCGCCCTGACTGCGCGGGACCTGATCGAAACCGCAGCTGCGCGCACACGGCTTGAAGCAGGAGTTCAGTCATTCTTCAGCCGCTATGACCTCTTCGCGAGTCCCTGCGCCCAGGTCCTTCCGTTCAATGCGTCCCTGCGGTACCCGGGCTCTGTTGCCGGCGTACCGTCGGAAACGTATCTGGACTGGATGCGTTCGGCCTGCGTGCTTTCGGCCACGGGACTGCCGGTGCTGAGCGTGCCCGCGGGATTCAGCCGGGCAGGGTTGCCGATCGGCCTCCAGCTGGCCAGCAACCATTACACGGACATGCAGTTGCTCCGATGGGGGCGGGCTTTCGAGCAGCAGACGGGGTACGCCGCCGTCGCGCCTGTTATCGCAACTGGGGTACCGGCCCTTACGACGGTGCCCGCATAAAGCGGCCACCGCGTTTCTGGGCGTCGAGCAGGATGGAGACGTCCACGCCGGATGCGTACTGTGCCCACTCCGAAGCTGTGATGAAACGGTAAAGAGCGGACATATCCCCCACAGTGACGTCGGCGATCACCTGGTAGTCGCCTGCTATGGCCGCGGCGTAGCGGACCATGGGGAGTTCGGCGAGGCTCTTTCCCAATTGTTCAACGTGCTGTGGCGCGGCCCGGATCCAGAGCAAGGCTTCAACGGCGAGGCCGAAAGCTGCCGGTTCGATCACCACCCGCAAATGGACCTGGTTGTTGGCCAGAAGCCATTCGCTGCGGCGGCGGGCGGTGGCTTCCGAGACGCCCACCCGACGGCCCAGCGCCTCGAAGCTCATCCGGCCGTCGGCGCACAAGGCTTCCACGATCTCGTTGTCCTGGCGGCTCAGTTCCTTCTGGGCTTCCAGGATGCCCGAGTCCACGGTGAGGTGTGACCGCAGTGCCTCGGCCCGGTCCGCGCTGAGGATTTCCGGCCGCCACCCCCGGATAGTGCGGAAGTATCGCAGGACCGGATAGCTGGTTGAATCCCTGAGGCCGATGGTGGACGGAAGTTCGTCCGAGAGCACGTCAGCCATGTGCTTGGGGTCCGTCATGATCTCGGCCACGCAGTCACCGGTGCCCGTTGTGGTGTAGACGAACGTGATGTCTTTTCGCTGGGCCAGCGCTTTCGCTGCCGTCCGCACCGTTCCGGGGATGCAACGCATCTCGAAGAGCACCGCCGCCGGTTTGGGCCGGACGCCCACCACCGCGACCGCTCCCGATTCCAGGAGCTGGGAGCCCCGGCGTGCAACCGTTCGCTCAGCTTCCCCCAACACAGCAGCCATCTTGCGCCACGGGCAGCGCGGATCAATCTGGAGGGCGGCCACGATCTGCCGCTCCAATGCGTCAAACAACACCGTGGGCGCTCCGTTCGGTTCGTTGGAGCCTCGGTTTCTGTCACGGGCCCACAGACAGAATATAAGGGCGACACTGAGCCGGGGCCGGATTGGGTCGACGAGCGCCGGCACTGCTTTGGCCCGCGAGTGGGCTAAGGAATGTCAGCTTTTAGAGTCTTCGAGAAAATGACCGAACCGTTGGCGTTCCGCAGGCTCACGTTAAAGGTGTTGTCACTGCCGAGCTCCACGTGCCCGAAGTATTGGTTCTCGCCGTCGCGGGGTGACTCGCCCGGGAAACGCCCGGCCTTGGAGAACACTACTTCCGGCCCGAACGTCCCATCCATGTCGTTCGGCCCGAAGGAACCCGCGTTGATCGGACCGGCCACGAACTCCCAGAACGGATCGAAGTCCGTGAAGGACGCGCGTTCCGGAGAGTAGTGGTGTGCTGCGCAATAGTGCACGTCCGCCGTCAGCCACACCGTGTTTTTGATGCCGTACTTCTTGAACGCGCTCAACACCCCGGCGATCTCCAGCTCGCGGCCAAGCGGCGCACCGTTGTCCCGGTTGGACAGGCTCTCCTGGTTCACGGCACCATCCGGGACAACGATTCCGAGGGGAAGGTCGGCGGCGATCACCTTCCAGGTCGCCTTCGACTGCCGGACTTCCTTGATCAGCCAGTCCACCTGCTCCTGGCCCAGGATGTTGGTGGCGTATGGCTCCTTGCCGTCCGTGTTCGGCGACTTGAACGTCCGCATGTCCAGGCAGAAGATGTCCAACTGCGGGCCGCGCGAAATCTTCCGGTAGATGCGCGCGGGCTGGTACTGGCCGGCGTCGTACGTTCCAGGGCGCCAGAGTGCAGCGGAGTCCGCGATCGGCATGTTCTCCTGCCACGCCTGCCGGCCGCGCGCAGCGAGGACGTTCACACTGCGTTCGGTGTAGCGGGCGTCGTCCAGGATTTCGCCGGGGTACCAGTTGTTGGTGGTTTCGTGGTCGTCCCACTGGGCGATCACGGGCACTTCGGCGAACAGGGCGCGCATGTTGGCGTCCAGGGAGTTGTAGCGGTGGCGGCCCCGGTATTCCTTCAGGGTCTCGGCCACTTTGGCAACTTCCTCCGTGACGACGTTCCGCCACACCTGGCCGTCCTTTTCAGTGACAGTTTCGGCGATCGGGCCATCGGCGTAGATGGTGTCGCCCGAGTGGATGAAGAAGTCCGGGCGGGTCTGGTGCATGGCCCGGTAGCCGCGCATGCCGCCGATGTCCGGGTTGATGCCCCAGCCCTGCCAGGCGGTATCGCCGGTCCAGACGAAGGATTGCGAGTACGACGCCGGCCTGCCGCCACCGCGCGCGTCTTGCGTACCGCCGTCGTTGGCTTTGTTTGTCCCCGGCGCCGTGCGGAAGGTGCCTTGAAGCGCCTCCCCCGGGCCGCTCTCGTCCTCGAAGTTCAGCTCCAGCTTGAAGATGGTTCCGGCGGGAAGTCCCTTGGCGTGGATCTTCGCGGTGAAGTCGCTGGCTTCGCTTGCCAAAGGTCCCCGGATGGTTCGGCTGAAGCCGTAGCGGCCGCGGAGGATTTCTCCTGCGTCGTCGATGGCCCGGAGCGTGGCGGTGAGGCGACCCGGCCCAGAGGCGCGGGACCACAGGACGGCGGAATCGGTGGTGACATCGCCGGTGGCGATCCCCGTGGGGAGGACAAGTCGCTTGCGGACCAAGGGGATAGCATTCGGGGCGGCGTTCGCTGGGGTTCCGGCAGTGACGAGTCCGGCGAGGGTGAGGCCAGCGAGCGAGGACTTGACGAGGGTGCGGCGTGAAAGGTCAGTCATGCCGTCCACCCTTTCGAGCCGTTGTGAACAGCGGGTGAGGGTGGGGTGAAGGTTTGTTGCTCCACGCAGGCTGAACGAGCTCAAAGCGACTGCTCGATCAGCGCCAGCTGGGTGCCGTCAGGATCCACCAGGTAGCCTGCGCGAAGGCCCCACGGCTGCATCCTGACAGGGTGCAGCCTGGGCATGCCGGTGCTCATCACCGGCACACCTGAACGCTGTATGGCTTCGTAGAGCTCATCGACGTCAGCAACCCGGACGGAGCACATGAAGTTGCTGGTGAACGGGTCAAGGTCCGGGGCGGGAAAGAACTCCAGCTGCAGGCCGCCCCGCGTCAGGATCAGCCAGCCCTCATCGCGGAAAAGCCGTTCGAAGCCGAAGCCTCCGTAGAAGGCTTCGGTCACGTCGAAGTCCGCGGAGGGGAGGTTCGGTACGGCACGGTCAGGCAAGGGTGTCGGGACCATGGACCTATCTTGGCACGAGGGTCACCGCTTGCGAGCCGGTGTCGCTGAGAGCAGTCCTGCTGTCGCTGCGCTGGTGGTGGACAGGTTGTTGGCTGTTTCGATGACCAGATCCTGCATGGCCTGGGCGGCACGCGTGAGCGGTACGTCGCTTCGGTGCGCCAGGCTGATGGAGCGCGTGAAGCGCGGTGCGGTGAGCCGCACCGAGTGCAGGCCCGGCCTGTCCACCATGACCATGGCCGGGACCACGGCCACGCCCAGTCCGCGTTCCACGCAGCGCAGTACCGCATCCATCTCGGCACCCTCAAGGACAATCCGGGGAGTCAGGCCGGCCGCACGGAAGGCCTGTGTGGTGGTTGCCCGCAGTTCATAGTTTTCCTGGAAAGTGATCTGCGGCAGTTCGGCCAATTCGGTGAGCGTGAGTGTTTCGACGCCCTCCAGAAGATCGCTCCTGGCCGAGGAAATGACCACCAGTTCCTCGCTCAGGATTGGAAGCATTCCCAGGCTGGGTGCAGGAGTTGGCGCGTCCTCCGATGTGGTGACGAGGGCAAGATCCAGGGAACCATTGGCCAACTCCTCCAGCAGTCCCAGCGAACCGCCCTCAGACAGGTGCAACTCGATGCCCGGATAGGCGGAATGGAACGAGGTCAGGACCTCGGCAACGAGGCTGATGCACAACGTCGGGGTAGCGCCGAGGCGCACCCTCCCCCGCCTAAGCCCGGCCAACTCCTGCATTTCGAATCGAACAGTGTCGGCATCTGCCAGCATCCTGGTCGCCAGAGGCAGGAGCGCTTCCCCCGCAGCGGTCAGGGTGACGTTGCCCCTGATGCGATGGAAAAGGGCCGCTCCGAGGTCGGACTCAAGAGTGGAGATTTGCCGGCTCAATGATGGCTGGGCCAGATGCAGATACGCGGCGGCCCGGGTGAAGTGACCCATCTGGTGGACCGTCACGAAGCTGCGGAGCTGTTCAAGATTCACGCTCATAGCCTATGTGCATCAAGTTGAGCCAAACAATTCATTGGACTGATCAACACCTCGGTTTTTAGCATGAATTTATGAACACTTCCCCCACTGAAAAGCAGATCTCCACCACCGTCCTGGTTATTGGAACGGGCGGATCAGGACTCCGCGCTTCCATAGAACTGGCCGAAATGGGCGTCGACGTGCTCGCCGTCGGCAAGCGCCAGCGCACCGACGCGCACACCTCCCTTGCCGCCGGCGGCATCAACGCAGCGCTCGGCACCATGGATGAAGACGACAGCTGGCAGCAACACGCAGCAGACACCATCAAGGAAAGCTACTACCTCGCCAACCCCCACACGGTAGAGATCGTTGCCCGCGGAGCCGCACAAGGCATCCAGGACCTGGAACGCTACGGAATGGCCTTCGCCCGCGAGGACGACGGACGCATTTCCCAACGCTTCTTCGGCGCCCACACCTTCCGACGCACGGCCTTCGCCGGCGACTACACCGGGCTGGAGATCCAACGCAGCCTGGTAGCCCGGGCCCAGCAGTTGGAGATCCCCATCCTGGACGAGGTGTACATCACCCGCCTGCTCGTGAAGGATAACCAGGTCTTCGGCGCCTACGGCTTCGACCTCAACAACGGCACCCGCTACCTCATCCACGCCGACGCGGTGGTCCTGGCCGCCGGAGGTCACAACCGCATCTGGCGCCGCACATCCTCGCGCCGTGACGAAAACACCGGCGACTCGTTCCGCCTCGCCGTCGACGCAGGGGCAAGGCTCCGCGACGCCGAACTCGTACAGTTCCACCCCTCGGGGATCATCGAACCCGAAAACGCCGCAGGCACCCTGATCTCCGAAGCCGCACGCGGTGAAGGCGGGATCCTGCGCAACAATCTGGGCGAACGGTTCATGGAGCGCTACGACCCGGAACGCATGGAACTGTCCACCCGCGACCGGGTTGCCCTGGCCGCCTACACCGAAATCAAGGAAGGCCGCGGCACTCCCAACGGCGGAGTATGGCTCGACGTCTCCCATCTCCCCCGCGAAACCATCATGGACCGCCTGCCGCGGGTCTACCAGACCATGCTGGAAGTCCAGATGCTCGACATCACAACCACCCCGATCGAAATTGCGCCAACAGCCCACTACTCAATGGGTGGCGTTTGGGTACGCCCCGAGGATCACAGCACGGACGTGGCCGGCCTGTACGCCATCGGTGAAGCATCCAGTGGGCTCCACGGCGCGAACCGGCTCGGCGGGAATTCGCTCATCGAACTGCTCGTTTTCGGCCGGATCGTTGCCCAAGCAGCCGCCGGCTACTCTGCATCCCTCACGTCCCAGCCCCGCTCGGCCGAAGCCCTGGCCCAAGCCCGGGCGGAGATCGACGATCTGCTCGCCGCCGATGGCACCGAGAACGTACGGGCACTGCAGCGCGCCATCCGCAACATGATGACCGAACACGCCGGCGTCGTCCGGGACGAAGAAGGACTGATGACCGGCCTCGCGAAACTCGACGCCATCGAAGAACGCATGCAACACATCGGCGTCCACCCGGACCTCGCCGGTTTCCAGGACCTGGCCCACGCCTTCGACCTCAAAGCCTCGGCGTTGGCCGCACGCGCAACCCTGGAATCCGCCGTCGAACGCCGAGAAACCCGAGGCTGCCACAACCGCAGCGACTACCCTGGGATGGACGCCCAACTGCAGGTCAACCTCGTATGGTCACCCACCTCGGGCGTGGTTCGCGAAGAGATACCGGCCATCCCTGACGAGATCGCCGCCTTGATGAAGGAAGTTTCGACGGTGGGCAAGCTGGTGGAGTAAGCCGGACGAACCATCAGCGGTCAGGCACCGGTTTTCGCGACTTGGAAATTTAGCGCGGCGTGTCCACGAGATACCCATACCTCATAGTGCTCGCATCGTTCGTAAAGCCTGCGGTAGCCGATGTTGTCGCGGACCCAGATGATGGAGCCGTCTTCCGTGACCCCGTCAATGATTCCACGGACAACGGTCTTTCCTTCGCGGACTATTTCGGCGTCGGATCCGTCCAGAAAGGTCCAGTCATTGATGAGCCGGCCGGTGCTTTGCGTGGTGACTACCATTGCTGGCGTCCTTTCGGTTCTCCGCTAGGTCGGAATGGGTCCAGGGTTGCGGTTGAGAAGGGGCGGTTCCCGTCCGGGCCCGGAGCTCGTTGCCTGATCAGGCCATAACCGTCAGCTTTGACGCTCGCGGCAAGAATTGTGCCCGTGCCGCCTCGACGGTGTGTAGCAGCAGCAATGCCGTGGTGACGGATCCGACGCCGCCGGGTACAGGCGTCAAGGCCGCCGCTACTCCGGTGACGCTCGCTTCGTCGACGTCCCCCACCAGGGTGCCGTCGGGCAGGACGTTGGTGCCGACGTCGATCACTACGGTCTTTTCGGTGACGTGCGCGCCCGTCAGGAGGCCGGTGCGGCCCGCGGCGACAACCACGACGTCGGCCGGCCGGGTGTACGTCTCCATGGCGCCTGACTTGGAATGGCAGACAGTAACGGTTGCGTCCCGTTCCAGCAGCAGCAGCGCCAACGGCTTGCCCACCACGGCGGAACGCCCGACGACGGTCACGTTGCGGCCCGCTACCGGCACCTCAAAGTGCTCAAGAAGCTCCACCACCGCGCGGGCCGTGGCCGGAGCGAAAGCCGGCCGTCCCACAGCCAAGCGGCCCAGGCTCAGGGGATTGGCGCCGTCGATGTCCTTTTCGGGAGCGATCAGCCCCACCAGACTGTCAGCCGCAACCCCGGTTGGCAGGGGCGTCTGCAGGATGATGCCGTGCACCGAGGGCTCGGAGCTGAGGTCCTTCAAGACGCTCGTGAGGACCTGTTCCGTCGCATCGGGTCCAAGGTCCACGATCCGGCAATCGATGCCTGCCCTGTCTGCCGCCCGTTCGATTGAACGCACGTACCAGTGGGTGGACTCGTCATCGGTGGCCACCACCACGGCAAGGGTGGGGTGGATGCCTTCGTGTTGGGCCAACCGGGCCTGGTCCTGGGCGCGCTGCTGGATGAGGGAGGCCAGGCGCTTGCCGGAGAGAGTGGTGGTGTTCATGCGAGGATCCTTTCGCCTAGGTGCCGGCGTTGGAAAGTGCGGTGCCGCTGTGTGCGGCACCGCACATCTGGGTTCGGTTTGTCAGTGCGCGGCTTTGACGGATTGGGACTGGTCATCTTTCCCGGCGTCGGCGAAACCATGGAGGGCTGCGGAGTGCTCGGCCAGGACTCCGGTGCGGTGGCGGAGGCGCAGCCGGTAGAGCAGGAGCCCAGCGACGATGACGAATCCGACGAAGATGACACCACCCCATTGCAAGTACCACTCGAACGGCGGTACGGAGTTGTAGATTTCCTGTCGTGGCCAGATGAGGTTGACCGTCATTGCTGCTCCCCAGAGAACCGCGATGAGGTTGACGATAAAGCCCCACTTGCCGAGTTTGAAACCTGTTTCGGCGCCGTCTTGGATCGGCCATTTCTTCAGGAACCGGTTGCGGAGCATGGGCATGGTGACCAGCAGGTAGGCCATGTAGATCAGTACGATGCCGATGCTGGAGAGGATCGTGAAGATCGCCGGCTGGGAGATGTTGACGATCAGCGGAATGATGGCGAGCACACCGGTGGTGATGGACGCGACCGTCGGGGTTTTCCGGACCGGGTGGACCCTGGAGAGCTGCTTGCTGAAGGGCAGGTTGTTGTCCCGGGCCATGGCGAACATCATGCGGATGGCGGCTGCCTGGATGGCCAGGGTGCACACGATGATCGCCACGACGATGCAGATCAGGAAGGCCTTGCCGAAGGGTCCGCCGAGCACGGAAAGGATGATGTACTGCAGGCCGCCGTCTGCCTCACCGAGCTTCGGATCTGAGAGGTCCGGTGCGGCGAGGATGCCGAGGAAGAGCAGGGCCCCGCCGAGGACGAAGGACGCGGTGACGGCCCTGATGATGGCTTTGGGTGCGGTGCGCTTGGGGTCCTTGGTTTCTTCACCGAGGGAGCTTGCGGTGTCGAAGCCGTACATGACGTAGCCGGAGGCCATTGAGGCGATCAGGAACGCCCCGAAGAAGCCGAGAGGCTGGCCTTCGCCGAAGCTTTGGACATCGAAGAGGACCTCGGGTCCGTTGATGCTGTGGAAAGCCAGGGCTGCGACGAGGAGCACGGCTGCGATGAGTTCGACGAAAACTCCGGTGCTGTTGATGCGTGCGGTCAGCTTGACGCCGAAGGCGTTCACCAGGGTGGTGAAGGTGATCAGCAGTGAGGCCAGCAGCACGCCGTTGACGGCGAAGTCGAACGGTCCGGTGCCGTCGCCGATGATCTGGAAGCCGGACCAGATCTGCGGGAGGGTGATCTGCAGTGCCAGGGCAACTGCGCCAACGGTGACGATGGAGGAGATCAGTAGCAACCAACCAGCCATCCACGACGATGTCGCCGAGGACAGGCGCTTGGCCCAGTTGTAGACGGATCCGGCGACCGGGTATCGGCCGGCCAACTCGGCGAAGCACAGGGCGACCATGAGCTGTCCGACGAAGACCATCGGCCAGGACCAGGCGTAGGCCGGGCCGGCGGTGCCGAAGCCGAAGTAGAAGAGCTGGAAGACACCCGTGAGGATGGAGATGTAGCTGACGCCTGCGGCGAAGCTGGCGAACTTGCCGATGCTGCGGTCAAGCGTTTGGGTGTACCCGAATTCGTCGAGTCCACTCGTGTCTTGGTGTTTGGACATGTGAGTTTTCCTTGACCGGTTAGCCGACGAGGGCGCGGGTGTGGTCATTGAGGAAGACACCGTTGGGGTCGAATTCCTTGCGGACCTGGACGAAGGTGTCGTATTCGGGGAAGACCCGCTGCATGCGTTCGCGCGTCATGAAGTGGATCTTGCCCCAGTGCGGGCGGGCATCAAAGTCTTCCAGCAGGGCATCGAGGTCGCGCAGGTACGGCCAGTAGTTGGTGCCCGGTGCGCCGGAGACGGACAGGACGGTGGTGTCGCGCTTGTAGAACGGGGAGATGTAGCCTTCGTCGCCCTTCACCCAGCGGACTTCCAGCGGGTATTTCTGGTCCTTGTGGGTGGTGTGCAGCAGGTTCTGGACGGCCTTGACCGCTTCGAGGCCCTGCTCGGCCGGGACGTAGTACTCCAGTTCGTGGAATGGGATCATGTAGCCGCCGGCGTAAATGTTGTACGCGCGGTCCTTCCGTGCACCTTCGGTGGTGGAGAGTTCGGCCGGTTCGTTGAGGTTCGCGGCCCGGTACTTCTTGGTGTAGGTGCGGTTGATCATGGATTCACCGGCAGGGGTGGGCAGTTCGTACATTTCTGCCGAGCCGTTGTCCTGACACCAGATGAAGGAGTAGTGGCGGTTGTTGCGGATGTTCTCTTCCCAGTCACGCTCCACTTCATCCCACATCGGGTAGGTGATCTCTTCTTCGATGTGATAGGCCGGGGAGGCCTGGAGTTCGACCTCGACCATGATGCCCAAAGTTCCCAGGGCGACCTGCGCTGCCTTGAGCTCACGGAGCTGGTCTTCGCCGACCTCGATGATTTCGCCGTGGCCGTTGACGATCTTGGCCCAGCGCAGGGCCGAGGAGAAGCTTCCAAGCTCGATGCCGGAGCCGTGCGTTCCGGTAGCGATCGCGCCGGCGATGGCCTGCTTGTCGATGTCGCCTTGGTTGGTCAAGGACAGGCCCTTTTCCCACATCGGGGCTCCGACGTCGCTGATGCGGGTTCCGCCGTACATGCGGACGCGGTTGGTGTTGGTGTCCGCTCCGGTCAGGCCGGAAAGGAGCCGGAGGTCCATGAGGATCCCGCCGGTCTGAACGAGCGGGGTGAAGGAGTGACCGGCGCCGACGGCGCGGACGGGCAGTCCTTCCTTGATCGCGAAGCGGACGGTCTCCAGGACTTCCTGTTCTGTCTTCGGGCGGACGGTGAAGGCAGGGGTGCAGGACTGGTTGCCGCCCCAGTTGGTCCATGGGGTTTCCGTGTCATGGGTGATGGGGGGAAGGGGATAGAGCTGCTGAGGCATGTGAATGCTTCCTTCAGTTGGTCCGGGGCGGCGGCTTTGCCGCCCCGGAATTTTTGTTGCGGTGTCATCTGGGAGCTTTGGTGGTGCCCCCTGATGGTTGGGGTGTCCTTAGCGGGCGTGGTTGATCATCACGTGCTTGGTACGGGAGAAGTCCTCCAGGGCGTAGATGGACAGGTCACGGCCGTAGCCGGAGCCTTTGAATCCGCCCCAGGGCACTTCGTTGGCAAGGACCAGGTGGGAGTTGACCCAGACTGTGCCAAAGTGCAGCTTGCGGGGAACGTCGATGCTGCGGGCAGCGTCGCGGGTCCAGACCGAGGCGGCCAGGCCGTACGGGGTTTCGTTGGACCGTTTGATGGCTTCGTCCTCGTCGGAGAAGGTTTCGATGGTGACCACGGGGCCGAAGATTTCGTTCTGGCTTGCCTCGGCCCCGGCGGGGACGTTGGTCAGGACGGTGGGGGCAATGAAGAAGCCCGGGCCGTCGAGCGGGGCACCGCCGATGGCTGCGGTGAGGCCGTCCTTCTTCGCCCGTTCCAAGAAGCCTGCGACGCGGTTGAAGTGGGCTTCGGAGACCAGCGGGCCAATCTCGACGTCGTCTCCGGCGGTCGGGTCGCCAACGACGAAGGAGCGGACTTGCTCGACCAGCAGGCCGGTGAATTCTTCGGCGACGGATTCGTGGACCAGGACCCGGCACGCGGCACCGCATTCCTGGCCGGAGTTGTAGAACGCTGCCGTGCGCAGGGACTCGGCGACGGCGGCCAGGTCGGCGTCGGCGAAGACCACAACGGGTGCCTTGCCACCGAGTTCCAGGTGCACCCGCTTGACGGTGTCACCGGCTGCGGCGGCGACGGCCTTGCCGCTGTTGACGCTTCCGGTCAGGGCAACAAGATCAATGTCAGGGTGGGTTGCCAACCGCTCCCCCACGCCCGGGCCCAGGCCGGTGACGATGTTGAAGACACCGGCAGGCAGGACGTCGGCGATGATCTCGGCGAGCTTCAGGGTGGTCAGTGGTGTCTGCTCGGAGGGCTTAAGGACCAGGCTGTTGCCGGCGGCCAGGACCGGGGCGATCTTCCAGGCTGCCATCAGCAGCGGGTAGTTCCACGGGGTGATGACGCCCACGACACCCGCGGGCTCGCGGAGAATCACGGAGGTGTGGTCCGCGGCGTAATCGCCCGCGGCCAGCGAGGTCAGTGCGCGTCCAGCGCCGGCCATGAACCGGAACGTGTCCACGGAACCGGCGACATCGTCCAGGGACGTTGCCAGTGGCTTGCCCGTGTTCAGGGACTCCAGCCGTGCCAGCACGTCACCGTGCTCTTCGATCCTCTCGGCGACGCTCAGCAGGACTGCGGAGCGTTCGGCCGGCGTCAGCTCACCCCATGGGCCCTGCGCACGCCGTGCGGCGGTCACGGCCACGTCAACGTCCCCGGCGGTTCCCTCGGGCACGTCGCAGATCAGACGCCCATTGGCTGGGTTGACCACCGGTGTCCGGCCACCGGATTCCCCATCGACAAAAGCTCCGTCGATGAAATGCTGCAGCGGCGGAAACTCATCCTTCGCGACGAGTTCGGCGTCACTGCCGCGGCGTACGGCTGTGGTGGTAAGCGTGGCGTTCATAGTTTTCAGACTCCGTTGCAGAACAGCTAATGGTTTGGATCACGACCCCCTGTGGGGACTGTCACACTTAAAAGATAATAAAGTACATCTTAAATTCAATAGCTGGACGGAAACTTTTTTGAAAAACTTTTGGACAAGTCCGCTGACCTGCGGAAACGCTAAGATGTCGAGCGCCCGACGGCGGCGCGCCCGTGGAGGTTGCGAGGTGGGCACGCCGTCAAGCGGGCATGCCAAGGTCCACTGAGAGACACGGGAGCGCCCTGGCGAGCCCTGATTTGGTCAGGAAAAGTTGGGGGGTAGGGAAGCTACTGTTGCTGGTCCATGACCAGCAGGGTCCACGGAAGAACGTCGTACTTCTCTGGCGCTACGAGCACAGTTTCCGTTGCTTCATCGACGGCGGCGCGGGTGCCGATCACCAGGCGTGGTGAGTTCGAGGCGATGATGCGTCCGTTTCGGCCCACCAGGGCCAAGGGAGGCTCCGGGGTCCGGACGGCACGCAAAAAGATTCCTTCCAGGGTCGACAGCGAAAGGTCGCACCCCAGCACGTGGGTTCCATGGCTGGTCAGGGCCGGCACAGTGAGGGTGACGGTATTGACGTCGATTCCTCCCATGTCGATATACGGGCCAACGGCGATTGGATGCCCTGCTGCGGCCGGGACTTTGAACCAGTCCCTGGTGGCGTAGTCGTAGTAGCGGATGGATCCGGGGTTCAGGTCGTGGCCGATGAATTTCGGCTGGCCGTTGGGCTGCATACGCCACCATTCCAGCCAATACTCGGCGTCCCCCAAGGAACCAGGAGCATACGCGATCCCGCCTCCCTCAATGAGAGGGCTGTTCTTGACCAGTAGCTCTTCGAAGAGTGGCTGAAGGAAAGAGAACTGGGTACTTTCAGGAGCGTCCGGCATGTGCGCGGCTGCGGCGACCAGTTCCGCTTCGAGAACCTGAAGTTCGCCGAAGACCCTGTCGATACTGGTGGCAACGGCCAGCGCCGTGCGCTGCAGGATCTCGTTCAAAGAGTCGGCCGTCATGCATCCTCCTCGGACACCATGAGCATCTGAAGGTGCTGTTTGATGATGCGTTCCATCTCGCTGTTACTGTGCAGCTCCGCGGCCGCAGCTGCCGCCACCGGGTCATGCTCGGCAATGCAACGGAGAATGTCCGCGTGTTCACGTGTTGCCTCTGCCACCGCCGAATCAGCGTCCTGCTCGATCCACAAGAAGCTGGACAACTCAGCCTGGATCTGCAGCATCGCCGCGGTCAGGCGGCTTGATTGTGCCGCGACTCCAAGGGTCACATGGAAGCGCGTGTCAGCCCGGCGCCGCTCCTGGGCAGTAGTGCTTCGATCGAACCGGGCAGCAAGCCCGGCCAAATATTCAATGTCCTGGTCATCAGCCCGCTGGGCAGCCAGCTTGGCCGAAGCCGCGGCCACTGCGCCGCAATGATCCCACATGTCCCGCAGGTCCTCAGTACTGGTCTTGAGGAGTTTTTCACGGATGTCCTCCGCCGACGGTTCCTTGGGCTTTTGGACAACACTGCCGCCGGAGCGCCCACGGCTAGTGGTGATCACACCCTTCATCCGGAGCGTGTTCAGCGCCTGCCGCAGAGTAATAGATGAGATTCCCAGCTCTGCTGAAAAAACCGACTCGCGGGGCAATCTCTCGCCCTCACCAAGGATTCCCATGGCGATGGCGGTCTCCAGCATGTAAGTGACCTGCTCAGTCCGGCCCATGCCATCTGGCTCACTGCCTCGAAGGAGCAGCAACAGCCTGATCGCTGAAGGCGATACCGTAAGGTCTTCGCTAGGTCCGGACTTCACACCCACCAGCCTACTGGACCAAAAATTTAGAGTTTAGTTTATTGCCGTTGTTACCAGGTTTTACAAGTGGGACTCGGACGCCTCATCGACGATGCTCTCCCACCCACCCGCCTTATTCGACGCCGACCCAAAGTGCGCGCCCGGCAGCCTAGGCAATAGTGTGGCCTCATGGGGAAGAATGCCTTGAACAACGGTGCGCAGAATAACGGCGAACAGCTGGACAAGCAGTCCCGCATCCTCGACGCAGCCATGGAGCTGCTCTCGCGCCACGGCATCGCCGGAGTGAGCATGCGGGCAGTGTCCCGCGAAGCCGGAGTGGCCCTGGGCCTGGTGAACTACTACTACGACGACAAAACGAGCCTCATCCGCGCGGCCCTGCGCCGCGTGGATGAGGACGACCTCCTCCTCGTCGCAACAAACCCGGACGCAGATCCCACCGATCAACTCCGCCAGGCCCTGCGCCGCGTCGCCGGCCCAGACCTGCTGACCACCCCTTACCTTTCCCTGCGCCTCCACCTCTGGGCCCTGGCCCAGGCCGACGAGGGCTACGCGGAAATCAACGCTGCCGCCTTCGACCGCTACCTCGACGGCGTCGCGACCTTGATCAACAACGCCACACCCGAGCTTTCCCGGGAGGAATGCCGGGACCGCGCCGCTGACGTCGTCGTCATCCAAAACGGCATGTGGCTGACCTCCTTGCTGGGCATAGACAAGGGCGCTATCCAGCGCAGCATCGCCCGCACGGAGGAAATCGCCTTCGCCCCGGCGCGCGACGCCAAGTAGCTCGCCACAAGTCTCCTCACGAGGCAGAGTCACAAACACGCGTATTGATATATCTCGCCTCAAAACGCTTGAACGATCGTTCAAAGTGGTTTAGTGTTCTTTTATGACTTAGGACACACCTATTCCGGGCCGGCAAACCACCCGTCCAGTTTCAATCCTTTGCAAAGTCGTCAACGCTGAACCAATCCGCATAACTCAACACACCGGACAGCACCGCGCCACCCGCCAGCCCCGCGCCTTACAAGGCGCAGCTGCGCTGTACCCAAAAACGCCGCGCCGGAACCTCGACACCGACCCCTGAAACACCCGCCCACATTTGAACACCGGGCCCAATTCCTAGGGAGATCCATGCCAAAAACGCTTTTCATCAACGGCTCATGGGAGGCAGCTGCCTCCGGCGCCGTCCGCGAAATCCGCAACCCCGCCGACGGCGAACTGGTCGTCACCGTATCCGAGGCCGGCAGGGAGGACACCGAACGCGCCATCGAGGCCGCACGTGCGGCCTTCGATTCCGGGATCTGGCCGGGCACACCCGCACCGGAGCGCGGCGCCTTCCTCCTGAAGGTCGCGGCCGGGCTGAGGGAACATCGGGAAAAGTTCGCCCGTGCCGAATCGCTGGACACCGGCAAGCGGATCATCGAGAGCCGGATCGACATTGATGACATCGCCGCCTGCTTCGAGTACTTCGGCAGGATCGCCGGTCAACAGGCGGGCAGACTGGTGGATGCCGGCAACGCGGACGTCGTCAGCCGGATCGAATACGAGCCGGTGGGTGTCTGCGGCCTCATCACCCCGTGGAACTACCCCCTCCTGCAGGCCGCGTGGAAGATCGCCCCGGCACTGGCAGCCGGATGCACCTTCGTGCTCAAGCCGTCGGAGCTCACACCCTCCACCAGCATCCTCGCCATGCAGCTCCTCCAGGACCTGGGACTGCCCGACGGCGTCGCGAACCTCGTGACGGGACCCGGCGCCCAGGCGGGTGCACCGCTTTCGGAACATCCCGCCGTCGACCTTGTCTCCTTCACCGGCGGCCTGGAAACCGGCAAGCGGATCGCCGCGGCGGCGGCCGCGACGGTCAAGAAAGTAGCACTGGAACTGGGTGGCAAGAACCCCAACGTGGTCTTCGCTGACGCGGACTTCGACGCCGCCGTCGACAATGCCCTCAACGGCGCCTTCGTCCACTCCGGGCAGGTCTGCTCGGCGGGTGCCCGGCTGGTGGTGGAGGAATCAATCGCCGAGCGCTTCGTCAATGAGCTGGTCCGCCGCGCCGGAAGCATCCGCCTGGGCGGCCCGTTCGACGATGAAGCCGAGACCGGACCGCTGATCTCCGCGGCCCACCGGAACAAGGTCCACGCCTACGTCCAGCGGGGCCTCCAAGAGGGCGCGCGGTTGAGGACCGGCGGTGCGCCGGTTGCAGGCGGGACGTACGACGCCGGGTTCTACTACCAGCCCACCGTCCTGGACCGCGTCACCCGGGGAATGTCCGTGGTCACCGACGAGGCCTTCGGGCCAGTAGTGACGGTGGAGACGTTCCGGACGGAGGACGAGGCCGTGGCCACAGCCAACGACACGATCTACGGACTGGCCGGTGCCGTGTGGACGCAGGATGCAGGCAAGGCACAACGCGTGGCAAAGCGGCTTCGGCACGGCACGGTTTGGATCAACGACTACCACCCCTACCTCCCCCAGGCCGAATGGGGCGGTTTCGGGCAGTCCGGAGTCGGCCGGGAACTCGGCCCCACGGGACTGGCCGAGTACCAGGAAGCCAAGCACATCTACCAGAACACCAGCCCCCAGGTAACCGGCTGGTTCGCTGACCACGGCAAGGAGAACTAGATGCACTTCGACAACATCGAGAACCTCGGCGAGCGCGCGTTCGACTACGTCGTGATCGGCGGCGGGTCAGCGGGCGCCGCCATAGCTGCAAGGCTGAGCGAGGATCCGGACGTGTCAGTGGCCCTCGTCGAGGCTGGCCCGGACGACCGGAACCTGCCCGAAATCCTCCAGCTGGACCGCTGGATGGAGCTGCTGGAATCCGGCTACGACTGGGACTACCCCATCGAGCCACAGGAGAACGGCAACTCGTTCATGCGGCACGCCCGTGCCAAAGTCATGGGCGGTTGCTCCAGCCACAATTCCTGTATCGCGTTCTGGGCTCCCCGCGAGGACCTGGACGAGTGGGAAACGAAGTACGGCGCCACGGGGTGGAATGGCGACGCCGCGTGGCCACTGTACAAGCGCTTGGAAACGAACGAGGACGCCGGTCCTGATTCCCCGCACCACGGAGACTCGGGCCCTGTGCACCTGATGAACGTGCCGCCGGCAGATCCTTCCGGAGTCGCACTGCTGGATGCCTGCGAGCAGGCAGGCATTCCCCGGGCGAAGTTCAACACGGGCACCACGGTGGTCAACGGAGCCAACTTCTTCCAGATCAACCGCCGCTCGGACGGCACCCGGTCCTCCAGTTCGGTGTCCTACATCCACCCGATCATCGAGCGACCCAACTTCACGTTGCTGACCGGCCTGCGGGCCCGCCCACTGGTGTTCGACGCGGACAAGCGCTGCACCGGCGTCGACGTTGTTGACTCGGCGTTCGGCCGCACCCACCGGCTCGCCGCACGCCAGGAAGTGATCCTCTCCACGGGTGCCATCGACTCCCCCAAGCTGCTTATGCTTTCCGGCATTGGCCCGGCCGCACATCTCGCGGAGCACGGAATCGAGGCCTTGGTCGACTCTCCGGGAGTGGGCGAAAACCTGCAGGACCACCCCGAGGGCGTGGTGCAGTTCGAGGCAAAGCAGCCCATGGTGCAGTCCTCCACCCAGTGGTGGGAGATCGGCATCTTCACCCCCACCGAAGACGGCCTGGACCGTCCCGACCTGATGATGCACTATGGCTCGGTCCCGTTCGACATGCACACCGTGCGCCACGGCTACCCCACCACGGAGAACGGCTTCTGCCTCACCCCGAACGTCACCCACGCCCGTTCCCGCGGCACGGTTCGCCTGCGCAGCAGGGACTTCCGCGACAAGCCGATGGTGGACCCGCGCTACTTCACGGACCCCGAAGGCCACGACATGCGCGTCATGGTTGCGGGCATCCGCAAGGCCCGGGAGATCGCCGCGCAGCCCGCGATGGCTGAATGGACTGGCAGGGAGCTCTCGCCCGGCATAGACGCGCAGACGGACGAGGAATTGCGGGATTACATCCGCAAGACCCACAACACGGTGTACCACCCGGTGGGCACGGTCCGTATGGGAGCGTACGACGACGACATGTCACCTTTGGATCCCGAGTTGCGGGTCAAGGGGGTCACCGGCCTCCGGGTCGCCGATGCGTCCGTCATGCCCGAACACGTCACTGTCAACCCCAACATCACCGTCATGATGATCGGCGAACGGTGTGCTGATCTGATCCGGTCCGGCCGTCTTCACGCCAACGGCGCAGCCCTCGAACGGGAAAAGGAGGATTTCTCGCCTTCGTATGCCTAAGCGCCAAGCCCGGCGGGGCTGTTCCTGCCGGGCACAACCACCACAGCAATCTTCGATTCGCCGCGCCCCAGGGCGGCCGATCCCATCTTGCTTTCCTGATTAGGAGTCCACCATGGAACCCATCAAGAGTAATGATTCAAGCGGCATGGACGAATTTGGCTACACGCAGACCCTGGACCGCAGCATCGGCAAATTCGCCAGTTTCGCGGCCGGTGTCAGCTATATCTCCATCCTTACCGGTGTTTTCCAGCTGTTCTATTTCGGCTTTTCCATGGCCGGACCGGCTTACGCCTGGTCCTGGCCCATCGTCTTCGTAGGCCAACTCATGGTTGCCCTCTGCTTCGCCGAGCTTGCCGGCCGCTATCCGGTGGCCGGGTCGGTCTACAACTGGGCCAAACGGCTTTCTTCCGGGACCCCGTCCTGGCTGGCAGGTTGGCTGCTGATGTTGTCCTCCATCATGGCCTTGGGATCTGTAGCACTGGCGCTGCAGATCACCCTGCCCCAACTTTGGTCCGGCTTCCAGTTTGTGGGCGACGGCACCGGACCCTTTGATTTCGCCATGAACGGTGTGGTTCTGGCGACGATCATGATCACCATTTCCACGCTGATCAACGCGTTCGGCGTCAAGCTCATGACGCGAATCAACAGCATCGGCGTTTTCGTGGAGCTGATTGCCGCGGTGCTGCTGATCCTGGCGCTCGGCTGGCATGTGGTCCGAGGTCCGGAAGTCTTCTTCGACACGGCCGGCTTCGGTGAAGGCCACGACCTCGGCTTCTTCGGCGTCTTCCTGATCGGTGCCATGGCCTCCGGTTACGTCATGTACGGGTTCGACACCGCCAGTTCCTTGGGCGAGGAGACCAAGGACCCCAAGAAGACGGCACCGAAAGCGATCATCCGGGCGGTCACGGCGTCCTTCCTCCTGGGCGGATTGATCCTGTTGTTCGGCATCCTGGCAGCACCGGACCTCACCGACCCCAAGGTGGGCGCAGCCGACGGCGGGCTCCAGCACATTGTGCTCGGTGTCCTCGGCGGGCCTTTCGGCAAGGCGTTCCTGGTGTGCATCGTAGTCGCCGTGGTGGTCTGTACGCTGGCCGTCCACGCCGCCGCGATCCGCATGATGTTCGCCATGGCCCGGGACAACAACCTCCCGTTCAGCCGCCAGCTCAGCAAGGTGGACCCGGTCCGCCGGACGCCCACCGTGGCAGCCATCGTGATCGGCGTGCTGGCCGTGATTCCGCTGCTCATCAACGTGATGCAGCCGGCCATCTTCACCATCCTGTCCAGCATCAGCATTGTGCTGATCTACCTGTCGTACCTCCTGGTCACGGTTCCACTGCTGCGCAAGCGGTTCCTGAAGAAGTGGCCGATCGCGGACGCACCCGGCTCCGAGTCCGGTTTCTCCCTGGGGAAGTGGGGCCTGCCGGTGAACCTCCTGGCCGTGCTGTGGGGCGCTGCCATGACCATCAACCTCATCTGGCCACGGCAGGAGATCTACAACTCCGTGCCGCCTTTCGAGTGGTACCTGCAGTGGGGTGGAGTGATCTTCGTGGCCGCTGTCACCGTGGGTGGGGCCCTCCTCTACCGACTGAAGATCCGGCACCAGACAGGCATCCTGGCTGAGCACGCCGCGAACGTGGCAGCTCATCCATCCTCGGGCGCGGAACCACAGCCGGCTGCCTCCGGCGCAGGTGGCGAGGGCGCAACCGCTGCCTGACCGCGGCACCCGGCCACCCGCCGTCGTACCTTCGCGAGCGGTACCTCAACGACGAGCGCTGCCTTAACGACGAATGCCCCGGCACCCAACCGGGTGCGGGGCATTCGCGTGCCGGGACTAGGCGAAGTCGGAAACCGCCGGGTCCGGGCCGATGCGGCCTTCGGTGCCGCGGTCCAGACCGTTGATGGCCTCGACGTCGGCATCGTCCAGCTTCACGGACAGGGCCGCGAAGTTCTCCTGGATGCGGGATTCCGTGACGGACTTGGGGATGACGACGTTGCCGATGGCCAGGTGCCAGGCGATAACCACCTGGGCGGGCGTGGCCTGGTGCTTGGCCGCGATCCCAGCGACTGTGGGGTTCTCCAGCAGTTCGCCGCCCTGGCCCAGCGGGGACCAGGCCTGGGTGAGGATGCCCTTGGAAGCGTTGAAGGCACGCAGCTCGGACTGGTTGAAGAAGGGGTGCAGTTCAATCTGGTTGATGGCCGGGACAACGCCGGTCTCATCGATGATGCGCTGCAGGCCCTCGGTGGTGAAGTTGGAGACACCAATGGACTTGACTCGACCACGCTTCTTCAGCTCGATCAGGGCCTTCCAGGTGTCCACGTACTTGTCCTGCTTGGGCTGCTGCCAGTGGATCAGGTACAGGTCCAGCGTTTCGATGCCGAGGCGGTCCAAGGACTTCTCGAAGGCCTCCAGCGTTGCCTCGTAGCCCTGGTCGGCGTTCCACAGCTTGGTGGTGATGAAGATTTCCTCGGCGGAGAGGCCGGAGGAGGCAATGGCACGGCCAACGCCGGATTCGTTGCCGTAGATCTTGGCGGTATCGATGTGGCGGAAGCCGGCCTCGAATGCCTGGCGGACCACCTTTTCGGCTACATCGTCTTCAACCTGCCATACCCCGTAGCCGAGCTGGGGAATGGTGTTGCCGTCGTTGAACGTAAGCGTTGGTGAGGAAGTCATGTCTGCAATCCTGCCAGCATGAAGTTGCTCAAAGCACCAAATATTACGCAGATCAGCTATCCGCTTAACTTATTGCTTCAGTGGAATAAGCGCGCACGCCGGTAGTTGCACGCGCTGCACACTTATCCGGGCGGTCTTCAGTCCATTGGCCTTCAGTCAGTACGAAAGGAGGCGTTCGGCGTCGGCGACCTGTTCAAAAACAGATTCGGCCCGGCGCCGTACGGACAGCGCGCCCACCGGGACCGGACCAACGGCCAGCCGCAGCATGGCCGCAGCCTCTGCCGTCGTGGCCAGCGAATTGCCGGCCTTGGACAGTGCACGGTGCACGCCGGCAAGGGAACCTGGCACGTCGAGGCCATCGCTCCGGGCGTGTACTGGTATCACCCCCACCATCACGGCACGGTCGCCGATCAGATCTTCGCAGGCCCTCTTTGGAGCGATCATCGTCGAGGACCCCGCGCCGATCGAGGCAAGTGTGGAGCGGGTGCTGGTCATTTCGGACACCACTCTCGACAGCCTTGGCAATATCGCTGCGATCCCGGACATGGAGCGAACGATGGGCCGGGAGGGTGACCTGATCCTGGTCAACGGTCAAAGCAATCCGCAACTCAGTGCCCGCCCTGGACAGCGTGAAAGGTGGCGAATCATCAACGCATGCGTAGCCCGCTACCTCCGGCTACGTCTTGACGATCAGCAGTTGCAGCTCATAGGCGTTGACTCCGGCCGCTTCCCGACACCGAAGCCACTGGCAGAACTTATTCTCACGCCCGGAAACCGGGCAGACCTTCTCGTGACCACAGCAACCGGCGACTCCGTCCTGCGCGCGTTGTACCAGGACCGGGGAACCATGGAGGCAATGATGAGACCGGGGCGCGGACCACGGAGCCCAGCAGACCAATCGAACGGTACCGCGCTGGCCACTCTTCACGTGACCGGCGAACCGGTCGCGTCCCTCCCGTCAGTACCCCTCCAAAAAGTGCCCGGAGACTTACGGGCAGCGCCCCTAGCTACTCGCCGGCGGATTGCCCTGGCCACCGGCATGTCTATGAGCGGGGGCAGCATGAGCTTCACAATTAACGGCAAGAAATTCGACCAAACCCGAACAGACACGACGGTATTGGCCGGGGACGTGGAGGAGTGGACATTGACCAACGCCAGCCCCATGGATCACCCGTTCCACCTCCATATCTGGCCAATGCAAATTATCAACGAGAACGGCCACGACAACGACCAGGTCATCTGGCAGGACGTGGTGAACGTCCCCGCAAACGGACAGATGACGGTCAGAATCGCATTCAAGGACTTCAGCGGACGCTCTGTCTATCACTGCCACATCCTGGATCACGAAGACCTCGGCATGATGGGCGCCATCGAAGCCCGTTGAACGTCGCTTCCAGGACCATTCGGAGAGTAACAAAAAGCACTTGCCAACGATACCCCCCGGGGGTATCTTGTAACTGTTGTCAGTGAACCAGGTATGTCTCGGAGGCTTAGCCCTCTTCACAACCGTTCAACCACAGCACTCCATCGCACATTTGCCAGGAATGGATAACTGACATGCAAACCCCTCCCCGCACCGAACTGCCGCTGACGTCCGCGTCCTCCTCCGGCTGCGCGTGCTGCTCCACTTCCCAAACCCTCACGGTCCCCTCCCCCGTTGCTGATGTTGAGTACGGCGTTGAAGGCCTGACCTGCGGCGGCTGCGTCACCAAGGTCGAGCGCGCCGTGGCAAACGTCGACGGCGTTGACTCCGCCACGATCGAGCTCATCCCAGGCGGGGTCTCCCGCCTTCTGGTCACCGGCACCGCCGGATCGGACATCATCGCCGCGGCCGTCACGGCCGCCGGATACGGCATCATCAACCGCTAGTGCACACAACACGGCCAGCCCCGCCCCCCGCATGGGCCGGTGTGCGCGGGCCGTTCCTGGAGGAGCACGTCATGACAGAGCACAACCACCACCACATCCCCTCGCCGGTCGAGGAAGCGGAACCGGACCATACAACACATCCCCACCACGCGTCCGCCGGCCACGAGGGTCACGAGCAGCAGCAGGATCACGGCGGCCATCATGGTCACGGACGGGATGATGATCACGCCGTGCACAGCCACGGGCAGCACGCCGGGCACAGCACGGCGATGTTCAAGGACAGGTTCTGGCTGACCCTGGCCCTGTCGGTCCCTGTGGTGTTTTTCAGTCCGATGTTCGCCCACCTTCTTGGGTACATGCCTCCGGAGTTCCCCGGCTCGGCGTGGATCCCCCCGGTCCTGGGCAGCGTCATCTTCTTCTACGGGGGCATGCCCTTCCTCAAGGGTGGATTCAACGAGCTGAAGTCCCGCAAGCCGGGCATGATGCTGCTGATCGCGATGGCGATCAGCGTCGCGTTCCTCGCTTCCTGGGCGACCAGCCTGCGGATCGGGAACTTCGACCTGGATTTCTGGTGGGAACTGGCGCTGCTGGTCGCCATCATGCTGCTCGGGCACTGGATCGAGATGCGCGCCCTGGGCTCGGCCCAGGGGGCTTTGGATGCCCTCGCCGCGCTGTTGCCTGACGAAGCTGAGCGCGTGACCGACACAGGCGTTGAAACGGTGCCCGTCGCTGAGCTGGCCTCCGGAGACATTGTGCTGGTCCGTTCGGGTGCCCGGATGCCTGCCGATGGGACCATCGTCGCCGGAGTCGCGGAGTTCGACGAGTCCATGATCACCGGTGAATCAAAGACCGTGCCCCGCGGTGTCGGGGACCAGGTCGTCGCCGGGACCGTCGCAACGGATAACACCGTCCGGGTCAAGGTCACGGCAGTGGGCGAGGACACGGCTTTGGCTGGGATCCAGCGCCTGGTCGCCGAAGCGCAGGCGTCCTCTTCCAAAGCCCAGGCGTTGGCTGACCGGGCGGCGGCGTTCCTGTTCTACTTCGCCGCCATCGCCGGTGTCATCACCTTCATCGTCTGGATCCTGCTGGGCAGCTTGCCCGAAGCCGTAACCCGCACCGTCACCGTACTGGTGATCGCCTGCCCCCACGCCTTGGGTCTGGCGATCCCGCTGGTCATCGCGATCTCCACCGAACAGGCAGCCCGGGCCGGGGTGCTGATCAAGAACCGGATGGCTTTGGAGAGGATGCGGACCATCGATGTGGTCTTGTTCGACAAGACCGGCACCCTGACCAAGGGCGAGCCCGAACTGAAGGACGCCTCCGCCGTCGAGGGGACCACCCCCGATGAGTTGCTGGCCCTTGCCGCGGCTGTGGAGTCGGACAGCGAACACCCCGTCGCGCGGGCGATCGTGCGGGCCGCCGAGGCCAAGGCACTGGATCTGCCGGCAGCGTCCAAGTTTTCCTCAATGACCGGCCGCGGCGTGCGGGCCACGGTGGACGGCCGCGCAGTCCAAGTCGGAGGACCTGCCCTGCTGCGCGAGCTGGGACTCACCGAACCGGAGGCCCTGCACATTGCAACCAAAGCCTGGAAGGGCCGCGGCGCTGCGGTGTTGCACGTCATTGACCAAGGCAGGATCCTCGGGGCAGTCAGTCTCGAAGACGCGGTCCGGCCGGAGTCCCGCCATGCGGTGAAGGCACTGCAGGCCAGGGGCGTGAAAGTCGCAATGGTCACCGGTGACGCGCAGCAGGTCGCCACGGCCGTGGGCACGGAACTGGGCATAGACGAGGTCTTCGCCGAAGTCCTCCCGGCCGATAAGGACAAGCAAGTCGCCGAGCTGCAGGCACGGGGGTTGAAGGTCGCGATGGTCGGTGATGGCGTGAACGATTCCCCGGCCCTGGCCCGGGCGGAAGTAGGCATCGCGATTGGTGCCGGCACGGATGTGGCCATGGAATCGGCAGGGGTGATCCTGGCCGGGAACGATCCCCGCGCCGTGCTGTCCATGGTTGACCTGTCCAGGGCCAGCTACACCAAGATGTGGCAGAACCTCGTCTGGGCCACCGGCTACAACATCATCGCCGTGCCCCTGGCCGCAGGTGTCCTGGCTTTCGCAGGGGTCATCCTGTCGCCTGCGGCCGGAGCGGTGCTGATGTCAGTATCAACGATCGTTGTCGCCTTGAACGCCCAGCTGCTGCGCCGGGTGAAACTGAACCCCTCCCAGGTTCGTTGACCCCATGGACGACTGGACGACGACCGGCCCGGTCATACCGGGCCGGTAGTGTGGAATCACCACCCGGAGCAGCAGAAGGAGAAAGGACCATGCGAGCACAACCGGCCCTGACCAGGCCCTTCCTGCACGCGGGTCTCCTGGCCGCCGTGCTGGCGCTGATCGCCGGGGTCCTGGGCATGCACATCGTCATGACCGGTGGTCACACCTCGCAGGCCGCAACGTCCATCACCAGGGCCTCCCTATCGGAATCCGCTGCCCACGGCACACCCGGGGGGCAGGGCAGCCACGCACCGATATCCTCAGCTGCGGCCGGGACCGGCACCGTGGGGCAGGCGCAGTGTTCCTGCTCGGGGAACTGCCCCAGCGAGCACGTCATGGCCGGCTCGTGCATCCCGTCACTGGCCACCGGCAGCCTCACCGCTCCCCTGCCGGACGCCACCGCCGCGCCAGCCTCAACGGTTACCGCCCTGCAGGCGCAAGCCTGCACTCGGTGGTCCTATCGCCCCGGAAGTCCTTCACCAGGCGAGCTGTCCATCAGCCGAACATAGACCTCGTCAGCGGCCCGTCATCCCGGGACCGCCATGTCTTGATGGCTGCCATCGCGGCAGCGCCTTCTTGCCCGCCCGGGCACTTTCCGGTGTGCGGCACCCTGCATCCAGTCATGGGCGCTTCGCACCCCATGACGCTTCTGTGAAGGACAAAATGTTGATGAACACGAAAAAGCTTCTCCCTCTCTCCGCCGTAGCCCTCGCCGGAGCCCTGGCCCTGGCCGGGTGCGGCACCGGGACTCCGGGATCATCCGGGACATCCATGCCCGGCATGGACCACGGCAGCATGGGCATGAGCTCCAGCCCAGCCGCATCCAGTGCTGCACAGGGCGGTGACCACAACTCCGCCGATGCAATGTTCGCCCAAATGATGATTCCCCACCACGCCCAGGCCGTGGAGATGAGCGAGATGATCCTCAAGAAGCAGGGCATCCACGCCGAGGTAACCGCCCTGGCAACCAGGATCAAGGACGCCCAAGGTCCGGAGATCGAAAAGATGACCGGCTGGCTCAACGGGTGGAACGAACCCACCGCGATGGCAGGCGGGCACAGCATGGAAGGCATGATGGGCGCCGATGACATGGCCAAGCTGGAAGCAGCCCAAGGAACCGAAGCCGCGAAGCTCTTCCTTACCCAGATGGTCGCCCACCATCAAGGTGCCTTGACAATGGCCAAGACCGAGACCACCGGCGGCAAGAACACCGACGCCGTCCAGCTGGCCAAGGACATCGTGGCCACCCAGGAAGCTGAGATCAAAGAGATGCAGCAACTGCTGACCACCCTGTGAGCAGTCGCCAGGTGGCTGGCCCGGCAACGGGCCGGCCACCTGCCGCATCCCATCCTCCCCTTGTTACGCCCATTTTCTGGAGCTTTTCCATGCCTTCACCCCAACCGCGCTTCCTTCGGGCAGCAGCACTGGCCGCCGCCCTGGCTTTCGTTCCTGCCCTGGCTGCCTGTTCGCAAACCACCCAGGCCGCGTCCACGGCCTCCCCAAACCACAGCACTGACAAGGCACTGCCCAGCAGCCACGTGCACGGACTCACCGTCAGCGGTGAACCCAGTCAGGTCCTGCTGGCCACCCATGACGGCCTGTTCGACATGACCAAGAACCCCTCCACGAAGATCGGCGACACCAATGACTTGATGGGTTTCACCGCCGGCGCCGATGGTGTCTTCTACGCCTCAGGCCACCCCGGCCCCGGGTCTTCGTTGCCCAACCCGCTCGGGCTCCTGAAATCCACCGACGGCGGCAAGACCTGGGAACAGCTCTCCCGCCAGGGAGAATCGGACTTCCACGCCATGGCAGCGACCAAATCCGGGATCATCGCCTTCGACGGGCAGCTCCGCTTCACCAGAGATGGGAAAGCTTGGGACACTGTGGCTGCCGGTTTCGCCCCGGCAGTCCTTGCCGGGCATCCTGACACTGACACCGTCCTGGCAACCACTGAGGCCGGGATCCAGCGTTCAACCGATGGCGGTAAAACCTGGGACTTGGTACCCAATGGACCAGTGATCCAGTTCACCGCGTTCGCTGACCCGGACGAAGTCGTCGGTGCCGCCCCTGACGGGAACACCTACTATTCCCCCGACGCGGGGCTTACCTGGACCCGGAAGGGACGCATCGACGGCAAAGTGCAGGCAATCGCTGCAGTCAACGGATCCACCGGCAGCCCGTGGTTTTGGGCCGCTACAACGGACGGGATCGTGGTCTCCACCGACGCCGGCGGCGCGTTCCGTCCCGCCGACGAACGGTAACAACCCTTCCTTGAGACGGCCCCAAGCGGGGCCAGCCAGCCAATAACAGGCTGGCCCCGTTTGCCGCTCCTCCGGACCGGGTACATGCCAAAGTAGGGCCCTACGGGCCCCATCAAAACCAAGCGGTTCAATGGAAGCGAGAACATCATGACGCACATCAGCTCCATGCTTGACACCTACCCGAAGGACCTTGGCGGTATCGACACAGAAAAACTCGCCGAATGCATCGCTGCATGTTTCGAGTGCACTCAAACATGCACAGCCTGCGCTGACGCCTGTCTCGGTGAAGACATGGTCGCGGATCTGACCAAATGCATCAGGACCAATCTGGACTGCTCCGACATTTGCGCCGCCACCGGCAACGTCCTCTCCCGCCGCACCGGCTACGACGCCAACATCACCAAGGCCATCCTGCAGGCCTGCGCGGCCGCCTGCGCGAGCTGCGCCGACGAGTGCGGACAGCACGCCGACATGCACGAACACTGCGCCGTCTGCGCCGAAGCCTGCCGCCGCTGCGAACAAGCCTGCAACCAACTCCTGGCCACCCTGGGCTAGAACACCAATCAGCTCACAGCCAGCGGAGCCGTCGCAGGCCACGAGAGCGTCCCGGAATCTCAACCGCAATCAAACGCTCATCGTTGCCTGAGCACACGAGAATTTTGTAGGCGATCTTCCGTCTCTAAGCGAACGGGTCTACTGGATGGTGTTGCTGGTCCGCGCCGCTTCCTCCCGTCGTTTGCGGAGGTGGATAAGGTTTTCCTCCAGGGCCCGGACTTCGCCGAGCCATTGGTGGGTGCGGGCTTCTTCCAGCCTTTCTTCGGCGTTGACGGTCATCTCTTCGATGCGGCCGGCTTGGGCTGGGTCGACTTGAAGGAATCGGCATTTGATGCAGGCGTGTTCGTGCACGCACGGGGTTGCATAGGGGCGGTGGCAGGTTCCGAGAGCGACACGACGCAGCAGGAAGTGTTGCTCGAATTCTGTCCATTCCGCGTCTGTGGCCGGCCGCTGTTCGTAGTCCGGGCGGGTTTGTCTGCGTCGTTCAATGAACGTGTGGTGGGCTTGGATGACCTGCTCCGGGAACACCGCGGTGTAGCCGCGGGTGGTTTCCAGGTTCAGATGGCCCAGAAGTGTCGACACGATATGCAGGGGAAGCCCCGAGCCCACAAGGTCGGTAGCGAACAACCGGCGGAAGTCGTGGGGCGTGAACGTCACTGGCAGGCCGCCATCGCTCAGACCGGCGTGGGCGGCGATGTTGATGAGCATTTTTCGGACGTAGTGGCCCGACAAGACGTTCTGGGTAGGACCTACTAGCCTGGCGAACAGGTGGGGTAAGGCTTCACTGAAGGTCTTGTCGTTGGTGTCGTAGCGCATGGACAGCGGCACGTGATCGCCCGATCCACGGGCACGGCGTTGGACTTCCACCAGAATTTTCACGAGCTCCGGGGACATCGGGATCAGTCTTTCCTGATCATTCTTCGATGGCACGATGTGCAGCAAGGGCACGATCGTGTTCGTAGTTGGGGCGATGTAGTGGCGCAGGGACAACTGCGTCAGTTCCAGGAGCTCCTCTATCCGAACCCCCGTCTCTTTGAGGGTTGAGGCCACAGCCCAACCCCAGAACCCTTCAGCTTCCACCGCAGTGACATCAGCCTTCTTCCCCACAGGGACCGGCGGCCTGGCCCCCTCTGACGCGGACATGACCTCAGCCCACACCCTGACCCTCGCGTTGGTCTTAGCCCTCATGGGCGGGTGGTCCCGCCGGTAAGTAACTCCTTCGACGGTGTAAGTCTCCCCGTCGGCGGCGGCCAAGGTCCTTTCCAGCAACGCGTTTCCGTGGCTACGCAGTTCCTCTGCTGAGCGCATGAACGCTGGCAACAGGGGCGTGAGTGAACGGGTGCGTTGCTGCATTCGCGCTTTCACTTGGCGGCGCTGTTTGGACTGGACCCTTGACTCAGCCCGTGGCAATGGAATGGGCGCCACCCAGATCGCCCATCGTTCTGGTTGTTCGTGTGACCACTCGGCTATGTCGCGGTAGAGGGCACGGACAGCGAAGTATGTCGAAGCTGTTTCGCGTCGGGGCAACCCCGAAAGGGTGACTTTGATACGTTCGCGCCACTGCGCCGCGACATGGGGCGCCAGGCGGAGATCTTGCTGATCCGGGTTAATGTCGAGGATTTCTGCCCAAAACAAACGGATGAGCCGGTAGGCCAGCCCCTCAAGAGAGCTATAGTCCATGTTCGGTTTGAGCTCTTCCAAGTAGTCAATCAGCATGTTCGTCACCTCAGAGGCAGGGATCCCGTACCGTCTGACCAGTGTTTCGACCGTGTGCCGCCGGTTCACCACGTTGGCGTGCCACGCCGCGCGCAGGGTCGGCGGTTCCCCCGCAAGAGGTCCCAGTGCGACAAGCAGCTCCCACGCCAGGTGTTCCTTGGCGTGACGCCGGTTCATCCTAGCCAGATGCGAATAGGCGAGCACGTCCTCGCCGGTTAGTTGGCTCAAACGCTTGCCGGTGCGCACCATGACCCGGGCAATGGCGTTCTCCGCATTGTTGCGGATGAGATCGTGGGCGGCGCGGTACTGGGGAAGGGCTCTCAACCGGACAAGTGCCTCGGGTTCTGCGACTTCGAGAAACGACACTGCTCGTCCGCGGGAGTTCCATTGGCTGGCGGAAAACATCCACTCGTAGGAGGGACGGATCAGTCGCGAACGGACAAGGGTCGTCACGCCCAGGCTGACGATCTTCGTTGGTCGGCCCAAACGTTCGCTCAGCTGGGTCATGCCATCGCGGGGTGCCTCGTCCAGGCCAGAGGCAAACCACCTCTCATCCCAGGTGTCCCCCGGCAACTTGGCCAGCCATCCGAGGACAACCCGAGTGGCCTGCTTGGTCATCGCCAGGTATTTCGGACCGCTCGTGAAGGTCTCATTGACCCCTTGCACCCAGGCGGTTGCTTCCTCCAGCCCCAGCGTCTGAAGATTCCGGAACTCCCACTCCGGGTCCTGCGGTCCCAGGGTTCCTGCGTCGAAGGCTTGACGACCTCGCGCCCTGTGGATGGCGTCCACCATGCTGTCGGGCGCCACCTTCATTTCCCTTGTCCGCGCGTAGGTTTGGGCAGCTGCGACCTGGTCAGGGGATCTGGGATCCGTAACCGTGTTGATACCGTTCATTCGCCGAGTCCAAGCAATTCACGTAAGGCCACGTCGTCGTATTCCGGTTCGATGCCTAGTGGTGCCGGCTTGGGCCGGGCGTAGTGCTCAAGGACCTTCTCCAGGACGTCCTCCATTCTCGGTTGGGTGTAGATCGTGGTGGTCGTGACGTTCGCGTGCCGGAGAACGGTCTGGACATCCACGAGCGTGAAGGAAGGATCGGCGATCATCCGCTCGGCGGCGGTGTGGCGCAGGTCGTGGAGGGTCCAATTCGATCCCAGCTGTTTCTGGGCGCGGGAGAACATTTGCCGTGCCGCTGAATAGCCAAGCGGGCGGCGGTTCTTCGCGTGCAGCGTCCACCAAACCGGATCGCCAGGGGAAGAAGGCTGGCCTTCACGCATATACAACGCCAGCCACACGAAAGCGTCAGAGCTGGCAGGCACCATGTCGCGGTTGCGGGTTCCTTTGCTTGTCACTACGAGCGTGTGTTCGCCAAAGTCGTAGTCGCCGTGCCGCAAACCGAGCAGTTCCTCAGCCCGTGCACCGCTGCTGAGCCAAAATGACATCAAGGCCCGGTCGCGATGATTGTTCAAGCTGTCAAAGATTGACGCCACGGCCCTGTCCGGGATCCCCCGCCATGCTGGCTTTGGGACGCGTTGCCGGTAGGTTCCACGGCGAGGCGGACGGAACTGTTCCATGGGATTGTGGTGCGCGTATGCCCTCGGACCGAATCCGCGCTGTCGTGGCACAGGGTTCATCAACGGCCCAAGATTCATCTCCAGTGCGAAGTCATAGAAACTCGACAAGACTGTCAGCTGGTGATTGATCGAATTCGCTGAGAATGTCGCCCCGGGCCCGCGTTTCTGGGTCACGACGTTGGTGATGGCAGGACCTTCGTTCCGCCGTCTGATGGCGTTGGCCGTCGGGGTAGCTCGCATGTGCTCCACCAGAGCCCTGACGTCCAACCGGTCGGCTCGTTCCCACGGAACGAAACGTCCGTAGAGGAAGCGGAACCATCGGAGCAGATCGTAGGCGTAACTGCGCAATGTCGATGGAGAACAGTCGGACGCTGCAAGGTCGCGCAGGAAGGAGGAGACTGTCTCCTGCTCGGTGTCCGGGAAGATCAGCCGGTATGGAAGACCAACCTTCGAGGAAACGACTCTGCCCAAGCTCTCCATCATCCACCTAGTTTCCCTGTCGGTGATTGCCAAAAAACCAACACAAAGTGCAGTTAACATGCCGCACGATCATTTTGAGCAATTCTGACGGGGTTACGCTTTGGAGCCGGCAGGGCAAAGAACTTTCGAGGATCTTTCCTGAGCTCCGCGCAGCTGTGCAGGCCCGGGTGCCGCCCGGCGTGGTCCTCGATGGTGAGGCGGTCATCTGGAACGGGAACCGGCTGGACTTCGAGGCGTTGCAGCGCCGCATGATCAGCTCCAGGGCGGATCTGCCGGCACTGGTCCACCACCTTCCGGCGTCTTTCGTGGCCTTCGACGTGCTGGCCGTTGCCGGGCAGGACATCCGGGGTGTTCCGTTCACAGGCCGCCGGCAGCTGCTCGAGGAACTGGCCCGGGACTGGGCCGCTCCTTTGAACCTCTCCCCCACCACCACGGACATGGACCTGGCGAAGACCTGGTGGAAGGACCTGCCCGCCACAGGCGTGGAAGGGCTGGTCTTCAAGGGAGGGGCGCAGCCATATGATGGCTCGCGCTCCTGGTTGAAGCTGAAGACAAAAAGCACTTTCGATGCGGTCTGCGCGGCCGTCATCGGCCCGATAACGCAACCTCAGGCCATCATCGCCGGCTTGCCCGTCGATGGGCAGCTGCGGATCGTCGGCCGTTCCACGGTCCTTTCCACCCGGGTAGGGCATGAGCTGGGCCGCCAGCTCCGCCCGGCCCTGCCCGGCCATCCCTGGCCGGAAGAGATCAGCGAAACCTCGCTGAACAGATTCACCAAAGACAAAGGCCCGGTTCACCTGACACTGGTGGAGCCCATCGTGGTCGAGATATCGGCCGACGTCGCCTGGACCGGAAAATCCTTCAGACACGGTGTCAGTTACGTTCGGCCAAGGCCCGAGCTGGACGCCTCCGACGTCGAACTCCCGCCGCACCTGGAAAGGTAGCTCCTACCAGCCGCGGTGGACGGGTTGTGCACACTGGCCGGCAGGTGGAGCCCTCCGCACAGCTCAAAGCTGTCCCCATTGTGCGCAAGCCGTCCACGCCGCCCCGGGCGACTTATATTGTCGGGCCGCGGGAGTATGGTTAGTCGAACATGGTTTTCCTGTAGCCCTTTTTGGGCTGTCTTCGATGTAGCCGCCGGAGTGTGGTGCACCGCTCCTGGCCTTCCAAATTTGATTACCTGTGGTGTTGTCCACGTGTTCATGAGCCTGTTTCCTTCGCGTGCTGGTATTGACCTATCCGTGACGGATCGGCGAGGGAGACCGTATGCCGTGGACTGTTCAGCAGGTGGTGTTACCGGATGGGTCGGGTTCGTGGACCGTTGTTGATCCGCGCTTCGAGGTCGTCGCTCCCGTCGACCGGTTCCTGGCTCATTTTAAGTGTTATCGATCGTTCACCAGAGACGGTGAGATCGTATGCCTTTGACTTGCGGGACTACTTCGCCTTTTTGGATCAGGCGGGTGTGTCGTGGCGTTCCGTGCGCCTTGAAGACCTGGGACGTTTCGTTGGGTGGTTGCGTAAATCCCCCTCGAGCGGGTCGGGAGCGTGACCCGATTGCCCGCGGCGCTGGAACACTGCGCCCCGGTGACGATCAACCGGAAACTCTGTCAGACCAGCTAGTTATGATTGTTCAAACGCACTAATCATTATTAGGAGATGCAAAGTTGGCAGGAAATAAAGTAGTTTTCGTCGCGTTCGCAATCGAGGATGAAAGGCAGCGCGACTTCCTCAAAGGACAGTCGCTGTCGCCCCGGGCACCGTATGAGTTCATTGATATGTCGGTGAAAGAAGCCTACGAGTCAGACTGGCAGAACAAGGTTCGCACTCGCATCAAGCGATCAGATGGAGTGATTGTGCTCGTAAGCAAGAACTCCTCCACGTCCACGGGCCAGAAGTGGGAGATCGCCTGCGCTCGTGAGGAGGGGAAACCAGTCCAGGGAATCTGGGCCTACAGCGACGATCGGACGTCGATCCCGGGAGTCAGCACTGTCATCTGGAGCGACGCCAACATCAGCAACTTCATCGATTCACTTTAGTAGCGTGCGCAAAGCTTTGGTCGTTGGGATCGACTACTACGAAAATGTCACGCCACTTCACGGCTGCGTCAATGATGCTTACGCGGTCAATTCCGTTTTGGAGCGTCATGCAGACGGCACCCTGAATTTCGCGAACCCTAAGCTGCTGACCGGCACCGGGCCGGACTCCCTAGTGGACCGAGTTGCTTTGAAGACCGCCGTGCGCGAGCTCTTTACAGGAGATGCTGAAATTGCACTTTTCTACTTCTCCGGGCACGGATATCTGGAAGACACCGGCGGTTACCTATGCGCCAGCGACGCGCAAAGCGGTGACGACGGGTTATCTCTGAATGAAGTTATGACCCTGGCCAACCAGTCCCCCGCAACGAATAAGGTCATCATCCTTGACAGTTGCCACAGCGGAGCCGCGGCAAACACTGCGGTAGGTGGCCAGCAGGCCGACATCAGAGATGGGGTAACCATACTGTCAGCTTCAACTGCGGAGCAGTATGCCCTTGCTTCAGGGGGGTCAGGGGTGTTCACCAACCTTCTGGTCGATGCGCTCAACGGCGCTGCCGCCAACCTGGTCGGAGACATTACGCCCGGAAGCGTCTATGCTCATGTAGACCAGTCACTTGGCCCCTGGCAGCAACGCCCCGTATTCAAGACGAACGTGAAATCATTCGTCTCACTACGCCGAACGGCGCCTCCAATTGCCCTGAGCGAGCTACAGCAGCTCACGGAAATCTTTCCATCGGCGGACTACCAGCTCCCCTTGGATCCTTCCTACGAGCCGGATCGTTCCCGTGAGCAGCTTGAGAATCCGGACATCCCGGACCCAGACCCGGTCAAGAATGCTACGTTTGAAGTGCTCCAGAGATACGTCAAAGTCAATCTTGTGCGCCCTGTCGGTGCAGCGCACATGTACTTTGCTGCCATGGAGAGCAAAGCGTGCGAATTGACCGTTCTCGGGGAGCATTACTGGAAGCTAGTCAAGCAGAGCCGCATCTGATGTCCGAAGAGCTAGAGCACTTTTTGAACACATCAGAGGCCTTGGAGATTACAGCTGCAGTCGAGCACGCCCGATGGGCACACTGGCAGAAGTATCTGCACGAGCAATGCAGCGCCCTCGAAGACGGCAGCTTGGTCATTCCGTCCCATCTGGTGAGGCGATGGGAACAGCAGATCGCGACACCTTACGCTGATCTTTCTGATCAAGAGAAGAACAGTGATCGAGACCAGGCACAGGAGTATCTCGCAGCCCTCATTCAAGCCCATCGGGAATCCGGCGCCTAGCAGCCTCACTCAGGGGGCACTGGCACTGGAACTGGCACTGGACGGATGGTTTAGGTCTCCACGGCGTCTGCTTCCCAGGTCGGGGCAGGGCCCGATTGGCCTGACATGCCGGTGCAAGTCTCCAAACTGGGCTGCCTCCAGAACTAGAATTTCAGTGGGCGGATTCAGCCCACAACGCCAAGAAAGGTAAGCAAGTGGCCGACGAACAGACTCGACCTGCCCCCACATTCGACCTCATCGAAAAGGGCTTCTCCACTATTTCCGCGCATACAGAGGTGCCCACCAATCAGTCTGTTGCCGATGTCATCGCATCTCTGACCAGCAACACGGATGCCGGCACCTCCTCGGGCGCTGACAAAGACTAGTGCCCACGTCCGCCTTTGGCGTCCTTATATTCATCCTGGCGGTTGCACCAGGATTCTACTTTGAGCTTGTCCGAGGCCGACGCTACACGCGGACCAAGGAATCTGCCTTCTATGAGGCAAGCCGAGCCGTCGTAGCCTCTGTCGCCATAGGCATCGTTGCTGGGCTCTTGGCATTCTGGTTTTGGGTCACTGTCCTAAGCCCCGACGATCCTCCTGACGTTACCGCGCTCCTCAAGCGGGACCCTCAGTATTTGGGCTCACATACGCGACAGCTGGCCGTAAGCCTAGCTGTGTACCTCGTGGCCAGCTTCCTTGTAGTACATCTCTGGATGAGGCTTCAAGGCCTGTTTGACATGCTCAAGGCGAAGTTCAAATGGGTTTCAGGAGGGGTAACGTCGTCACATTCACTGTGGACTGAAGTACTCCAATCGCGAGCACCAAAGAACCATATATCCATAGCCCGTGTGCGCATGAAATCTGGCGAAATCTGGGTTGGGCCTGTACTGGGGTTCAGCACCGAGCATGAACTCGCAGACCGCGAACTAGTCCTTCACACGCCGATTCTCCAAGGCGACGCAAAAAGTCCGGGAATCTTTTCAGCAACCACGCTCCGTGCTGTGGTCCTGAAGGGTCCAGAGATTGAAATGATCGCCGTCGAGGCTTACGCCCAGGACGAAAACCTTCCCAAGGCTACTACCCCTATGGGAAATACCAACCGGAACCACTGATGGATCTTGCCGATAGTTGATCCACGGACTTCATAATTCGTGATGCCTCGGATCCTTGCCGGCAGCTCTCCACCTCGTGATGCTGGGCGGTGAGGTCCTGGGTGTTCGTCGAGCAGCGAGCGTATCCGATAAGCATACTGCGGACTGTAGCGTATAGGGCCCCCTCACCGGGCAGTAATTCGGGCGGGGTATACGGGAATCCGGGAATGGCGGAAACGCGCGAAAGTTCGGCAGCCAAAGTGCCGTGCCGGCGCGGCCGGTGAACGACCGACTAACGAGCTTCGTACTGTCAGCGGTTAGTGATAAGAAGTGAGCAACCTATATGTCTACGAATGGAGCACTGATGTCCGACCCGCGGGCTTTTCTAAGTTTCGATTTCGACCACAACCAGCAGTCCAAGATCCTCTTCGCAGGGCAAGCTCACAAGGAATCGCCAACTCCATTTTCAATTGAAGATTGGTCCAGTAAAACTGCCTTGCCGCAGGCCGTATGGGAGCAGCAGATTCGAAACAAGATCAACCGGACGCATATGCTCATCGTTCTCGTTGGAAGGTCCATGGGATCTGCTACGGGCGTAGCGAAGGAAATTTCAATGGCGAAAGCGCTTAACGTTCCCACCTTCGGCATTTATGTTGACGGTGCTTCGACCTACAGCACTCTTCCTGCAGGCCTAGCCCGAAATCGAGTCATCGCCTGGACATGGAGCGGAGTAGGTGCGGCAATCACTCAGATGATGGGCGAAGGCAGGAACGTAGCATGACAGGTACTGGCAGCGCCTCACCGGAGGTACTCGATCTTTACAAGATGTCGGTGGAAATGGCGGACAGAATCTCCGCGCGGCGAGGTCAAGCCAATCAGTTTTACCTGACCCTAGAAAGCACGCTGCTAGGGGTACCAGCTCTCGTTGGGCTAGTTGGAGGGGAGGAACTTGCCCCCCTCAGGGCAACACTCCTCGCGATTGTGGGCGGACTGACAAGCATTACTTGGTGGCTGCAGCTTCGAAGCTACCGAGACCTCAACCGGGCGAAGTTCGAGGTGATCAACAAGATCGAACAAGAACATTTCAGTGTGACTCCATTTACGGACGAGTGGAATTCTCTAAGAACGGACCCTGTCCCGAAGCTGAGAGGGCGATATGCCGAGCTCGGAGCAGTGGAACGTATCGTGCCGATCCTGTTTTTCGGAATCAACGCGGTAATCTCAGTTACCGTGTGGTGGTGAACTACTTAGATGATGTTGCCGACCGTGTCCGGGATGAACTTGCACCTTCATTGCGCCCAGACGATGATGGTGCCGCACTCTATCGCCTTTACGCGCTGCTAGTCCTGGTAAAGGGGGACCGTACGTCGCTATAGGACGTTCATGATGCTTGGTCGACTTGGATGGCTCCACGGCAGCCTGATCACGCAGCCCTCATTCCGTTTGCAAGTCTCTCCGAAGACCAGCAAGAACAAGACAGACCGTACTTAGAAGCAATTCTTCGCATAGCTAGCCGAGGGGTGATTTAGCGCTCCGAAAACACCGCAATGGTCATTGATCGACGGGAATGCCCTGTTTCGCGCGAGTCATGTACTGAAAGTGAGCGCGCTGATGAAGTCCTACTCCGCAGGTGTCTTCAGGGTCTTGTAGGCGTTGCGGTCTCCCCCCGGCTGTTTTAGTCGCTCTGACCGCCTTATCCATCGCCGCATCTTCCGCGGGGACAAATACTGGCCAGTGCTCAGGTCTCGCCGCCAGAGATGACCGCGACCGTCCGAAAATTCCACGTACAGATCCATGGGCTGATGCTTAGACGATCGCATGGCCCTGTTGACGCCAACCGAAAATAGGGCCAAAAACGCCGACTGAAAATGAGGCCACTGACCATTATGGAAGGTGATCACATTGGATGTTTGGGCGCAGATACGCCATCGATACGCGACGGAGAAAATTTCCAAGAGGGAGCTGGCTAAGCAGCTCGGGGTTTCCCGGGGGACGGTGGACCGGGCGTTGGAGGCGGAGCGGCCGCCGAAGTATGAGCGGAAGCCGGCCGGTTCGAGCTTTGATGCATACGCGCCACGGGTGCGGGCCTTGTTGGTTCAGACGCCGACGATGCCGGCCTCGGTACTGGCCGAACGCGTCGGCTGGACGGGCTCTGCGTCCTTGTTCCGGGACAAGGTCCGTGGACTCCGGCCCGAGTATATGCCGGCGGATCCGGTGGACCGGCTGGTTCATGAACCGGGCCAGGCGATGCAGTGCGATTTGTGGTTTCCCCATGAGCCGCTGCCTCTGGGTCACGGGCAGGAGGGCAAGCCTCCGGTGTTGGTGATGACGTGCGCGTTCTCCGGATACATCCAGGCCAGGATGCTGCCGACCCGCACGACCTTTGATTTGCTGGGCGGGATGTGGTCGCTGCTGCAGGAGGCCGGTGCAGTGCCCAAGCAGCTGGTCTGGGACAACGAATCAGGGATCGGCCAGGGCAGGCTGACCGAGCCGGCGGCGGCGTTCGCGGGCGTGCTGGGCTGCGAGATCCGGCAGTTGCCGCCACGGGATCCGGAATCCAAGGGCATGGTGGAGCGGATGAACCGTTACTTCCGCCAGGGCTTCATGCCGGGCCGGACGTTCGCGTCCCCGCTGGATTTCAACGACCAGCTCGCGGACTGGCTGCCGCGGGCGAACGCCCGCTACTCCCGGACCCGGCACGGCCGCCCGGCCGAGCTCTTCGTCCGGGACCGGGACGCGATGCGGCCGTTGACTCCGGTGGCGCCCGCGTTTGCCTTCCGCAGCAGCGTCCGGCTGCCACGGGACTACTATGTGCGGGTCTTCTCCAACGACTATTCCGTGGACCCGGGCGCGATCGGGCGGATCGTGGACGTCGAAGCAGACCTGGAAAAGGTGACCGTGAGCGCAGACGGCCGGCTGCTGGCCAGGCACGAGCGGCGGTGGGCCAGGCACCAGATCTTCACCGACCCCGCGCACGTGGACAAAGCCGCCTCCCTCCGACGGATCCACCGGAGCGTCAAGGCCGGACGGTCCACGGTGGTGGAGGAACGGGACCTGTCGATCTATGACGAACTGTTTGGGGTCGCCATCCCCGACGATGCCCGCGAGCTGTCCGGGGCAGGACGGTGAACGGGGCAGCGAAGGACATCGAGTACTACGCCCGTGCGCTTCGCGCGCCGCGGATCGCCGACGGCTACCGATCCCTCGGGGACCGGGCACGCGAAGCAGGCTGGTCACACGAGGAATACCTCGCCGCTGTCCTCTCCCGCGAGGTCGCCGAACGAGAGGCCTCCGGGGCAGCCCTGCGGATCAAGGCCGCGAGGTTCCCCGGACACAAGCTGCTGGAAGAGTTCAACTTCGACCACCAGCCTGCCGCGGACCGGAACCTCGTCGCGCATCTAGGCACCGGGGTGTTCCTGGACGAAGCCAAGAACGTGGTCCTGCTCGGCCCGCCCGGCACCGGCAAGACCCATCTGGCCGTCGGGATCGGGATCCGGGCCGCACGCGCCGGGCACCGCGTCCTGTTCGACACCGCGACCGGGTGGGTATCGAGGCTGGCCGAAGCCCACGACCGCGGTCGCCTGCCCCAGGAACTGGCCAAGCTCCGCCGATACAAGCTGCTCATCGTTGACGAAGTCGGCTACATCCCCTTCGACCAAGACTCGGCCAACCTGTTCTTCCAGCTGGTCTCATCCCGCTATGAACACGCCTCCCTGGTGCTGACCAGCAACCTCGCCTTCAGCAGGTGGGGCGAAGTCTTCAGCGACGCGACAGTGGCCTCGGCAATGATCGACCGAATCGTTCACCACGCAGAAGTCCTGAACCTCACCGGCAGCAGCTACCGACTCCGGAACAAGACAAAAACCCAGCTTCAGGCACAATAGAACAGCAACCCGTGGCCCCGTTTTCAGTTGGCAAAACTGGCCCTAATTTCGGTTGGCGTTAACAGGCCCTTCCGTCCGAGACGCCTGGGGCCACCACCGTGGTAACTCCCTCCCGAACTCCCAGATCTCCCCTCACTACGAGCCGTCCCTCTAGTCTTTCCATCACATATGGTCGCAGTACTGGCATAACGCCAGCGTTGGTCCAGTTCACCCTGACCAACCATCGCTCATTTGTCAGGTCGTGAATGATCTCGGGCCAGGTCATAAATTGGTCTGCGAGTTCCCGGGCTTTGGTCCGTCGATCGGATGCCAAAAGAATGAAAGCTAAGAGAAGCGAAACTGAAGTTAGGATGCTTCCCACCCAGGTGGGGACGTCCCCCCAGTCCAACACACTCATTTATCCAGTAACTCCATCTGTGCACCTGCCTCCACCAGCTGATGGGGGCAGATAGATCATATCGGTAGGTGTGCACCGGGCTTTGAGTGCCCCGTAAAGGATCCTTCACCTACGCGGTGTGGGTGGGCATCGGCGCTGTGCTGACGGTTGTGTACGCGATGGCTACCGGCGACGAGACAGTCTCGGTGTTGAAAGTGCTTTTCCTTGCGATGATTGTCGGCGGAGTCGTGGGCCTGAAACTGCTCCACTGACGCGGTCAGACAGATAATAAATCGGCGCTCACCTTGGCCAGTTTCGTATGCCCGCTTTTGATGGAGAATCCGTGGATACCAGCCCCTGACGCAGCGGGCGGAGCCCGTCGGTCCTCTTTTCCATGGAAGATACCGCCCGGAACATGCCCACTGGCTTAATCCCATGCATGGCTTCCGGCTGCAACCTGTGCGCGTTACCTGGGTGGTCCGCCGGCTTCATGACGGCCCACCCAGCATGCCCGTCGTTACGCGAGACACTTCCAAGGTGAGGACCCAGGCTCAAGGTTGGATGAGGGAAGCCTCAAGATTCGCTCAAGAATTCCAGCCGGGATCGCGGGCTCTGGTTCATTCGGCGCTTGAGGACCACGCGATGGAGCTCTTCTCATCGGTTTTACGGGTTCGCTCCGATAAGTTAGCTGAGACCATCCAGCTTCAGGAGGCCCTCGCCCAAGCTGGCCGTCGAACCGCCAAGCAGCTGAGGGCACCGTTCGACGGAGCGTGCGCCCGGGAACACCATCCGGGCAGGAAAGAACTCGAGCAAGAAATCTCTGACTACGGCCGCGGCGGAGGCGTCCTGATTTCCGTTTCAAAGGCCGCTGCCCATCACGACGAGCTCCGCGCACTTCCCATGTCTGACCTTCAACGCGCAGACCTTGAGGATGCCCTGAAGATCTGCACTGATCCCGTCCATGAACGGGAGCTCCTCGAAGAAATGCAGGACGAAACGAAGCTGCTCCGTGACCGGCATCGGCGCGTTCGCAACGCGGTCAACCACGGCTTACCTCTCAGTGAGACCACGCTTAACAGCGTTCGCGAATATGCCGATGAGACCTCCCGCACCGCCTTGAACATCGCCCTCACATGGTTCAAAAAGGGGGCAGACGGCCCGGCCCTGCTCCAGAAAAGAGATAAGCAATGGGCTGACAGGGTGGAACGGATCGCCCAAGGTATGAGCTGGGCGGAGGAGGAAGATTTTCGACGCAGCCAAGGAGAGTAGGCCTGCTTAGGCTGCGCCGTCCAGTAAGAGACCATGCGTTATGTCAGATGAAAGCCTTGTTGGTGGCTGTTTTCTTGCCGCTTTAGGCGTCCATGGCAAGGTATCTGCACACAGTCGCTCGGCTTGCTCCAATGATCCTTCCAATATCCGCCGGCTTAAGCCCTCGAATTTTCAGCTCATGTGCCCTTTGACCCCCGCGTGCTCAGTAGTAGCCTCCCTACGCCCAGCCCTCCTTCCGTTGGCCGCCGCAGCCGCCATACCGGCCTTCGTGCGTTCGGAGAGTTGGTCTCGTTCAAGCTGGGCGAAAGTGGAAATGATGGTGACCATCGCTTGGGCCATCGCTCCCCACCTCGCTGGCCGGGTCGGTGGCGATGCCCTCCCTTAAGGAACGGAACTTGATGCCTCGGACCTTGAAGTCATCCAAGAGCTCGATCAGGTGGCGAGTGTTTCGTCCCAACCGGTCCAGCTTCCACACCACTACTTCATCCCCTGGGCCGAGACGGTCCAGCATCCGGTCCAGCTCCGGACGACTCCCCTGGTCCCGCTGATCCCCTGATCCTTGTAGATCCGCTGCACCCGGCTGCTTCCAGTTCGCGGATCTGCAAATCGGTGTTATGGTCCGCCAGGCTGACGCGGGTGTATCCAAGGCGTGCCATCACTTCTCCGTCTTATTAAAGGAAAATACAGGTGATGTTGAGAATGCCCTAGTGAGACACATTGTTGGGACAAGCCACGCTCCGGAAATTTGCGCCTCAGAATCATCGGCCAGATCGAGGATCGCGGTTCCCGTCAAAGGATCCATTGATGAGATGACCGTGAAGGGGGTGACAGGGTTGCTGTTATCCCCAAGTCATCGTGCATTTCATCGTGCGGGTCTTGCGTACATGCTGAGGCCGAAATTCGCCGGAGTCCCAGACAACCCTCATCCAAGCACGACGGGGGACCGGCTAACGGACGTGCTCGCGTCCGTAGAAATCGCCCACTGGAGGATCGGTTTCGGGTCAGGGTATAGGTGCCGGGTGCCATCTTGCACCTCCTGTCGAGCTTTGAGCCTCTACTGGACCTTCTGCAGCAGGCAAAATGCGGAGAGCAGACATAATGATGAAGTGAATTTCGACTTCCTAGTCCCCCTGTTAACTGCTGCGGCGTCAACTGTGGGCATTTTGGTCGCACTCGACCAGATCACGGCCGTTGCTCGGCTCCGCCGTCAGATCTTGTTTTGGAGCGGTCTTCGGACAAGCAAACCTCGTCGTTCGGACGCGGCAACGATAGAGAGCCTGGAAAGGGCAGCGACTGCAAAAATCGTTTCGTACCAGGCTGTACCCGCCTGGAGGCTCCTGTTTCCCACGTTTGCTTTCTTGATCGCACTCATTACGGCATGGCAGGCAGGATACGCTGCGGGACGAATCCCGGCTCCCAATTTTTCTTGGGATAAGTTTCAGGAGGCCGTGTTCGAGCAGGGATCCGAACCTATGTTCTTGGTCCTGGTTCCGTTTCTTGCATATGCGGGGATCTGTGGGTGGCTCAATGTGTTCGCCGAGCGCAGCCGTCTACACAAGGCCTATCTCGGGGGCAAGGACCTCAAGTTAGAGGAGTTCAGTGTAGCTGGTGGTAACTGGCCGGCCACAGCGATTTTGGGCGGGCTAGGTTACCTTCAAGTCTTCGCCTTCAGTATCGGAGTGTCCGGCTGGGCTGTTCTGTTCGGAGCAGCACAAGGCATGCATGACGTAAACGCCCCCCTCCCCTGGCCGGCGTGGATGGGTATCGTCTTGCTTGGCGGTGCGTTTACGGTGATGGCTGGGCTCTTGGCTTTCCTCAAGATGTACGTCGCAATAAGAAATGTCTGGATACATCCCAGACCCTTGCACCACAGAGTCGGTAAATCGCCCCGCGAGCCACAAAAATCCTTCACGGGCTCAAGCCGAAGAAAGCAACCATAAGGCTGAGGTGATTGACCCCTCGGGTCAAGCGGCTCAATCTCAAGGCTTCACTTCAGGAGAAGCTTTCATGGCATCACCCAGTTCATGCCGAGAACGGGGGGACTCAGCCGGCTCGTCCTCCCTACGTGCGGTGAAGGATCCTTTACCGGGCAGCATGGACGCGAAATGAGACGTGAGACAGCACGGCATCTTCGGGCATCAACGGGTAGTGAGCTTTCAATCCGCGTGCGTGCTCATCGTCGAGATCCTGCAATCTTGTCTGCCCGACAGAGATGATCTCTCCCTCCACGTGCGCAAATTCGGGATGGTCCTCGAAAACGAACGTCGCCTGTCCTGCCTCTACTGGTTCATCCCAGCGAATGGTCGTGGTCTTCTCCCCTGACATGACGGCGTCGTGATACCGCTTGTTGAAGCGGAGGATACGGCGCCCCTGAGCATCTGGGTAGAAGTAAGTATCGGGCAGGAGGGTCAAGTCCCGTGGAGTGGTGTAACCGTTTCGTGATCCTTCAAGGATGTGGGGGCTAGTTTTCGTTGTGATTGCAGATGCTCGCGACGAGCTCACTCACGGTGTCGGAGTACAGCCCAGGAGTGGGGGCGCTCATGCTGCGGCCCCGAGCTCGGGGAGCTCATGGTGCTGGCCGATAGTGTCGGTACCCACGAGCGTGAGGCGGCACCTCGCGAGAACGTCAAGACCGAGGTAACGACGACCCTCGGCCCATTCGTCAGACTGCTCCGCAAGAACGGCCCCGACGAGGCGGGTGATCGCGGCCCGGTTCGGGAAGATCCCCACCACATCGGTCCTGCGGCGGATCTCACGGTTCAGGCGCTCGTTCGGGTTATTCGACCAGATCTGCTGCCACACATCTTTCGGGAACGTGGTGAACGCGAGAATGTCAGCCCGGGCAGCATCGAGGTGGTCGTGCACTTCGGGGAGTTTGTCCTCGACGTAGTCCAGGAGCCGGTCGAATTGGGCCTCAACACTTTTCTGGTCGGGTTGGTCGTACACGGAATGCAGCATCGCTTTCACCGCCGGCCACATGCTCTTCGGGGTCACTGACATCAGGTTCGCAGCGTAGTGCGTGCGACACCGTTGCCACGACGTCCCAGGGAAGTTCGCGCGCATCGCTTCAACGAGGCCAGCGTGCGCGTCAGAGGTGATGAGTTTCACCCCGGTGAGGCCGCGCGCGACAAGGTCTGCGAAGAACCCGTTCCACGCCATCGTGGTCTCCGCGGTCGCCACTTGCATGCCCAGGACTTCCCGATGCCCGTCAGCGTTCACCCCGGTCGCGACGAGCACCATGGTGTTGATCACCCGCCCGCCCTCACGCACTTTCATCGTGAGTGCGTCGCACGCGACGAACGTGAACGGGCCGGCCTCACCTAACGGCCTCGTGCGAAACTCACGCACATGCTCGTCCATATCGGCGGCCATTCGGGAGACCTGCGACTTCGACAGGGAATGGATGCCAAGGGTCTTCACGAGTTTGTCCATCCGCCTCGTTGAGACGCCAGCGAGGTAGGCGTCAGCGACGACGGTGATCATCGCCGCTTCTGAGCGTTTGCGACGTTCGAGGAGCCACTCGGGGAAGTACGTGCCGGAGCGGAGCTTCGGGATCGCGACGTCTATGGTTCCGACACGCGTATCGAGTTCACGGGTGCGGTATCCGTTGCGGGAATTCACTCGGTCAGCAGAGGGCTTCCCGTACTCGGCGCCGCAGATCGCATCTGCTTCGGCTGAGAGGAGGGTGTTGATCATGGTTTGCAGCAGGGTGCGCATCAGATCCGGTGATGCGTCGCCCAGCGCGTTGGTGAGGACGGTGGCAGGGTCGACAATAGAGGGAGTGGTCATCGGTGTGACGCCTTTCGAGTGGGATGTGAGAGTTTCCTCGAAGGAAGATCCCGGTGGCCACGCTGACGTTTACTGGCCGGGATCGTTACACCACTCTACGGGGCACTACTGGCAGGAGCTTCCGGACGGGCCGAACGACAGGGCCCTTCTCCGCAGGGACCGCGACAAGAATATCCGGATGATGATCGAGGAGAACTTGTCGGCATCGACCACATGGAGGAATCAAACCCCGCCCTCGGTCACCAGCAGCGGCAATAGTCAAAAGCTGCTTTGCTCCCGCAGCGGCCGCAACTCCTAAGGCAACGAGTTCGGCGCACGGACCACCGGTGAAGTGGTAGACATTCGCTGCTTGGTGAATGCGTCCATCAACGTCCATCGCCGCTGCTGCAACGGTGTGATTGTCGTTGTCGCCGAGGCTTCGCGCCAGGGTTTCCGCAGCATCAATGACACGGCGCTCCGATATAAGTGGTTCCACAACTGACCACGCTAACAGGCGCTGTCGTTGTCCTATTTATGGATCCCCTTACGTACCACTCGTGGCGACCTTGAACAGTCCGCTACTTGAACGGAGCTACCAAATCCGGTGCCAGGCGTTCTTGCTTCCCTGATCGAATCAAAAACCAGATACCCGTTGGAAGTAGAACAGTTCCCGATCCCAGCATTACTGCATGAACAGGCGTCGACGGGCAGCCGGCGGAACTATCGTCTTCAGCGCATGTGACTCCAGGCTGAAGGAAACCCACTGCAATCAGCGCTAAAGCCATACATAACGTAGCTACTCCTGTTACGCCCCAAACCCAGTTCTTCATCCGTTCATCAGACCATGCTTAGCGCCTCGCGGAAACGGACAATACTCAAAGTCGTCCGTTTGGGGATCCCCTTACGTTCCCTCGCTCGGAAACTCCCTCCCCCGCCGACACTGAGACGCTTCACGGTAAGACGACTATACGAGACCCCCTTGCGCGCGGAAATCCTGAGTATTTGGCCTGCCGCCCGCAACTGCAGCACTGCCTCAGAAAGCATTACCTTTACAAGACACCACCAACAATCTCGGATGGCCCAGGTCACGACCTTTTGGTTGCAGCTCGCAACTTAGTCGGTTGCAGTTCGGTTCCGCAGTGCAGGAAGAAGAATCTTGTCGAAGACCCATTGAATGCTCCGATCTTCTTCCGCTGCTGTGTCCCGGAGCTCGTTCAAAGTTTCTTCGGTCATTCGAAATGTATAGGACTTAGTCTTGACCGCCTTTGCAGCAGGGACCGCGGGTTGAGGCTTTGGACTGACCGGTTCTGGCGCAGGTGGTTGGGTCGACGCATTCTCAGGCAGAAGCGTCTCGGCCTGCTTTGCAAAGGCCGCGATACGGGCCTCCTCGTCCGGACTAATTTCGCGACGTCGGCGATTCGGGGTAGGGCGGGGATTAGCCAATGTTAATCAACTCCTGCACGAGTACTTGTACTTCCGCTTTGGCCTTGCTGTCACTCCACTCAACTACTCCCCTACCTACGGGCATGACGTCCATGTAAGAGCTACGCTGATAGATCGTCGTTTCTAGCAGCGGGATCTCTGGGTAATCGACCAAGATGTCGCGGGATTCATCCAGTCGCTTGTCCATCGGGTGAGTGGAGGCTTGGGCGAATAGTCCACGGACCGCCAGTTCCGCATTGAAGTCCATGATGCCTTCTACGACTTTGACGAATTTCGGCAAGGTATCCAGATCTAGAGGAGAAGCCTTCATGGGAACAACCAGAACATCAGAAGCCGTGGCGGCGGTCCGGAGTTCCTGGGAATCGTAACCACCAGTGTCCACGATCACGTAGTCAGCGCCTGCGTCGAGATCCAGGAGCGTTGCGCGCAGGTTCCCCTTCTTCTGCACGCCAATAACTGAGGGGAGACCTGGGCTTCGCTCTTCCCTGTCGGCAATCCAGTTCGTCGTACTAGCAATGGGGTCAGCGTCCACCACTGTGACCTTCATGCCCTGCCGCGCTAGTTCTGCAGCGATGTTTACGGTGAGTGTCGATTTTGAGCACCCGCCTTTAAGCGATCCGATTGTGAGAATCATGGATTCGGTACCTTTCAAGGGTGACAGCTTTCGCCTGACGCCGTTGGTGCATACTAGTTCACGTCTGCACCGAATCAGGTTCAATTCTTGTTTCGAACCGGTGGCGTTGCGAAACCTATCTGGTTGCAAACTAGATACAAATCTAGTCGAACGCGAACAGCAACGCAACCTATTTAGTTGCACTTTGTTTGTGCAACCAAACAAGTTGCATTCTAACTACAAACGCAACGAGTTCACGTACGCAACGGCACTCGTTAGGTTGCGCTTTGGTTGTAGAGCGAACTCTGCTGCACCTCCCGGGGTCATCCCCTCCATAGCTCCCCGGAAGCGCAAGTGCTGGAGCCCACTAGCCACAATCGAACTGAAATGCAACTAGTTTCGTTGCGCAACAGTAGCGCACCCAACCTAGTTGCAGTGAGCCACCACATTCACAGAATGACCGTAAGGTGGGGGAGGGGTGTCAGGATTACCTGACACCCAATCAATCCACGTGATAGGACTTTGATGGCCTGGTGCATAGACGCAGCGCACGAAGGAAATCTCTGCGCTGTTGTACCTGACGGACGAATCTCAATTGACCTTAGTCGGGGAGTGGTTCTGGTTGAGGGCGTCTCTGGCAACTATGTGCGGCATCCCGACGCCAGTGCGTTTGAGATTGTTCCTGATGATGAAGTCATCGGTTGGCGAGCAGTCTGTGCCTGCGGCTGGATTGGTCCGATGTGGACCCGCGCAAATCTCTCGCGCGAGGAAAACCTGCCCCAACGCAGAACCTTCGTTCCGTTCCTCGGCCGAGCCTTGCCGTCGGTGACCGTCGAACAACGGATACGTCAGGAATGGCACCAGCACGCCGCACCTGCAGCGGCTATCGCAGAACTTGACACCGCTGCAAGGGACTGGAAACGAGCCCTGCGCCGACTTGAAAACGGAGTAGGCGCGGCACGAAGAGCTGGCGTCTCCTGGGGTCGCATCGGTGACGTTTTAGGGATAAGCCGGCAGTCTGCCCATGAACGCTGGAAAAATTCAACATAGACACCTGCTGGCAATCTCCCTGGGTGCGGCTTCGGAGATGTAAGCACAGGTGACTGAGTTTCCTGCCCCGCCACCAGCTGACCAACGCTATAACCAATGATTGCGCAGGTACGAAAGTACTTCCTGCAGCGGAACTAGGCGGCTCGATAGAGGACCTTCTGGAAGGGCCACCCAGCGGGGTCATCATCCGGTGGAATCCAGTATTCGTCGCGTTCGGCGTCGTAAAGGTCGGTTTCATTGATATGGGTGTCGCGGAAGCGGTCGAGGTGGGCGTGCCATTTGGCGCGTTCACGGCGGTTTCGGGCGATGTGTTCGAGGTAGTCGTCCAGGACGCCGAGTCGGGCTGCGAGCATGCGCAGGTTGGCGGTGGTGGTCTTCCATGCCCTTCCGTGGCGTTGGATCATGCCCAGGGTTTCCATTTCGGCCAGGGCGTTTGAGCAGGCGTTGCGGCTGACACCGGTGGTCCGGACGAGATCCGCGGTGGTGGGGGAGTGGCGGCCGCGTTCGATCGCCTCGTACACCAGTGCTGTGGCGTCGCCCAAGGCCCGGAATACCGGCCTGATGGCGTGGATTTTTCCTTTGCGCCAAGTCAGTTCCCGGGCCAGTTGCTTGTACTGCTCCGGGAGCTGAATCAGGTACACGTCGGCAGCTTTGTAATGAGCGTCGGCGATCTTGGTTAGGATCCCGTCCGAGGCGCTGGCGAGGATCGGCAGGAGCCGGGCAATGGTGACATGGTGTTTGCCCATGGCAACGGCCAAGGTACGGCAGCCCACGTCGAGAATGTCCGTTTCCTTGGCCCTCATATACCCCAGCAGTCCACGGATCAGCAGGCGAAGACTCAGACCTTGCCGCCCCCTGGACTGCAGCCGGTGGTCCAGAACCGCATAGAGGATATTTTCCAGATCGTTCACAAGCTGGTGCACAGCAGCACTGCTGGGTTCTTCCCGCCCCCCTGTGATTAAAGTTCGGCTTGTGTTGTTAATAAGTGCACTCTTTTCCCCGTGTTTCCGGGGGAGTGGTTTCTGCGAAGCCGGGTTGCTAGCGGTGAAGGCCGCGGCTTTGGCCCACTCGAACGGCAACAACCGTCCCTGACGTTCCGGAGACCCATAGAGGGCTGCCAGGCCGGGGAACTGGCCACCAAGTTCACCCTCGACCTGGGTCAGGGACCAGCCGCAGGCGCTGAAGTGATTCAGCACGGCCATCCGGGCCTCTGACGGGCTCTTGTACCGGGCCGTGTCATACAACCCGGTCCGGGCCACCCGGCGCAGCGGCGCTTCGCTGCCCGAAGCCAGAGGAAGGGCCGGCAGGGCGCCGGTGCGCTGCGCGGCAACGGTCTTGGCCGTCCTAGCCTTCAGAGCGCGTTTGCGGGCCAACTCCGGCGCCAGCGCAGTCCGCAACTCCACCACCGCGGCGGAGGGGTTGCGGCGGCGCAGGATGTCGTACGCCCCGGACAGGGGCGTGATCAGGGTTTGGTGGCCACCGGACTTATGCACCGAACCTGGCACCCGGATGCAACCGTCGGTGACGTTCTGATGAGGACTCGGGTCCAGGCTCGAAGCGGTCAACGCCAAGGCCTCGACCAGGTCCCTGGCCTCGGCCGCGTCCAAACGCTCCTGCAGCGGGACGTAGATATGCCGGCCACCACTGGGGGAGAAGTCCTCAACAAAGAGCACCCCGCATGCCGACAGCAAGCGACCCACCCGAGCCGCATCCGTATCGACAACACCCTTCAGGGCCTTGGATGTGTCAAAGTCCAGGCAAAGCGTGGCAACACTGCCATCCGCACCATGCACGGCAACCGCAGCAGGGCGTGTTGGCAATGCTCGTGTGATCTTCAGCCCACTCTTAGGCCGCGGATATTGAAACTTCTGGCCAATCCAACGCCCCAAACGGTACGACGGCGCACCAGCGATCAACGGAGCAAGGCTCCACGCTTCTTCTGGGCTTGAATACGCAGCGACACTCACATGGGCATGCGTTGACGCCAATACCGGTTCCGGTACCATGGTGTGCAGTAGTTCCTTTCGAGGTAACACAAATGGCACCCACAACGTGGGTGTTGTCAAAAGTTCAGATCGTGTCCCGCCAAGAACTGGATCTGGACTTAATACTTCCGAGAAGGCCCGCGTAGTGCGGGCCTTCTTTTGTTAGGAAGCTCTTGGAATGGGCAATGCCTCCTGATTGCTGAGCGTTTCAAGTTGAATTTGATTAAGATGCTGCGTCACGAGCTTTGCAACATAGTCACTTACGGACATGCCCTTAGCTTCCGCAACCGCTGCAAGCTTGTCGGCGTCGGGGACGGGCATGCGGGTACCTACAAGTCGGCGTTCGCCCTTGCTGCGGCGTCCGCCTCCGTTATTTCCTCTACCTGCCATAGCCCTATTCAAGCGGTAACAGTTTCTTAGAGTGGGGAGCATGCGCGGTGTGTCGCCTAGAAACCTCTGGCTACGGCGGCTGCTGCCGCGAGCCAGGCTCGTTGGGTGGCGGGTTGGAGGGCGTCGTAGCGGATGGGGCCGTTGACGAGGGCTGGGTCGTAGGGGATGCGGACGACGGCTCGGACGTGTGGGGTGAATCCTTCGGCGATACGGCGGGCTTCGTCTTTGGCGCGTTTGAGGGCGTCTCCGCTCATGCTGCGTTTGGCGTCGGTGGATTCGGAGACGATGACGACGGCGTTGCGCGCGAGTTCTGCGTGGTGGCCGCCGCGGGATTCGAGGGTTTGCAGTGTCAGGCGCGCAGCTTCGGCGCGGTCTTCGATGGCGGTGACGGGTACGACGAGCTGGTTGGTGTAGTCGATCATGCGCCGCCAGTTGGCTGCCCTGGAGGTGTTTCCGGAGTCCATGACGATGAGCCTGTAGTACCGGGTGAGGACTTGGTGGGCGAGGTCGACTTCTTCGGCGGTGACTTCGTGGTCGCCTTCGTCGTTTTCGTCGGAGCGCAGGACGTCGAACTTGTCCGCGGTTTGGTGGTGGACGTAGCGGGCGATCTCTGCGGCTTGTGCGCTGGGGGAGAGCAGTGCTTGGGATGAGTCGATTAGATCCAGGACGCTTCTGTCGTGGGCGCCTTTTTCTGTGCGCCAGCCGAGTGTTCCTTGGGATTCGTTGTTGTCCCAGGCGACGGTCGCGGCTCCGCTGTAGCGGGCGAGGATGGCGCTGAGCATGACGACGGTTGGGGTTTTGTTCGCTCCGCCTTTGCGGTTGACGACGGCGACGGTGCGGGGGCCGGGCCAGTGTTGGCTGACTGTACGGATGTCGTCGCGTTCGGCGAGTTCTTCGGCTGAGGGGTCCATCCGGAACCCCAGGCGGCTGAGGACGCCGCGCCAGCCGCGTGTCGCAGGTTCCAGCACCGGTGCGCTGACCAGGAACGAGGTGTCTTTGAGGCTTTTACGCTCAGACGGTGCGGCGGCGGGTGGTTCCGGGGTGGCTCGTGATGGTTCGGTCTTGGGTGTTGTGGCCGGTGCGGGCGTGGCAGGCTCTGCTGGAGTTGGCACCGGCGTCTTGTCCGTGTCGGCCGGGACAGCGGGGGTGAGTTCTGTGGTGTGTTCGGCTTTCTGCCGGAGGGGGATGGTTTTGACCGGTGCGGTGTCGCTGACTGTTCCTTCGGGGGAGACGATGATGGTGCCTTGCCCGTCAGGGTCGGTGGTGCTGACTTTCACGGGCCGGCCGAGTTGGGCTGCCGTCTCGGTGATGAGGGTCAGTGCTTGTTTCAGGACGGCGGCTTCATCGGCGGCTTCGATGGCGTGGGAGGTTCCGTTGATGGTGACCTCGCCGGTTCCGTTGGTGCGCAGGACAGCGTCGATTTTGGGGAAGTCGAGTGCTTGGGTTTCCATCTTCTGTCCTTACTTGGTGCCGTTCGGTGGTGTGAAGCGGTTGACCTGCCAGGGTTTGTCGGCGGCGGTGCGCAGCAGTTGGATGTCGTAGTTTCCCGCGTTGGTGCCGAAGACGACGTGGCAGCCGAAGCCGTTGTTCTCGTCGATTTTGAGCTGCCCGGTTCCGGTGATCCTGGTGGCCGGGATGTTGGCGGGGTCGACGTATTGGTAGTCGGAGGCTGCTTGGGGTGTCAGGAGTTGTCCCAGTTCCTGTATCCAGACTTTGTCGGTGACGGTGGGGCGGGCGTAGAGGGTCATGGCCTTGGTCGCGGTCTCGAGGGCTGCGGTTTTGCTGGCATCGTCCCAGGCGATGCCGATGGTTGCCGGGGCGGTCCCTCCGGGTGCCTGGGATTTGCCGCCTGCGCTGAGGGTGGCCGTTGTTGTGGCCGTGGCGTTGGGCGGCGGCTGGGCGGGTGTGGTGGTGGAGGCCGGTGAGCAGGCCGTGCACATGAGTACGGCTGCCAGGGCTGTCAGGGCGCGTTTCATGGTTTTCCTCCTGTTAGTTGCTTCCGGGCAGGTACAGGAAGGCACTGGGGGTGCTGTTCTGTACGGTGCGGGTGTAGTAGGCGTGATCGTTCGGTGCGGGGTTGCCGTTGTAGCCCTCTTCCAGGAAACTGCCGTCGCCGTTGACGGCTTTGACGACGGCGACGTGACCGTAAGTGCCATCGGCGCCGCCGGCGCCCGGGGAGTACCAGACCACGGCCCCGACACGGGGCGTTGGGCCGGTGGGCCAGCCTTTGGCGTCCCACCCGTCTTTCCAGGTCAGTGCCGACCCGAGGACGGCACCGTCAGGCCGGAAGGTGCCGTTGAGGACCTTGTAGGGTGCGGTGGTGCTGCCGAGCTGCTGGTTGACCCGCCAGAGGGCGAAGTCGACGCATTCGCGGTTGAACATTCCCAGCGGGGATGGCTCATAGATCTTGGCCGTGCGCCAGGGCAGGTCATCGTCCTTGCCGGAGGAGCCGGGGATCCCGCAGGTGTTTTCACCGCCGGGGCCGGTGGCGCTCACGTCGGACAGTGCGGCGACGACGTCGACGGCGGCCGCCCAATAAGTGCGGTAGTGGAACGGGTCGGCGTTGCGTTGGACCCGGTGCGCGACCATCGTCGGTTCGAGGGATTCCCAGCCGTCGACCTTTTCCAGGGCGGAGAAGAAGCTGGTGGCCGAGGTCGTGGGGTTCATCCGGTCCTGGTAGGAGCCCCACGCGCCGTTGTCGCGCTGCTGGAACAGGCCACGGGAGTCAGGGCCGGGACCGTCGCCGTAATCCAGGACGCGCAGCCCGGATTCGCCCATGGCGGTCATTACGCCGATGGTTTGCCCGCGGGCGGAGAGGCCAAGGGCCTTGCCGGCGTTGATGACCAGGGCCGCGTTTTTCAGCTGCTCACCCTGGTAGCCTGCGACGGCGACTTTGGGCAGTTGGGTTTCGTCAACACTGACGCTCGACCCGGCCGGGGAGCAGACGTCGGCCGCGGCCCGGGAACCGCCGCCGAACAGGATGATGGAGAGTACGAGGCCGATCGGGGCGAGCACAGCACCGGTGACCAGCACTGGTCCGGTCCTTTGTGACTGCATGTGTCCCCCTCACATCTGCTCGGCGCTTACTGGGCTTGGTCGGCTTCGTCCTCGGTCGCTCCGGGCGTTTTGCCCTGCCGGAGCGTGTTCCGGTTCTCCCAGACCCAGTCTTTGACTTGATCTCTGGCGATCAACCATGTCTTCTCGACTTGGTAGGCAGGAATCACTCCAGTCTGAAGCCAGCGGTAGACCGTGTTGCGGGACAACCCGAAGATCTCCTCGAGGTCCTGGGGCGTCAAACGCTCCGGGTACTTGGCGAAGAGAGCTTCCAGGTACTTCGGGTCCACGCTCAGTCCGTCCCACCGCATAGAGCCATCGTAGACCATAAATTGGTACTGTGATGTACTAAGAGTGATTGAAAGGTACTAGCGGTGTGTTGGGGAGTCACTGGGGGCCTTTCGAGTCAGATGGTACAGATACGATCTTTGCGGACATTACAGGGGATGTGAAATGCCGATCTCAAAGAACCGCTGGGTGACCTCCGGCACAGAAACCGCCGAAGAGCCCGCTCCCATCATCGAAGAACAGCCCGCATTTGTCGCCACAGGGCCATCGCGGCCGCAGTCGAGCGTTCCGCCGCCGGACCAAGCCGACAGGCTGCCCCGGTGGAACACCACCGGACGGGAGCCCGGCTTTTGGTGGCTCGGCGTGCACGGCGGCGCGGGCGAGACCTCGCTGGCACGACTGGACAAGACCACCAAGGCGGCCGAACACCACTGGCCAATCACCGAAGCAGGGTCCACGGTCATCCTGGTCGCCCGTTCCAACATCCCGGGTCTGCGTGCTGCCCAGCGCGCGGCCACAGAATGGGCCTCCGGCTCGGTCCCCGGGATCCACGTCTCCGGCCTCGTGGTGATGGCAGACGCCCCCGGGCGGCTGCCCAAAGAGATCCGCGACTACTCCCGCATCGTCGGTGGGGGAGTGCCCCACCTCTGGCACTTCCCCTGGGTCGACCCTTGGCGGTACGGGCACGACATCTCCACTGAGGATCTTCCCAAAGAAGCACGCACCGTTCTTGATCAGGTGCGCATCGCAGTAACTGCCGCCGGCTCTCCGGCCAAGTAGAAAGAAGAAAATGATGCTGTTCTCCAAGGCCCTGGAATGGTCAAACTTCGCCATCACCGAGATACCCAACCCCGGCTTGGGCGAGGCACCCCCCGGATCCGATGGTCTGCTGACCATCCTGAAGTGGATCGCATGGATCGTCTTCGGCATCGCCATCGCCGGCGTCCTGATCTGCGCCGCAACCATGATGATCAACAACCGGCGCGGTGAAGGCGGCGAGCATGCCGGCCGTCTCGCATGGGTCATGGGAGGTTGCATCCTGGGCGCCTCTGCAGCCGGCGTTGTAGGCGCCCTCGTCTAAGGAGCCCCGCCGTGACTGAACCGACCGTGAACGAAGACCAGAATCCGCTAACCAAACCTAAGTTCATCATCGCGGCCGTTGTCGTGGCGATCATTATCGCGCTCGGAGTCATCCTGGCCCTGATCCCCAAAGGAAGCGGAAGCCCCACAGCCGACCCCAGCACCACTGCGGCAAACACCCCCAGTGCCCAACCAAGCGACACTTCGGCTGCCAGTATTTGTGGCCTTCCCGCCGGGAACCAGGCCAAACCGGCTACCACACCGACGGACACCAAGTGGGAATTGATCGGAAAAATCGCTGCGCCCACCGCACCCAAGCAATACGGCCCCGGCAAGACGGCAGCAGACGGGCTCCGATCATGCTTTGCCCACTCACCCACCGGAGCGCTCTACGCTGGGGCGAACCTGATCATCCTTGGAAGCTCTGGGCGACCAAACATTCTGGCTCAGCATCTGGTGGTGGACGGACCCCAACGAGACAAAATGCTTGCGGCGCCTGAAACCAGTGCTCCGACCACTGCTCCATTTCAGCTGGTTGGTTACAAGATCTTGGACTACACAGGTGATCGTGCAGTCGTTGAGTACGGAATAAAGACGGCCAACGGAAGCGTAGGTTCGGTGCCTGTCGCCATGCAATGGCAGGACGGGGACTGGAAGTGGGTGCTCCCAGCCACCGGGCAGCCGGAAACGCGCCAACTCACCGATTTGAGCGGCTTCATTGACTGGGCGGGGGTCTAGCTTGCGTCCTGCCGATCAAAATGGACAGCCATGCCAACCCTGGGAAGTAGGCTGCGTCGTCTCGGACTGGGCAAGTGACCGCGCCAACGATGCAGTGAAGAACATGGCGCAAGCCATCGCAGACGCCGTCGGAAACGTTGTAAAGACGCTGGGGACGTTTTGGGTGAATGTGGGGACGCCGAACCTGACGGCAGCGCCGGGAGGCTCTACCGCGAGTGATCCGGTGTTGTTCTTGCAGAACAGTCTCTACTTCTGGACCGCGGCCCTTGCGGTTTTGTCTGTGCTGGTGGGGGCGGCGAAGATGATGATCGAACGCAGGGGAGCGCCCTTGCGGGATCTGGTGCGTTCGCTGGCGACGTTGATCGTCGTTTCCGGGGCAGGCGTCGCGGCGGTGGGTCTGCTGACGGTCGCGGCCGATCAGTTCTCGGCCTGGATCATCACCAACTCCACCGGTGGCACCTCGTTCAACGAGAACATCACGGCCATGCTGCAGCTCTCGGCCAGCAGCCCAATCGGGTCCATCATGATCATTCTGCTGGGGCTGATTGCGATTCTGGCCTCGGTGATGCAGATCGTACTCATGATAATCCGAGGTGGTTTGCTCGTTGTCCTCACCGGAATCTTCCCCACGGCCGCAGCTTTCACCAACACAGAGGCCGGTAAAGGCTGGTTCCAGAAATGCGTGGCCTGGTTGATCGCATTCATCCTGTACAAACCTGCCGCGGCCATCGTCTACGCCACGGCGTTCCAGCTCAGTGGCAGCAGGATTTTCGGCAATGTCGGTGACGGCAAAGACTTCGGGTCCGCTCTTCTGACCACGGTCACCGGCTTGGCGCTGATGGTCATCGCGTTGTTCGCCATGCCGGCCCTCATGCGCTTCGTGACTCCCATGGTGGGAGCGGTCGCTGGTGGCAGCGGCGCTCTGGCGGCAGGAGCAGTCGGTGCTCTGGCGTCGGGGGCCATCAGCATGGGCAGCGCCGGCCGGGGGAGCGGTTCCTCCACCAGCACGGCAACACATAGCAGCCTCTCCGGCCAGAACCCGGGATCCCAAGGCCCCACAGGCACCGGAAACCCGGGCACAGCGGGAAGCCGCGGCACCTCAGGAAAGACCGGGTCCCAGGCCGTTGGAGCCACGGGAGCCACACCAGGTGCGGGCGCATCGGCGTCGGCAGGGGCCGGTAGCTCGCCCGCGGGCAGCAGCGGCTCCGCGTCCAGCGGCGCGGCCGCCGGACGTGGTGCGGCGGCCGGGGGTGGTGCTGTGGCCGGGGGAGCGGCAGCTGCTGGCCCGGTCGGGGTTGGCGTGCTCGCAGCACAGAAGGGCCTCGAAGCCGGCAAGGCCGCTTCAGGGGCGGTCAGAGACTTAGGCGAAGAATCAACGGGGGGCGCCTGAGATGGCAGCTATTGAGAACTCCTACAGGGAACCGACCTACGGCAATTGGTGGCGTCCGCGCAAAGCTGGCATCGGCACCCTCGGAGGCCTGGCAACCGCCGGCCTGTTCATTGGCCTGATCATCACGGTCATCTGCTTCTTCGTGGGCGGCTGGCTCGCTGGCCTGATCGCGCTGCTTGTTTTGGGGCTTGCACTGTCGGTCGTCTCGGTGACGGACAAGCACAACAAATCGGTGGGGGAGCGGGCCTTCGCCCGTCTGGCGTTCGGCTCGGCGCGGCGCAGGAAGGCCAACATCTACCGCTCCGGCCCGTTGGGGCTCACCCCGTGGGGTGAGTACCAGTTGCCGGGCATCGCCGCAGGATCGAAGCTGTACGAGTTCTCGGACTCCTACGGCCGGCTGTTTGCCCTGATCCACTTGCCATCGACGGCCCATTACGCGGTCGTTTTCGGTACCCAGCCCGACGGTGCCTCCCTGGTGGACCCCGAGCAGGTTGATGCGTGGGTGGCCAATTGGGGCGGCTGGCTGGCGTCCTTGTCGAACGAACCGGCCGTCGTGGCAGCATCGGTCACGGTCGAGACCGCACCGGATTCCGGGGCCAGGTTGCGCCGTGAAGTGGAGTCCAATATTCACGACGATGCTCCGGACATTGCCAAGGCCATGCTGCGGGAGGCGTTGCAGACCTACCCGCAGGGATCGGCCACGATCCGGGCCTGGGTCGCGCTGACCTTCAGTGCCGCTGCCCGGGCAGGAGGCAAGCGCCGCACCGCCGAGGAGATCGCCCGGGACCTCGCTTCAAGGTTGCCCGGATTGACCGAGCGTCTGGAATCCACAGGTGCCGGGGCCTGCGCACCGTTGACCGCCCAGGAACTGTGCGAGGTCGTGAGGGTCGCGTACGACCCTGCAGCGTCGAAGCTCATCGACGAAGCACACTACCAAGGAACCCCCATCAGCTTGGACTGGTCCGACGTCGGGCCGTCGGCCCACCAAGCGGGATGGGAAGGCTACCGGCACGACTCCGGGCACTCGGTGTCCTGGACCATGACCGACGCCCCTCGCGGGCACATCCTGGCCTCGGCCCTTGCCCGGCTCGTGGCCCCGCACGGAGAAATCGACCGTAAACGCGTCACGCTGCTGTACCGGCCGATCGAAGCCGGCCGCGCCGCCGCGATCGTCGAATCGAACCAGACCAGCGCGCTCACCCGGGCTTCCTCGACCAACCGGCCCACCGCCCGCGCCGTCGTGGACGCCCGCGCCGCGCAGGCCGCCGCGGCCGAGGAAGCCAAGGGTGCCGGGTTGGTGAATTTCGGCATGGTCGTGACCGCCACGGTGTTGTCCGCCAGTGATCTTGAAGATGCCGTGGCCGTGGTCGAGGGCAACCTCGGCCCGTCCGCCCGGTTGCTGCTGCGCCGCGCCTACGGCTCCCAGGATTCCGCGTTTGCCGCGTCCCTGCCCCTGGGTTTGGTGCTGCCGAAGCACTTGAAGGTCCCCGAAGAGATCCGCGAGGCCATGTGATGTTTCAACGCCGCACCAAGCTCCAGCGCAAACCCTCAACGGGGCTCGCTGCCGCCGTTGCCCGCCGCCCCGGGCTGCGGGGTTGGCGCGGCCGCGGGCAGGGCGAAGCCGTGTACGTCACCGCCGCGGATGAATGGCGCGGCACCTCCGTGCAGGTCTGCGGGCTGTGGCCGTTCGTGGGCGGGTCCGGCACCCCGGTCCTGGGCGTGCCGATCGGTGTTCACACCGACACCGGGGCACCGTTCGGGGCCGACCCGATCAGCTGGTTCATGCACGGCATGATCAACAACCCCTCCATGTTCGTCCTCGGCCTGCCGCACTACGGCAAATCCACTCTGGTCCGCCATATCGTCCTCGGCCTGGCCGGCCGGGGAATCAACCCGCTGATCCTGGGGGACTTGAAACCGGACTATGTAGACCTGATCGAAGCCCTCGGCGGGCAGGTCATCAGCCTCGGTCCCGGCCGCGGGCACCTGAACGTCCTGGACCCCGGCGAAGCGACAGGCGCGTCCGCCCGGCTGCGCGCCTCCGCCGAAGAACACCGCGCGAACGCCGACCGGTCCACGGACGAAGCAACAGCGGCGTCGTTGCTGGCTGCGGGGGTGAAGGCCGAGAAACTGGCCGAACAGTTGATGGCCGACTCGCACAACCGGCGCCTGAACATGGTCACGGCGCTGATCACGATCGTGCGCAACGCCAAACCCAGCGCCCACGAGGAATCCCTCATCGACCGTGCCCTGCACATCCTGGACGACCGGTTGGACCGGGTCCCGCTGATCGGGGATCTGATCGAGGTCATCAAGGACGCACCGGATGAGCTGCGTGCGATCGCCCTGGACCGTGGCGACATGTCCCGCTACCTCGACGCGACCGACCAACTGCGCCAATCCCTGTACTCGTTGAACGGGTCCGGCAGGTTCGCGGACATGTTCTCCCAACCCACCGACCAGCCCATGGACCTGACTAAACCCGTGGTCTTCGATCTGTCGGGAATATCCGACACCCAGCGCGATATCCAGGCCGCCTGCCTGCTGGCGTGCTGGTCCACCGGGTTCGCGACCGTTCAGGTCGCCCACACCCTGGCCGACGCCGGGCTGGAACCGCGACGGAACTACTTCGTCGTCATGGACGAGCTCTGGCGGGCGCTGCGTTCGGGTGAAGGCATGGTCGACCGCGTCGATTCCCTGACCCGCCTGAACCGTACCGAAGGTGTCGGGCAGGCCATGATCACCCACACCATGAGCGACCTCGAAGCCCTGCCCACCGAATCCGAACGGATGAAAGCCCGCGGCTTCGTCGAACGCTCCGGCATGGTCGTCTGCGGCGCCCTCCCGGGAGCTGAGATGGAGAAGCTGAACAAAGCCGTCACCCTCTCCCGGGCCGAGCAATCCCGGCTGATCTCCTGGGCCGACCCCGGGTCATGGACCGACATCGGAGGATCCCGCAAACGGGTCCGCCCCGGTTTGGGGAAGTTCCTCTTCAAAGTCGGCGGCCGGCCCGGGATCCCCGTCGCGCTGAAGCTGACCAGCGTCGAGGAAAACCTGCACGATACAAACAAGCGCTGGAGAATCACCACCGGGGAAGGGGAGAACTGATGGGCGCACCCACCAGCGGCCGACGGAACCGAATCGACGCCGAAACCACCCTGCTCTGGACCTTCATCACCCTCGTGGTGGCCGGTGTCGGCTCAGTCACCGGAGCCGTCCATCTCGGATCCCTTATCGCCGGCGACGGGCAGGAACTGCCGGCCAACCCGTTCGAGCTCGTCTTCAGCCTGATTTCCCACAAAATCATCTGGCCTCCGGCCGCCACCTGGGTCCTCATCGGCTTCGCCGCGGTAATCCTCGCCGTCGCGGTCCTGGTGATCCGGGCCGTGGCCCGCCGGAAGTCCAAGCGCTCCCGCGTGGACGCCGCGGCGCAGTACATGGCCAAAGGCCGCGACCTCCGGGCGCTGAGCCTGCGCGGTGCCACCGCCACCGCCGAACGCCTCGGCGTCAAAGGATCCCCCGGTGTCCCCGTAGGGAAAACTGTGCTGGGCGGGCAGATGGTCTACGGTTCCTGGGAAGACATGCACATCGACATCTGGGGACCCCGCACCGGCAAGACCACCTCCCGGGCCATCCCGGCGATCCTCGCAGCCCCAGGAGCGGCGTTGGTGACTTCCAACAAACGCGACATCGTCGACGGCACCCGCGAGGTCCGCGCCGCCGAAGGCCCGGTCTGGGTGTTCGACCCGCAAGGGGTGGCCCTGGAGGAACCCACCTGGTGGTGGAACCCGCTGTCCTACGTCACCGACGAAGTCCGCGCCGCCCGCCTCGCCGACCACTTCGCTGCCGGCTCCCGCGGCCCCGACGCCAAAACCGATGCCTACTTCGACCCCGCGGGGCAGGACCTCCTCGCCGGGCTGCTGCTCGCAGCCGCCCTCGACGACCGGCCCATCACCCAGGTGCACACCTGGCTGACCCGCCCCGCCGACGACGAACCCGTCGATATTCTCAAAGCCGGCGGGTTCACCCAAACAGCGAACGCCGTCGGTGGCGTCATCAACGCCCCCGAAAAACAGCGCGGCGGCGTGTACGGCACGGCCCTGCAGATGGCCTCCTGCCTGACCAACCGGCAAGTGGCCCGCTGGGTCACCCCCAACGGGGAAAACGACACCCGGCCCCAGTTCGACCCCGCCGGGTTCATCCGGTCCAAGGGCACCCTGTACAGCCTGTCCAAGGAAGGCAAAGGCACCGCCGGGCCCTTGGTCACTGCACTGACCGTTGCCACCGTCGAAGCTGCCGAAGAACTCGCCGTCCACTCACCCGGCGGCCGGCTGGCCACCCCCATGATCGGGGTCCTGGATGAAGCAGCCAACGTCTGCCGCTGGCGGGAACTACCCAACCTCTACAGCCACTACGGCTCCCGCGGCATCGTACTGATGACCATCCTCCAATCCTGGTCCCAAGGCGTGGAAGTCTGGGGACGTGACGGTATGCGCAAACTCTGGTCCGCGTCCAACATCAAGGTTTACGGCGGCGGTGTCGCCGAAGCCGAATTCCTCAATGAGCTTGCCCAGCTCGTGGGGGAGTACCGCTATGCCAACACCACCCGAAGCCGCTCCAAACAAGGCACCTCCTACAGCCACGACGAGGACCGTAAGGAACGCACCCTCGATGTCGCCGAGCTCGCCGCCTTTCCACGCGGCCGCGCCATCATGTTCGCCTCCGGCGCCCCGGCAGCACTCCTGGAAACAGTCCCATGGATGAGTGGACCCCATGCAGAAGCAGTAAAGGCTTCCATCACCGCACACGACCCAGCCAACCAGCGGCAGGATTCGGACAGCGCCAACCGATGGGTCACCGCGGGCGGCCCCGATGACTAACGGCATGGGAGAGTGGGACGACGAAGAAGACGACACCGGCACTGACGCCGCGGAGCCAGCAGAAGTTGACGTGGCCGAACCTGAACTCTTCTACCCCAACGTCGCCGCCTTCGTCACCGAAAAAGTCGCCACAACCTACCGACGCCAAATCAACGTCCAAGGCGGAACCACCTGGTGCCCGCAATGGTGGAAACACGCCGAAGCAATCAGCCGCCTCGAAGCGCTCTGGCGCGCCTGGGAATTCCTCCGCCTCGACGGCACCACCGGCATGAGCGTCTGGTGGCGAGACCACGCAGACCACCACATGTCCGTGCTCCTCTCAGCCGACGGCCCCTTCAAAGGCTGCAACCCCGACGACGGCCACCGCACCAAACTCGCCCCTCTGCCCTGTGAGGAACCACCGGCGGGGTTGTTCTGATGCGGTCCCTCATTCTTTGGATGCGCAGCTGGATACGAGCCGACCGTCGTTCCCTGAGCGAACTGGCGGACTTTCTCGCCAAGAGGAAGAAGGCCGCCAGTCGATGGGATCACACTCACCTCACTCGCCGTCTGGCCACTGAAAAGGATGCCGAAGAGTACCGGGCACTGCCGCGTGAAAAACGCTTCATTCTGTTGCAAGCGGCCAGGTTCTCGACGAGCTACTACGCAGTGGCCACTTTCCCCGCCCTCGCCCTGGGTATTGCCTTGATGGTTCCCGTGCTGTTCAAACAGGCAGATTCAATGGGATTACCCGTTGATGCACAGACCATCGCTGTATACGGCATCGCTCTGGTGCTCATCTTGGCAGGCATCGGTGACATCTACGGAGCCAGCAGATCAGCGGCCCACGCGAAGACCTGGGTGGCTGCATTTGAAGATGTTGAAAAAGAACTCGGCGGCGCCCCGCAGCGGCCGAAATCATGGCGCCATCAGGTGCAAAAGACCCGCGGCCCCGGCCCAAGAAAGTGAGCTTGCCTTATTGCATGCATCAGCCCCAGCGGATGCCGCTGGGGCTGATGCATGCGTGCTGGTTTGGCTACAGGGATCGTGTTGATTCCACTCCATTCGTTGCGCAGTCGAAGGCGGATGCCACCATCCCGGCCGAGCCGCAGATGTTGATGATTTCCGCCTTGACCTTCTTCACGGGACTGTAAATCATCGGAGACCAGACGCTTTCGCCGTCCCCAATTTCGGTGTTGGTCAGGTCGATTGACTGGGTGTAGCCGGTGTCCTGAACTGCTCGGAGGCCCACAATTCCACAGTTCATGCACCAACCCGTCGGGTACGCGGTCCATCGGGCCCAGTTTGTCCCGCACTTGGCGGAATACCGGAGCTCGACAATGCCTCCGCCAAGACCCTGCACATGCGAGTCGAGAGTGACAGCCCCCTCCGAGCATCCGGAGGCAACCGGATCCATCCCGCTGCAGTAGTCTCCGTAGCAGGCTGGGCTGGATTCTGTACTCAGCGCTGTCGCCGCCGCTGCCACAGGTGTTGACGCGCTGACCTGAACCTTCGTCGCGCTGGCATGGCCAGGCGCGGCGAACACCACCGATAGCGCCAGCATTAATGCCATCGCGCCGACCGAGATTGTCTTGCGGAAGGTGTCCATGATGACTCCTGTCTGTGACGATCCGATATTGAGGAGCCCGTCCTTGGTATGCTCCTGAATTCACTCTGTCGAGCCTCCGATTCGAAGTACATCCTTAGAGCACCTGGATGCCCAAAAATGCGCCACCTTGCTATATGTAGCCCTAGTGCATGAAACGAGGGATGATTAGGCCCTATGACGACTACCAGTAGTCAGCGGTCGCGGAATTCACGAGGGATGCCGTGTGTAGTTTGCGGTGCTCCGAGTGAGATCCCGCAGACGCGCCCGGACCTGACTGCGTCGATCGTCCGGAGAGTGCGTATATGCAGCAACGGCCACACGTTCCGGACCGTGGAAGTGCCCACACAACCTGACCTGGACAACTTTGCCGTTCGACGGTCGAGTGACAATAGGCTCGCCCCAGAACCATTCAGCCGGACGACGCTCCGAAAAGACATCGTCGGCATACTGTTCAAGCGAAAGGGCCCCCTTGACGACAGCCAGATCGACGCCGTGGTAGACACTGCGATCCGGCGCATCGAACGAAACCTTCCCGAAGCCCGGACTCACCTCACGGAGGAGGAGTACCGCAAGCATAAACTCATCGTCGGCGCCCTTCCGGATACCGTGATCTCCGATGCGGTTGAAGCAGAACTGGCAGAGCGCGGCGGTGGCAGCTTCCGCATGGCCGAGCTTCTCTATGCCATGGCAATCCATGGCCGAAACGACAACCGGCCCGGATGGCCTGACGCTGCCGCCGTTATGGCCTGGGTGCATGAACGGTACTCCGACATCCACGCGGAGAATCAACGCGGACATTTCACACATCAACCCTGGCCGAGGCTCGCCGCGCCGAGAAGACTGGACTGGCGACCCGAAACTGTCCTCAAGCGAGATGGCCGACGACCTGCCTTTGCCATCAAGCAGCTCCGCAAAGGAATCCACGCCGCACTGTGGGGAAGGGCGGACGCCGACGCTAAAGCACTCATGATTGCCCATCTAGTGCTCAGTGACCTCCGAGGCCAACGCATCGTCCAGTCCACGCAAATCTCACACTCGGTTCTCCTAAACCTGCGCCGAGTCGACGATATCGGTTATCTGCGGTGGGCAACGATCGTCAAAAACATCCGGGGAATTCGGGAGTTCGCCAACGAAGCCACTGACCTGATCAACGCACCCTCCCCACGCTTGCACGTTACGAAAGACTGGCGGCACTGGGCCCGCGCAAAATGACGGCGGCATCAAGCGGTACGAGGGCCACCGGGCTTAATGCGGCTTGGCGCCCTTTAGGAGTGGGTGTTCTCTTCGACGGTCGTACGTGTGTCCCAGCGCTTTCGCGCTCCCTGGCGAGTGATCCCAAACGCCCTGCCGATCTTGTCCCAGGAGAGGCCCTCGGCACGGGCCGCGGCCACGGCTTCGTCGAGCTGGCTTTCGAGCTTCTTGAGTTGGTCGCCCAAGGCGCTGATGGTGTGAAGGTACAGGTCGGGGGCGATGTGCAAGTGCCATTGCTCGATGAACAGGGGTTCCAGGTCTTCGCGGTCGCTGACGTAGGCAGCGTCGTCGCTGGAGGGGTCCCCGGCGTAGAGGCGGTGCTGGGCGAGGTCTTCGTCGGCTGGATCCCAGACCCGGGTCCATAGTTGGTCCAGGATGACGTGTTTCCCGTGCGGTTCGCAGCTGCAGGCGACCTTCCAGCCGACGACCTGCGACGGTGGCCGCCATGCCACGCTGTCCGGGTCGGCGTCGTCTTCCCAGATGCTTTTTCCGCCTGGCGTCATGAGGCTGATTTGCATGTGTTTCCCGCCGGCCCCGTACATGCCGTCGGCGAAGACACACACAACGTAGCCTTCGTGGTCGCTGCCCTCAGTGAACCAGCCCATCATGCTTCCTTTCGCCGGCTTCCATTGATACTGTGAACAGTATGTCAGTGCGCAACCAAAGTTTACAAGATGGATCGTAATGACAACTTTAGTGGCGTCCCTGCGGATTGGATGTGGACGTATTCCTCGTTGTGAGGTGAACCGTTCGGCTACTTCGGTGGCCAGGGCCCGTCGAGGAGCTTCTTTGCTTCGTCGACAATCAGCTGACCTATTTGGTGTCGGTCAATGGTCCAAGATGGTGTCCAATCGTCCCACTCGCTCACTTGGCCGACGAGTGGTCTGAGTGATTCGGGATATCCGAGTTCGTCCCATCCTTCCCACCAGATGAGGCGACCCGCATACTCGGGCTTTAGTTCCCCGTCTACCAGCGCCTGGCACAGCCATCTGACCAAGTTCCAGCGTTCGGGCGTCGTCTTCGCGGGCGTCGGCGGCGCAATGTTCAACTCGTTTACGACTGCGTTGAATAGATCATGCGCGTCGCCTTCCTCCCGTCGCGTAAGGCCAGCTAGGAGCGGCAGCGATGGAGAATCTACGCCATCCAACAGAGCGTTTAGAGCTGTTGCAATCAACACGTCGGCGCCCACAATTTCCTCGTAAAGGGCTTCCCGGATGGCAAGCACGCGGAGATCGTTTCTATGCGTCATAGGACGAGTTTCGCAGAGGGCACGACTGCGTCGATACATTCGTCAGTGCGGACGTCTCCATGCTGGAGAATATCCCGTGTGGATAGAACGAAATTGGTCGAGTCGGCCTTCGCTGGCGCTTTCAAGTTGCGTGGTTTCCGTAAGCGGGGTCGGAACTGGTTCCGGACGACGTCGGCCGGTGAGTATCAGGTGGTTAATCTTCAAAAGTCCCGGTGGGGGAGCGGAGACTTCTATCTGAACCTGGGTTGGGACTCATCGGTCCCTAGTGGGGAGTTCCGTTCAGAAAATTTCTGCCTTCTGAGCCTTCGAGCCGAAGAAACAGACGTGATTCCGACGATCGATTTTGCTCGACCTGATGGCTTGGTTGCACGGGACCTTCCGGGAACCATCCTGCTCGACGCTGAAATGGGTAGCCGGATCCCCGAGGATTCGTTCCTCAAACAGCTCACTGAGGTTGTCATCAACCCGGTCGCAGACTTTATGGACAGTACCCCGTCTGTGGTCGATCTGGTTCCGCTGCTTTCTGCCAAGCCCCAGTTCGCTTTCGTTCCCGTGCGGGAAGAACTTAGCCGCCGAGGATATGAGCTGCCCCAGCGCTAGGACACGGCGGGATTCATGGCAACCAGAAATCGTGGTCGTCCACAATCCGATTATCGGCGAGAGCCGTGGTGCCAGAGGCCTAGACCCTCAGCAGGGGCAGCGGCACGACGTAGTATTCCTTTGCTTTCCTGTTTGTCACGAAGGTGCGGCATCGGGATTGGGCTTCTTCTTCGGAGTTGAACCGTAGTGCCTGGTTTTCTCTGGGGGTCCATTCGTCGCCGGGCCGGTCGGGATGCAGGTAGTAATAGAACGTCTCGCCCGTGTCCAGGCGCACGACGATGCCCCACGCGGCCGGTTTACGCTTACCCATTCTGGTCCTTTCGTTTGGTGTCTTTCAGCTTTTCTGGAGTGTGGTTTGTCCGCCGGTTGACGTAGCGGGTCCATGCGTCGCCGGCGTTGTCGGCGTGAATGAAGGCTACTTGGTGGCTGTAGCCGAGTGCGTCGGCGACCAGCGGTGGTGGTGTGATGGTGAGGAGTTCATCGAGGGCGGTGTTTCGTGCCCCGCGCAGGTCGATGCCGAGGCTGCGTAGCCTGTCCATGATGGTATTGGGGTGAAGGTGTTGACCTGCGCGGGTGCCTGGGAAGAGCCAGGGGCTTTGGGTGTTTGATCCGGTTCTGAGGTTGGGCCGGTCTGCCAGGTGCTGTTGGATGAGGTCTGCTACGGGTGTTGGGACGGGCACTGGGTGCAGGCCCAAGCTGATTCTCATGTTGCCGGTGGTGTAGTTGGTCTCTATGGCGTCGGTCCGGAGTTGGGCGACTTTCACGAGCGGTTGGGCGTAGAGAAGCAAGAGGGCGCCGGCGACGCGGTAGGGCAGGGATTCGCTGGTGCCGGTGAGGAGTTCCCGCAGCCAGGCGAGGCGCTGGTCCTGGGTGATTGTGGGTCGTGTTTTCGCGGTGTAGTAGCCCATGTTGACGCGGTGGTTGGTGCCGGTGTTCTTGATGAAGATGATGAACGTGCGGATCTGTTTTCTGGTCGTGGGTCCGGCGGCGAGCCAGGCGTCGATGTCTTGCTGGGTGCAGGTCGCTGCTGTTCGTTGGTGCGTTTCCCAGAGCCAGAGGAGGAATTTGGTGGTTTCGGTGATCTCTTGTTTGGCCGAGTGCACCGGGCCGCGGGCGTTCTTTTCCGGTGTTGTGGTGGTCCGGATGCGTCGGAGGTGGTGCCAGGTCGCGAAGTGCTCGACTGGTTTGGCGACCTCCTCGGGCAGGGGGTCGAGTTTGGCTTTGATCCAGGTTTCGAACCGGGCCACGTAGGGGTCTTGGTAGGGGAGCAGTTCGTGGTGGACGAGCAGGGCGCGTAGGTGGTTTGTTGCTCGTTCGGCGGTTTTGGCGTAGGTATCGAGGCCTTCGTGGGTCAGGGGTGTTGTCCCGTTGGCGAGTGATCTCAGGAGGGCTTGGACTGTGGCGGAGCGTTTCCAGGTGATGATGCTTTCGGGGCGCTGGGCTTGGCAGAGGACCTCGATGAGCCGGGTTGCTGTTGAAGGTTCAGTGGGGTTTGTGGGGAGTAGTTGGGTGAGGTCGTCGCGGAGGGCGCAGCGGGCGCAGATGCCCGTTCGGTAGAACTCGCCTTCGTGGTTGCAGCGGGTGCAGTGGAAGTCGTGGGTGATTCCGGCGCAGGGTGCGCATCGTGGGCCGCCGTTGGGTTCGGGTGGGCCGGGCAGGAGCCGGTGTTGGCCGCAGTCGGGGCAGGTCCCGTGGGTGCGTGTTGCAGTGGTGAAGCAGGGGCCGCAGATTTTTCCTTCGGGCCAGGTGGCGCGTGTTCGTCCGGCGCTGCGGCTGCAGCGGGCGCAGGTGGCGGTGCCGGTGGTGCGTGGCCTGCCGCGGGTGGTGTTGCGGGCAGTCAGGCCCGTGGGTTGGTCAGTTGTCATCGTTGATGATGCGGGCCCGGCGTGGGCGGACGGTGCGGTTCAGGTCGACGACGTTGGGGGAGTTGGTGCCTGTTTTGCGGGCGCGGATGTCCGCGGCTGTGACGGTGATGAGGTCCTCGGGTCCGCAGGAGAAGATGTCGCAGATCGCTGCGATGACTTGTAAGGCGACGCGTTCGGGTTTCTGGTTGACCAGTCGATAGACCTGGGGTCGTGACAAGGTGATGCCGCGTTCGGCGAGCAGGGGGATGAGGTCGGTGGTGTTGTGCAGTCCCCGTGCTGCCATGAGCTCGGCGAGCCGCCATCTGTATTCGACTTCGCGTTTCACCATTGGCCTCGCATCTGCGTGCCGAGGACGTCGTTCATGGTGCCGTCCAGGGCTGCCCGGAGGGCGGTGTTGCGGAAGTCGTCGCTGACGAATTGGTAGATCCCGGTGGTGGAGGCGTGTTCGTGGCCCATTTGATATTGCACGAATCTAGAATCCCACCCATCCTCGAGCAGGTGCGTCGCATAGGAGCGTCTGAGCGAGTGAAGGTCCAGGCCGTCCATGGGCATGCCCAGTTCTTTCAGGTAGCGCCGCAGGCGGCGCAGCAGGGTCGATTCGCAGATCACCCCGCCCCGCTCACTGGGAAACAGGTCGAGGGTGTCGAGGGTTCCGCGGCCGTTGGCGAGCCAGTCGTCGATGATGCCGGAGGTCCAGTCGAACACGGTCAGGACGCTGCGGGATTTGTAGGGGGAGCCTTTGAGGGACTTGCCGAAACGGACTTTGCAGATTCCTGTTTTCCCGAACCTTCGTGCTTGCGGGTTGGTCGCGAAATCGACCGTTTGCAGGTGGCGGAGCTCGTTGAACCGGAGTCCGTAGGAGTACGTGACTTTCAGCATCACGGAGTCTCTGTAGGCTGCTTGCCAGCCCTTCTTGCCGGAGGCCGCGATGAGTTCAACCTGGTCATCCGCGTGGTCAAACAGCCGTTGCAGCTCAGCCCTGGTGAACGGCCTCTTCGAGGGCCGGCCTTCGTACTCCTGGGTGTGGGATGCGGTGTTCCAGTCGAAGAAAACCTGGGACGGGTGGGTGCCGAAACGTTCCTCGCAGACTCGGTCCCAGCCGTAGTCGGGATTGGAGACGTAGGAGCAGAACCGGCGAAGGGAGGACTGGTAACCGCGGATAGTGGACTGCTTCAACTGGTAGATCGAGCGCAGGTCACCGAAATACTCCTCGACATGCTCCGGCCCCCAGTTCCACGGAAACTCGTTCACATGGTTCACGAACCTCTTGACGCAGGCGATGCCCTTATCGATCGTGTCGAACTGCAGGTTCCTGGAGAGCTGCTGGTTGCGCCACCCGGTGAACATGTCCTCGAGCGTCTGCTCCTCTGGATGCAACAGGCGAACAGCACTCAGCTGCAGCACACGCCCGGAACCATCGACCGCCATTATTCGCCTCCAAAATCGCCCGAGAAAACATGCTCAAAACTTGAATCAATGATTCATCAAATGCATCATCAAGGCAAAACAGCAGGTCAGAGGCGCTTCTTGTGTCGTCATCCACGCGCAAAGCATCACGCCAGGCCACCAGAAGAATCTCCGTTCAAGGCCAACTGAGCGCCCAGATTCCGCGGAACTACGGGCCGATGCGGCAGGCCCAGGCAGGGACAGGGGATCGGACGTATTGATTCATCTGATGAGATACGCAGACTATTGGTTTACATAATCACAATTATCGGCGTTCGGTCGATGCTGTCATTAGACGAGAGAAACGCGCACTAAATGTGCGTTCTCATTCCACATGTCAGTTCTCGCATCCAAGTTGTCAGGGTCCCTGAACCCAGTCTGCTGGCTGTACTGTTCCCGTCATGTCTTGAGGAGAGGGCCTGATACCAAGCCCAAGTGCCGCGGTCGAACCATTCTTGATGGCGACTTCGCACTGAACGTGACACTCAACCTTGCCGATTGAGTTATTGAGGCGCGATTCCACTCGCTAGGAATTTGTCCGGCAGCGTGGGTCGTGGGCAGATAAGAGAGCGCCGGCCAGTTCAACCTGACCCCGGCGGATTGCATTGCATATGGATATGTGCTCGTAGTGCAGTTGTTTTGGATCGGCGATCCCAGTGTCGAGGGATACCAACTTCACGCGTCCAGCTATCTGGGCCGTCAGCTTTGCCAGCAATGTGCTGTCCGCCAAGGCCAAGATTTGTTCGTGAAGGTTCATGTGGGCGGCGGCTATGCGGTCTACGTCACCGGCGTCAGTTGCTTCCTCTGTTTTTTCCAGGGCATCTTCGAGATTCTGTGCGGTCTGCTCGGTGGCACACTTGGCCGCGGCTAGCCGGGCGGCCATCGCGTCGAGGGCGGCCCGGACTTCAAACAGCTCACGGGCGTCCTGCTCGGTCAGCTGGGCCACGACCGCGCCCCGACGTGGGGTTGTTGTTATCAGGCCTTCGGCCTCAAGACGCGGCAGCGCTTCCCGTAGGGGTATGCGTGAAACATTCAGTTTCGTTGCCAGTTCCCGTTGTCTGATGCGCATTCCCGGCTCCAGTAGACCGCCGATGATCATGTCCCTGAGAGTCGTGTAGATCTGATCCGCCACTGGTTTGCTGGTGTCCTGACGTTGCCTGTTGGCCATCGTTTCATCCGCTCTGAGGGGCTTCCACAGTTCTAGCAGCTCGTCATCGGGCAGTTGTTGGCCGCCCAGAGATCCGAGCAAGGCGGAGGGCACGCTGCCTTCTGTACCCTCCGCCGTCCTCGTCGTCTTGTCTCTCAACTCAGGGAGTTCACGATTTCTACGACGTTGTCTTTGGCGTCGCCGAAGAGCATTCTCGAGTTTTCCCTGAAGAACAGCGGGTTTTGGACTCCGGCATATCCTGTGGCCATGGACCGTTTGAAGACAATGACCTCATTCGCTTCCCAAACCCGCAGAACGGGCATGCCAGCAATCGGGCTGGCCGGGTCTTCTGCTGCAGCAGGATTGACCGTGTCGTTGGCCCCAATGACCAGAACAACGTCCGTCTCAGCCAGGTCGTCGTTGATTTCATCCATTTCCAGAACAACGTCATAGGGTACTTTGGCCTCTGCCAGCAGTACATTCATGTGGCCAGGAAGCCGTCCGGCGACCGGATGGATGCCAAAGCGTACGTTGATGTTTCTTTCACGCAGTTTCCGAACAAGCTCAGCTACCGGGTATTGCGCCTGGGCTACTGCCATGCCGTAGCCCGGGGTAATGACTACCGACGAAGCGTTGGTAAGCCGTTCGGCTACATCGTGTACAGCAACCTCGCGATGGTCGCCGAGATCCTCGTCCGTGTTGGCCTTTGTCGTGACGCCGAATCCCCCGGCAATAACAGAGATGAAGGAGCGATTCATCGCCTTGCACATGATGTAGGAGAGGTATGCGCCAGAGGAACCAACCAATGCACCTGTGATAATCAGAAGGTCGTTGGAGAGAAGGAAGCCTGATGCCGCGGCAGCCCATCCTGAATACGAGTTGAGCATGGAGACGACTACAGGCATGTCACCGCCGCCGATGGAAGCGACCAAGTGCCACCCCAGGGCCAGGGCAACGACGGTGACGCTCACCAGCAGCCACATCTGAGGTTCGATTACGAACCAAGCCGTGAGCCCGGCGAAGACTACTAACGCGCTTAAATTCAGAATGTTCTTGCCCGGGAGCATCAAGGGTTTGGAATTCATCTTGCCGGAGAGTTTGAGGTAGGCCACGATCGAGCCGGTAAAGGTTACGGCACCGATGAAGACACCGATAAAAACTTCCGCATGATGAATCTGCAAAAGCGTGGTGGCTTCGCTTGTGTGCGCTACGGGCCGAGCGTTGGTCTGTATGAATCCGTTCCAGCCCACTAGCACGGCGGCGAGACCAACGAAGGAGTGCAAAAGTGCGATAAGTTCGGGCATCCCGGTCATCTCAACAACCTTGGCGCGCCAAAGGCCGATTCCCGCGCCGATGACGATCGGGATGATGATGAAGACCACAGCAAGATCAGTGGCTGAACGTGTAGTCAAGGAGAGTGTTGCCGCGACGGCGATAGTCATACCGAAAATGCCGAAAACCACTCCCCTGCGGGCGCTTTCGTGTTTCGATAGACCGGCGAGGCTGAGGATGAAAAGGAGCGCCGCGACAAGGTACGCGCCTGTGGCAATGTTGGCGGTGGTCATCTTATGCGCCCTTCCGGAACATGCGCAGCATCCTGCGCGTCACGGCGAATCCGCCGAAAATATTGATCGACGCGAGAAGCACAGCGGCGTACGCGAGAACCCTCACGATGAAGTTGTCGCTGCTGCCCTGCAACACGGCCCCCAGGATGACGATCCCCGAGATGGCATTGGTTACGGACATGAGCGGAGTGTGAAGGGCGTGGGCGACTTTTCCGATGATGTAGAACCCGACTACGACCGATAGGGCCAGCACAGTGAGGTGTTGAGGGAGCGGCGCGGGGGCGAGGGCGGTCAGGACAAGTAAGGCTACGGCCCCTAACACTGGGGGCGCCCATTTGGACATGGGATGAGGGCTCTTCAGCGATGCTGCGTCCCGTTCGTGATCACTCGTTGCCTTCGTTGCAGTTTGACTCACAGCGGCTGCCGAGACGTGTACGGGAGGCGGAGGCCACATAATTTTGCCAGCGTTGACAACCGCGATCGAACGTACGACGACGTCCTCTAGGTCAAGGGTCAGCTGCCCATCTTTGGCTGGAGTGAGCAGTTTAAGCAGGTTGACCAGATTGGTGGCCAGCAGCTGTGACGATTGCGCCGGAAGACGGGCGGGAAGGTCGGTATAGCCGATGATGGTGACGCCATTGGCCGTAACGACCTTTTCTCCGGCGACAGATCCCGCCACGTTTCCGCCCTGCGAAGCGGCCATGTCGACTATGACCGAACCCGGTTTCATGGACGCTACGTCATCTGCTGTGAGTAGTCGAGGCGCGGGGCGGCCTGGGATGAGTGCTGTTGTAATGATGATGTCGGATTCTGCTGCCTGATCCGCGTAAAGGCGGGACGCTGCCTTGTCGTATTCTTCCGATGTCGCCTTTGCGTACCCGTCTGAGGACACTTCGCGCTTCTCCGTCGGCACCACGACCGGAAGGTATTCGCCGCCCAACGACTTGACCTGGTCTGCTACTTCCGGGCGGGGGTCGGTGGCCCGGACGACTGCTCCCAGCGAGCCTGCTGCTCCAATGGCGGCGAGGCCGGCGACCCCTGCACCGGCCACGAGCACCTTGGCCGGTGGGATTTTGCCGGCTGCAGTCACTTGTCCGGTAAAGAACCTACCGAATTCGTGTGCTGCCTCGATAACCGCGCGGTAGCCGGCGATATTTGCCATGCTCGATAAGACGTCCATGGATTGAGCCCTGGATATCCGGGGGACGGCATCCAACGCAAGTGCTGTGATCGGTCCTTGGGGCGCGGTCGCCAGGGACTTGATGAGCTCTGGGTCCAAGGCCGGGGAGAGGGGAGCAATCAGGGTCGAGCCCTTCTCCAATTTTGCGATCTCGTCTGCGTTGGGTTTGTTGACCTTCAAGACAACGTCGGATTGCCACACCGTTCCCGGGTCGGCGACATACGCGCCGGCGTCGGTGTACGCGTCGTCCATGAAATCGGCGAGCCGCCCTGCTCCGGCCTCGATACGAACCTCATATCCGAGGCTGATCAGTTGCCTTACAGTGGTGGGGGTCGCCGCAACCCTTGTTTCGCCCGCTGCGGTTTCAGCGGGAATTCCTACATGCATGTGTGCGCTTTCTCCATAGATTTGTCTTATTGGCTTATCGTTCTGGCGTTCCAAGCCCGGTGTGCTTGGTTGAGCGTGCCGATACCAGATCACGGCTTTTACCAACAGTTGTCGGCCGTATTCAGCCGCCCGCGAGCGGTTCTGAAAGTAGCTACCTAGGTCATGTAACATGCCCAACCGCTACGACATGGATTCGCCAGAGTCCACCCAGACTTCGTAGCCCGTTGCCCTGTCATAAAGCTTTCTGTTGGTGTTGGCGCGGCTCGCGAGCCAAAGCACTGAGCTATCGGGCGCTGCGGTGTCGACGATACCGTCAGCGATTTGTTGCCCGGCGAGCCAAACTTCGACGTTTTGCCCTATCAGTTCGTTCCAATTCGAACTCAGGCGTAAGTTGCTTGAGGTTTTCATGTTCGTGTCTCCGTCAGGCAGTGAGTGCTTTGGTAGATCGAGCCGGGACGGGAACTGGCTGGAACAACGTAGCCATCTCTTGCGCTGCACGCTTGAGCACGGCAGTGACATGGCTCCGTGAACCACCACCGAGACGGTCAGTGGGGCCAGCGACAGAGATGGCCAGTGGCCTTCCTGTGCCGGGCACCGGTACGGCGCAGTGCCGTAGTCCCTGTTCTTGCCCGTCATCGACGATGTAGCCGAGTAGCTGAATGTTTCTGATATCGGCGAGTGTTTCATTCTTGACGTGCTCTGACTGAGGTTCCGTTCCGGCTGCCGTTAGTGCTCTTGTGATTTCGTCGTCAGTGAGCTGAGACAGAAGTACTTTTCCCGCTGCTGACGAATGAGCCGGCTCGGGACTGCTAAGTTGCACCGTCGAACGGAGCCCACGGCTTGATTGAACTTGAAGGGTATGAACCACCGACTCCCCGTCAAGGATTGCCAGGGTCGCTGTCTCCTCGAGCTGATGTACGGCTGCTGCCAAAGCAGGCTGCATGGCTAAGAGTTGCTGCTCAACTGCAGATTCGCCGAGCCTGATGAGACCGGGTCCCAGACCGTAGCTTCGGTTCGTTAATTGCCGCGCATAGCCGAGTTTCACGAGAGTTCGTATCAGCCGATGAGTTCCCGCCATGCTGATACCAAGGCCTGCGGCCATTTGGGTCAGGGTCGCGGTTCCGCCTGACTCGACGATGCTTTCCAACATGCGGAAAGCCCGTTCGACGGATTGTACGTGTCCCATTCCGGTCCTCTCGATCAATTCTTTCCAGTTGTTGGGGCCGCTCTGCCAGAGGCTGTACAGGTGGCTTTTGTGGTCTTCTGTGGTGGACCGAGATTCCCGTTCGCCGGATTACGACGGGTTAATCTCGATCTCTGGGCTGTAGAGCTCCCACTGCTTCCTCTTGAGATGCAGGCCTTCCCACGGCCCTGTGGTGATGGTGTGCCCTGGCGTCATTGGGTGAGACTCCACCGAAGCCGTTGCGTCCGTCGTAACGGGCGCGGATGAACTCCGGGAAAGCCTCAGGGCCGTAGACAGCCTGCCGATAGTGTTGGCGACGAAGGCCTCCCAAGCGGATCCGCGTGAAGGGCCCGATCCAACCCTCCTCACACTGGGCGAATGTTTTGTCCACTGTCGTGGGCGTCGGGTGGGCAAGTCAGCCTGCCCGAACTCAACTGCGATTGCTTCCCTGGGCAGCTGGGTTCGGGTCGCAATGATCGCGGTAAGACTATCGGCCAATTCTTTTCGTACCGCGTGATCTCTTGCGCCTGCGATGGCACACGTTAGAAGGGTTGCCGGCACGGGTTCCCAGGCTTGGCATTGCCACAACGATCCTAAGGGGTGCACCAAGACGGAGACAGTAACCTTGCAAACGTCGATACCGGCAACGCGGGACACCACTTCTCCCATGTCCCGGGCCAGAGCCTGCTTTTGAAGCGCCGTTAGATCAGCGGTTATATCGAGTCGAACCGAAGACACCCGCCTCATCCTCCTCATGGGTGGGATCGGCCAGCACGTCGGCTATGTGCCGTTTAGAGACAGTGCCCCCTTCGTAGTTCGTTGATTCGGAGACGTCGTCCGCGCCGATGGCGATTAGGATTGCTCGTGCGATTCCGGCGTCTTGCTCTGGCGTTCCTCCTGCAACGCCAAGTCCAGCTACACACGACCCATCGAACGTAAGCGGCACGCCACCCTGAATGCTGGTTATGAGTCCCCCGGAGCCGTGTTCGAGCGGAATAATCAGCTCCGGGGGAATCGTGGCAGTGGGCCTGCGCATGGACGCTGCGATCATGGCCTTGCGTCGGCTGGTCTCAAGACTGTGTGGCGGTGAACCGTCAGCTCTACCCAAGGCGAGTGGCAAAAGGCCTGGATCCACGACGGTAACCACAGCCTTCACCCCGCGGCGTTCGGCTTCCCTGATGCCCACAGCGACAGCTTCGGCAGCAGTTTCATATGTCACCACAGGCACGGTGCGATGCGTTTTCATCAGGGGACTCCATTCATAAGGCCGGCATGACTTCATCCCGCCCTCCAGTACGGGCATGGGTCGAAGCTTGGTCATGTTTTAAAGGGGGGACAATTCAGAGAAGGACGTCTCCCCCGTTGGGGGACAAAGTCTGGCCGACGTAAAAACTTCCTGCATCGGATGCGAGCAGCAAGGCCGTGGGCGCAATTTCATCAACCTCTCCGACTCGGCCGAGAGGAAGGGAAGACCGTTTGTTTTCCAGCCAGAGTTCACTATGTCCACGCAGAAGAGCGGTGTCCACCGGACCAGGGGCAATCGTGTTGACCAAAACTCCATGCGGTGCCCCTTCCAGAGCAAGCGCCTTGGTGAAACCAACGACACCTGCTTTGGAGGCACAGTAGTGTGCGAGGCCGGTAGCACCCTTGTAAGCGAGTTGTGAGGCAATGTTGATAACTCTGCCCCAACCCTTCTCCACCATGGGTTCGTAGAAGGCCCGCGTCACGAGATAGCTGCCGCGTAGGTTGACTCCGATTACACGGTCCCATTCGACGGGATCGACAGCGGAGAAAGGCCGGTCGCCTCCGCCCACCCCGGCCGAATTCACTACGATGTCTACGTGACCCACGGTCTGACTGGTCCATTCGGCCAGATCATCAACCTCCTTCTCGATCGAAACGTCGCAGGTCCGCGAGGCGACGGAGTAACCCTCCAAGCTCAGTGAATCCGTCAACGCGGCTGCGGCATGATCGTCGTCGTGGTGGCAGAAGGCTACTGTTGCCCCATGCCGGGCAAGGATCTCGACGATTGCTGCGCCGATCCCTCGACTTCCTCCCGTCACGAGAGCAGTTCTCCCGGTCAGATCGAATGGCTGACTGGTCATACCGACACCGTGTCCTCGGCAAGTTTGGTGGCGTAGGCCTTCAGGCCGTCAGCCAAGGACCACCTAGCCTCATACCCAAGTTCATCTTTGGCCCGCTCTGGGCTAAGCGGCCCTTGTCGGTCTGAGTCGTCCGGGTCAGGTCCGTCTTCCAGATGGACGTCGATACCGGGAATGACTGTAGCCGCCACCTCTGCGACCTCGGCCATCGTCAGGTACGAATTGCCCGTGACGTTGAAGACGCGGTGTTGCGGGGACTTAGCATCCAAGGCGCAGATGATGGCTTCGGCAGCGTCGTCGACGTAGAGGTACTGCCTGGGGAAGTCCCTACCGAACGGCAGTACAGTGGGCTGACCTGCTGCTGCGTTCTGGATCATTGTCCGGACGAAGCAAGCCGTACGGCGGCCTGGCCCGTAGACGGTACCAATCCGCAGAGCGATACCGTCGACGCCATGTTGGGCGGCGTAGGAGCTTATCAGGGCTTCGCCGGCAACTTTCGAAGCAGCATAGACACTCGTAGGCGAAGTTTGCGTTGTTTCGGGCACCGGGCCTTCAGCCGTATTGCCGTATACCGTCAAAGATGAGCAAAATACAACACGTCGCAGCCGATGAACCCGGGCTGCTTCCAGGATGTTCGTGATTCCGCCGATGTTGATGTCGACGATGGTACGTGGTGCGTCCCGAGAAACCATTGGCCCGGAAATCGCGCCGCAATGAATAATATCGGTGACATTTTCCTGGGCAACTATTGTCTCAACAGCCGTTGCATCCGATGCGTCGCAGGCAATCACATCGTTAGTTTTGGGCGTGACGTCGGTGGCAATGACCTTGGTTCCCCGTTCGCGCAAGCGTGCAGCGACGACGCTTCCAAGGAGGCCGGATGCTCCGGTTACCAGAACGGCGTCCGTGCGTGGGTCTGTGTTCGCATTCAATGTTGGAGATCCTTAAATCGAAAATTGGGCGGAAGGACTTGGGTAGGACCGCTCAGGTGAGCAACGCATCGTCGAGGGGATGCGTTGCAAGGAAGCGCCCAACCGGACCGGGATCATGAAAACCGTTTTGATCGATGACAACCCGGCCGCCGGAGACGACCTCAACCGGCCAGCCGAAGAGAGTCAGTCCTTGGTATGGGGTGTAGTCAGTAGCCATGTGCAGTTCAGCGGCGTCGGTGGTGCGGCATGCCTCAGGATCGATGGAATAGAAGTCGGCATCAGCGCCGGGGCCTATCCACCCCTTGCCGTTCAAACCGTTAAGCCGCGCGGCATTCGTTGAAGTGAGCGCCACGAACCGCTCAAGGGAGACTCCGGCATTAACGACCAAGGCTGTGAAGGCGGCGGGAATCCTGGTTTCGACTCCCGGAAGGCCGTTCGGCATGTGCCTGACGTCATGTCGAGAGGTCGATTTCTGTTCCAGGGTAAAGCAGCAGTGGTCTGAGCCGATGGTGTCCACATCACCTACAAGTGCGGCGGTGACCAAATCCTTGCGTGTTTCATCGCTACGCAGCGGTGGACAGCACACGAATCCTTCTGCACCGGGTTTTTCGTAAACAGAATCATCAAGGAGGAGGTAGTGAGGGCACGTTTCGGTGTAGGCACGCAGGCCTTCCCGTCGCGCTGCCCGCACCTGCGACACCGCCTCGGGGGTGGACTGGTGAACGAAATACACCGGCGCTGAGAGATGACGGGCAGTCGCCAGAACCTGTGCGACGGCAGCGTTTTCTGCCAAGGCAGGCCTTGTTTCTGGTAAATGCGATGCGTCGATCCGGCCGGCCTCCGCGCTGAGGGCCAGTGCATCCTCGATGACATGATCGGCCTCAGCATGTACGTACCCCATGCCCCCTTGACGGTGAAGGCTCCTCAGGACTTCGAGTATGGTCTCAGGTTCGACCATACGCTCACCGCGGTACGTAGTGAACATCTTGATGGTGCGGATTCCAAGCTCTGCGAGCCCGGCAATCTGGTCCGACAACCCCGGTTCCCATTTCACAAGACCGCCGTGCAACGCGTGGTCGATTCTTGCTGTGGCACCCTCGCCCAGGCGACGCTGGGCGCAGTCGAGCGGGGACTCATTTTCGGCTTCAGGGATTGCGAAGTTGACGACTGTGGTTGTCCCTCCATGCAACGCCGCAATCGTGGCACTTTCGTAATCGTCCTGGCCAGCGTGTTCTCCCACGATTTCACCGATGTGGCAGTGTGGGTCAACCCCGCCGGGAAGAAGCAGCCGTCCGTCGACATCAAGGGTGCGCCGTGCCGTTGGAACGGATGCGCCCGGCGCCAGCAAGGCTTCGACCTTGCCCTTGTTTACGACGATGGTCGCCTCTTGACGGTGGGAGGCGTTGACGACTGTTCCGCCTGTAACGATGAGGTCCACGATGTGTTCGGATTCATGTGACATTTTCGGTTCCTTTTGATGGACTCAACTAGTGTTTCGCGGCAACGGGCTGTGTTGTTGAGCGGTCCCGCAGTTTGCGATCGTCGACACCGAATCGCATGCAGAAAGCCGATATCGCAAGGAATATCGATCCAGCGAAGATCGCTGACCAGGACATTGAGACGCCCATGCCGAGCAGAACGGCCAGGATGCCCGAGCCGAAAATGCTGCCGATCGGGGCAAGTGCGTGGGCGAGGTTTGCTCCGCTGCCCCTGGCTTCTTCCGGGAAGGACTCGCCCATGTAGAACAGGAGGGCGGCATACGGGCCGAGCTGGAAGAACAGGAACAGGGAGTATATAACGAAGACGAACAGCTCGTTGCTCGGTCCCAGCATCAGGACGACGCTGAGAGCTGCCGCAATCATCCAGCTGCGTACGATTGTGTTACGACGCCCGACCCGGTCCCCCAGCCAGCCATGGCAGAGGTAGCCGATGAATGCGACGACGTTGGAGACAACGAGGATGATAAGGCCTCGTTCCAGCGGTATTCCTTTGGCCTCAAGCAGCACCGTCGTTCCCAATACGGTAAACACCTGGTTGCCGAACCAGTTGAACAACCATGCGCCACACATGGCCAGGGTGTGCTTGCGCAGGCTGGGTGAGAAGAGGATGCGGAATTCCTGTGCAAGGCTCTTCTTTTCCCGTGGCGTTGCCTTTAGCGCCGCTGCGACCTTGGCAGTCTTTTCATCACGCCGGGAAACGGGCAGTTTGAGGGCGAAGGGGACGATCAGCAAGGTGGCAACCCCAGCGATGACGAACGACCACCGCCATCCGACAAGGGGAAGGGTGAGTGCGCAGATGCCGGCACCAAGAAGCGCTCCAATGGGCCAACCGCTTTGTACCAGGCTGTAGATCAACCCACGGCGCTTTACCTTCTCCAGCATTTCGCTCAGGTAGACGGCATTTACAACTTCCTCAGCGAGAGACAGGCCCGATAGGGCGCGGATTACCAGAAGGCTGAGCACGCCCGTGGCAGCACCGGTGAATCCAGCGACCAAGGCGCCACCGACCATCATGATGATCAGGGATTTCTTACGCCCAACGCGGTCTATCAGGTAGCCGGGAACCAGTGAAACGAAGAAGATTCCAATTTGGCAGACTGTGTTAAACATCGTCGCTTCGGCTGCACTCCAGCCGAAGTCCTCTGCGATTGCAGGAAGCAGGGTTCCAAAGAGGGTGAAGTCGTACACCGACATGACCCAGGCAAGCCCACAGATGACGCAGACATATGCCAAAGTGCGTGAACGAGGTTGATCGCCGGGACTGGACCGGACCTCGGTGTCTTCGACGGTTGTTTCTCTCGGCATTTTAATCCTCCAAGCGATACGAATGGTGTTGGATCCGCTGAGGGATCCCTATGGCCCATCGTTTTCCGTGTGTTCGCGTCTCATTGCGTCCGGCTGGACGGGAGTCGCTCCTTTGGGTCCTGTCCATTTGGGCGTGTAAACGGTGACCGTTGTGACGGTTCGGACGCGGAAGGTGATGGTGTGTCCGGCATGTGCAGGGCTAACTGGCTGCCGGGGTTTCAAGTGTTGTGCACTTCACATTGGCACCCGGATCTATTCTTGTCAACAAAAAAGAGATATCTTGTTCACAAGAAGAATATGACCGGATGGTCGGCCTTGTGGGCGGCTCTTGCGGGTCGATGGTGAGCTAGCGTTGAAGGAGTTGGGTCGATGTCGCTACTTCCTTTGTGCGGTATGCCCGGGTACTGTCCGGAGATTCTGCGCTCTGGGCGGCGGGCAATCTCTGCCAAGGCACACACTTACATGGAGGCGTCATGCCAAAACTTATGAGCCAGAGTCTTCCGCTGGGATCAACCTATGTACTGGAGTCCGCCGGTGGGGAAACTGCCAGCGGAAGGACCCAGCAGGACCTGCCCGGTGATGAGATCTACCAACGTATTCGTGATTCCGTTCTGCGCAACAGGATCGCGCCCGGGACAAAACTCGCTGAAGTCAAGCTCTGCGAATTGTTCGGGACAAACCGAGAGACAGTGCGCCGGGCACTCATCCGGTTGGCCTCCGACGGGCTGGTGGACTATTTCCCTAAACGTGGGGCATTTGTCGCCAGCCCGTCGGAAGCACAAGTCGAACAGGTACGTGATGCTCGAGTAGCAATCGAAAGTGACATTTCGGGACGTATTGCTGGCCGTGTCGATCAGTCAGTGCTTCAAGAGCTGAGCCGTATCGCCACTGAACAGATCGAGCTGCGGCAGGCTGGTGATCTCGATGCCGCCGTGGCTTTGTCGGGCTCATTTCACGTAACCCTGGCACAGGCCAGCGGCAACGCTTTTTGCGTGAAGTATCTCGTCGAACTAACAGCTCTGACTTCTCTTGCCTTAGCGAAGTTTGCGGTTCCACCCGAATCTGCTTGCCCGATCGAAGAACATGTTGATATTACGGCGGCACTGAGAGCCCCAGATGGCGTCCAAGCTGCTAACTTGATGCGCGCACATCTGGAAAGAGTGCATAACGCCATTCTTCAATCCGCGCGCCGCCCCGCCCCCAGCGTGGATTTGGGAAGTCTGATGAGGCCCTGAAAACCAAGCCCGTCACCGCCGGGGGCGATGACGGGCTTGGTTCGATGCGGTCGGTCGGCGTGGAACTCAGCACTGCCGCCGGACGACGGCGGCGAGAGTGCTGCCTAGCGGCCGTTCGGGACTGGCACGTCGATCGAGACAGAACAGGCTGGAACGATTTGCCGCCACCGGCCTCGGCCAAACGATGGCGCGGAAAGACCGAACGTTCTTCCTAATTATTAAAGGCCCGCAAGTGCTCTGAACTGGTGCAGGCGCAAGGGCTGCAGCCCAGTTCCGCTTCGCCGCATTGCCAAATATCGGGGCTGCCTCCGACCATTGAGGCAAACCACGCCCACTCGTACATCGTTCGTGATGGAACCTGGTGATGGCAGTTGTTGCATGAGACAGAAGCATGCGACTGGGTCCGATGGCGCCTCCAGCACGTGAGCAACCTATTCATGACCGTCTCCCTACAAAGCTGTGTTGTGGTCTGTTTCTCGTTTTGTGGTGAACGTCAGGAGAGCCATCGCCTAACGGGCCAGCCAGCGACGTGTGTCCTCATCTGCCGAGCCGGGAGAACAGGACGGCGACGGCGGCCGTGACTCCGCCGGCCAGTGAGCCTTCCAACTCGGGGGCGAAAAGCGGCGAGTGGATACTGGGGACAGGGGCGGCCCCTTCAAGAGTGGGTCGCGAGAGACCACCGAATAACCAGTACACGGAGGGCACGCCGATGGCCGTACCCAGGTGACCGAAGTCCTCGCTCCCCATCATCGGCGGGGTCACTTCTACTGACTCAGCCCCGAACGCACCGCGCAGTGCCTCAAGAACTGAAGGAACGGCGTCGGGTTCGTTGTAGCACTGCGGAAAGCGATACAGCTCCTCGATCTGCGGGGCGGGAGCGCCGGACGCGGCAGCTTCAGCTTCAATGATGCGGTGAACGGCCGCGAGGACCTGGCCACGAACGTCCTCGTCGAAGGTACGGATGTTGAGCGTGAACTCGGCCGAGGCCGGGATGATGTTCTCCTTGAGTCCGGCGTGAAAGGTGCCTACCGTCACGACGGCGGACTTCCGGGGGTCAAGCTCGCGGGACACTATGGTTTGCAGCCGCGTGACCATGTGGGCTCCCATGACGATGGGATCTACGGAATCCTGCGGCTGCGACCCATGGGACTGCTGCCCGCGCACGGTGACCCTAAGCGAATCGGCCATGGCTGCAGCGGGTCCGCTGGAGACCAAAATCGTTCCAACAGGCCGAGGCGTAATGTGCTGCCCGAACACCACCTCGGGTCTCGGCGCCTTGTCCCATAGCCCGTCGTCGAGCATGGCCAGCGCACCTGCCGCGGTCTCCTCGCCGGGCTGGAAGATCAGCACTAGAGTACCGGCCCACATGCCCCGGTTTCCGACGAGGATTTCGGCGGCTCCCAGCAGGCTCGCCACATGGGTGTCGTGGCCACAGCCGTGCATCACGGGAACCTCGGAGCCCTCCAGCATGCCCTTATCCGTGCTGGCATACTCCAGTCCGGTGGCCTCCTCGATGGGTAGTCCGTCAGTATCGGCGCGGAACGCAACCACAGGACCGTCGCCGTTGCGCAGGATGCCCACCACTCCCGTGCCACCGCAGCGGAAATGCTCGATGCCCAGGCGTTCCAGTTCCTGCTCGATGAGCGCTGCCGTGGCGTGTTCCTGCATGGACAGCTCGGGGTGGGCATGGAGGGACCGGTACAGGGCATGGAGCTTGGTGGTCTGTTCGCTGTCGAGCTCCTGAGCGGTGGCGGTCGTTGAGTTTGTCATTATTTGTGGTCCTTATAGAGGGCTCATGCACGTGGAGGGGTAGATGGAGTCACGTGGGCCAGATCAGCGCGCGACGGGGTCGTTTGTAGAGAACCAACCGAAACTAGGGGATCCGGCCTCGTCTGCGAGCATGTTCGCAGACGAGGCCGGGTTAGATGCGACTAGCCCCAGACTTGGTCGAGAACACGCATGGTGTTACCGCCAATTACCATCCGAATTTCGGCGTCGCTGTAGTCATGCGTAACCAGCCACGCGATGATGTTGAAGAAGTTCTCCGTTGGGTTCTCCAATCCAGCGACATAATCAACCGGTTCGAAGTCCGGCCATGTTGCCATATCCTCGTGGACGCCCAGGTCAAAGGCGTGATGAAGCCCGACGTGGTCGCCATACAGGGTGTCTGGACCGAACGAAACATGCTCGATGCCCATGAGATCAACGCAGTAGGTGAAGTGATCCATGACAGACTCCAACGAGTGTTTGGGGTGTGCCCGTGAGACGGTAGTGTGCGGGGCTGCCTCGATGCCCAGCACTCCCCCGCGTTCTGCACAGGCGGTCAGCACCTCGTCCGGCTTCATGCGGCGGGTAGGCCAGACACCACGAGCGCCGGCGTGGGTGATCAGCAGGGGGTCCGTTGAGAGGCGTATGGCGTCCAGACATGTCCGATCGCTGGAGTGCGAGATGTCGATGACCATTCCAAGGTCATTCATACGTTTGACGCACCGTTCACCGAATCGGCTCAGGCCACCATCGCCGCGTTCCCTGAGGCCTGATCCGAGGTTGTTCGATTCGCTATAGACCAAACCCATCTGACGGACACCGAATCCGTAGAGCATGTCGATCCGGTCAACTTCGTTTTCAATGGCGGTCGAAGCCTCCAAGGAAAGGACGATTGCTAGTCCACCCTGTTCATGGGCCGCCCGAATGTCGGAGGTATTGCGGGCGACAGTAACGTAGTCCTGCTTGCTGAAATCGCAGAGCCGCATGCCGAGATCCATAATGAGTTCCTCCCACTTCCAGCCGGCTGAGCTGCACACGCAGCCGTAGCCATCAAGTAGGTTGTCAAAGACTGCGGTCATGCCTGAGGCACGTAGCCCTTCGTATCCGGTTCGGGTATGCGCGGACCGGACGTATGGGATCAGGTCGGACATGTCAGCCGGGTATTCATGTGGGTGGTCATGCAGGCTGACCACGATTTCTTCCCGGAGTAGCCGCTGGACCCGTTGCCGCTGCATGTCGGAGAGATCCCAAGAGTATTCGGGAACACGTCCAAATTGCGGGGCCAGTTCGAAACTGGGATATTCCTTGCCCTCGGTCTTCCAGGGGAAGGATTTTTGGAAGGTAGCCGTTTTCATCTTTCGAGTCCTTTCTAAAGGCTTTCGCTTGTGGCGTTCTCTTTAAGCCATGGATGTGAAGCGCGTTTGAGGGTTTGCAGGGAAAGTGAGGAGGCACTGCTCTGTACTCCTGGGATCCCTGACAGTGTGTTGGTAATGAAGCTGTAGTACTCGTCGATGGATGTGACGACTATTTCGCAGAAGAGATCGGCGTCGCCTGTAGTGACGGATACGTATCGGACGGCGTGCAGGCCGGCCAGGGTACGGGCTGTTGATGTGATCTCGGCCGGTGAAACCGACAGTCTCACGAAGGCTTCGACGCCAAAGCCCAATGACCTGGGATCAAGCTGGGGGCTGAAGACAACTGCCCCCAGGCGGCGCATGCGGTTAATGCGGCGGCTCACTGTAGTTTCGTCAACGTGGACCCGGCTTGCGAGTGAGACGTTCGTTGCCCGCCCGTCGTGGGCCAGAATGGTTAGAAGCTCCAAGTCGAGCTGATCCAGATCGACGGTACCTCTCGCGTCGGCTGGTAGCGGCCGGATTGGACGCATGAGATGGAGTTCCCGCGGTGTGAGGAGGTCTGCTGCCCATTCCCAACCCGCTTTGAAGTTACGCATCACAGCGATGCTGCTTGCCTCGCTGATTTGGCCACGAAGCGGTGGAGAGTCCAGGAATGTGACTAGCTCCTCGCGGTCAGGGACGACCACCTCCGTCAATACGTCGTACCCACCGGACAGTCGGACGACAAGTCGAGTCTCGGGATGCTTTGCCAAGTCCAGAGAGAGCGCTGCGGCTTTGCCAGGTAATGCCCGAAGGAAGATCCAGTAGGAATTGCCCAGTCCGCAGCGCTGCGGATCAAGCATTCCTGTGATGTGGATGTAACCCTGTTCTTCGAGTCTCTGAAAGTGACGGGAGACGGTGCTCTCTGCGACTCCGAGGGAGGAGCTTATTTGAGCCCAGCTGGCTCTCGCGTCCAAAGCCAGGCAGGCGAGGATCTTGCGGTCAAGATCCGTGCTGAGCGGGGTAGCGTTAGGAGACATGGCAGTTTCCACTCTTTGTCAGAACTGCCGTTGCCGCCGGACCAAGGGAATGACAGCCAGCGCCGCGAGCGATGAAATGGCTGGATAGAGCCAAAGCAGACCGCCGAGGCCCTGCGACTGGGCCCACGTGGCCACCAAGGGAACCGTTCCGCCGAAGATCGCGACAATCAGTGAATATGAGGTGCCGATCGCCGTCGTACGGACGTGCGCCGGGAAGGCATCTGAAAGTACGGCCGCAAGAATGCTCGAGTAGAGAGCCACGACGGTGAGCCCGAGAATATCGGCGATAAGTATGGCGGCAAATGAGGAGGATCCAGCCAGTTGGAACGCCGGCCACGGCAGAATCAACAGGGCAGTCCCGAATGCGGCCACAAGCTTGGAGCGACCAACGCGGTCGGCAAGGATGCCGAACACCGGGATCAGGCACATGGCAAACACCAAGGCGATGGCGTTGGCCCAAAGGGCAGTGCTAAGGGGGATTCCTGCGGTCTTGACGGAATAGGAGGGCATGTAGCTGACAAACAGGTAGAAGGCCAGGCATCCGGGGATGTTGAAGCCGACCACGATGAGGATCCCGCGCCAGTGGCTCCATGCCTCGCGGATCTGTGCCCCGATTCGTGTCTTCTTGGCAATGTCTTGGGACTCAAGGAATTCCTGGGTTTCTCCAACGCTCAACCTGAGCCAAACACCAACCAGCCCAAGCACGGCGCCGATGCCGAACGCAAGACGCCAGCCCCACCCCTGCATCGCATCCGTTGGGAGAAGCGTCGTCAGCAAGGCACCGGTGGCTGTTGCCAGGACAATGCCGGCGATGACCGAAACCTGCTGCCAGCTGCCGGCGAGAGTCCTCCGCCGGGAACTTCCCGATTCGACCATGAAGGCAGACGAGGAAGCGAACTCGCCGCCCGCAGCGAAGCCCTGCGCCAAACGCGCAAGCACCAGCATGATGGGTGCTAACAGGCCAACGGCTGCGAAGGTTGGGGTCAATGCCATGACAACTGAAGACACCGACATAATTGCGATGGTGAGGGTGATGCCGGCCTTGCGACCGTGTCGGTCCGCGTACAGTCCAAGGACCGCTCCGCCCAAGGGGCGCATAAAGAACCCCACGGCGAAGACCGAGAACGTCAAAAGGAGACCGGAAGTCGCATCACCGCCGCCGAAGATCTGTGTCGAGAACACGGGGGCAAGGACTGCGTAAAGTGACCAGTCAAACCATTCCACCATATTGCCGACCGAGCCAGCGACGATCGCGCGACGATGCCCTGAGGCATGCGGATCCGTAGCTGTGTGTGGCTGCTTTTGAGGGGCGTCTACAGACGTTATCCCTTGATCATTCATTGGTGCCTCCGGTGCAGTTTGTAAGGTAGTTCTCACCGTAAGCCGCATGCATCCATAGAGACTAGGTCCTCGGTTGCAGGATTCTTGCAGATGCCCTCGTTTGCAAATAGCCTCGATCTCCACAAGGCACCTGAAGGCGACTATAGCCGCGGACGCGTTCCAGGGCCGGGGGTAGGCTTTCTGACTCTCTGGGTCTGACATGCCAGATCGGCAGGTGAGTACAGGAGCAGGGAGGCGTCGTATAGGTTGGCGTTGAGCGTTGAAAGAAGCCAGCGAAATCGTAGGCCAACGATGAGGACGGAGTCAGCCACGTCGAACACCATCGGCCAGGGCAAACAATCTCACATCAACGAGCCATGTACGACCCACACTAAGGATCCCGACATGACAGCACCAAGTGAAGCGGCCCTCCGCGACATTTATCCCGGTACCCGGGGCCAGATATATTTCGACTCAGCGGCTATTGGGCTAGTGTCTCAGCCCGTCGTCGAAGCAGTTAGCGCAATTGTCCAGGATCATTGTCGTCTTGGCATTGCGGCCAACGAGGCATGGCGCACCGAAATCGCCAAGACCCGCGTCTTGGTAGCGCGCCTTATCGGAGGTGCGGCGGACCGTGTTGCCTTCAGCCAGAACACGAGCACCGCCATAGCGTTAGTCATCAACGGTTTGGACTGGACTGAGGGAGACAACGTAGTCCTCTCGGAAGGAGAGTTTCCTTCTAACTCCTACCCTTGGCTAGCCCTGCGCCGCAAAGGTGTTGAAGTACGCCGAGTGCGTATGCAAAACGGTCGCTCGGCCGAAAAAGCCCTGGTCGGTGCCGTCGACTCTCGCACCAGAGCGCTTGCCGTCAGCTCGGTACAATACTCCTCGGGTTACCGCTACGACTTGCAGTTCCTTGGGGCGGAATGCTCTCGACGGAACACGCTCTTGGTGGTCGACGGGACACAATCTGTCGGCGCACTAAATATGCGGGCGGACGAGTGGGGCATTGATGCCCTCTGTGTCAGCGCGCACAAGTGGCTGAATGGGCCGTTGGGGATAGGGTTCGCCCACTTTTCCGAAAAGGCCATGAATGTACTTCATCCTTCTGTCGTGGGATGGATGAGTGTCAAGGAACCATTCAGTTTCACCTACGAACCAGATCTCGCAGACGACGGGCGGCGCTTCGAATCAGGGACGGAGATCGTGCCAGGCATTGCGGGGCTTGCCGCCACATCGTCGCTTGTTCTAGAAATAGGTACAGAAGAAGTTGAAAGAATAGTCCTTAAGCGAGCCCGCAGCCTTGAGGAAATCTGCCTTCAACGTGGCATGTCGTCGTTCCGTTCAAGCTACGACGAGGCCCATCATTCCGGCATCCTTATGGTCTCATGCAGCGATGATGCCACTCTTCACAGGAATCTGATAGCCGCGAATGTGCGCTGTTCGCTGCGCGCATACGGTGTTCGTCTTTCACCTCACTACTTCAACACCAGCGCAGACATAGAGCAGTTTGAAGGTGTCCTTAGCTCGCTAACCTTGGCCGCTTAATGGCGTGGTCCCGGGCATGCGACGGACACGCAACGCCTGGCTTTTTCAGGTAGTCGAGCGGACGATCAACTCGGGTTTCAGGAGCTCTGAGTCCACCGGGCGGCCGGAAATCCTGTCCAGCAACTTCTTCAGACTTGCCCTACCCATCTCCAGCAAGGGAGAGCGGATCGTGGTCAGAGGGATAGGCAACTGCTTGGAAATGTCGATGTCGTTGTAACCGATGATTGCTATGTCATTACGGATACGGAGACCCGCGTCACGGATGGCGCCCATGGCTCCGACAGCAGTCAGGTCATCCGCAGCGAAGATGGCAGTTGGCCGTTCGGGAAGCTCCAAGAGCTTCCTGCACGCCTCGTATCCTGCCAACGCACCAAACCCGGAAGCAATGATGTGACTCTGCGGCACGTCCATTCCCGACTCTCTGTACGCCGATGTGAAACCTTGGCTTCGCTCGATGCCTGTGCTCGCGGTTATGTCACCGGCGATGATGCCCACCTGCGTGTGCCCGCGCGATATGAGATGCTCGGCGGCAAGCCTCCCGCCAGCCAAGTCGTCGGTGCTCACAGACACCTCGCTGGGCAGGCGCCGCATGGCGAGGACGCAAGGCAGTCCGAGCTTCGAAAGTTCATGTGCTGTGTGATCTGCGATGTGGGAGTCCGCGAGGATGATCCCATCCACCCTGCGCGAGAGCAGGGAATCCAGACGGCTACGTCGGCGCTCAGCTTCGTCCCAGGTATTCGCGACGACGGTGTCGTACCCGGCAAGGCTGGCCGCATCATCAATGCCGGCATAAAGGGTTGCCAAGGCGACGTCGGTCAGGCGCGGAACCAGCACGCCGATAAGCCGGGACCTACCCCTCTTCAGTGCTGCCGCTCCCTCATCCCGGCGATAGCCCAGCAGTGTGGCAAGTTCCCTGACGCGCTTGACCGTGTCGGCGCCGATTCCCGTTGGGTTTGGACTGAGTGCCCGGGAAACCGTGGAGTAGTGAACCTGCGCATGCTTCGCGACCATGGCAAGGGTGACAGGCTTCTGGGCAGGCACACCTCGCTCCGGACTTGTGACCTCGAGTCCCGATCGGACCTCATCCTGTGGCTTCACCATGGGTCCAATCATAGACTTTGGCAGTCTCCGCGTCACCACTCAAACGTGTGCGTTGGGAGATATCGTCACGCCGAATACATGCCAAGCCGTCGCATTTCGGCAATTAGTGATTGACGCCACAGGCAAGCATTGCTAGTGTTTGCTCATCAACCAAACCTCTCCGTTCGAAGGCAAGCCGATTTTCGCAAACGTTTGTGTTGATTCCAGTGCCTGTGAGGGTTCATCGCTTGCCCACATTTTTTCTTTGAGGCGAAAGGGCTGAAAGGCCATGTCAGAACAACCATCGGGATACAGCTCCCGGCTCTATAACGAGGATCTCGCCCCCCGTCGGGAATCCGGTATTTGGAAGGCGTGGGACCTTTTCTGCGTCTGGATGTCAGCAGTCCACAGTCTGGGCGGCTACACGTTCGCGATCGGCCTGCTGGTTCTTGGACTGAACGGTTGGCAGATCATCCTCGCTCTGCTGGGAGGCGTCGCAGTTGTACACCTGGGCTGTAACCTCATGGGGGTCGCTGGACAACGGCTGGGTGTACCGTTCCCTGTCTTCGCCCGCGTCAGCTTCGGTGTCTTCGGCGCCAACGTTCCTGCTCTGCTGAGGGCGGTCGTTGCGATCTTCTGGTACGCGATTCAGACCTATCTGGCATCCGCGGCCGTTATGATCCTCCTTCTGAAAATCGCACCAGGGTTGCAGCCTTTGACTGAACCATCCTTCCTGGGCCTGTCCTTGCTCGGATGGATATGCTTCCTCGGGCTCTGGCTCCTCCAACTCATCGTCCTGCACCGAGGCATGGAAACTGTGCGGAAACTCTCTGACTTCGCAGGACCTGTCATCTGGATCGCGATGCTGGCCTTGGCCGTCTGGATCTTGGCCAAGGCCAACTGGGTCATCGATTTCAACCATACTGAATCAGGACAGAGCCTTCCCTTTGGCAGCGCCGTCGTGGCACTTCTGGCCGGTGTCTTCCTTACCGTTTCCTACTACGCCGGCCCCATGCTCAACTATGCCGACTTTGCACGCAATGCTCCGGACCGGAAGTCTGTCATTCGCGGCAACAGGCTCGGACTCCCCCTCAATGCCTCGCTGTTCGGCGTCGTTGCGGTGGTCATTGCGTTGGGCACCGTGCAGGTATACGGAAAGGCAATCCACGACCCGGTCGCCCTCGTAGCGGAGATCGACAATGTCACCGCACTGCTCGTTGCAACCATCGCTTTTGCCATCGCGACCGCAGGCGTCAACATCGTTCTGAATTTCGTCTCCCCAGCCTACGATTTGGCAAATGTCTTCCCCTCCAAGATCAATTTCAAGCGCGGCGGACTCATCACCGCGTTGATCGCCCTGCTCGTCATGCCGTGGCACATCTACTCCAACCCGCTCGCCATCAACCTGTTCCTCGGTGGAATCGGTGCGCTCATGGGGCCGCTCTTTGGCATTCTCCTGACGGACTACTATCTGGTCAGAAAAGCCAAGGTGAACATCGACGACCTCTACAGCGACTCCCCCAGCGGCCCGTACTTTTACCACAAGGGAACCAATCTCAACTCGATTTACGCGCTGGTCGGCGCCGGTATCCCGACACTTGTCCTCGCACTGGTACCTTCTTTCACCGCTTGGGCTCCCTTCTCCTGGCCTATCGGCGTAGCTTTTGGTGCACTTGCCTGCCTCATCGCCGACAAAATCCACCCCGACTCGCACCGTCGGGCTGCCGAACTGAACCACCTGACCCGCCAAAGCGCCGAAAAATCTGAAACAGCCGCAAACTGAAACGGAAACGACAATGAAGTATCAAATCCTCCAAGGTGGAACCGTAGTCAACAGCACGGGTTCAGCCCGCGCGGACGTGCTCATCACTAACGGAAAGATCGAGGCTGTGGGAGAACTCTCGCATCTGCAGATCGAGAACGCGGAAATCGTCGATGTCAGCGGACGCCTGGTGCTGCCCGGCGGAGTGGACGTCCACACCCATATGGACTCTCCCATGAGCGGAACGGTCACTTCCGATGACTTCGCATCCGGGACCATCGCTGCCGCATGCGGTGGAACCACCACGTTGGTCGACTTTGCAATGCAGCGGCCGGGACAGAAGCTTCTGGAAACCCTTGATGAGCATAGCGAAAAGGCGGCTGGAAAGGCTGTCATTGACTATGGGTTCCACATGTGTGTCACGGATCTATACGAGAATGCTGCCCGAGAATTCCCCGAAATAGCCCAGGCCGGCATTACGAGTTTCAAGGTCTTCATGGCTTACCGTGGCAGCCTCATGCTCAACGACGGAGACCTTTTCGATGTCATGCGTGAATCGAGCAAAGTAGGAGGTCAGGTCTGCATCCACGCCGAAAACGGTGACATCGTTGACCGACTGGCCGACGACCTCATGGCAGCAGGCAAGACCGGACCCAAATCGCATTTGCTGTCACGCCCTCCCGCAACTGAGGTTGAAGCAGTGAACAGGGCAATCAGTATTGCCCGAATGGCTGATGCCTCGATCTACTTCGTTCACCTTTCAACTGAAGGTTCCGTTGCTGCGGTGGCGGAAGCCCGTTCCAAGGACTGGGCTGTTGCTGGGGAAACCTGCACTCACTACTTGACCCTCGGGCCCGAGCTTTATGATGCTCCAGGGTTCGAAGCGGCCAAATATGTTCTGACACCACCCTTGCGTGAAGAAGAGCATCGGAAAGCCCTGTGGCGGGGCCTCAGTGCTGGAAGCCTCAGCGTCGTAAGCTCCGACCACTGCCCGTTCTGCATGGAGGACAAGTTCAGGCTCGGACATGACGACTTCAGAAAGATCCCCAACGGAGGACCCGGCGTGGAACATCGCATGGCGGTCGTGTACGCCGAGGGCGTGCGGAAAGGCCGGATCTCCATGGAGAAATACGTTGAGCTTACCTCCACGGCACCGGCCCGCCAGTTCGGGCTGGGGAGCCGCAAGGGACAAGTCGCAGCGGGCTTCGATGCTGATCTGATCGTCCTGGACCCCAACGGCAGGACCGTCATCACCGCCGAAACCCAGAACCAGAACATGGATTACACCCCATACGAAGGATGGGACCTGCCAGGTGCCATAGAGCAGGTCTACTCGCGCGGAGATCTCGTGGCTAGGGACGGAAAATACGTCGGCAAGTCGGGACGTGGCAAATTCCTCCCTCGGGCGACGGTATAGGAGGTGAATATGAAGGAAACAGCCACCACGTCTTCCCCCGTCGTCGAACGCATTCAACAGGATCTCAACAGCTTGGCCACCTACCGCGATGACAGCCGACCAGGTTGGACCCGGGAAGTCTTCAGCGAAAGCTACCACGCGTCCCGTGAATGGACCAAGCGACTGATGCGTGAGGCCGGACTCGATGTGTTCCAGGACGACGCTGGCAACCTCGTAGGCCGGATGCAGGGACGGGACCCAAACGCAGCACCCATCATCACAGGTTCCCACACAGACACCGTCGACGGCGGTGGACGGTTCGACGGAATTGTCGGAGTCCTCGGAGCTGTCGAAGCAGTCCGTAACATCAGGGAATCAGGACTTCGTCTCCATCGCGACCTGATTGTCGTCGACTTCCTGGGTGAAGAATCCAACGAGTTTGGTCTTAGCTGTCTTGGAAGCCGTGCACTAGCAGGTGAACTGACTCCCGGGGACATGAATCGAGTAGGCACCAGAGGCAACACGCTGGGCCAGGCCTACGAACATTTCGGTCTGGAACCCTCCGCTGCCCTTGGCAAGCCATGGATCAGAGGCACAAAACCGCACGCATATATCGAACTACACGTGGAGCAGGGGAATGCCCTTGAGCAGGCCGGTCTTGGGGTCGGCATTGTCAGTGCAATCTCTGGCATCGACCGTTTGCTTGCACGCTTTGTGGGAAAACAAGACCACGCTGGAACGCGGGCCATGGCCGAACGGCACGACGCGATGGTTGCGGCCGCTTCGGCCGTACTGGCCCTCCGCGCCGAAGGTTGCGGAGCGCCAACGCACGGTGTAGCCACTACGACTTCGGTGACCAACCAGAGCCATTCCCCCAATGTTGTCCCCGGCCTTGTTGAACTGCGTGGCGAGGTTCGCAGCACTGATCGGCAGTGGCTCAGCGGCACGCGTAAGAGACTCGCTGAACAGATAGGCAATGCCGCCAAGGAACTCGGAGTTGAAGCGGACCTCTCGTGGACCACAGACAACGAAATTGTCGAAGCTTCCCGCGGTGTGCAAGACATAGCCGCTGCAGTCGTGGACGCGATGGGTATCCCTTGGATGGCAGTTCCCAGTGGAGCAACACATGATGCTGTTCACATGGCACGTCTGGCCCCCATGGGCATGATTTTCGTGCCCTCGAAGGATGGAAAGAGCCACTGCCCTGAAGAGTGGACAGATCCCGCGGCTATTGGCCTCGGCGTAGAGGTCCTGACGCGGACCTTACGCCAGCTGGACGTCACTGCAACTTTCAACTGAACGCACATAGTATGCGTTATCGGTGGCCCGCTAACTGCGGGCCACCGACACGTAAAGGCAGCAAACAATTCGGCCGACCTTTGCAAACCGAGGCCGGCAGAACACCCCATTGTCAAGTTGACGGCTGCTCCCGAGGTTTGGCTGATCGTCATGACACGACCGTCCTTGGCTAATCTCGGCCACGCACAGCGTTGACCTTGGAAGCACTGGAACCGCGAAGCGTGCCCGTGCTGGGTGCACTTCCAGAAGGAACCTCGAAACTGGCTTTCAGCGTGTTTCGTGAAAGGCTGGTTTTTGGCCAGAAAGGCTGGCTCCATGAGTAAGGAGTGTCCCTACAAGGTACTGCGCGAACCGGATGCAGTCCGTGAAGTCCTTCACCGACCGGACGACTTCAGCCCGGCGAACGCTCTCCTGACCGTCACTCCTATAGGTGGTCAGGCGTTACGAATTCTGCAAAGGGCAGGGTTCGCACTGCCACCGGTATTGGCCAGCAACCCCACGCAATCCCACGCAGGGATTCGAAAAGTTGTGGAGGGCTTCTTGATGCCATCAAAGGTCACTGCGATGGAACCCCGAATCCGGGAACTGGCCGGAAGAGCCGCCGCAAAAGCCGCGCGTCTGGCCAACTCGGGCCGAACGGTGGATTTGGTACAAACCGTCGCAGCGTATCCTCCCGCCATCGCGATGCTGCAACTTCTGGGCCTACCTGTCCGGGACGTTCCCCTGCTGAAAACTTGGAGCCCGGAATCCCTGGAGTTGTTTTGGGGATGGCCCGACCTCGACCGGCAAATCGAACTCGCCCATTCCGCCGCGGAATTTTACGAGTGGTTGCGGGATTTGGTCCTGGAGTCAGTCCGATCTGCCGAACCCAACGTCTTCAAGTCGCTGGCCGCACACGGCTTGGACACTGCCGAAATCTGCTCACTTGGGTACTTCCTGCTAATCGCCGGGCAGGAAACTACCACTCAGCTGATCAGCACGATCTTGTTCAGGCTGCTGGAAGGTTCTCGAGGAATGACATGGGACGAGGCCGTTTCAGGGGCCAAAGCGCGGGACATTGTTCGGCACGTGCTGGCCACTGAGTCATCAGTGCCTACATGGCGCCGAGTCTCTTGCCGTGACACTGAGCTTAAAGGGGAACCGATTTCGGCCGGGGAGGAGATCCTTCTCGAGCTGACGGGAAACCACGGTTTTCCCTGGACCGCCGATGACTCGGCAGACACCGGTGACTGCACGGAAAGAGAAGGCCACACATCGTATGGCCTGGCGTTCGGTTCAGGCATCCACCGCTGCCTCGGTGCGAAACTCGCCGAACTTGTGGCCGTCGTCGTCGTTCAAGAAGCGGCGATGGCGCTGAGGAATATCCGGCTCCACAATTCCAATCCGGATTGGTTTAAGCTGCTGTCGTTTCAAGCTCCGATGACAGTGGAAGTGAAGGTTAGGCCAGCGCGGCCCTGACACGGGCTCAGGGGCTAATGAATTCGTATGGATCTCGCGCAGGATCAGCAACGATGGAAAAATTAGCACATGAAAGTTCGAGCTGAGCACACGGCTGAACAGCTTCAGCGTTGGTTGCACGCGATGGCCCATTTCGGTGCCGCCGTCAACTCCGGTGTGTCGCTCAAAGAACTCTTGGACTTGGTGGCCCAGACCGCCTGCGAGCTAATGTCATATGACTTCTGCGCCATTACGCTCCCGGACAAGGACAAGAAAGTCCTCCTTATCGAAGGCTCCTACGGTCTGTCAGCCGAGTACGTCCAGGACGTGAATGCCGCTCATCCGATTCGACTGCGCGGCGTATCTGCGCCATCACCGTCGAGCCAAGCCTTCGCCTTAGGAGTGCCCGTCCAAGTCAGGGACATCTCAAATAGCCCCGGCTTTAGTCCGTGGAGGACCATGGCGAAGGAACAAGGATTCACGTCTGTAATTGCCGTTCCCCTTATTTCGTCCGGCGAGACGATCGGAACCATGATCTGCTATACGCGCAATGCCCATGACTTCACTCATGGGGAGGAGTCGCTTCTGAGCATGCTGGCAGATGAGGCCGCCATAGCCATCACCACGAATCGTCTCCGGGCGGGACAAGCGAAAGCCATTCTGGATCTGAACGACCTAAACGCGTCGATGCAGGCGCAACACGAAGCTCGGCAGCAAGCTGATGATATTCACAGGCGCCTGACTGCCCTGACGCTCGATGGCGCCGGGATGACTGCCGTTCTCGCTGTGCTGGTCGACATCCTGAACCGTCCGGTTTCCATCTGCGATCCCCACGGGAGGCTTCTCTGCAGCATGATGCATGACGAAGACGAGCTCCCGGCCTCCTTGATCGCCAACCGGCTGGCGTTCAAGGACCCGATTACGGCCGACGACGCTAATTCGACTCTTCTAATCCAGCTTGGGGATACGGAAAAGGCGCTTGCAATGGTGGGGTTTCCTGTAATGACCCGGGGAGAAATCTTGGCCTGGGTTTGGACAAGCGGCCTGTTGGCGGAACTTTCGTCACTTGAAAAGGAGGCCGTGGAGCGAGCGGCATCCGTCCTGGGTCTTGAACTTCTACGTTCCCGGGCAATAGCGGAGATCGAATGGCGGAAGACAGGAGATCTGGTATCCGCGTTGCTGCTGAACTCGGAGGGAGACGTAACGCGCCTGACGTCACTGGCTGTCGAGCTGGGCCACGACCTGACATTTCCGCACGCCGTGCTACTAGCCGGGAAAGTTCCCTACGACAATGGCCGCCTACCGCGCGGTGTTGGTGCCGTTCTCGCGACGATAGCGGGGAAGATGTTCCCTCGACCCTTATTCGGGCTTCATGATGCATACGTCACCGCGTTCTGGCCGCTCTCCCCTGGCATGCACCTTGACGATTTGCGGTCCCTCGGGGACGAAATCCGCATAAGACTGGCTGAGGAGGCTCGAGAGGGACCTCGATCCGTTTACAGCGCCCTCGCCGGACCGGTCACTCGAGTCGCGGACTTTCAGGAAGTGTTCGCCACAGCGCGTGGAGCCATTGAGCTCGCTAGCATGCGTCAGGCAGCTCCAGCTACATTGCGGTTGACAGGTCTGGGCATTGCCGAGATCCTGCTGCGGCTTCCCGACCTGACTGCCGTAAATCGCTTCGTGGACGATAACCTTTCTCCGCTTCGCGAGTTTGACGCAGCGCAGGAAAGTCCTCTTTCACCAACACTCATGGCATTGATTCGCCATAACCTTGACCTCTTCAAGGTGGCGGAGCAGCTCGGTGTTGAAGCGACGGTCATCGCCGAGCGCCAACAGCAAATCGAAAAAATACTGTCAGTGAGGTTAACGGACCTCTCCGATCTCAGGCGCCTGTCTATGGCTCTAGAGATCGAAGAAGCCGTTCATGGGTCGCGACCGTAGACTGGGTTCACCAAGTACATTGCCCGTTGCGTAACGGTCAACCTATTGCGGCCCTAGAATTTTACCGGTACCTGCATCCCGTGCACGGTGCCGGCGCTGATGGCTAGGCTGTGACCAGATCCTTCCAGAAGGACAGGTCCATATCCCATGCGTCACTAACGGACCTATGTGCCACGTGGCCTGCGGCGATGTTGAGGCCGGCGGCGAGGGCGGGGTCGCGGTCGAAGGCGGCCTTGACGCCGAGGTTGGCCAGTGCCACGGCGTAGCGCAGGGTGACGTTGGTCAGTGCGTACGTGGAGGTGTTCGGAACAGCGCCGGGCATGTTGGCAACGCAGTAGAAGATCGAGTTGTGGACCTTGTACGTGGGTTCCTGGTGGGTGGTGGGGTGCGTGTCTTCGAAGCAGCCGCCCTGGTCCACGGCGATGTCCACCAGCACCGAGCCCGGCTTCATCCGGGACACGAGTTCGTTGGTGACCAGCTTGGGTGCCTTGGCGCCCGGGATCAGGACGGAGCCGATCACGAGATCTGCGTCGACGACTGATTTCTCGATCTCGTAGGCGTTGGAGGCGACGGTCTTCAGGCGGCCCTGGTAGAGGGCGTCGAGTTCGCGCAGCCGGTTGATGTTGATGTCCATGATGGTGACATCGGCACCGAGGCCCAGCGCCATGGCGGCGGCGTTGGTTCCCGCAACGCCTGCTCCGAGGACAACAACTTTGGCAGGGCGGACGCCGGGGACGCCGCCCAGGAGGATTCCCTTGCCGCCGGCCGGGGCCATGAGGGAGGACGCGCCGACCACCACGGACAGGCGGCCTGCGACCTCGGACATGGGGGCGAGCAGCGGAAGGGCGCGGCCTTCCTGCACGGTTTCGTAGGCGATGGCCGTGACGCCGGAGTTGATGAGCTCTGCGGTGAGCTCGGGTTCGGCGGCGAGGTGCAGGTAGGTGAAGAGGATCAGGCCCTTGCGGAAGCGGTGGTATTCGGCCTTGATGGGTTCCTTGACCTTCATGACCATGTCCGCGCGGCCCCAGACGTCGTCCGCGTCGGCAACGATCTCGGCCCCGCCGATCGAGTATTCCTCATCGGTGATGCCCGAGCCGAGGCCTGCGCCGCGTTCTACCAAGACCGTATGGCCCTGTGCAGTCAGCTCGTGGACGCCGGCGGGCGTGATGGCTACGCGGAACTCGTTGTTCTTGATTTCCTTGGGTACTGCAACAATCATCGTCTGCCTTCCGCAGGAGTGGGGCTTGAATGTAAGAATGGTTGCAGTTCTCAATGTTTCTTCAAATAAACACCGTAGGAACTACAGGCTGGGAGCTAGTTTCGGGCAATATCTACGTTGAATCGAGGTGTTTGAACTGGTTGAACAAAAGAAAATGCAGGTTGAACTGGACCCGTTGGACAGGCGTCTCCTTGCCCTTCTGACCTCCAATGCCCGGCAGACCAACCAAGCTCTTGCCGAGTCTTTGGGCATTGCTCCTTCGACGTGCCTGGCCCGGCTCAAATCGCTCCGTGATTCCGGAACCATCCAAAGATTCACGATTGACATTGATCCGCAGGCCATAGGTCAACCACTTCAGGCGCTGGTAAGCGTGCGCCTTCGCCCAGGTGCACGCCACTTGATGTCGTCATTCGCCCAAGAACTCCGCACCATGCCGGAAATCTCACAGTTCTTCGTATTGGGTGGCGCAGACGACTTCCTCATACACATCACAGCCAGGGACACAGAGCATATCCGACAGTTCGTGTTGGATCGCTTGTCGTCAAACCAGGCCGTCGCCGGAACTCAAACTAGCCTTGTTTTTGAACACACCAAGAGCGGCGGTCGAACCTAGGAAACGATCTTTAGGAGTTCGGCGACCAGCCCAGGCAACTGATGTGTCGAGGCGAACTGGACGAAAGGACTTCTTCAGCCGTGGACTCCAGGACGCACACGTCGGCTCCTTAGTCACGATGGCAACCGGGAGCCATGCATATATCTGGAGTTGCCCCATGCCTACCTACTTAACTCCGACCGAAGCATGGCAGCGCCTCCAAGAAGGAATCTGTGCTTTATAGCCGGTACCCCTCGATACCCCAATCAGGATGCTCCGTGTAGATCTTCCTTGGTCGAACAACAGAATCCCCTTGAAGTCATTTCGGTTGTTCGGACTCCCGGCTAGCTGCGGAAATTATCTTTGAGCTGGTTTAGGTGACGTCTTTGTGGTTCGCGCCGCCGGTGAAGTAATCGACGATGCCGTCTTGGGATCCTTGGAATACAGCATCAGCCAACTCCGTGTCATCTTGGTTATTATTCTGGGCCCATGCCAGCTATGGCGCGGTCAAGGCCGCCAAAGAAGCCGTGGAGACCCGAGATGCCGCCTGGCTTCATCCATGACCTGGTAGAGCGCATCACACCTTCATTTCTTGCGTCTCTTCGTCATTCCGGTCACGACGTCAATGCGATGGTCGTTAGAACATGTTGAGCAAACTGCGGCCCGCCCAACCGACAGTTCCCGTGTCGTTCAAGAGCAATCGAAGAGCGAGATCTTGCGGTCATAGGGCTTTCCGACACGCTGGACGAGGGGCGTGCTGAGTTGGTCTCGAAGCGGGGCGGCTTCCGCAATGACCGCCAAGCCTGGCACCTCTGCCGATGCGTGGGGCCTGTGTAGATTCTCCGCGAGTGTGCAGATGCGGCTCGAACGGAACCGGAGATCAGAGCTGATCTTGGGCACTGGAACCTGGCTCAGCCGCGCGTCCCAGGACAGCTGCCGCCAAAAGAATTGTGGCGTGCAGGTTGCCGTTCCCTAGCTCCAGCCCAAGGATCCCTTCGATCCTACGGAGACGGTACGACAGCGTATTTCGGTGGATGAACAGCTCAGAGCAGGCTTCCTGGACATTGCCAGCATGACGCAGATAGCACGTCAAGGTATCCCGAAGCACAGAACTTCCCTCAGCATCGAGTGGCGCGAAAAGACGTCGGGCAAGGGCAACCAGACCTGAACTGGGCAGCCCTTGCACTACGCTGAGCAAATCCGCCTCGGGTGCTTTTCGAACCCCCCGTCCCTCCCTGGCATCTCGAACCGCAAGCCCGAGGGCGAGGGGTAGCTCGTCCATTGCTTCCGAGCCGGTTACAGATACCGAGAGTTCGGGCACGTCATCGAAAAGAGTTCTCGCTTCTTGGAGCAGGCTCGAATCAGTAATCCCGTGTTGAACCAGAAACACCGTGAAATCCGTTTCTTCCATGAATCCCACAGCGGCGAAAGCCTTCTCAAGGCGGACCCTGGCGCGCCAAATAATGGCACGTAAAGTCAAGGCTTCCATGCTTGCCGGCGCATGCAGGATGAACGCCTCCCACGGCCTGTGCGCGTCGAATCCGGCATCAGTAGCCAGACGCCGGAGCTGGACCGGATCTTCCAGCCTTTCGTCAAACAAGGCCTCCATCAATTTGGCAGTTTGTCGGGAGTGCGGGGTGGCCCTTGCCGACAATGTGTAGCTTAATTGAACGGCGATGACCGCTGCGGCGGGACCCAACAACGGTTGGAGAAGTACAGAGCCCGCCCACCCCTCCACAATGAGCTTAAAGAAATGGGGATCACCGCTGGGGAGACGCAGCGTTGTGCGTGCTGCTCCTGCCGGGGCGGAGCCCGTCGCGACAAGCTCAAATCCGCTGCGGTCGGCTATGGAAATGCGGGCAGCTGTTGCGGTGGCGACAAGTTCAATGACACCGGCCAAGGACCCGCCTTGAGCCGCATAACGAGTGCATTGATCTGCTAAGTCCCAACCGCGCCTTAGCTCCTCATAGTGCTCCTCCGTAATTGCCTGCTCCACATGTCGCATCACTAGGAGGAAGGGGACCTCAGGGGGGAGTTCAAGCAAAGGAACGTCATGGGCTTCACAGGCCCTTACAAGGCCTTCGGGAAGATTTGCATGGGCCACACCCAGCCCAAAAACGAGTCCACACACAGGCACGCCCGCCAGACGTTCGACATAAGCGTCCCAAATCTGAAAGTTCGTCACATTTAAGCTCATGCCGTTCGTGAGAACCAGGCAATTGGCGGCCAGAAGCCCGCTCGGATCCATGTACTCGGTGGGGGCACACCACGTGATGGGGCGCGCAAGACGTCCCTTGCTGCCCCTAACCCGGACGCGGATATCCAAATCTCCGTCCTCGATCAGGTCTATTAGACGCATGACCCTCCATTCGAACATGTGTGCAGAGTGCACAAATCATATCGTCCATGTCATGCATATGCCCACTACCGCTCGTAAACATCGCACGGGTACCGTTAGTGAAACCTTCGATTGCGACACACATCACATGTCGACTCCCTTTTTTGGATGCTGCTGACAATTCTTCGCAGCTCCTCCTCTAAGGATGTCTCTAAAAGAAAGCAGGCTCAGTTTTGGGAAACGTAGTATCTCCGCTGCCAGGAGTTTTTTTCGCAGACCCGGACCCGGGAAGCCCTACTTTGCAGAAGTAGGCGACGAGGTTAAAGCCGGTCAAACCGTCGGTGTCGTTGAGATCATGAAGCAGTTTACTGAGATCCAGTCCGATGTAAACGGCGTCCTTGAGTCGTTCGGGGTTGGCGACGGCGATGCCGTCAATCCCGGCGACACCATCGTCGTGGTTCGGGAGGTGTAGCGATGTCCACGAAACTGTTCATTGCAAACCGGGGCGAGATAGCCGTCCGTATCGCACGGACGGCGCGGCTCATGAACATTCCAACCGTCGCTGCAGTTAGTGAAGCCGATATTGATTCATTGGCGGCGAAGATAGCGGACGCGTTTGTTGTGATTGGTCCAGCGTCCGCTGCTGCCAGCTATCTCAACCAAGACGCACTTATTGCGGCCGCACTGGATCAAGGATGCGATGCTGTGCATCCGGGGTATGGTTTTTTGTCCGAGAACGCGGATTTTGCCCGCAGGGTAATCGCATCCGGTCTTATCTGGGTTGGCCCGTCCCCGGACGCCATTGACCTCATGGGCAACAAATCGATGGCCAGAGAGGCAGCGCGTAAAGCAGGTGTCCCTGTCTTGCGCGGATCGGACGGTCCATTGGAACCAGACGCCGACGCGATCTCCATAGCCAGGGACATCGGTTACCCTCTGGTGGTGAAGGCTTCCGCGGGGGGCGGAGGACGCGGCATTCGCTTTGTTTTTTCAGAGGGCGAACTGCTTGACACCATTGAATTGGCCCGCGGGGAAGCGGCGGCAGTCTTCGGGGACCCGACTGTGTACTTGGAGCGCTTCGTTGAAAAGGCCCGCCACGTGGAAGTCCAGCTACTCGGCGATGGGACGAACTTTGTTCATCTTGGCGACCGCGATTGTTCCATGCAACGCCGATCGCAAAAAGTCATTGAAGAGGCTCCCGCCCCGGACCTGCCAGAGTCGGTCCGCAAAAACATTCACGAATCATCCCTTGAACTTGCCAGGCAGTGCGGCTATCGAGGTGCAGGTACCGTTGAGTTTCTTTATGATCCGGTCAATCGAGAAGCAGCCTTCATCGAAATGAATACCCGGATCCAAGTTGAGCACCCCATCACTGAACTGGTGACAGGAGTAGATATCGTACGCGAGCAACTCGTGGTAGCTTACGACGGCGCCATGACGCTGCGCCAAGAGAGCATAGCCTTCACAGGTCACGCCATCGAATGCAGAATCAACGCTGAGGATCCCGATAACAACTTTTTCCCAAGCCCAGGGAAGCTTGAAAAGCTGATCTGGCCGGAAGGGCCTGGTGTCCGCGTCGACAGCGGAGTTGAAGAGGGATGCTCCGTTTCGCCCTTCTATGATTCGATGCTGGCCAAGTTGATCGTGCATGCGCCGGATCGGAGTGCGGCGATATCAGCGGCAATGGAAGCCCTTGAAAAAACACTCATCGAGGGCGTGAAAACGACGATACCGCTTCATCGCGACCTTCTTTCCAGCGAGGAATTTTCGCTGGTAAAGCACCACTCCAAGTTCATCGAAAGCGCGCCAGATCTGCTGGCTGTGAAGACAACCGCCTGATCTACTTCCGCGCTCATCCCGACTCCGGGGAGAAAGGACGAGTGGCTCCTGGTTCAACTGCCATTGGACCAAGACCAGCTACCAACCGTTTGGCTCGTGGCTGCGATGCAGATCATCCATATTGCAGCCACGAAGTCTGGTCTTCGGAACTGCCGAGAACGAATAGGTTTACTGCTCCCGCCCCAAGTCCGCAGAGGGGCCCATGTGCCCTCGCCAGATTGGTCGCGAGACTGCGTGCCCTCCGACCGTCGCTAACGCTGCGGCGCTGAATTGCCTTCAATGCCACCAAAATGACTCTGAAACGACGACTTGTCCGCATGCAGTTTATGGTCCAGCGGGACCATCAGAGCCCAGGCATCAAACCCGGCTTTTGCCCTCATCAAGTACATCCTCAAAGGGAAATGCTTGAGCTTCCCTTGCGCAAAGCCAAAACTCACCGACGGCCCAGAGACCCCGGTGAAAAAATTATCCATCCAAACTTACGCCAAAGTCACACATCGTTGGAACACAAAAAGAATTGAGAAGGCGAATTTGCTGCTGCGGTCCAAGCACCATTCGGTTTCCTCCCTTCGCCCCCGTCGCGTCCACTCGGCTCTACCCACACCGATGAGACTGACTGCTTGTCGGTGACGGTCGAAAACTGAGCCAAGTTGACGGCCACGAAACGGCTCAGTTCCGATCCAACTGGGGTGTCGACACAGCGGCCAGTTCTCGCTTGGTTCTGGCCCCAAGTTGGCCATCACATCACGGACCCACAACGCGCGCTGCGTCTTTATTGGGAGGGCTAGCAAGACCAGCGGCAGCGCGTCACCGGCTAACGTCGGCCCGTGTGAAGCCGCTGGCCAGAGCACGACGAATCGGTAAAGCCCGGCGTCCTGTAGTGGATTGTTGACAAGGGCACCGACTAGCACACCGAACCTGGACAATAAGTATGCGGATAGCGGAAAGCCCGGCAAGCTATGAGCCTCCGAGGTTCGATCCACAGATTCAAGTCGCGACTTTCTTACACCAACGAACCCGATGCAGGCAATGCCGGGTCGGTGAACTCACTAGAGCTCACCGACCCGGGTGTGACCAGGCGTCAATAGAGGAACCGTCGCAATGCGAGTGACCACGAGCGGGCGACAGCACACCTGGCCGGCCGCAGACGCACAATGTCCGCCTCTCAGAAATGGTCGTCTTCGCAGGGCGGGTTTTAGCTCAACGCCCGGGGTTCCAGTGGAGTTTCGCCAACAACTCTTAACTGGAGTCTTCATCGGTGTTTCAACTAGGAGTGGTTTGGTCAGTTGTGGGCCGAGGATTTCGCGCGGTGGGCACGAGATGCTTCCACCAGGTTCGAGAACAGGCGTAGGTCATCGGGACTTTGCTCGGGGTGCCACTGTACGCCGACAGCCCACCTGTCGGAAAAGATCTTCGGGTCCAATTCAATTGCCTCGATCACGCCCTCATCATCGCGGGCGCTGACGATCAGGCCTTGACCGAGCTCATCAACCGCCTGATGGTGGTAGCACTGGGCCTCATGCGAGTTTCCGATAATTTGCGCAATCCTGGTGCCAGCAATGGCATGTACAGATGTTGTAGTGAAAACAGCTTCGCCAACCTGGTGACGGGAATGTCCCAGTAGATCAGGCAAGTGCTGGTGAATGGTTCCGCCGAGTGCGGCATTGAGGATTTGCGCGCCACGGCAGATGCCGAGCAAAGGCAACCCAGACGCCAGGGCGCTGCGTACGAGTGCGAACTCCCAAGCGTCACGTTCCAAGGCCGGTACATCGGTGGTTGGATGTGGCGCCTGACCGTAGGATGCCGGGTTGACATCGCTTCCACCCGTGACTACGAGCCCGTCGAATCCAGCGAGAATCTGGTCCGCGATTGCGGCACTCGCTGGCTGCGGGGGAAGCAGTGCGGCAATTCCTCCTGCTCGCGTTACAGCCTGAAAATAATGCGCGGGAAGGAAACTTGCCGGTAGGTTCCAAACCCCACTCGTCGCTTGTTGCATATACGTAGTCAGCCCAATGACTGGATGAGTGGTCAAGCTCCGTGTCCCTTCGATGTTGGTGCCGTCCCCGGCAATAGCCAAGTCTGCGATATATCGCTCACGTCGCGCTCTGTGTGAATGGATAGTCTGAGCGCATCGACAGGCTTTTGATCAGTGAGCGGATGCTTTGGTTTGGATGTGAGATGTGTGCGGCCATGGCGTGGCGGGCTTTTTCGGCATCTTTTGACTTGATTGCGTCCACGATTTGTCGGTGCTCGTCGTTGGAAAGGTCGTGCCAGACGCGTGTGTCGGGCAGGAGTTGGAGCGCCGGGTTTAGTTCCAGCCGGATCGCTTCGAGCGAGTTACAGAGAAACCTGTTTGATGTGGCCTCGCCGACGGCCAGGTGGAAGGCCGTGTCCCAGCGCATGAATTCCGCGTCATCGCTGGCCTGCGATGTCTTCTCGCACAACTCTTCGAGCGTACGCAGTTGCGTGCGTTTTGCCTTCGTAGTCGCGACGGCGGCCGCGAGTGGTTCAAGGACTTCACGGAACTCCACAGCATCCAAAATGCTGCCGGCCTGGCGCCGGAGTTCGACCACTCTGAAGTCAAGGGAGGGGGCATCTGACGTGGGTGCCTTGACGAAACTTCCTCCGGCCCGTCCCCTTCGAGTCTCTACAACGTGCTCCGTCTCAAGCTTTCCAATCGCCGATTGAATGGTCGCCCGACCGACACCAAACAACTTCATCAACTCACGTTCCGGCGGCAGCGCAGCCCCGGGACGGATGATCCCCAAAGCAATTTGCCGCCGGATCTGTTCGACCACAAAATCATGAGCCCGGGGCTGAACAATTGCAGCAAACTCGGCACGGTCAACCGACCCACCAGCCAAACCACGAGAAGAGGGCAATGCCGCCATGGTATCCAATGAGCTGTTAGCGGCCGATGCCGCAATCAGGTCCAGGACGGCGTCTTCGGAAGTCCCAAGCTGGACCCATGACGGCATTATTTCCTCATTCCGTGGTGCTTAGTTGCTGGTGGTTGTGAGGAGTTTGTGTTGTGAGAGGGGTTTGACGTCGATGTTTGCCTGGGCGAGTGCGGAGCGTACTTCGCGGGCTACTTCGACCGCGGTGGGTGAGTCTCCGTGGAGGCAGATGGTGTCGACGTCGAGTTCGAAGGTGCCGCCGTCGATCTTGGGCATGATCTTGTCCTGGACGAGCTTGACGGTTCGTTCGGCGACGGATTGGGCGTTGCGCGGTGCGACGTGGCGTTCGAGCATGAGGTCGCCCTTCTCGTCGTATTCGAGATCGACGTAGCCTTCCCAGGCGACGGTGGCGCCGGCTTTGCGGGCGGCTGCTCCGCCGGGACCGCTGGAGATCAGGACGAGTTCCTCGTCCAGTTCGAGCAGGCCCTTGGCCACGGCTGCGCCGTGTTCGGCGCTGTAGGCCGTGAGGTAGTAGCAGGCGCCGTGCGGCTTGATGTGCTGCAACTTTCCGCCCATGGAGGTGACGAAGGCCTGGAGAGCGCCGGTCTGGTAGAGGATGTAGTCCCGGAGCTCATCAGGGGTAATCTTCAGGTGGCGGCGGCCGAAACCGATCTTGTCGGGGAACCCGACGTGCGAGCCAATGCCGCACCCGTTCTCGAGTGCCAGTTCCACACTGCGGCGCATGATGTGCGGGTCACCTGCGTGCCATCCGCACGCGATATTGACGGAGCTGACGAAGGGCATGAACTCCTCGTCATTTCCCATCTTCCAGATCCCGAAGGACTCTCCCAGGTCTGCATTAATGTCAACGACAGCGGACATTGAAATCTCCTGATCTTGTTGAATGTTCGGCAAGTTGAATGTTCTGAAGGACTCAACACGGTCCTAAGCCGATACCGGAACACGACTCCGGCCTCGGCAATACCCGCCTCTTCGCTTCAGTCCCAGTCAGTCAGTCCGACAATGGACTAAAGGATCGCAAGTAGGATCAATACTCATCTCTGATGGTGCGCCTGTCAACAGTCTGGCGTCCTTTGATCGGACAGGCCCAGTTTTCGCCGAAGATTACAAACCCTTGGGTGGCCTGCCGGGGGGCGCGTGGCCGCCGTCTGAGTCAAGAACGTTCAGGCAGTTCTTGACCATCAGCTTCCGATCACCTAATAATGATCCTATTAGTGGTCCTTTATTCCAATTGTGGTTTTCCGTTGGAGCCAGGGCTGACTTCGAGACGAACCTTTACCAGCCGAGGTCCACTACCCACCTTCGTTTCACGGTCCGATGTTCTTTTGCAGTAGTCAGGAGCAGTTGTGAGCACAGTTGTCGCTAACCAAGTCGAACTCATCAATCCTGCGTTGGGTTCGGCTTTCGAGCGTGTTGATCTGGTTGGCCCTGACGGTGCTGACGAAGCAATCAGCCGGGCTGATCACGCATTTCGCTCCTGGCGTGAGATCGCGCCGGGTGACAGGGCACGGCTCTTGCGGCGGTTTGCGGCTGCCGTGGAGGCAGACATCGAAAACCTTGCGGCACTGGAAGTCCGCAACTCAGGCCACACCATCAGCAACGCGCGGTGGGAGGCAGGACACGTCCGGGATGTCCTGAATTATTACGCGGGCGCTCCGGAGCGGCCGAATGGCAGCCAGATCCCGGTCCCGGGCGGAGTCGACATTACCTTCCGGGAAGCTCTGGGAGTTGTCGGCATCATCGTGCCCTGGAACTTCCCCATGCCCATAGCGGCCTGGGGCTTCGCCCCCGCATTGGCCGCTGGCAATACCGTTGTCCTTAAGCCCGCGGAAGTCACGCCCCTGACCGCCATGCGCCTGGCCGAACTGGCGCTGGAGGCCGGAATTCCCGAAGGAGTTTTCACCGTCATTCCAGGTCGCGGAGTGGATGTTGGCGACCGTTTTGTCAAGAATCCGCTTGTTAAGAAGGTGGTATTCACAGGCTCCACCCAAGTAGGCAAAGCAGTTCTGGCAGGTTGCTCAGAACAGCTCAAACCAGTAACCCTGGAGCTCGGCGGCAAGAGCGCCAATATAGTCTTTGCTGACGCGGACCTGGAAAAGGCTGCAACTGCTGCACCTTTTGCGGTATTCGATAATGCAGGGCAGGACTGCTGCGCCCGTTCCCGCATTCTCGTCCAACGCTCGGTTCTGGACCGCTTCCTTGGCTATCTGGAGCCTGCAATCCAAGGTATGCGCGTAGAAGACCCGTCGCTGCCCACGTCGGAAATGGGGCCTTTGATTACCGCTGCCCATCACGAACGGGTCTCCTCGTTCCTGGAAGACGGGGATCCTGTCCTTATCAAGGGAACAGCCCCGGAGGGCCCCGGCTTCTGGTTCGCCCCCCGCGTCCTCGGGCCGGTATCCCCCACAGCCCGAGTGGCCGTCGAAGAGATTTTCGGCCCGGTGGCAGTGCTCATCCCCTTCGAAGACGAAGCCGACGCGGTCCGCATCGCCAACGATTCCCAATACGGCTTGTCGGGATCGATTTGGACTCGGGACGTTGGTCGTGCCCTGCGGATGTCCAAGTCCGTTCAAAGCGGTGCATTAAGCATCAACAGCAACTCATCCGTCCGTTACTGGACCCCGTTCGGTGGTTTTAAGGAATCAGGATTGGGCCGCGAGCTAGGACCCGATGCCCTGAACGCCTTCACCGAAGAAAAGAATGTGTTCCTCTCGATCGACTGATCGAGCCGTCAGCGCCAAGAAAGGTTAGTTATGGATAAGAACAGGTCATTCGTTACCGCGGACGAGACGTCGGTGTTCGTTCGCGAGATCGACAAGCAGTACCCCTTGCTTGTCCGAGGCGAAGGCGCATGGCTTTACGACGCCAGCGGACACGCCTATCTCGATGCCGTTTCCGGCGGCGCCATGGTCACAAGCCTGGGCCACGGGGCAGTTCCCTCCATCTCGGAGGCCATCCAAAAGCAAACCGAACAGGTTTCCTTTATCTACAACGTCCACGCCACCTCTCCGGCCCAGGAACAGCTGGCCCGGGACATCGTTTCAATTGCGCCGGAAGGCTTCACCCGCGTGCACTTCGTCTCGGGCGGAACCGAAGCCAACGAGCTCGCTCTTCGCATGGTGCGCAACTACCACGTCGAACGTGGCGAAGCCGGCCGCCACGTCATGGTCTCTCCCGCCCAGTCCTACCACGGAGCGAGCATCGCAACATTCGGCCTGACGGGACGAAATGGCCTCCAAAGCCCCTACCAGCCTTACATTCAGCAGCAGGAACACATCTCCCCTGCCACGTGGCTGTTCGACCCGTCCGGAGAAACAGCGCTGAAAGAACTAGACGAGATCCTGGAACGGGTCGGCGGTCAGGTCGCTGCATTCCTCATCGAACCCGTATCCGCTGCCTCGCTGCCTGGCTACTCCCCACCCGAGTCGTTCTGGCGGGGACTGGAAGAGCGTCGCCAGAAGCACGGCTTCCTTGTTTGGTTCGATGAAGTCGTCACTGGCATGGGAAGGACCGGCACCTGGTTCGCTGCTGACCAAATGCCCATCATGCCCGACATCATCACCACCTCCAAGGGTCTTGGCGCAGGCTACTTCCCGGTCGGGGCCATGTTGGTGCAGGAGCATGTCTACCAGGCCGTGGCCGACGGATCGCGGTCATTCGAACCTGGACACACCTGGGACGGTGCGCCGGTGTCATGTGCCGCCGGTTCGGCCGTCATCAACCACCTCCGCAAGGAAAGGCTTGTGGAGTCTGTGGGCGAGCGGGGTCCCCGTCTGCTCGAAGACATCCGCAGCGCCCTCGCCGGTTCCGAGATCGTCAGGGAAGTCCGGGGACGCGGTTTCCTCCTGGGCGTCAGCTACGTTGACCCTGCTGATGGAACGTCATTGCTGGACCCCTCGCTGGGAGTATCCCGCCGGATTGACGAGACAGCGCTGAAGAACTCGCTGCTGGTCTACTCGACACAGCCCACGCGTGATGGTTACGCCGGCGACCAGACCCTGCTGGCTCCAACGTTCGTTGCAACCGACAGTGATCTGGACCAGATCGTCGAGCGCCTCGCCACCACCGTGGCGGAAGTCGAACGCCAGGTAAAGAACGAGCTCACCCATGCCAAACGCTGAGCACGGCTCAGAGGTGCGGTCGCCGTCACAAAACGGCGGCCGCACCCCGCTGACCGTTGAAACCTTCAAAGCCGAAGTCGAAGCCGGACTAATTGACATTGTCGAAATGGTCGTCGTCGACATGCAGGGCCGGCTGCAAGGCAAACGCCTCGCAGCCCAGTACTTCCTGGAATCAGTACTCCACGGGGGCAGCGAAGCACAAAGCTACCTCCTGGCAACAGATGTCGAAATGGGCGGCGTCGAGGGCTACAGCATTGCATCATGGTCAACCGGTTACGGAAACCTCGTCATGCAGCCCGACGCAAGCACACTTCGGAGGATGGCATGGAGCCCATCGGCAGTCAGTGTTCTCTGCGACGTCTTTGACCAACAGGGCGCCCCGATGTCCGTATCACCGAGGCAACTCCTGCGCCGCCAACTCGATGAACTGGCAGCACGCGGATGGACCGCGGTGACCGGAACCGAGATGGAGTTCCAAATCTTCACCAACTCCTACGAAGAGGCGTGGAACACAGGCTACCGAAACCTGCAGCCCGTCAGCTCGTACAGCGCCGACTACTCGCTGCTTGACACACGCGGCATAGGCCCCCTTCTGGCCGACCTCTACCGGGATCTGGCCGGCGCCAAGGTGGACATCGAGAGCATCGTCGCCGAGGCCGCGCCCGGTCAACACGAAGTGGTCCTCAAATGCCGGGACGCGCTGACAACCGCCGACAACCACGCCTTTGCCAAATTCGCGGCCAAGCAGATAGCTGCTACCCGCGGGCACAGCCTCACGTTCATGGCAAAAATCGACCAGAACGCAGGCAACGCCTGTCACATCCACTTCAGCCTACGAGCCGAAGACGACTCACCGGTTTTCGCCGGTGACGATACATTCGGCTTCTCGCCCGTGATGCGAAGTTTCTTGGCCGGCCAACTGGCGTTTCTCCCGGAACTGACCCTGCTGCTCGCACCCAACATCAACTCCTACAAGAGATTCGTGGACGGAAGCTACGCCCCGACGGCCATCTCCTGGGGACACGATAACCGAACCTGCGCACTACGGGTCCTGGGAAGAGGCAAATCACTACGGTTCGAACACAGGCTGCCCGGGGCCGACGTAAACCCATACCTGGCAATCGCCGCCATCGTCGCTGCAGGCCTCCGGGGAATAGAGGACGGCCTGGAACTCCAAGCCCCCACCACAGGCAACGCCTACACCAAAGACCTGCCCCACGTACCAAACAACCTCCGAGACGCCCTCCGGCTATTCCGCGAAAGCGAAACGGCGGCCAAAGCCTTCGGAGAGGACGTCGTTGCACACTACGCACGCATGGCAGAACACGAACTCCAACAATTCGACCAAGCCATCACGGACTGGGAAAAATTCCGCGGATTCGAAAGGCTCTAAGCCCACCCAATACACCCCTCAACCCCCAGGCCCAATACGAGCTGGGTGCTTGAGGGGGTATTGCCGAGGCCGGAGTCGTGTTCCGGTATCGGCTTAGGACCGTGTTGAGTCCTTCAGAACATTCAACTTGCCGAACATTCAACAAGATCAGGAGATTTCAATGTCCGCTGTCGTTGACATTAATGCAGACCTGGGAGAGTCCTTCGGGATCTGGAAGATGGGAAATGACGAGGAGTTCATGCCCTTCGTCAGCTCCGTCAATATCGCGTGCGGATGGCACGCAGGTGACCCGCACATCATGCGCCGCAGTGTGGAACTGGCACTCGAGAACGGGTGCGGCATTGGCTCGCACGTCGGGTTCCCCGACAAGATCGGTTTCGGCCGCCGCCACCTGAAGATTACCCCTGATGAGCTCCGGGACTACATCCTCTACCAGACCGGCGCTCTCCAGGCCTTCGTCACCTCCATGGGCGGAAAGTTGCAGCACATCAAGCCGCACGGCGCCTGCTACTACCTCACGGCCTACAGCGCCGAACACGGCGCAGCCGTGGCCAAGGGCCTGCTCGAACTGGACGAGGAACTCGTCCTGATCTCCAGCGGTCCCGGCGGAGCAGCCGCCCGCAAAGCCGGCGCCACCGTCGCCTGGGAAGGCTACGTCGATCTCGAATACGACGAGAAGGGCGACCTCATGCTCGAACGCCACGTCGCACCGCGCAACGCCCAATCCGTCGCCGAACGAACCGTCAAGCTCGTCCAGGACAAGATCATGCCCAAGATCGACGGCGGCACCTTCGAACTCGACGTCGACACCATCTGCCTCCACGGAGACTCACCCACCGCGGTCGAAGTAGCCCGCGAAGTACGCTCCGCACTCGCCCAGGCAAACATCGACGTCAAACCCCTCTCACAACACAAACTCCTCACAACCACCAGCAACTAAGCACCACCACCGGGGGCTCCGCAACGGCGGAAGCGTCACCTTCCTGGCCAGAGCCACAGCTGTCCAGGCAGGAGACCAATTCCTTACTCCGTTGCTTTAACAAACGGGTACGCGGGAAGCTTCGACAGGCTTTTGATCAGTGAGCGGATGCTTTGGTTCGCGTGTGAGATGTGTGCGGCCATGGCGTGGCGGGCTTTTTCGGCATCTTTTGACTTGATTGCGTCCACGATTTGTCGGTGCTCGTCGTTGGAAAGGTCGTGCCAGACGCGTGTGTCGGGCAGGAGTTGGAGCGCCGGGTTTAGTTCCAGCCGGATCGCTTCGAGCGAGTTACAGAGAAACCTGTTTGATGTGGCCTCGCCGACGGCCAGGTGGAAGGCCGTGTCCCAGCGCATGAATTCCGCGTCATCGCTGGCCTGCGATGTCTTCTCGCACAACTCTTCGAGCGTACGCAGTTGCGTGCGTTTTGCCTTCGTAGTCGCGACGGCGGCCGCGAGTGGTTCAAGGACTTCACGGAACTCCACAGCATCCAAAATGCTGCCGGCCTGGCGCCGGAGTTCGACCACTCTGAAGTCAAGGGAGGGGGCATCTGACGTGGGTGCCTTGACGAAACTTCCTCCGGCCCGTCCCCTTCGAGTCTCTACAACGTGCTCCGTCTCAAGCTTTCCAATCGCCGATTGAATGGTCGCCCGACCGACACCAAACAACTTCATCAACTCACGTTCCGGCGGCAGCGCAGCCCCGGGACGGATGATCCCCAAAGCAATTTGCCGCCGGATCTGTTCGACCACAAAATCATGAGCCCGGGGCTGAACAATTGCAGCAAACTCGGCACGGTCAACCGACCCACCAGCCAAACCACGAGAAGAAGTCAACGCCATGGGTCCATAGTACCTTTTTGCCCGTGGCTTGGGCCTGGGGGTTGAGGGGTGTATTGGGTGGGCTTAGAGCCTTTCGAATCCGCGGAATTTTTCCCAGTCCGTGATGGCTTGGTCGAATTGTTGGAGTTCGTGTTCTGCCATGCGTGCGTAGTGTGCAACGACGTCCTCTCCGAAGGCTTTGGCCGCCGTTTCGCTTTCGCGGAATAGCCGGAGGGCGTCTCGGAGGTTGTTTGGTACGTGGGGCAGGTCTTTGGTGTAGGCGTTGCCTGTGGTGGGGGCTTGGAGTTCCAGGCCGTCCTCTATTCCCCGGAGGCCTGCAGCGACGATGGCGGCGATTGCCAGGTATGGGTTTACGTCGGCCCCGGGCAGCCTGTGTTCGAACCGTAGTGATTTGCCTCTTCCCAGGACCCGTAGTGCGCAGGTTCGGTTATCGTGTCCCCAGGAGATGGCCGTCGGGGCGTAGCTTCCGTCCACGAATCTCTTGTAGGAGTTGATGTTGGGTGCGAGCAGCAGGGTCAGTTCCGGGAGAAACGCCAGTTGGCCGGCCAAGAAACTTCGCATCACGGGCGAGAAGCCGAATGTATCGTCACCGGCGAAAACCGGTGAGTCGTCTTCGGCTCGTAGGCTGAAGTGGATGTGACAGGCGTTGCCTGCGTTCTGGTCGATTTTTGCCATGAACGTGAGGCTGTGCCCGCGGGTAGCAGCTATCTGCTTGGCCGCGAATTTGGCAAAGGCGTGGTTGTCGGCGGTTGTCAGCGCGTCCCGGCATTTGAGGACCACTTCGTGTTGACCGGGCGCGGCCTCGGCGACGATGCTCTCGATGTCCACCTTGGCGCCGGCCAGATCCCGGTAGAGGTCGGCCAGAAGGGGGCCTATGCCGCGTGTGTCAAGCAGCGAGTAGTCGGCGCTGTACGAGCTGACGGGCTGCAGGTTTCGGTAGCCTGTGTTCCACGCCTCTTCGTAGGAGTTGGTGAAGATTTGGAACTCCATCTCGGTTCCGGTCACCGCGGTCCATCCGCGTGCTGCCAGTTCATCGAGTTGGCGGCGCAGGAGTTGCCTCGGTGATACGGACATCGGGGCGCCCTGTTGGTCAAAGACGTCGCAGAGAACACTGACTGCCGATGGGCTCCATGCCATCCTCCGAAGTGTGCTTGCGTCGGGCTGCATGACGAGGTTTCCGTAACCGGTTGACCATGATGCAATGCTGTAGCCCTCGACGCCGCCCATTTCGACATCTGTTGCCAGGAGGTAGCTTTGTGCTTCGCTGCCCCCGTGGAGTACTGATTCCAGGAAGTACTGGGCTGCGAGGCGTTTGCCTTGCAGCCGGCCCTGCATGTCGACGACGACCATTTCGACAATGTCAATTAGTCCGGCTTCGACTTCGGCTTTGAAGGTTTCAACGGTCAGCGGGGTGCGGCCGCCGTTTTGTGACGGCGACCGCACCTCTGAGCCGTGCTCAGCGTTTGGCATGGGTGAGCTCGTTCTTTACCTGGCGTTCGACTTCCGCCACGGTGGTGGCGAGGCGCTCGACGATCTGGTCCAGATCACTGTCGGTTGCAACGAACGTTGGAGCCAGCAGGGTCTGGTCGCCGGCGTAACCATCACGCGTGGGCTGTGTCGAGTAGACCAGCAGCGAGTTCTTCAGCGCTGTCTCGTCAATCCGGCGGGATACTCCCAGCGAGGGGTCCAGCAATGACGTTCCATCAGCAGGGTCAACGTAGCTGACGCCCAGGAGGAAACCGCGTCCCCGGACTTCCCTGACGATCTCGGAACCGGCGAGGGCGCTGCGGATGTCTTCGAGCAGACGGGGACCCCGCTCGCCCACAGACTCCACAAGCCTTTCCTTGCGGAGGTGGTTGATGACGGCCGAACCGGCGGCACATGACACCGGCGCACCGTCCCAGGTGTGTCCAGGTTCGAATGACCGCGATCCGTCGGCCACGGCCTGGTAGACATGCTCCTGCACCAACATGGCCCCGACCGGGAAGTAGCCTGCGCCAAGACCCTTGGAGGTGGTGATGATGTCGGGCATGATGGGCATTTGGTCAGCAGCGAACCAGGTGCCGGTCCTTCCCATGCCAGTGACGACTTCATCGAACCAAACAAGGAAGCCGTGCTTCTGGCGACGCTCTTCCAGTCCCCGCCAGAACGACTCGGGTGGGGAGTAGCCAGGCAGCGAGGCAGCGGATACGGGTTCGATGAGGAATGCAGCGACCTGACCGCCGACCCGTTCCAGGATCTCGTCTAGTTCTTTCAGCGCTGTTTCTCCGGACGGGTCGAACAGCCACGTGGCAGGGGAGATGTGTTCCTGCTGCTGAATGTAAGGCTGGTAGGGGCTTTGGAGGCCATTTCGTCCCGTCAGGCCGAATGTTGCGATGCTCGCTCCGTGGTAGGACTGGGCGGGAGAGACCATGACGTGGCGGCCGGCTTCGCCACGTTCGACGTGGTAGTTGCGCACCATGCGAAGAGCGAGCTCGTTGGCTTCGGTTCCGCCCGAGACGAAGTGCACGCGGGTGAAGCCTTCCGGCGCAATTGAAACGATGTCCCGGGCCAGCTGTTCCTGGGCCGGAGAGGTGGCGTGGACGTTGTAGATAAAGGAAACCTGTTCGGTTTGCTTTTGGATGGCCTCCGAGATGGAGGGAACTGCCCCGTGGCCCAGGCTTGTGACCATGGCGCCGCCGGAAACGGCATCGAGATAGGCGTGTCCGCTGGCGTCGTAAAGCCATGCGCCTTCGCCTCGGACAAGCAAGGGGTACTGCTTGTCGATCTCGCGAACGAACACCGACGTCTCGTCCGCGGTAACGAATGACCTGTTCTTATCCATAACTAACCTTTCTTGGCGCTGACGGCTCGATCAGTCGATCGAGAGGAACACATTCTTTTCTTCGGTGAAGGCGTTCAGGGCATCGGGTCCTAGCTCGCGGCCCAATCCTGATTCCTTAAAACCACCGAACGGGGTCCAGTAACGGACGGATGAGTTGCTGTTGATGCTTAATGCACCGCTTTGAACGGACTTGGACATCCGCAGGGCACGACCAACGTCCCGAGTCCAAATCGATCCCGACAAGCCGTATTGGGAATCGTTGGCGATGCGGACCGCGTCGGCTTCGTCTTCGAAGGGGATGAGCACTGCCACCGGGCCGAAAATCTCTTCGACGGCCACTCGGGCTGTGGGGGATACCGGCCCGAGGACGCGGGGGGCGAACCAGAAGCCGGGGCCCTCCGGGGCTGTTCCCTTGATAAGGACAGGATCCCCGTCTTCCAGGAACGAGGAGACCCGTTCGTGATGGGCAGCGGTAATCAAAGGCCCCATTTCCGACGTGGGCAGCGACGGGTCTTCTACGCGCATACCTTGGATTGCAGGCTCCAGATAGCCAAGGAAGCGGTCCAGAACCGAGCGTTGGACGAGAATGCGGGAACGGGCGCAGCAGTCCTGCCCTGCATTATCGAATACCGCAAAAGGTGCAGCAGTTGCAGCCTTTTCCAGGTCCGCGTCAGCAAAGACTATATTGGCGCTCTTGCCGCCGAGCTCCAGGGTTACTGGTTTGAGCTGTTCTGAGCAACCTGCCAGAACTGCTTTGCCTACTTGGGTGGAGCCTGTGAATACCACCTTCTTAACAAGCGGATTCTTGACAAAACGGTCGCCAACATCCACTCCGCGACCTGGAATGACGGTGAAAACTCCTTCGGGAATTCCGGCCTCCAGCGCCAGTTCGGCCAGGCGCATGGCGGTCAGGGGCGTGACTTCCGCGGGCTTAAGGACAACGGTATTGCCAGCGGCCAATGCGGGGGCGAAGCCCCAGGCCGCTATGGGCATGGGGAAGTTCCAGGGCACGATGATGCCGACAACTCCCAGAGCTTCCCGGAAGGTAATGTCGACTCCGCCCGGGACCGGGATCTGGCTGCCATTCGGCCGCTCCGGAGCGCCCGCGTAATAATTCAGGACATCCCGGACGTGTCCTGCCTCCCACCGCGCGTTGCTGATGGTGTGGCCTGAGTTGCGGACTTCCAGTGCCGCAAGGTTTTCGATGTCTGCCTCCACGGCAGCCGCAAACCGCCGCAAGAGCCGTGCCCTGTCACCCGGCGCGATCTCACGCCAGGAGCGAAATGCGTGATCAGCCCGGCTGATTGCTTCGTCAGCACCGTCAGGGCCAACCAGATCAACACGCTCGAAAGCCGAACCCAACGCAGGATTGATGAGTTCGACTTGGTTAGCGACAACTGTGCTCACAACTGCTCCTGACTACTGCAAAAGAACATCGGACCGTGAAACGAAGGTGGGTAGTGGACCTCGGCTGGTAAAGGTTCGTCTCGAAGTCAGCCCTGGCTCCAACGGAAAACCACAATTGGAATAAAGGACCACTAATAGGATCATTATTAGGTGATCGGAAGCTGATGGTCAAGAACTGCCTGAACGTTCTTGACTCAGACGGCGGCCACGCGCCCCCCGGCAGGCCACCCAAGGGTTTGTAATCTTCGGCGAAAACTGGGCCTGTCCGATCAAAGGACGCCAGACTGTTGACAGGCGCACCATCAGAGATGAGTATTGATCCTACTTGCGATCCTTTAGTCCATTGTCGGACTGACTGACTGGGACTGAAGCGAAGAGGCGGGTATTGCCGAGGCCGGAGTCGTGTTCCGGTATCGGCTTAGGACCGTGTTGAGTCCTTCAGAACATTCAACTTGCCGAACATTCAACAAGATCAGGAGATTTCAATGTCCGCTGTCGTTGACATTAATGCAGACCTGGGAGAGTCCTTCGGGATCTGGAAGATGGGAAATGACGAGGAGTTCATGCCCTTCGTCAGCTCCGTCAATATCGCGTGCGGATGGCACGCAGGTGACCCGCACATCATGCGCCGCAGTGTGGAACTGGCACTCGAGAACGGGTGCGGCATTGGCTCGCACGTCGGGTTCCCCGACAAGATCGGTTTCGGCCGCCGCCACCTGAAGATTACCCCTGATGAGCTCCGGGACTACATCCTCTACCAGACCGGCGCTCTCCAGGCCTTCGTCACCTCCATGGGCGGAAAGTTGCAGCACATCAAGCCGCACGGCGCCTGCTACTACCTCACGGCCTACAGCGCCGAACACGGCGCAGCCGTGGCCAAGGGCCTGCTCGAACTGGACGAGGAACTCGTCCTGATCTCCAGCGGTCCCGGCGGAGCAGCCGCCCGCAAAGCCGGCGCCACCGTCGCCTGGGAAGGCTACGTCGATCTCGAATACGACGAGAAGGGCGACCTCATGCTCGAACGCCACGTCGCACCGCGCAACGCCCAATCCGTCGCCGAACGAACCGTCAAGCTCGTCCAGGACAAGATCATGCCCAAGATCGACGGCGGCACCTTCGAACTCGACGTCGACACCATCTGCCTCCACGGAGACTCACCCACCGCGGTCGAAGTAGCCCGCGAAGTACGCTCCGCACTCGCCCAGGCAAACATCGACGTCAAACCCCTCTCACAACACAAACTCCTCACAACCACCAGCAACTAAGCACCACCACCGGGGGCTCCGCAACGGCGGAAGCGTCACCTTCCTGGCCAGAGCCACAGCTGTCCAGGCAGGAGACCACAATCCATATACAACTGAGGTAGATCTTTACCGGATCACACAAGATTCATCGTCGAGGAGACGCAAGATGGAGCATGGGACAATCGGCACCACAAATGTGAAGCGTGGTATGGCTGAGATGCTTAAGGGCGGCGTCATCATGGACGTCGTCAACGTCGAACAGGCCCGCATCGCCGAGGACGCCGGTGCCGTCGCCGTCATGGCGCTCGAGCGTGTGCCGGCCGACATCCGCGCCCAGGGCGGCGTGTCCCGCATGTCCGATCCTGACATGATCGACCAGATCATCGCCGCGGTCTCCATCCCGGTGATGGCCAAGGCCCGTATCGGCCACTTCGTCGAAGCCCAGGTCCTGCAATCGTTGGGCGTGGATTACATCGACGAGTCCGAGGTCCTGACCCCGGCGGACTACATCAACCACATCGACAAGTGGAACTTCACCATCCCGTTCGTCTGTGGTGCCACCAACCTCGGTGAGGCTCTGCGCCGCATCAACGAAGGTGCGGCGATGATCCGTTCCAAGGGCGAGGCCGGCACCGGCGACGTCTCCAACGCGACCGGTCACATGCGCAAGATCCGTGCCGAGATCGCCAAGCTCTCCTCCCTGCCCGAGGACGAGCTGTACGTCGCGGCGAAGGAACTGCAGGCCCCGTACGAGCTGGTCAAGGAAGTCGCCGCGACCGGCAAGCTCCCGGTAGTGCTGTTCACCGCCGGTGGCATCGCCACCCCGGCCGATGCCGCCATGATGATGCAGCTCGGCGCCGACGGCGTCTTTGTCGGTTCCGGGATCTTCAAGTCCGGCAACCCCGCCCAGCGCGCCGCCGCCGTCGTCAAAGCCACCACGCTCTACGACGACCCGGATGTCATCGCGAAAGTCTCCCGCGGCCTCGGCGAAGCAATGGTCGGCATCAACGTCGACGAAATCCCCCAACCCCACCGCCTCGCAGAAAGAGGATGGTAGAACGATGACAATCGATATCTCTACCCGTCGTGCCCGCTACGCTTGGGGAGGCGACGAATTTCTGTTCGTTGAGATGGACGAATCGATGAGCTTGGGCGCTTTTCAGCGAGTAAGCAGCTTAGCAAATGCTGTGGAAGTATCGCATATCGAAGGCGTGACCGACATCTGCCAGACGAACACCTCGATGCTTCTACGGTACAACCCTGACTTGATTGCCCCGTTACAGCTTAAGCGTCGGGTTCAAGACCTCGAAGAGGCGTTGAATAACGGCTCAAGGTCCGTGACCGCTCAAACACGAATCTTAGAACTTCCCGTCTGGTATAACGATCCGATCACCCAGGAAGTGATGGAGAGGTTCCGACCTAATCATCAGGCCCCGGACAAGACGGACCTGGAGTACGTGGCGGAGGAAAACAATCTCAGCGGCCAAACGGAATTGATTGAGCGTCACCACGGATCGCCTTGGATGGTAACGGCCGTAGGGTTTGTCGCAGGATTACCCTTCATGTATCAGTTGACACCGCAGGCCGAACAGATCGAGGCTCCAAAGTATCTAAGCCCCAGAACAGATACTCCGCCTCTCACGGTTGGGCATGCTGGATGTTTCTGTTGTATTTACTCTGTGCGTGGTGCAGGAGGCTACCAGATGTTTGGACTTGCTGCCGCACCAATTTTTGAACCGAACTCAGCCCTGGTTGATTTTCAGGAATCAATGATCCTTTTCCGGGCGGGCGACATCGTGAAGTTTAGGCCCGTCGATAAAGACGAATACGATGCGATTCAGCAGCAATGTGCGGATGGGACATTCCGCTACAGCATCGCCCAGGTGGAATTTGACCTCGCGGAGTGGGAGCGGGACCCGGCGAAGTACAACCTCAAACTGACGGAGGCTCTCCATGGCGCTGATAATTAAGGATCCTGGCTTCCACAGCACAGTCCAGGACCTCGGCCGTGCGGGACATTATCATGTCGGTGTTCCGCTGGGGGGCGCGATGGATACCCTTTCGCATGAAATCGCGAACAGTCTCGTTGGCAATGACCCGGGCCTGGCCTCAATCGAATGCACCTTCACTGGGCCGAAGTTCATCACGACCGAGCCGTCGGTCATGGCCGTCACTGGAGCAGCCGCGACGGTCACCGTGAATGGTGAGGAGAGGCCGCAGTGGGAATCAATCGACCTTAAGGCGGGCGATGAAATTGCGATCGGGTTCGCCACTTCAGGAACCCGTGCATACCTCGCTTTTCGAGGCGGGATTGATGTTCCTGTCGTCCTGGGGAGCCGGAGCACATACAGCCTGGGAAAAATCGGCGGCCTAGAAGGACGTCGGCTGGTCTCCGGGGATATAGTGCCGGTTGAACCGGCAATCCTCGGCTCCGCACCTCGTGTCCTACGCCAAGAGTTTCGTCCTCTACTCAGCCATACGGCGGTTGCCCGCGTTGTGTTGGGACCATACGATCACCTGATAACAGCGAAGTCACTCGACATGTTGTCTGCTCAGGAGTGGGAATTGACTCCGGTTGCGGACCGCACTGGATTTAGGTTCAGTGGTGACGAGAAGTTCGAATTCAACCCCCGACAGCAACCAACAGGCGCTGGTTCGGATCCGTCGAACATTGTTGATGCCGGCTATCCCATGGGTTCCATTCAGATTCCTGGAGGCGGCCAGCCCATCGTTTTGCATCGTGATGCGGTTTCCGCTGGAGGCTATGCGATGATCGCAACAGTTATAAGTTCAGACCTGAACACAATCGCCCAGCTCGCACCGAAATCCACAACACGATTCGAAGTTATTTCGATAGAAGAAGCACTCGCCGCGCGGGCTGTCTATTCATCCAAGCGTGCTCGAATTCTTCATTCGATAGCTTCGTGACGATGCTCTTGGTTCTTAGTGTTAACGCCAACCGAAATTAGGGCCAGTTTTGCCAACTGAAAACGGGGCCACGGGTTGCTGTTCTATTGTGCCTGAAGCTGGGTTTTTGTCTTGTTCCGGAGTCGGTAGCTGCTGCCGGTGAGGTTCAGGACTTCTGCGTGGTGAACGATTCGGTCGATCATTGCCGAGGCCACTGTCGCGTCGCTGAAGACTTCGCCCCACCTGCTGAAGGCGAGGTTGCTGGTCAGCACCAGGGAGGCGTGTTCATAGCGGGATGAGACCAGCTGGAAGAACAGGTTGGCCGAGTCTTGGTCGAAGGGGATGTAGCCGACTTCGTCAACGATGAGCAGCTTGTATCGGCGGAGCTTGGCCAGTTCCTGGGGCAGGCGACCGCGGTCGTGGGCTTCGGCCAGCCTCGATACCCACCCGGTCGCGGTGTCGAACAGGACGCGGTGCCCGGCGCGTGCGGCCCGGATCCCGATCCCGACGGCCAGATGGGTCTTGCCGGTGCCGGGCGGGCCGAGCAGGACCACGTTCTTGGCTTCGTCCAGGAACACCCCGGTGCCTAGATGCGCGACGAGGTTCCGGTCCGCGGCAGGCTGGTGGTCGAAGTTGAACTCTTCCAGCAGCTTGTGTCCGGGGAACCTCGCGGCCTTGATCCGCAGGGCTGCCCCGGAGGCCTCTCGTTCGGCGACCTCGCGGGAGAGGACAGCGGCGAGGTATTCCTCGTGTGACCAGCCTGCTTCGCGTGCCCGGTCCCCGAGGGATCGGTAGCCGTCGGCGATCCGCGGCGCGCGAAGCGCACGGGCGTAGTACTCGATGTCCTTCGCTGCCCCGTTCACCGTCCTGCCCCGGACAGCTCGCGGGCATCGTCGGGGATGGCGACCCCAAACAGTTCGTCATAGATCGACAGGTCCCGTTCCTCCACCACCGTGGACCGTCCGGCCTTGACGCTCCGGTGGATCCGTCGGAGGGAGGCGGCTTTGTCCACGTGCGCGGGGTCGGTGAAGATCTGGTGCCTGGCCCACCGCCGCTCGTGCCTGGCCAGCAGCCGGCCGTCTGCGCTCACGGTCACCTTTTCCAGGTCTGCTTCGACGTCCACGATCCGCCCGATCGCGCCCGGGTCCACGGAATAGTCGTTGGAGAAGACCCGCACATAGTAGTCCCGTGGCAGCCGGACGCTGCTGCGGAAGGCAAACGCGGGCGCCACCGGAGTCAACGGCCGCATCGCGTCCCGGTCCCGGACGAAGAGCTCGGCCGGGCGGCCGTGCCGGGTCCGGGAGTAGCGGGCGTTCGCCCGCGGCAGCCAGTCCGCGAGCTGGTCGTTGAAATCCAGCGGGGACGCGAACGTCCGGCCCGGCATGAAGCCCTGGCGGAAGTAACGGTTCATCCGCTCCACCATGCCCTTGGATTCCGGATCCCGTGGCGGCAACTGCCGGATCTCGCAGCCCAGCACGCCCGCGAACGCCGCCGCCGGCTCGGTCAGCCTGCCCTGGCCGATCCCTGATTCGTTGTCCCAGACCAGCTGCTTGGGCACTGCACCGGCCTCCTGCAGCAGCGACCACATCCCGCCCAGCAAATCAAAGGTCGTGCGGGTCGGCAGCATCCTGGCCTGGATGTATCCGGAGAACGCGCACGTCATCACCAACACCGGAGGCTTGCCCTCCTGCCCGTGACCCAGAGGCAGCGGCTCATGGGGAAACCACAAATCGCACTGCATCGCCTGGCCCGGTTCATGAACCAGCCGGTCCACCGGATCCGCCGGCATATACTCGGGCCGGAGTCCACGGACCTTGTCCCGGAACAAGGACGCAGAGCCCGTCCAGCCGACGCGTTCGGCCAGTACCGAGGCCGGCATCGTCGGCGTCTGAACCAACAAGGCCCGCACCCGTGGCGCGTATGCATCAAAGCTCGAACCGGCCGGCTTCCGCTCATACTTCGGCGGCCGCTCCGCCTCCAACGCCCGGTCCACCGTCCCCCGGGAAACCCCGAGCTGCTTAGCCAGCTCCCTCTTGGAAATTTTCTCCGTCGCGTATCGATGGCGTATCTGCGCCCAAACATCCAATGTGATCACCTTCCATAATGGTCAGTGGCCTCATTTTCAGTCGGCGTTTTTGGCTGTTAACGCCAACCGAAATTAGGGCCAGTTTTGCCAACTGAAAACGGGGCCACGGGTTGCTGTTCTATTGTGCCTGAAGCTGGGTTTTTGTCTTGTTCCGGAGTCGGTAGCTGCTGCCGGTGAGGTTCAGGACTTCTGCGTGGTGAACGATTCGGTCGATCATTGCCGAGGCCACTGTCGCGTCGCTGAAGACTTCGCCCCACCTGCTGAAGGCGAGGTTGCTGGTCAGCACCAGGGAGGCGTGTTCATAGCGGGATGAGACCAGCTGGAAGAACAGGTTGGCCGAGTCTTGGTCGAAGGGGATGTAGCCGACTTCGTCAACGATGAGCAGCTTGTATCGGCGGAGCTTGGCCAGTTCCTGGGGCAGGCGACCGCGGTCGTGGGCTTCGGCCAGCCTCGATACCCACCCGGTCGCGGTGTCGAACAGGACGCGGTGCCCGGCGCGTGCGGCCCGGATCCCGATCCCGACGGCCAGATGGGTCTTGCCGGTGCCGGGCGGGCCGAGCAGGACCACGTTCTTGGCTTCGTCCAGGAACACCCCGGTGCCTAGATGCGCGACGAGGTTCCGGTCCGCGGCAGGCTGGTGGTCGAAGTTGAACTCTTCCAGCAGCTTGTGTCCGGGGAACCTCGCGGCCTTGATCCGCAGGGCTGCCCCGGAGGCCTCTCGTTCGGCGACCTCGCGGGAGAGGACAGCGGCGAGGTATTCCTCGTGTGACCAGCCTGCTTCGCGTGCCCGGTCCCCGAGGGATCGGTAGCCGTCGGCGATCCGCGGCGCGCGAAGCGCACGGGCGTAGTACTCGATGTCCTTCGCTGCCCCGTTCACCGTCCTGCCCCGGACAGCTCGCGGGCATCGTCGGGGATGGCGACCCCAAACAGTTCGTCATAGATCGACAGGTCCCGTTCCTCCACCACCGTGGACCGTCCGGCCTTGACGCTCCGGTGGATCCGTCGGAGGGAGGCGGCTTTGTCCACGTGCGCGGGGTCGGTGAAGATCTGGTGCCTGGCCCACCGCCGCTCGTGCCTGGCCAGCAGCCGGCCGTCTGCGCTCACGGTCACCTTTTCCAGGTCTGCTTCGACGTCCACGATCCGCCCGATCGCGCCCGGGTCCACGGAATAGTCGTTGGAGAAGACCCGCACATAGTAGTCCCGTGGCAGCCGGACGCTGCTGCGGAAGGCAAACGCGGGCGCCACCGGAGTCAACGGCCGCATCGCGTCCCGGTCCCGGACGAAGAGCTCGGCCGGGCGGCCGTGCCGGGTCCGGGAGTAGCGGGCGTTCGCCCGCGGCAGCCAGTCCGCGAGCTGGTCGTTGAAATCCAGCGGGGACGCGAACGTCCGGCCCGGCATGAAGCCCTGGCGGAAGTAACGGTTCATCCGCTCCACCATGCCCTTGGATTCCGGATCCCGTGGCGGCAACTGCCGGATCTCGCAGCCCAGCACGCCCGCGAACGCCGCCGCCGGCTCGGTCAGCCTGCCCTGGCCGATCCCTGATTCGTTGTCCCAGACCAGCTGCTTGGGCACTGCACCGGCCTCCTGCAGCAGCGACCACATCCCGCCCAGCAAATCAAAGGTCGTGCGGGTCGGCAGCATCCTGGCCTGGATGTATCCGGAGAACGCGCACGTCATCACCAACACCGGAGGCTTGCCCTCCTGCCCGTGACCCAGAGGCAGCGGCTCATGGGGAAACCACAAATCGCACTGCATCGCCTGGCCCGGTTCATGAACCAGCCGGTCCACCGGATCCGCCGGCATATACTCGGGCCGGAGTCCACGGACCTTGTCCCGGAACAAGGACGCAGAGCCCGTCCAGCCGACGCGTTCGGCCAGTACCGAGGCCGGCATCGTCGGCGTCTGAACCAACAAGGCCCGCACCCGTGGCGCGTATGCATCAAAGCTCGAACCGGCCGGCTTCCGCTCATACTTCGGCGGCCGCTCCGCCTCCAACGCCCGGTCCACCGTCCCCCGGGAAACCCCGAGCTGCTTAGCCAGCTCCCTCTTGGAAATTTTCTCCGTCGCGTATCGATGGCGTATCTGCGCCCAAACATCCAATGTGATCACCTTCCATAATGGTCAGTGGCCTCATTTTCAGTCGGCGTTTTTGGCCCTATTTTCGGTTGGCGTCAACACTTAGCACTCCTGGACGCGGCACTTTGCATTCGTAGGGAAAGATCAGTGGAGACGCCCCGCGCCGGAGAATCTCCTTTTCCCAGCGGATCAAGTGACCGTAGACCCATTGGCCCGGTTAGGGGCTTCACCCAGGACGGGTGGAGCCCCTAACCAGTTTTCAGGGCGCTCATGGCGAATCGATCGGGGCGCGTTGCAGCAAGACCGGCACTGGTATCTAATAATCGCGTTGGAAGCTCGGCCAAATGCCGCCGACCTCAATGTTGAAGCAGTCAGAGATGTCGTGATCATGCTGCGGCGAGAAACCCGGGCGCCGGCGGAAACGGGCTTCGTCCAACGCCCCTGAATTGGTCCAAGTGGGGCGCTATTCTCGGCGTGCCGACTGATTGTTGTTCCATCAGCAGAAGGTAGGAATACGGGACACGTCACGCTCTCGAGTGCTGTTGACGATTCTTGCTTGCGACATACGCCAACGGTATCGCCCGCCGCTGCACCTCTGAGCGAATGTAACGGGCGGAACCCGAGGATTTGAGCTTGAGGGCTCCCGCCGCCTCCTGAATTCGGGTTGTTTCTTTGGTTCGTCTGTTTGTGTGTTCAAGGTGGGCTCTGTGCGCTGCAGTCCGTTTCGCCATCAGGGGTGCCACGCCAAGCGGCAGGGCCCGAACGGTGGTTGCGTGCCACACCTTTACTGCTGCAACGGTACTGCCCGGCCGGGCAGTACCGTTGTACGCCCAGCCTGGGCATTGGCTTGGAGGTGTGAGTCCTCTGGAGGAGAAGGTGGTTTAACTTCTAGCCATTGGCAACTGCGTCATCGTGAGGTGGGGTGGGAAGGAAGCCGGAGGCAAATCCCTGCACCGAGGGACACGAATCGCATAGAAGGCATGCCGGTCGGGGTGAGCCAGCAACGGATGGTGAAGCCCGTTCCACCGAAACGGCCGGTGTATAAATGCGGCGGCGGCAGGGGGAAAGTGAATGTTCTTATCCGGGGAGATCCGTCCCAGTGCGCCACTGGTCTTTTGGGTGGAGCGGTGCGGCTTTAAGGGTCGTTGCTGATGGGGCAGAAGTCAGCCGAGGCCGTAGTACCGGCGGGAATCATGCATGGTTTGCCGGGAAGGGCTGAACGCTGGGAATTGATGGTTTGAAGCGGTGCTTCTCGTGTGTTCCACAGGAATCGCAGCCAACCCACGGGAGTGGTGGGACAGAGAGTCAAGGAGTGAACGGTGAATCCGGGAGATCTGCTGTCTGTGCGTAGTGAGGACCCGGCGGGTATCGGGGAGAACGTCAGGGATGCATCGGATCTGTGGGAGACGGTTTTCTCCCGGCAGAATCTGATGATCGCGTTGAAACGTGTTGAGCGGAGCCGGGGTGCTGCCGGTGCTGACGGGCTGGGCACGGAGGAACTTCGTGCGTGGTGCTTAGAACATTGGGCAGAAACGCGGGAAGCGCTGGACGCGGGTACTTATGCTCCGGGCCCGGTGCGTCAGGTGATAATTCCCAAACCTGATGGCGGGGTGCGGAAGCTGGGGGTGCCGTCCGTGCTGGATCGGTTGATTCAGCAGGCAGTCGCGCAGGTCCTGTCCCCGGTCTTTGATCCGGGGTTCGTGCCGGTCTCGTATGGGTTCCGGCCGGGCAGAAGCGCCCATGATGCGGTGAAGGTCGCCCGAACGGTGATTTCACAGGGGTATCGGTGGGTGGTCGAGGTTGATCTGGATTCGTTCTTTGACCGGGTGAACCACGACGTGCTGATGGCCAGGATTGCGCGGAAAGTGAAAGATAGGCGGCTCTTGAAGCTGATCCGGCGCTATCTTGAGGCCGGGATCATGGCTGATGGGGTGCGGCAGCCGACGGTGGAGGGGACCCGCAGGGGTCACCGTGGTCGCCGTTGCTGTCGAACATCATGCTGGACGATTTTGATCAGGAGTTCTGGGGTCGGGGGCACCGCTTCGTGCGGTATGCCGATGACATCAGGGTCTTTGTGAAGTCCAGGAGAGCTGCGGAACGGGTTCTGGAACGGGCACAAAAGTCTTGGAACGGGACCTGAAATTGAGGGTCAACCGGCAGAAGTCCATGATCAATCCGGCAAGTGTAGCTACGTTGCTGGGTTTCGGGTTCTACTTCGCCAAGGGCGGGGTGAAGATCAGGATCGCTCCGAAAGCGTTCAAGCGCATGAAGGACCGCGTCAGGGAACTGACCTCGCGCAAATGGAGTATCTCCATGGCTGACCGCATCCAGCAACTGAACCGCTATGTTCGGGGGTGGATGGGCTATTTCCGGCTGTCACAGACACCGCGGAAGTTCTCCGACCTTGATGAGTGGTTCAGGCGCCGAATGCGCCAGATCCGGTGGAAGGAATGGAAACTCCCGCGAACACGGGTGGCGAACCTGCGACGCCTTGGGATCAGGCCGGACTTGGCCCACCAATGGGGCAACAGCAGCCGAGCTTACTGGCGGATCGCGAAATCGCCCGTTCTCCACAGGGCCCTCCCAACCGAGTACTGGGCTGGGCAAGGCCTCATTCTCTTTCGCGCTGCGTGGGATCGTTTTCAACGACCTAGCGAACCGCCGTATGCGAGGCCCGCACGTACGGTGGTGTGAACGGAGGGCCGGGAAACCCGGCCCTCCTACTCGATTGAATTGTGGCGCGCTGGGGGCCCAACTAGAGCCGGGCTGCGGCTTTGTCTTCGTGGGATCCTGCAGCCAGCTCCTCGGCCGCCTCTGGCGTGATGGCCGGTGGGGACTGGATCTTGCACGAGGCGTAGTAGAGTCCCGCGGCCATCGCTACGGTTATGAGGGGTGCAAATTGTGATGCTAGCGGGATAGTGGTTTGCTCGGTAAGGACGATGCCGGTGCCCGATGCCAAAAGCCAAGCTACTGCGCCTGCTGACACAGGCCTTAGCTTCTCGGGTCGAACCTCCGGCAAGACTCCCTTGGGCGTCCTGCGGTGCATCGCAATGTAGACCAACGCTATCGCCACCCAGGCCGTAACAAATACCCCTTGCCAAGCCAAGGCCTTAAGCAGATAACTGAGGACATTTGTGAGCATGAACAGGAATGCAATTACCGCCGATACAACTACCCATACGAATCGCGGAAGACGCAGGTTGAATACGCGCTCCATGAATGAGCCAAGGTTCAGAGATGCAAGATAGTAGTTTGCCGTATTGATGCGCGTTTGAGAAACAAATATGATCACAAGGCCGAAGAAGCCAAGCGAGGAAATGAAGGCTTGAACCACCCCTGCTTCAGAGGCCTCAAGGTTCCATGCACTTACGATATAGATTCCTACCGCTCCGTTCAGACCGAAGGTGAAGGCGTAGAAAACCCATCCAAAGTTGACATGCGCATGGAATTTTTCATCCTTCTCTCGGCCCAGCCTTGCATAGTCGAAGGTGTACATCATCATGACCCAGACGCCCATATAGATGAGATATGAGGTGACCCATCCGGGCAGAGGCGAAGAGGCTGCGGCATGTCCGATCCAATCGGTGGGTACGCCGCGTATGACAGTGGCGGCGATGACTACGGCCACAAGGCCGGCTACGTAAAGCGGCAAGAGAAATCCGTTGAGTTTGTCGAGCCAGTTTTGGACGCCCCCGGCTACAAGAGGAATAGCATAGGCGACAACGATGGCGTACCACATGACGATTGAGCCGCCGAAGAAGCTCTCCAGCGCGACTGCAATGATGGACCCCTCGAACACGGCGTAATATATAGCGGTTGCTGCGAAGATCAGTGTGGCCAAGGCGGAACCCACCAGCCCGAACAGAGTCCGGGAAAACTCTTCCACAGAGAGGCCCGTTCGGGCAGCGAACCTGGTCAGCACCATGTTGACTAGTCCGTAGGTAATGGTGCTGAGAACCATCCCCACGACGGTGTTGAAGACGCCGACGGCGCCTGCGGAGGCGATTGCGATGTAAAGCCAAAACATAGCTGAAAAGAGGGCCCACCACGCCATCGTGAGAGACCAGCGTCCGACTTTTTGATGGGCGGGTAGGACGTACGACGTGTACCCAGTCGCTTGTTCTGCGGAATCTGACATAAGTGCTCCTGTTGAATCGCGAATGCGTAGAACGAGAAAGTGGTGATTGAACAAAGGTTGGAGTTGTCATGTTTCAACCTGCATGCAGGCGGAGCCACGTCGGACAAGGAGTGCTTGTGCCAGCGCATCCGAAGCCCATCACGTCCGCCCTGTTCCACTCGTGAGAGCGAATGCGGTTGGGCTACTCGTAACGGGTGACCGGGTATCTCGCGCCGAGAGCTCTGCCGTACTTGAACGGTGGAACGACTTTGGATCTGGCTGGCTCGAAGTGCGCCAGCGCCCGTTCCAAGATCCAGCCGTGAACTGATCCTATGGTGGCTTGCTGACGGTCAAGTCCCGTGGAGTGGTGTAACCGTTTCGTGATCCTTCAAGGATGTGGGGGCTAGTTTTCGTTGTGATTGCAGATGCTCGCGACGAGCTCACTCACGGTGTCGGAGTACAGCCCAGGAGTGGGGGCGCTCATGCTGCGGCCCCGAGCTCGGGGAGCTCATGGTGCTGGCCGATAGTGTCGGTACCCACGAGCGTGAGGCGGCACCTCGCGAGAACGTCAAGACCGAGGTAACGACGACCCTCGGCCCATTCGTCAGACTGCTCCGCAAGAACGGCCCCGACGAGGCGGGTGATCGCGGCCCGGTTCGGGAAGATCCCCACCACATCGGTCCTGCGGCGGATCTCACGGTTCAGGCGCTCGTTCGGGTTATTCGACCAGATCTGCTGCCACACATCTTTCGGGAACGTGGTGAACGCGAGAATGTCAGCCCGGGCAGCATCGAGGTGGTCGTGCACTTCGGGGAGTTTGTCCTCGACGTAGTCCAGGAGCCGGTCGAATTGGGCCTCAACACTTTTCTGGTCGGGTTGGTCGTACACGGAATGCAGCATCGCTTTCACCGCCGGCCACATGCTCTTCGGGGTCACTGACATCAGGTTCGCAGCGTAGTGCGTGCGACACCGTTGCCACGACGTCCCAGGGAAGTTCGCGCGCATCGCTTCAACGAGGCCAGCGTGCGCGTCAGAGGTGATGAGTTTCACCCCGGTGAGGCCGCGCGCGACAAGGTCTGCGAAGAACCCGTTCCACGCCATCGTGGTCTCCGCGGTCGCCACTTGCATGCCCAGGACTTCCCGATGCCCGTCAGCGTTCACCCCGGTCGCGACGAGCACCATGGTGTTGATCACCCGCCCGCCCTCACGCACTTTCATCGTGAGTGCGTCGCACGCGACGAACGTGAACGGGCCGGCCTCACCTAACGGCCTCGTGCGAAACTCACGCACATGCTCGTCCATATCGGCGGCCATTCGGGAGACCTGCGACTTCGACAGGGAATGGATGCCAAGGGTCTTCACGAGTTTGTCCATCCGCCTCGTTGAGACGCCAGCGAGGTAGGCGTCAGCGACGACGGTGATCATCGCCGCTTCTGAGCGTTTGCGACGTTCGAGGAGCCACTCGGGGAAGTACGTGCCGGAGCGGAGCTTCGGGATCGCGACGTCTATGGTTCCGACACGCGTATCGAGTTCACGGGTGCGGTATCCGTTGCGGGAATTCACTCGGTCAGCAGAGGGCTTCCCGTACTCGGCGCCGCAGATCGCATCTGCTTCGGCTGAGAGGAGGGTGTTGATCATGGTTTGCAGCAGGGTGCGCATCAGATCCGGTGATGCGTCGCCCAGCGCGTTGGTGAGGACGGTGGCAGGGTCGACAATAGAGGGAGTGGTCATCGGTGTGACGCCTTTCGAGTGGGATGTGAGAGTTTCCTCGAAGGAAGATCCCGGTGGCCACGCTGACGTTTACTGGCCGGGATCGTTACACCACTCTACGGGGCACTACTTTGCTGACAGGGCTTCGTCGAACATCCCGCATCGCCCACTATGGGGATGCGTCGGTAACCTCCTAAGCACATTTGACGTCCGGTTTGGCGCAAGACCTCAGGGAGCCTGCGGGTGCGGTTAGTAGCTGGCAATCGGGTTGGGATGTTGGACCTTGAGCTTCGCCTCACTTGCATCTCACATTTAAAGATCTAAAGGATCGCAAGTAGGATCAATAATGGATTCTGCGCACCAGTGTGTCAACAGTCACAATTTGATTTTCTGAGTCTTATCACGGAACCGGCGGGCAGAGACTTCCCGCATGGCCTCCCGAACAGACGCCCGAGGCCTTAGGCGGGGCGGTAATAGCAGCACCCGAATGTGTAAACTTCACGTGCCGGGGACTCTCGTCCACGGCTTGTCCGCTTCGCTGCCGGCCCAGGCGTACTCCAAACCCTGCGGACCTGGCCATTACTTACGCGAGCATCCCTTAACTGAGCCACACCAGGATTTCGCGAGCACACTGGCGGGACTGGGCGCGTACTTGCGCGATTTGACAGCCCCATAGTATGTTGTGAGCCGAATCACCAAATTTCATAGCCTTTTGAACCGTGGCGGGAGAGACCTGCCGGTACATCCAGTCAGGCGCCGTAGGAGCAAATCCTCCCCAGGAATCTCTCAGGCCCATGTACCGCCGCGGCGAGGCAACTCTGGAAAGCAGTCCGGGCAACCGGGCTCACCGACGGTGCAAGTGGAACACAGTCCACGGAATCTCTCAGGTCCAATACAGAGCGGGGAGGAACCCACATTCATCGTGGCGCTCAGCGGGCGCCTGAATCATGGAGTTCCTCTTGACTGTTAAATCCTCCCCAACCGCGTTCGCGGACCGGCACATCGGCGCCCGCCGCCAGGCCGACGTGGACACCATGCTCAAAGCCATCGGCTACGACTCTGTCGACGGCCTGGTTGACGTTGCCGTCCCCGATTCCATCCGCCAGTCCTCACCGCTCACGCTGCAGAAAGCGTTGAGCGAGGTGGAGGTCCTTGCCGAGCTCCGCAAGCTCGCCTCCAAGAACAAGACCGCCGTGCAGATGATCGGCCAGGGTTACTTCGACACCGTCACGCCGCCGGTCATCCGCCGGAACATTCTTGAATCCCCGGCCTGGTACACCGCCTACACTCCGTACCAGCCCGAGATTTCGCAGGGCCGCCTCGAAGCACTGCTGAACTTCCAGACCATGGTCCAGGACCTGACTGGCCTGCCGATCGCCAACGCTTCGCTGCTGGACGAAGCCACCGCCGTGGCCGAAGCTGTGCTGCTGATGCGCCGCGCCAACAAGGACAAGTCGGCCAAGGACGGCAAGACCGTCCTGGACGCCGACCTCCTCCCGCAGACCATCGCGATCGTGAAGGGCCGCGCCGAAGCACTTGGCTTCGAGGTTCTTGTTGCGGACCTCTCTGCCGGATTGCCCGACGGCGACATCAACGGTATCGTCCTGCAGCAGCCCGGTGTTTCAGGCCGGGTCTTCGATCACTCCGCCGTGATCGCAGAGGCGAAGGAACGCGGTGCCCTGGTCACCGTTGCTGCCGATCTGCTGGCGCTGACACTCATCACCCCTCCCGGTGAACAAGGTGCGGATATCGCCGTCGGAACCGCCCAGCGTTTCGGTGTCCCGCTGTTCTTCGGCGGGCCGCACGCCGCCTACATGGCTGTTCGGACCGGCATGGAACGCACGCTTCCGGGGCGCATCGTGGGAGTGTCCAAGGACAACGCCGGCGTGCCCGCTTACCGGCTCGCCCTGCAGACCCGCGAGCAGCACATCCGCCGGGAAAAGGCGACGTCCAACATCTGCACGGCGCAGGCATTGCTCGCGATCGTTGCATCGATGTACGCCGTCTACCACGGCCCCGAGGGCCTCAAAGCAATCGCCGAAACAGTCCACGGCCACGCACGCACTTTGGCCGCTACTCTCACGCTTGCTGGAATCGAAGTAGTCCACCGAAGCTTCTTCGACACCCTCACCGTCCGCGTCCCCGGCCGAGCCACCCAAGTTGTTGCTGCTGCGGCAGCAAAGGACATCAACCTGCGCTTAATCGGACCTGATCACGTCGGGGTTGCCGTCGATGAAAAGACCACCCGGGACACACTGGCAGCGGTCATGGCCGCGTTTGCCATAGTCATGGCCCACGGGGCACCCTTCATCGACACAACTGACGGATTCTCATTGGACGAAGGCTTAGTCCGGACTTCTGATTTCCTGCAGCATCCGGTGTTCAACACGCATCGTTCCGAGACCCAGTTGCTGCGCTACATCCGCAAGTTGTCGGACCGGGACCTTGCACTGGACCGCACCATGATCCCGCTGGGTTCGTGCACCATGAAGCTGAACGCGACGGCGGAGATGGAAGCCATTTCCTGGCCGGAGTTCGCTTCGATCCACCCGTTCGCTCCGGATTCCCAGACCGCAGGGTGGCGTGAGCTGATCGCCGGTTTGGAAGCCGACCTGACCGAGATCACCGGCTACGACCAAGTCTCCATCCAGCCGAACGCCGGTTCCCAGGGCGAGCTAGCAGGCCTGCTCGCGATCCGCGGCTACCACTTGTCCCGCGGCGATGATCAGCGCAACGTGTGCCTGATCCCGGCCTCGGCGCACGGCACCAACGCCGCGTCTGCTGTCCTGGCCGGCATGAAGGTCGTGGTTGTTGCCACGGCTCCCGATGGCACCATCGACCACGCGGACCTGAAGGCAAAGATCGAAGCCAACCGGGACGTGCTCTCGGCCATCATGATCACCTACCCGTCCACGCACGGTGTGTACGACGCCGACGTCCGCGAGGTCTGCGAAGCCGTGCATGAGGCCGGCGGCCAGGTGTACGTCGACGGTGCCAACCTCAACGCACTGGTCGGTTTGGCCCAGCCGGGCAAGTTCGGTGGCGACGTGTCCCACCTGAACCTGCACAAGACGTTCTGCATCCCGCACGGCGGCGGCGGACCGGGTGTTGGTCCCGTTGCTGCGAAGGCACACCTGGCCCCGTTCATGCCGGGCGATGCGAACAGCACTTCCTCCGAGGGTGGCGTGGCCATCTCGGCCTCCCGCTTCGGTTCCGCTGGCGTGCTGCCCATTTCCTGGGCCTACGTGAAGCTCATGGGCGGCGAAGGCCTGACCGAAGCCACCAAGTCGGCGCTGCTGGCAGCGAACTACGTTGCTTCACGTCTGGATGAGCACTTCCCGATTCTGTACACGGGTGAAGGCGGACTCGTTGCGCACGAGTGCATCCTGGACCTCCGCGAACTGACGGCCCGTACGGGTGTGACGGCTGAGGATGTGGCCAAGCGCCTCATCGACTTCGGCTTCCATGCCCCGACGCTGGCGTTCCCGGTTGCGGGCACATTGATGGTGGAACCGACGGAGTCCGAGGACCTGGCCGAGATCGACCGTTTCATCGAAGCCATGATCACCATCCGTGCCGAGATCGAGCAGGTTGCCGCGGGCGACTTCTCCGTGGAGGATTCCCCGCTTCGCAACGCACCGCACACGGCAGCCGCCGTCGTGAGTTCCGACTGGGACCGCGACTACCCGCGCGAGCAGGCCGCCTTCCCGGTGCCGAGCCTGAAGCAGGACAAGTACTTCCCGCCGGTGGGCCGCATTGATGGTGCCGCAGGTGACCGCAACCTCGTGTGCTCCTGCCCGCCACTTGAAGCGTTTGAGAACTAAAGGATCCCCACATGTCTGAGAACTACACCGCTCTGTACGAGCAGCACAAAAAGGCCGGAGCTTCCTTCACGGACTTCGGCGGCTGGCAAATGCCCCTCAAGTACGAATCCGAACTCGCCGAGCACCACGCAGTCCGCCGGTCCGCCGGGTTGTTCGATCTCTCCCACATGGGTGAGGTGTGGGTTGAGGGACCTGATGCGGCTGCCTTCCTGGACTACGCGCTGGTGGGCAAGCTGTCAGCGATCACGGTTGGCAAAGCCAAGTACTCGCTGATCTGCAACACCGACGGCGGCATCATCGACGACCTCATTTCCTACCGCCGCCCGGCTCCGGTGGGGAGCGACACGTACCTTGTGGTCCCCAATGCGGGCAACGCTTCGGTTGTAGCGGCAGCCTTGCTGGGACGAGCTTCAGGTTTCGATGTCTCGGTCAGCAATGCTTCTGCCGAGATTTCCCTGGTCGCGGTCCAGGGCCCGAACGCTGAAGCAGTCCTGCTGAACGTTGTCCCTGCCGGGCAGCACTCCCTTGTGACGGAGCTCAAGTATTACGCAGCGGCTAAGGTCACGATCGCCGGTGATGACTTGCTGGTGGCCCGCACCGGGTACACAGGCGAGGACGGCTTTGAGATCTACGTTCCCAATCAGGACGCCCCTTCACTCTGGGAGGCGCTGCTCGAAGCCGGCGAAGGCCACGGACTCATCCCGGCCGGCCTCGCAGCCCGCGACTCGCTGCGCCTCGAAGCCGGCATGCCCCTCTACGGCAATGAACTCTCCATCCACGTCAACCCCTACGCGGCCGGCCTTGGAGCTGTGGTGTCCCTGGCCAAGGACGGCGACTTCGTAGGCAAGGAAGCCCTGGCTGCGATCAAGGCTGCGGGTGTCGGGTCCACGATCGGGCAGAAGCTCGTGGGCCTCAAAGGAACCGGCCGTCGCGCAGCCCGCGGCCACTACCCGGTCCTCAAAGACGGTTCCCTGATCGGCGAGGTCACCTCCGGCCAGCCAAGCCCCACGCTCGGTTACCCGGTGGCGTTGGCGTATGTCGACGTCGAACATTCCGAGCCGGGCACAACCGTTGAGGTGGACCTCCGCGGCAAAGCCGAACCCTTCGAGGTGGTTCAACTCCCGTTCTACAAGCGTTCCAAGTAGTCACGAGAAAAGGATTCTGAAATGAGCAAAGTTGTTGCCGAACTGAAGTACTCGGCTGAGCATGAATGGGTTGCCGTCGACGGAGGCGGAACTGTGGGGATTGGGATCTCCGCTGTGGCCGCCGACGCCCTGGGTGACATCGTTTATGTTGACCTTCCCGAGGTCGGTTCCACCGTGACCGCGGGGGAGACGTGCGGGGAGGTGGAGTCCACCAAGTCCGTGTCGGATCTGTACTCGCCCGTGACCGGTGAAGTGACCGAGATCAACGACGCCGTCGTCGACGATCCCGCCCTCATCAACAATGACCCCTACGGCGCCGGCTGGCTGTTCAAGGTAGCCGCCACCTCCGAAGGCCCCCTGATGACGGCCGAGGAATACGCCGCAGCCAACGGAGGCGAACTGTGAACCCCGCAGCAGTGACTGAATTCGAGCAGGTAGTGTCGCCGTCGCTGGACGCTGACCTGGGTGCGCTGGATCCTGAGATCGCGGCAAAGATCGACGACGAACTCGGCCGCCAGCGCGGTGGCCTGGAGATGATCGCGTCCGAGAACCACACCGCCGTAGCCGTGATGCAGGCACAGGGTTCGGTGCTGACGAACAAGTACGCCGAAGGCTACCCGGGTAAGCGCTACTACGGAGGCTGCGAGCACGTTGACGTGATCGAGCAGCTCGCGATCGACCGCATCAAGTCCCTGTTCGGTGCCGAGTACGCCAACGTGCAGCCGCACTCCGGCGCGCAGGCCAACGCTTCGGTGATGCACGCGCTCATCAAGCCGGGTGACACCATCATGGGCCTTAACCTCGCGCACGGCGGGCACCTGACCCACGGCATGCGGATCAACTTTTCCGGCAAGCTCTACAACGTGGTCCCCTACGGTGTCCGCGAAGACACCCACACCGTGGACATGGCCGAAGTGGAGGCCCTCGCCCAGGAACACAAGCCCGCACTCATCGTGGCCGGCTGGTCCGCATACGCGCGGCAGCTGGACTTCGCCGAGTTCCGCCGGATCGCCGACTCCGTGGGCGCGTACCTGATGGTGGACATGGCCCACTTCGCCGGTCTTGTCGCCGCTGGCCTGCACCCCTCCCCGGTCCCGCACGCCCACGTCACCACATCCACCACGCACAAGACCCTCGCCGGTCCACGTGGCGGCATCATCCTCTCCAACGACGCCGACATCGCCAAGAAAATCAACTCGGCCGTCTTCCCGGGCCAGCAGGGCGGACCGCTGGAGCACGTGATCGCGGGCAAGGCCGTCGCGTTCAAGATCGCCGCCTCCGACGAGTTCCGTGAGCGCCAGGAACGCGTCCTCGCAGGTGCCCGAATCCTCGCCGAGCGCCTGGTGCAGCCGGACGTGGTTGGCAAGGGCATCAGCGTGGTCTCCGGCGGAACGGATGTGCACCTGGTCCTGGTTGACCTCCGTAACTGCGAACTCGACGGCCAACAAGCCGAAGACCGCCTCGCGGCGATCGACATCACGGTCAACCGCAACGCCGTCCCCTTCGACCCGCGCCCGCCCATGGTCACCTCCGGCCTGCGCATCGGAACCCCGGCCCTGACGACCCGCGGTTTCGGTGAAGCGGCCTTCCGTGAGGTTGCGGACATCATCGCCGAAGCGTTGACCGCCGACGCCGACGCGGACCTCTCGGGACTCCGTCACCGCGTTGAACTCCTGGCCGAAGCGCACCCACTGTACCCGGCACTGACAGCGGTTGGCACTGCCGCCAGATAGCCGGGGAGGAGGCTTCCGCAGGCCTCCATACAGGGTTGGTGCCGTCACGGGGTGGCGGCCCCAACCCGCCTTAAAGACCGTATACAGCGAGGACTTCTTCCATGGCTACTCACATTATCGATCTGTTTTCTCTGGCCAAAAGGCCGAGAATCGGGATTCATGCGGGTTGCAGCCGATTTTCTTGGAGAGCATATGCATTCGGGGTCATTCCATTGCCTGCTTCGTGTGGCGTAAATGAAATACGAACCACCCAGGAGGATCGTTCAGTCGTCTTGGGTCAAGAAGACCTCCGTTGATAAGTAGGCTTAAAAGCATGGGTCCTAGCCGTAATAAGCGTATTGTGCTGGCGGTTATATCTTGTGCGTTATTTTTATACGTCGACTAGCAGGAGAGTCAGATTCGAGGCTGATTCCCCCGTCCGTACGAGGCTGTGATCCATCTTGATGTAATCAGGGGGTCGACACTACGAAATATTTAAGAAGGAACAGATATGACCAAGCTTACTGAATCGCAGAGTTTCACGGGCACCGGCCGCGTGAAGCGTGGTATGGCTGAGATGCTTAAGGGCGGCGTCATCATGGACGTCGTCAACGTCGAACAGGCCCGCATCGCCGAGGACGCCGGTGCCGTCGCCGTCATGGCGCTCGAGCGTGTGCCGGCCGACATCCGCGCCCAGGGCGGCGTGTCCCGCATGTCCGATCCTGACATGATCGACCAGATCATCGCCGCGGTCTCCATCCCGGTGATGGCCAAGGCCCGTATCGGCCACTTCGTCGAAGCCCAGGTCCTGCAATCGTTGGGCGTGGATTACATCGACGAGTCCGAGGTCCTGACCCCGGCGGACTACATCAACCACATCGACAAGTGGAACTTCACCATCCCGTTCGTGTGCGGTGCCACCAACCTCGGTGAGGCTCTGCGCCGCATCAACGAAGGTGCGGCGATGATCCGTTCCAAGGGCGAGGCCGGCACCGGCGACGTCTCCAATGCCACCGGTCACATGCGCAAGATCCGTGCCGAGATCGCCAAGCTCTCCTCCCTGCCCGAGGACGAGCTGTACGTCGCGGCGAAGGAGCTGCAGGCCCCGTACGAGCTGGTCAAGGAAGTCGCCGCGACCGGCAAGCTCCCGGTAGTGCTGTTCACCGCCGGTGGCATCGCCACCCCGGCCGATGCTGCCATGATGATGCAGCTCGGCGCCGACGGCGTGTTCGTCGGTTCCGGGATCTTCAAGTCCGGCAACCCCGCCCAGCGCGCCGCCGCCGTCGTCAAAGCCACCACGCTCTACGATGACCCGGATGTCATCGCGAAAGTCTCCCGCGGCCTCGGCGAAGCAATGGTCGGCATCAACGTCGACGAAATCCCCCAACCCCACCGCCTCGCAGAAAGAGGATGGTGACATTTTATGCACCGAATAGAAAACTGGACGCAACTAATTGGCACTAAGGTCCAAATTCGACGGGGTGGAAGAATCATACGGGAGGGAACTGTCGAAGATGTTGCACGAGACAGCTCCCTATTATGGATCGCAGCCGATGGCGTAGAAGCAAGAATGCTTGTAGAAGCTTCTTTAGCCTACGAGGTTTGGATGTGGCATCGCTTGGTTTACTCGGCAAAATCTAATTGATATCAGTTTTATACGAAATTACCCTTGAAAAACTGGTTTGCGTTGGGCGACTTATCTCCCATCAGTCCTAATACTAATTACGCATAAATCACCATAGGAGTTAAACAGCACATGCAGAAACTCGCACACCGGCTTGAACGCTTGGGAACGGAAACTGCTTTCAGCGTCGCGCAGGCCGCTGCCGCTTGGAAGGCCAAGGGGAACCTGGTGTACCCCTTCCATCTGGGTGACATCAACATCCCCACGGCCCCGCACATCGTTGAGGCAATGAACAAGGCCATCGCCGACGGCTACACGGGCTACTGCCCGGGCCCCGGCATCCCGCAGCTGCGCGAAGCCCTGGCAGAGGACCTGGGTTCCCGCCGTGGCATGGAGTTCTCTCCCGAGAACGTGGTGGTGATGACCGGCGGCAAGCCCGTGATCACCAAGTTCCTGCAGGCGGTCATGAACCCCGGCCAGGAAGTGCTCTACCCCAACCCGGGATTCCCGATCTACGAATCCCAGATCGAATACCTTGGCGGTACGGCCGTTCCCTACCGCTACGTGCCCACGTCCCAGGGTTTCGCGATTGACCTGGACCAGGTCCGGGCGTCCATCACCCCGAACACTGCAGCGATCATCTACAACGACCTGCAGAACCCCATCTCGGCCGAGTCCACTGCGGCCGAGCGTGAGGCGATCGCCCAGATCGCGATCGAGCACGACCTCTGGGTCCTCTCCGACGAGGCGTACTTCGAGACCCGCTACGAGGGCGTCTCCTCCTCCATCGCTTCCCTCCCGGGCATGGCCGAGCGCACCGTGATCCTGTACACGTTCTCCAAGAAGTTCGCCATGACCGGCTCACGTCTTGGCTGCGCCGTCGCCCCCCGCGAGATCGCCCAGGTGCTGTCCACCCTGAACACCAACGATGAATCCTGCACCACGCACTACGTCCAGTGGGCCGGCATCGAAGCCCTCCGCGGACCCCAGGAACCGGTCCAGCAAATGCTGGACATCCTCAAGGACCGCCGCGACGCCACCTGCGAGCTCGTCAACACGATCCCGGGCATGAGCGTGGCCGTCCCGCAGTCCACCTTCTACCTTTTCCCCGACGTCACCGAAGCCATGGCCCGCATGGGTTACACCGCCGTCGGCGACTTCGCATCCGACGCCCTGTACAAGACCGGTGTGTCCTTCTGCACCCGCGAGCACTTCGGTCGGCGCCTGCCCGGCGAAGACCGCCAGTACATCCGGCTGGCCTACTCCGGCATCGAAACACCGGCCATCCAAGAGGGCCTGGGCCGCCTGCGTGAATGGATCGAAACCGCATGAGCCGCGTAGTCGTCACGGGGCGCATCCCCGAAGCCGCCCTCGAAAACCTCCGCGCCAACCACGACGTCCTTGCTTGGGAAGGTGAGGGGTCCATCAGCCGCGAGGAACTCCTGCGCCGCGTCGCCGGGGCTGACGCGATCGTCAGCCTGCTCACCGAACGCGTCGACGCCGAGCTGCTCGACGCTGCCGGCCCGCAGCTGAAGGTCGTCTCCAACGTTGCCGTCGGCTACGACAACATCGACGTCCCGGCCTGCACCGAGCGCGGCATCACCGCCACCAACACCCCCGGTGTGCTCACCGAGGCCACCGCGGACATCGCCTTCGGACTGATCCTCATGGCCACCCGCCGCCTCGGCGAAGGTGAACGGCTCATCCGCGCCGGCCAGCCGTGGAAGTGGGGCATGTTCTTCCTGCTCGGCTCCAGCCTGCAGGGCAAGACGCTGGGCGTCGTGGGCATGGGCGGCATCGGCCAGGCCACCGCACGCCGGGCCAAGGCCTTCGGCATGGAAATCGTCTACCAGTCACGCAGCGAAATCGACCCCGCGATCGCCGCTGAACTCGGCGCCAAGCGGCTGGAACTCGACGAACTGCTGGCCGTCTCCGACGTCGTATCACTCCACTGCCCCTACGGGCCGAACACTCACCACCTGATCGGCGCCGAGCAGCTCGCAGCCATGAAGGACACCGCGTACCTGGTCAACACCGCGCGCGGACCGATCGTTGACGAAGCCGCCCTCGCCCTGGCCCTCCGCGAGGGGCAGATCGCAGGAGCCGGGCTGGACGTCTTCGAGCAGGAACCCAAAGTCCACCCCTGGCTGCTTGAGCTCGAAAACGTCGCCCTCGTCCCCCACCTTGGCTCCGCCACCGTAGAGACACGCACCGCCATGGCCGTTCTCGCAGCAAACAACACCCTCGCCGTCCTGAACGGCGAACTACCACCAACACCCATCAACTGACCGTCATACAGGGGAGCGGCGGGAGGGCAAAGCCCACCCGCCGCTCCCCAAACTCCATGCTCCATGGCCGGAGTTCCGTTCAACGCCCGGCTTCATCCCAGAAAGAACAGCTCTGGAACGATGCATAATAACCACAGGCTTCCAGCGACCTTCACCGTGACATGCCGCTCCGAGATGGATGTGGAACTAAACCGAGTAGTGAAGTTCGCTATTGAATCAGCCCTTACTTCACCGGGGCATGGGATTCTCGTAACCCGTCACGACGATAAGTCCTTCACGGTTGAACTTAGTTCTGATGTTTCCCCTGGAACCATTCTTGAGACGGACCTCCGGGCTGTTTAGAGCGTCATCGACCAAGCCAATGTAACCTCGCACCCTAAAGCGTTTCAGACCCAGACCAATGATCGCCTGGCAGTTCGATGAGAACCGTTCTTTAATAATCCGTGGCAAGCTCCAACCCGCCTGATGTGACTTTTTAGGGCGCTGACGGCTACACATCCCTTCCCCGTCAGGCTGCGAGTTCGAGGATTGTGTTTCCGAGGACGGTGATGCCCGCCGTGCAGTCTTCGGGGGTGGAGTATTCGCGGGGGTTGTGGCTGATGCCGTCGTATTGTCCGCGGATGAAGATCATGGCCGTGGGAGTGATGGCGGCCATTTCCTGGGCATCGTGGCCTGCACCGGACATGAGGCGAATGGTCTCGAATCCCAGGTTTGTGGCCACACCGGCGATGGTGTCCTGGATGTTGTTATCGAAGGGAACGGCCGTGGTTTTGGCCATGCGCTTGGTTTCGACGCGGAGACCTGGCTGGGAAGTGGGCAGCTCGGCCAGGAATTCAGCCAGGTCGGCCTCCGCTTGCGCCATGAGTGAATCGTCCGGATTGCGGAGGTCAACAGTGATCTCCGCAAGATCCGGAACAACACTTGGAAGGCCAGGTGCGGTGCGGATGTGCCCGACGGTGGCGCGGAGTTGGCCATACTTTCCGGAGTTGACCATGGCGCGGGCGTGAACGATGATCTGCGCGGCAGCCAGGCCCGCGTCCACACGGAGTTCGGTGGGAGTGGTGCCGGCGTGGGCCGCACGGCCTAGGAGGGTGACTTTCTGCCAGGAGATCGCCTGAACCCCAGTAACAACGCCGACGGCAAGGCCTCGCTGTTGCAGGACCGGTCCTTGCTCGATGTGGGCTTCGACGTAGGCGTGGGGTGCTTCCAGAAGAACGGGGCGGTCGCCCCTAAATCCGATGCGGTCGAGTTCATCGCCGAACCGGAGACCGGCTTCGTCCGCCAGGTTGTAGGCGTAGTCGAGGGTGAGTCGTCCTGCGGCGACGGCTGAGCCGAGCATGTCGGTGCCGAAGCGGACGCCTTCTTCTTCGGTCCAAGCGGTGATCACAATGGGGCGCCGGGTAGTGAGTCCGGCGTCGTTGAGGGAGCGGATCACTTCAAGGGCGCCGAGGACACCGAGGCAGCCGTCAAACGCGCCGGCGGTCGCGACGGTGTCGATGTGGGAACCGGCCATGACGGGGGCCGCTTCCGGTTCGATACCTTCGCGGCGCCCAAAGATGTTGCCCATCTGGTCGACGGTGACCGTCAGGCCGGCTTCTTCCATCCAGCCAATTACCAACCGGCGGCCTTCGCCGTCCTCGTCAGTCAGGGACTGCCGGTTGATGCCGACCAGGCCTGTTGCGGCGTCGTTGTAGGCGCCGATAGCCGCCAGTTCAGTGAGTGACTGCCAGAGTCGTTCGCCGTTGATGGCCAGGGCGGGGATGGTTGCTTCGATGCTCATTGATTCTCCTGCTTGGGGAAGGGATACACCAAAGCTATGAGACCGGAATACGGTGCGTCGATAAGATGATTGCAACTAGTATTCATGAATTTTTTACATGATTAGGAGGGCTCCTTTATGTACAGCGTGAAGCGGTTGAGGTTGCTCCGGGAGGTCAGCCTGCGGGGGACACTGGCTGCTGCGGCGGAGGCACTGGACTACAACGCCTCGTCGGTGTCCCACCAGTTGAAGCTCTTGGAACAGGAGGTGGGGGCGCCCTTGTTGGAACCGGTGGGCAGGAAAGTACGCCTCACCCACGAGGCCCGAATCCTGGTGGAGCATGCCGAGGCGATCTTCCGGCATCTGGAGGCAGCGGAGGCGGATATCGCCCTGTCCCGGGAAACGGTCAGCGGCACCGTCAGGGTGGCCAGTTTTCAGACTGCCGGGCACGCGGTGATTCCGGCAGCGCTGCGGGTGCTGCAGCGCCAACACCCCGAACTGGAGGTGACGGTGTCCCATATCCCGGTGGAGGACGCTCTTCCTGGCCTTCTTGCCCGGGACTTCGATCTGGTTCTCCAGGAGGACTATCCGGGTCATCCGCAGATCACTGTTGACGGCGCTGAGATTACGACGGCGGGACGGGATCCTTTGTGGCTCGTTACAGGCACCTCCTCGAACCAACAGCATCTGGGTGACATGTCCGAGGCGGTGTGGGTGTTGGAGCCGGAGGGGACTCTGGCCAGGAGATGGGCGACGGCGGCCTGCCGCCACGCAGGGTTCGAACCCCGTGTCCGGTTCGAGTCCTCGGATGTCATGCTGCACCTTCGCCTGGTAGCCGAGGGGCTGGGGGCCGCGTTGGTGCCCGGTTTGGCACTTGAAGCATCGACCATGGAGGGCCTGGCCGTCAGTGAGTTGCCAGGGCGCCCGGAGCGGCGGATCGCCTTGGCCGTCCGCAGTGGCAGCGGCCGCTCCCCCACCATTACGGCAGTCCGGCAAGCTATTGCTGGGCAGATAGCAGAAAAACTCGCCGCCGGTCACCCGGCAGCGAGCTGATCTGGTTCACGGGCTCAACTGCTGGTGCTGGCGCCCCTGGAAGTGGCGATCGCACGGATATTGCCGCGCGCCAGGAACCAACCAATGATGAGCAGTGGCACGATCAACGCGATCGAGGCGATGGTGTAGGTCCCGACCGGGTAGTCCATGGCCATGAGTACCAGGACTGCTATAAGAAACAGCAGGGTGATGATGCCGGTCCACGGTGCGCCGAACATCCGGAACGCCGGCCGGTTGAGCTTGCCCTGACGGGCCCAGGACCATAGCCGCAGCTGGCAGAGGACGATGGTTGCCCATGCAACGATCAGGCACAGTGAGGAGACGTTCAGAACTATTTCGAACGCGGCTTCTGGAACAACAGCATTCAGTCCAACGCCGAGCAAGGCAACGGCGCCGGTCATCAGGATTCCGCCGTAGGGCACTCCGTTGCGGCTCATGCGGCCGGCGAACTTCGGTGCGGATCCTGCGGCCGAGAGGGAACGCATGATCCGGCCCGTTGAGTAGAGTCCGGCGTTGAGCGAAGACAGGGCAGCGGTGAGGACGATGAGGTTCATCACTGTGTCACCGCCGGCGATGCCGATGGAGCCGAAGAATGTCACGAAGGGACTCTCGCCCGCTTTATAGGCGGTAAAGGGCAGCAGGCAGGACAGCAGCAGGACGGAACCAACGTAGAAGACACCGATCCGGAAGACGACGGCGTTGATCGCCTTGGGCATGATGCGTTCGGGATGCTCGGTCTCACCCGCTGCCGTCCCTACGAGTTCGATGGCACCGTAGGCGAAGATAACGCCTTGGATAACGATCAGCGCCGGCAGTACACCGTTGGGGAACATGCCTCCGTTGTCGGAGATGATGGTGAAGCCGGCAGTATGTCCCGCGACGGGGGTGCCGAAGGCTACGAAGCAGATGCCGACGATGAGGAAGGTCACCAAGGCGATGACCTTGATGAGGGAGAACCAGAACTCCAGTTCGCCGAAGACTTTCACCGAGAGCAGGTTCAGGCCCAGCACCAATGCCAGGGCCGCAAGTGCAAAGACCCATTGCGGAACGTCGGCGATCGCGGGCACATATTTTTTGAAGAAGTTGATGTACAGGGCGACGGCGGTGACGTCGACGATCGCGATCATGGACCAGTTGAGCCAGTACAGCCAGCCAACGGCAAAGGCCGCCTTCTCACCGAAGAATTCCCGGGCGTAGGAGACGAACGAGCCGGACGTGGGCCGGTGAAGAACCAATTCACCCAGGGCGCGCAGGATCAGGAACGCAAAGAATCCGCACACAGCGTAGACCACCACCAAACCAGGACCCGCAGCTGCCAGCCGCCCACCGGCCCCCATGAACAGGCCGGTTCCGATCGCCCCACCAATGCCGATCATCTGGATCTGCCGAGCGGAGAGACCTTTGTGATACCCCTGCTCTTCCTCGCGGAATCCGGGTTCGGTACCCGGGCCACCGGGTGGTGGCTTCCGTGCGTCAAGGGTGTCTTGGGCGCTGCGTTGAACGGTCATCGAGATCACTTTCGTGGAAGGGGGTGCCACTACGTGTGGCTGGATCGCAGCGCTTCACTGTGCCGCCGCTCACTGTCCGGTCAATCCTCGGCCACAAAAACCCTGAGGAAAAGCGCGAAAAACCGGACACGAAAGTGAAGAGGAAGCGGCCAGTTGTCAGTCGCGGGTCCACGCCCCGATTCATTCAACGATGAAGAAATACTTCAATAATTAGTCCTGAAACTGCCGCTTTTATTTGAACGTTGATCGGTGCACGCTGGATGCATGCCTTCCACTGACACAGCTTTCTGGTACGCCAACTCCGCCGCCCGCGACTGGCGGACCGCAGCACCATCGTCCGCGCTCGTCTACCACCAGACACTGGAAGGGTACGCTCCGACGCCTTTGACTCCCCTCCCCTTGCTGGCGGCTGAGCTCGGTGTAAGGCAGGTCTTCATCAAGAACGAATCCGATCGTCTCGGGTTGCCGGCGTTCAAGATCCTCGGCGCGTCCTGGGCTGTCTGCCGGGCCGTCTGTGAACGGTTCGGCCTGGACGCCAGCGGTATCACGGTGCCCGAATTGCGGGATTACCTGAACAGGGACGTTGCGGCAGATCAGGCTCCGGTCCTCGTCACGGCAACGGACGGAAACCACGGCCGGGCAGTGTCCCGGATGGCCAAACTTCTGGGCCTCACAGCACGTATCTACATTCCCAGCGGACTGAGCGATGCCGCTGTCGACGGAATCAAGAGCGAAGGGGCCGAACTGGTTCCGCTCGAAATGACCTACGACGATGTCGTCGAAGCCGCCGCTGCATCGGCAGCTGACAACCCACGGGACCTCCTGATCCAAGACACCTCCTGGCCCGGCTATGAAGATATCCCCCGCTGGATCGTGGACGGATACACCACACTGTTCACCGAAATCGACCACCAACTGGCCGACTTCGGCTTCGCTGCTCCTGACCTGGTGGCCTGCCCTGTGGGCGTCGGATCGCTGGCGCATTCGCTCGTGGACCATTACCGCAGCGAGGGCCATCCCCACCCCTCCTTGTTGAGCGTGGAGCCGGAAACAGCGGCCTGCATTGCCCAGTCCCTGCTTGACGGCGAACCTGTCACGGTTGACACCAGCTTCCCGTCCATCATGTCCGGCCTCAACTGCGGCACGCCGTCCGACCTCGGCTGGCCATCCCTGCTCGCCGGCCTCGACGGTGCTGTCAGCGTCTCTGAGGACGAATGCCGTCAGGCCGTCGTCGACCTGACCGTCCTCGGCCAGGATGCCGGCCCGTGCGGAGCCGCCACCCTCGCGGGAGTCCGCAACGCGCTCAAGGGTGAGGACCGCCGTCGTGCCCTAAATATCGGGCCGGAGTCAGTCATCGTCCTGGTCAGCACCGAAGGCCTCGCCGCCAATCCCCTGCGCTAAGGAACCACCACTATGTCGACACCATCTGCAACCACCCTCGCTGCGCAGCTTGTCTCTGATCCAGCTCAACTGCTCAAAGAACTGGTCCGCATCGACTCGGTCAACCCGGGCGTCGTCACCGGCGCCTCCGGTGAAACCGCGATCGCGGACTACACGACAGCATGGCTTGAAGACCACGACTTTAGGGTCACGCGACTTGAGTCCGTGCCCGGCCGGCCCTCCATCGTTGGTGTCGCCCCAGGAACCGGCGGGGGCAAAAGCCTCATGTTCAACGGACACCTCGACACCGTCACCCTCGCAGGGTACGACGGCGACCCACTCCACCCGCGGGTTGAGGACGGCAAGATGTTCGGCCGGGGCACCTTCGACATGAAGGCCGGCATCGCAGCCATCATGGTCGCCGCCGCCACCGCCGCCACCCAACCCCACCGCGGCGACATCATCGTCGCCCTGGTCGCCGACGAAGAATTCGCCAGCGCTGGCACCGAAGAAGTCCTGCAGCACTTCACCGCAGACGCCGCCATCATTGCCGAACCAACCCACGAAGACGTCGTCATCACCCACCGCGGCTTTGCCTGGTTCGACATCACCATTCACGGCACAGCGGCCCACGGGTCACGCCCCGACCTGGGCATCGACGCCATCGCCAAGGCAGGCCGATTCCTTACAGGACTCGACGAACTAACCCGCAAGTTGGCCGCAGGACCGCAGCACCCAACACTGAAGACCGGAAACATCCACGCATCCCTCATCCGCGGCGGCGAGGAAATCTCCAGCTACCCGGCCGAATGCACCATCTCCCTCGAACGCCGCACCATCCCCGGCGAAAATGCCGACACCGTTGAAGCCGAACTTCGTGAAATTTTGGATTCCATTGCCGCCTCTGACCCGGACTTCAGTTACACCATCACCCGTGGACTCGAACGCAAACCCTTCGAAGTCAGCCCCGAGGAACCCATCGTTCAGACGCTGCTCAACGCCGCCCGCAACACCACCGGCCGGAAACCGGCCTTACGCGGCGAACCGTTCTGGACCGACGCCGCACTCCTGCTCGAAGCCGGGATCCCCGGACTGCTCTTCGGAGTCGACGGCGGCGGCGCCCACGCAGCCACCGAATGGATCGAGCTCGACTCCCTGCACCGCGTCACCACCGTGCTGACCCAAACGACCGTTGACTACTGCAACTAAGGAACCCAATGACCCAGACAACCCACACCCCTGCCCTCCACCAAAAAACCAGGCTCCGCCTACAGGAACTCGGTTTGGACCTGCCCACGCTCGCGACCCCCGTCGCAAGTTATGTGCCGGCCACCCGCGTGGGAGATGTCGTCTATACTTCCGGACAACTACCCCACGAAAACGGCGTCCTTGCTGCCACAGGCAAAGTCGGAAGCGACGTCAGCACCGAAACCGCCTCAGTGCTGGCGGCTACCTGCGTCCTGAACGCACTCGCTGCCGCATCAGGCTTTGGCAACCTCGACCACGCCCGAATCGTCAAAGTCGTCGGCTACGTCGCCTCCGCCCCGGGCTTCAACGGACAACCCGCCGTCATCAACGGTGCCAGCGACCTGCTGCTGGACATCTTTGGCGAGCGGGGCAATCACGCCCGCTCCGCCGTCGGCGTGGCCGAACTGCCAGTGAACGCTCCAGTGGAAGTGGAACTCATCGTAGAGTTTCCTAACCATGACATCTGAACACAACTCCTCGGAACGCCGCACATGCTAAATGTCGGCAGGCTAAGGGTCTTGCGGGAACTGCACCACCGCAAGACCCTTTCCGCCGTGGCCGAAGCCCTCTCCTACAGCACCTCCGCCGTCTCCCAACAAGTCCGGCTCCTGGAAAAGGAGATCGGCGTGGCATTAGTGGAACCCGCCGGCCGCCGGCTCCAGCTCACGCCCCAAGGCCTCACCCTGGTAGCACACGCTGAAAAAATCCTGGACATGCTCGAAAGAGCCGAAGCCGACGTCTCCGTCTCCATGGAACAAATCCGCGGAACACTGAAAGTCGCCGCATTCCAAACCGCAGCACTGACATGCCTGCCACGAGTGATCCTTGAACTGCGCGAACACCACCCCGAACTAACCATCGAGTTCCATCAAGGCGAACCCGAGGAAACACTCCCGGCATTGCAATCCGGCGAATACGACCTGGTCATAGCCGAGGCATACCCAGGCATGCCACCACCAACTCTCCCGGGAATCGACTATCGGGAGTTGTTCGAAGACCCCCTCTGGATCACCATGTCGGCTTCGACCGCTGCCACCATCGACCCGGACAGCCACATCATCGGCCAACTCGCAGAAGCGGGATGGGCCGTCGAAGCACAAGACTCCGTACCTCGAACATGGGTCATCAACGAATGCCGCAAAGCCGGCTTCGAACCACGCATCACCTGCTCCTCCGAAGACCTCGCAGTCCAACTGCAGTTTGTCGAAGCCGGGCTGGCGGTTGCCGTGCTACCAAGTCTCGCGCTCGAAAAAGCGTCATCATCCGTCCGAAGGTTCCCGCTGTCAGAGGGAATGCAGAAACGCAGCATTCTGGCCGCCTACCGTGCCGCAGCCCAAGATCGGCCCGCAGTCAAAGCCACTCTGCAAGCCCTGAAGAGAGCCGCCAAAACATCGCAAGGGCCGGTTCACAGCGACCCCTACGAAGTTAGGCGGGGTTGAGCACACCCAACCTGACGTCATACCCCCCTGACAAGGGAACACGCGGCCTGAGTTGGCAGTCCAACAACGTCCTACTAACCCTGCCCAGCCTCTCAATAGAGGAAATGGGTCGAGCTGACTCCACCATGTTCAGATTCTCGGGCTTTTCGACCATTCTCAAGGGTCTTCCCGCGCGGATATAGTTTCCTCCGACTACCAGGATGGGGTCTAAGACCGTCATGAGCCGACTGCCAAAGAAAGCGCTCATGGGTCTACTTTGACGCTGGCGGAAGAGCCAGACATAGGCGGCTTGAGTGGTACAGGAAGCCCCAAGGGATACTCCTGCGGACCATGGATTAGGTGTCGCAGCCATAGCGCATGCAGTCCCGGCGGGTCCCAACCGTGGTCTAGGAGCAGAACCGTTGGCACTGCGCTTTTCATCTTTGGTCCAAGGAGAAGGACAACGTCTGCTCCTGGCTTCGAGGGCAAAGGGAGGTTCTGGATGAAGCAGACTGCGATGGCGTCATAAACGCAATCCACCAAATCGCCCGTGCCCGCGAATTGGAACTCCAGCCGAGACAGGAGCTGCAGAACCTAAAGGGGTCCAGAGTCTTGAGCCGCGACTACCCATCTGCAAATGTCAGCGATCAGCAAATGAGGCAGTAGATCCACGTCGTTATCCTTCAGGTGCTCTTCATGGCTCAGACGGATTGGGGATGGTCGGCAATCAGATCGCGCATAAATTGCCGGGAATCCGGCCGGTCATCGGACTCGCGGCGCCCGTTAGAGGATTATTTGTGATAATTGCTTGGCTCGTTGTTGGAGAAACCGCTCCAACATGCCATGCGTGCGTTTACTGTGCTCCGGCGGTCGAGCGGGGTTTCTGCGGGGTTATGAGGCTCCTAAGCATTGCTTGTTCAGAGGCGTCAAGCCTGGTGGCGAGGTTTCGCTTTGCTTCTTCGATTTTTCCCTCCAAGACCAGATCGCAGAACTTTTCATGTTGAAGCAGCTCGTCAACGAGGACGTTTTCGTCTTCCTCAAGGTGGGTGATGGCCAGTCGGATCCGTCGCATCAGGGAGGCATGGGTGTCGGAGAGCACCCGGGAGTTCAGGAATCCGACGGTTACAGCGTGGGAGCGTGCGTCGGCTTCGACGAAACCAACGAAGTCCGTATTCTCGGCCGCTTCCTTCATTTGGGTGACGGCCTGTTTGAGTTCTTCGAGCGCCTCTTCTGGCGCGTTTGCAGAGGCTTCCACCCCCGCTAATTCAAGTACGCGGCGCGCTTGGTAGATCTCCTTGACATCGTCGGCGTCAAGGCTGAGCACTTCCAGGACCCGGGATGTGGGGTTCCGCACGAGCAGTCCTTCCAGTTCCAGGGAATTCAGGGCCTGACGGACGGTGGCGCGGGAAACCCCGAGCTCGCTGGCCACGGCATCCTCTGTCACGCGGGAGCCGGGGAGGATTTCCCGGGAGAGGATCTGTTGCCGAAGCGCTGCCGTGCTCAGTTCGGCGGCGGTCATGCGTCGGATCTTGTTCACAGAGTGCTCCTAGTGGCTTTTCCTGGTGGCGGGTTCCGTTGTCGTGTGAACCCGCCACCATTTCCTATGTCACGATCCTAGGTGGCTCGTGGACGGTTGGTTTGGTTGGTTACTGCTGTCCGGGCTGGCGTGGTGCGGTCAGGGCGTGCTGCGGGTAGCTGTCCAGGAGCCGAGTCGGCCGAAAGTCGTTCAAGAGTGGCTCGATTTCTCCTAGGACTTCGGCGGCGACAGCGGTGCCAAGGAATGGTGCCAGAGTCACGCCGCTGTGTGTCGCAACGAGGTAGAGCCAAGGCCGGGAGGGCACGCCGCCGATGACGCTTTGCCCGTCGGCGGGCATGGCTCTGACCCCAACGTCCAGCTCGGTGATGTGCGCATTTGTGGTGTTCTTCAGAATGCTTTGAAGCCGGCCCACGAATTCCTTGGCCAGGTCAGAGTTGGTGCCGGGTGTGGTTTCGGCTGCTGCGGTGACGTCGAGGTCCAGGGCTTGGAGCAGCAACCGTCCGCCCCCTGCTGGCCGGATGTTCAGTCTCGGGGAGGTGAGCATCCGGTCGATGGCTGCCGGCAGAGGATTGGTGACTGCGAGGTACCCGACGGTCACGTCCCCCGGTTCCTGGTACTCCGCGACGACGGGTCCCAGTCCGGCAGCTGCGGTGATGTCATTGGTCCAACGGCCGGCGGCGCTGATCACTCTGTCCGCTGATAGGCTGCTGCCGTCACTGAGGGTGATCTTTACGCCGTCGTCTGCTTCATGGAATGCAGCAACGGTGGCTCCTGTGCGCAGGGTTACTCCGAGTTGTTCTGCCCGTCGGAGTTGGTGACGGATGTAGAGGCTGGGGTAGACGTGCGCTTCGCGTGGGAAGTAGGCGGCCGCTTCCAGGTTCTCTGGAACGATGAGGTCCGGGATCAGTGCGCTGGCGGTCGTGCCGCTGATGCTGGTCGCCTCGTAGCCGAGTTCTTCAAGCCGTTTCAGGCGGTGACGTAGTTCGGTGGTGTGCTCGGGCGCGGTTGCGATTTCAATGTGGCCGGTGGGTCGGAACCAGTCAGCGCCGCCATCGGCGAGGCGGTAGTGCGCTTCAAGACCTGCGCGGTTGAGTTCGTAGTAGCCGGTGGGTTCTTTGCCGTTGGAGTTGACCCAGGCATAAGAGACAGCTGACGTCCCGGAGCCAGGGGCGGATTTGTCGATCAGGGTTACTTCTGCGCCCCGGGCAGCGGTCTCCACGGCGATGGACACGCCGATCATTCCTGCTCCGATAACGGCTATTTTCATGGGTGGTTCCTTGGTCATGGGTTAGAGGACTTTGCTGAGGAAGGCTTGGGTGCGTTCTTCCCGGGGGTTGTTGAGGACCTCGCGGGGCGGGCCGGCCTCGACGACGACGCCGCCGTCCATGAAGACAACGGAGTCGGCGACTTCGCGGGCGAAACCCATTTCGTGGGTGACGACGATCATGGTCATGCCGGTGGATGCGAGGTTCTGCATTACGTCGAGCACTTCACCGACGAGCTCGGGGTCCAGGGCTGAGGTGGGCTCGTCGAACAGCATGAGTTTGGGTTCCATGGCCAGCGCGCGGGCAATGGCGATGCGTTGCTGCTGTCCCCCGGAAAGGGACCCTGGGTAGGCGTTGCGTTTGTCCGCCAGGCCGACGCGTTCGAGCAAGCGTTCGGCGCGGGCCTTGACCGAGGCTCGGTTCTCCTTTTTCACCCCGACCGGGGCTTCCATGATGTTTTGGAGGACCGACATGTGCGGGAAGAGGTTGAACTGCTGGAAGACCATGCCGACTTCGGAGCGCATCTTCGCGATGGCTTGCGGGCGCAGCTCGTGGAGGGCGCCGTTGTGTTCGCGGTATCCGACTAGGTCCCCGTCGACGGTGATGCGCCCGGCTGTGGCGGTATCCAAGTGGTTGATGAGGCGGAGGAACGTTGATTTCCCTGACCCTGAGGGTCCGAGGAGTGTGGTGACTTCTCCGGCTTTGACTTCGAGGTTGATGCCCCGCAGGACTTCGTGGTGGCCGAAGGACTTCCAGACGTTTTCTGCCGAGACCATGACTTTTGGTGTGGAGTTCATCGGGTTTCCTAACGCGATGCGGCATCGTTGGCGCCGCGTCTTTTCTGCAGTTCCAACACCCGGCGCAGGACACTGATGCCTTGCACCCGGGTGCTCTTGTTGTAGTGCCGCTCTGTGTAGTACTGCCCGATGGTCATCAGCGTTGTGACGATGAGGTACCAGATGGAGGCCGTGATCAGCAGGGGGATGGTCTGGAAGTTTTCGGCGTAGATCAGCTGGGTCGCGTACAGCAACTCGGGGAAGGACAGCACGCTGACCAAAGACGTGGTTTTCAGCATGGAGATGGCGTTGTTGGCCGTGGGCGGGACGATGACACGCATTGCCTGGGGCAGGATGACCCGGCGCAGGGTGCGCATGTGGGACATGCCTAGGGCGTGGGCTGCTTCGGTCTGGCCTTTGCTGACCGAGACGATGCCGGCGCGGACGATTTCGGCCATGTACGCTGCCTCGTTCAGCGCCAGGCCGAGGATGGCCGCCACGATCGGGGTGATCACCGAGTTGGTGTCCGTTTCGAACCATGGTTTGGTTCCCGGTATGCCCAAGGCCAGCGTGGGGTACAGGGCCGAGATGAAGCCCCAGAACAGCAACTGAACGAAGATCGGTGTTCCCCGGAAGAACCAAATGTATAGACCGGAGGCCGCGTATAGGGCTGGGTTGGTGCTCAGCCGCATGACCGCGAGGATCACTCCGAGCACCACGCCCAGAACCATGGCAACAACGGTCAGCTGGAGGGTGTTGACCAGGCCCTCAAGGACGCGAGGGGAGGTGAAGTACTGGGCGACGACGGGCCAGCCGAAGTTGGGGTTCGTCGCGACGGACTCGATGGCCAAAACCGCCAGGACACCCATCAGAAGGTAGGAGGCCCAGCGGCCTGGCCGCTTAAGCTTCTTGATCTTTTCCGGTCTTGCCGGCCCCGCGGCTACGTCGGGGCTGGCAAGACCGTGCGCGTGGGTACTCACGAACGTGCTCCGTTGATCTCAGACTTATCGATCTTGATGTCCCCCAGGTTCCACTTGTCCAGAATGGACTGGTAGGTCCCATTGCTAATCAGTTCATTGATCGCTGCGTTCACGGCCGAAGTGAGTTTGCTCTCCTTGGGCAACGCGACACCACCGGGGTTGGGGTTTTTCAGCAGAGGCCCGACAGATTCGAATTTTGCCGGGTTCTTCTTCGCAGCATCGGCCACAGGAGGGGCATCCGTCAGGACCCCATCGATCCGGTTACTTTGCAAAGCCAGCTGCGCCTGGGGCGCCGTCTGGTACACGTCGGCAGTGGGCGCCGGTTTACCGGCAGCCTTGCAGGATTCTTCCTGGGCCGGTAGGAACGTGGTCTGCTGCAGCGAACCCCTGATGACCCCGATCCGTCCACCGCAGGTCTGCTCGGCCGTCAGAGCCTTGGGATTTCCCTTGGCAACGAGCAGCAGGGAGCCGTTCCAGTAGTATGTGGCGAAATCCACGGTCTCTTCCCGGGCCTTCGTGTCGCCGATTGACGACATGGCCATGTCCACCTTGTTCGCTGCAAGTGACGGGATCAGTGCATCAAAGCCGGTTGGGACGAATTCAACGTCCAGATCTAGCAGCCCGCCGATAGCCTTAGCCAAATCCGCGTCCAGCCCAACGATGGTTTTACCGTCGGTATCGATGGATTCAAAAGGCGGGTACGTCGGGTCAGTACCGACGCGGAGCTTCCCGGCTTGACGCACGGCATTGGGCACCATTGCCACAAATTCCGGCTTTGCCGCTGTTGCAGAGGACGATTGCGTCGACGATGACGCGCCACCGCCACAGGCAGTGATGGACATGATGCCCACGGCTACGACCGCAAGAGCAGCAGTACGACTCTTCTATGGTTGTCAACGGAACGATGGCATGGGGCTGTTGGCGTTGAGTGTGCGGTAGATCCGTCGGGCGAGGTAGCGTTTGACGCACCGGCGGATCTCCTTTTTGGTACGGCCTTCTGCTTCACGTTTTGCTGTGTAGTTGATGGTTTCCGGATCGAACGCCATCCTGCTCAGGGCAGCCATGTGGAGGGCTTTGTTCAGGGTCCGGTCGCCTCCGCGGTTGAGCCTGTGGCGGACGGTATTTCCGGATGAAGCGGGAATGGGGTTGGCCCCGGCCAGGGAGGCGAATGCAGCCTCGGAACGTACCCGTCCGCGATGGGACCATGCGGTGAGACAAATGGCTGCGGTGACTGGTCCGAAGCCGGGTTCTTGTAGCAGGGGCGCGGCTTCGCTGATCTCGACGAGTTCGGTGATCCGGTTGCCGTTGGTTTTGATGTCCGCGTCAAGGTCGTTGATGCGCTTGGCGAGCCTGACGGCTTCGGAGCGGGCCACCGACAGGGCAAGGGGTTCTTCACGGGCACGCCATCTGGAGATCTCCAGGATCTGGGTCCCGGTCAAGGGCTTACGGGCATCGGCACCCAAATCGTTGACCCGCAGCAGCGCGGTCAACGCGTTCACGGTCCTGGTCCGGTCGGTGGTCATTGACTGACGTGCACTGACCAGGACCCGCAGGGCTGCGCGGACCCCTTCGTTCAACCGTGGCCGGCGCAGCTTGTCCTCTTCCAGGGAAAGGACTGTTGAAGCGATCCGGTGCGCGTCCAACGGATCGGACTTACCGATCCCGCGACGTGTCTTGGCATCCATGCGGGCGGCTTCGGCGACCTGGTAGCCGGCAGCTGCGACAGCCCCGGCCAGCACCGCACCATAAGAAGCCGCGCCCTCGATCACCCACAAAGTGGCCGGATCGGCCCCGGTCAAGCGCGCTACCCAGGCAATGGCACGGTCGATCCCGGCCCCGGTGGCCGGGAAATCCCGGGTGTCGATCCGTTCGCCGCTTGGCGCGGCAAGGATGGAATACACATGTTTCCTGGCGTGGGTGTCGACGCCGACGACAAACGGGTGGGAATACGCAACGATAGTCATAGCGGTTCTGGCACTTTCCTCATTTCGCGGACATGGTCAGGGCCGTTACGGGCCGGTACCAGTCCGGGTAGAGGTCACTTCGGAACAGCACTGTGACGAGTCACGCCCCCGCGCCGGGGGCGGACAATCTTCTGATCAAGTCACCGAGGTGGGCCGGGCAGGTACCGGCCGCCCACCCCGCAGACGGACAAGTCGCACTAAAGGCACACCCAAGACAGGGGGCCAAGCGTTTTGTGAGTCACGACCGCGGGGTGGAACGACCTGCACCTACTCTGCCAGCCAATCCCAGACCAGCCACCCCAATCCTCACAGCATTTTGGCTTTCATATGTCGGTCCCTATTCTTAGTATTCAGACTGTCTGACAGTCTAAGTGTTGAACATCACATGTCCTCGAGTCAAGGCATGACTGCAAACAACCCAAAAACGACGACAAGCCGAAGGAACTGGCAAATGCTCAAAGAAGAAATCAGGACCCCCAACGCACCTTTGCCCTTGGGCAGCTACTCACAGGGCGTGCGCGTCGGTAGCCATCTGTACCTTTCGGGTCAGTGCGGTTTTGAACCCGAATCCAGGGAACTCGTGAGCGAAAAAGCTGGCGAGCAGGCCCGCCAAGCACTCCTAAACCTTCGTTGCGTGCTCGAAGCCGCCGGTGCTGACATGACCAATCTGGTAACTGTCCGGGTCTATATCAGCAGCGACGACGACTGGGCAGAAGTGAACCAGGCCTATGGGGAGTTCTTTCAACACCCATATCCGGCACGCACAACCATCCCCGCAGCGCTTGGTGCCGGAATTCTCGTTGAAATCGACGGGATAGCCGTACTCAGCTGATCATCCGGTTTCACCCCCCCCAAAAAATAGGGGCGGGAAACGACACGCAGCCAGCCGACCACAAACGAAGTCTGCTGCGTGACGAGAAGCAACGATACGAAACGGAGGAGCAACGCCAACGACAACTCAAGGCGGGTGTTCATCCCATTACCGACCTCAAAGTGCTGCCAAAGAGCGCCACAAGCTCACATTCCCGCGGTGTCCCGTATAACCAGCCCGAAAAGTTGCTCGGTGAAGGTGCCCTAAACGCTACATGCTCGATCAGGTAGCACCGATAACTCCCGACCGCCTCACCCTATCTAAATTCACTTCAGACCGGTTGTGAGTGAACGCCGCGAGTTGCGGATGGCTGTCACCTTCGGGCACACCCCAACCTGACGTCAGAAGGGGCTTCTAAATGCGTCAGGATAGGATCCCGAAGGCATCATTTATGACGGTGGGTGGGGCAGGTCTTAGACTTCAGCCTGACAGTCGAACAACGGCTGCGGCAGCGATCCATGGCCGCCCCAAATTTGGGTGTACCTCTTATTTCGGTTGGCGGTTGATGAACGCGGCCATGCCGGGCACGGTGAAGGCGATGACGCCGTGTTCCGGGGCATAGACGAGTCCCTTGGCGATGAGGTTTGCACGGATCGGGCCGAAGCTGGCCGGTCCTCGTCCCAGCCGCGTTGCTATTTCACCGGATGAGCTGCCGTTGTCGCCGTCTTCGGCCATGGCCCTGAGGTAGTTTTGCTCGGCCCGGGTTGCACGGTCCCAGCGTGCCCGGAAGAAGCCGTTGTCCAGCGCAGCCCGGCCATTGGCAGCACCCACCCGGGCATCGTCATACGTGATCGTATCCCCCGTGGCAGCGTTCCAGGTGTCCTGCCCGAACTGCTGCAAGAAGTAGGGATAGCCGGCACTTTCATCAACGATGAGCGAGACCGCAGATGTGTCCCACTCGACGCCGTCGTCGGACGCCGGCTTAGTGAGGGCTTCGGAGGCCACCTTTCCCCGGAGCTCTTCGATCTTCTCGTAGTTGAACCGTTCCGCGTAGGACTTCGCTTCCGCGAGAACCCGTGGGAGACTGGGCAGACCGGCGAAGGCGAACAGCACGCGCCAATCGTCCTGCGCGGCCGCGTGGGCTATTGCGCATAGAGCCACGACCTCCGCCGGCTCGAGGTCCTGGGCCTCGTCCACCAGGATCGCCAGCCCGACATTCTCTTCTTCGGCGGCGAGGGCCAGGTCCTGGATGAGTTTCTTGAGGTCGGTCTCCAGGACGCCCGTGTCCGCTCCCCCGCCCGAGGCCCCGTCCAAGTCCAGGCCGAAGTTCCAGGCCCCGCTTTGGTCATAGGATGCTTTGAAACTGACGGCCGTTTTCAAGGCTTTGAGCATCCTTCTGCCGGCCGACGGACGGGCCAGATCGGCCAAGGGACCGTGCAGGGCCTCACCTAAGGCTTCACGCAGTGACTTTCCGGCGCCCGCTTCGACCTGGGCGACAAGCCAGTCCCTTTGAGCGGCCGAGCGCCGGAAGTCGGACAGGAGCACCGTCTTTCCGACGCCTCTAAGGCCGTAGAGAACGAACGGCTGTGCCGATCTGCCCGCTTCAACCCGCTCGATGGCAATCTGCCAGTCCCGTCGTGGCTGGTCACGGCCGACCAGAGCAGCGGGTTTTCTTCCCGCGCCTGGGGAGTACGGGTTGGTTACCGGATCCATGAGCACCAGCCTTTACGGAGATCTACTGATATCTATCAAAGTATAGCTAAAAGATAGAATCTAGTAGATTTTGTTATAGGCGTTGACACGGCGGTCTCGCCCCAGCCTTGGTCCTGTGGGTCTTTCTGCATGTCGCGGCCGATGGTCCAGTACAACTCGATCAGCTGGATGTTGTGACTGTTCGAAGCGCCTTGGTCCTGGCCCAGTGAACGGTCTTCTTGAGCTCCTCAAGCAAAATGGGAGTAGCGACTGGGCAGGTCAACATCACGGGAAACAGTCACAAACTTCATTTTGGATATGCCTCTGTCGGAAACCGGGACAGACTCCTCCACCATAAGTGCGAAGAATGGTCCGATCGTGTCGCGAAAATCCAAGAATTTTTTTCTTGTCGGGCCGCGAAGACCGTTGAAATGCTGTCCCGGGGGATAACCGGCTGGGCATCTCTGAGGATTCGCCGCTTTTGAGGGGTCCTTCGGGGCCGTGGTTGTCGTGCCAGTGGGCACGAACTCCTGGCAGCAACGGAACGAACGAACCAGCACCCGCTGCGTTGCTGGTTCCGTCCGTCTCCGAGGGTTCCTAGCGGGTCATGCCGCGTTGCAGCAGCCTCGACAGTCCGCCCGCGCCGCGTGCCTTGCGGGCTTTGGGGCTGCGGCCCGAGGCGTGCGCGAGGGCTGCGCTGGGTGGTGTCCCTTGGTCCTGGTCGGCGCTAAGCCGTGCCTGGACGGCCTCGCGGTCGGCCACGCCTTCGAGGCTGGCGGCCAGCGCCTGTCGGCGCTCGGCTGAGTCGTAGTTGATCTCGGCTTCGTCGCCGGCGGGCGCAGCGTCCTGTGCCTTCGTCCAGTCCGCGACGAGGTCCCTTTCCAGCCGCTTTTCCTCGGCGACGGTGTCCGAGAAGCCGTGACGCTGTCTCCAGTCCTGTGCTGCGGCGGGGTTGGTTTCCAGGAGCCATGCTTTGGCTTTCTCCAGGTCTTCGGCCGGTGGTGCAGCATGATCGCGTTCCCGTTGGCGGTCTTCCCGGGCAGCTTCTGCCATCAGCAGCGTTGCCTCGAGGGTTTCACCCTGGCCCCGGTTTCGTTCACCCGCTGCCTGCCCGCGTTTGCGTTCGACGTCGTTCAGGACTGCTGCGACCATGGCTTCATCGGCGCCTGGGTTGTCCGCGTCGACCCCGAAACGCCGTTGCACTTGCTCGCGGATGATCGCGGCGGCGTCCTGGGCTATCGGGTCGTGGTCCTTCCATGCTTTGGCTGTGGCGTGGACTTTGACGATGGAGCCGTCACTGGCGGTGTCCCACCAGCGCTCGTCCTTGACGGGGGCGAGCTGGGCGCGGGCTGCGGCGCGTTCGGCGTCGAACCGGGATTGCAGTTCTCTGGCTTGTTGTTCCTCGGCTGCCTGTGCCTGGCGCATGGCCTGCTCCCGTGCCCGGGAGAGTTGTTCGCCGAGCCTGCCGGCGACGGTCAGTCCGACCCGGGTCAGTCCTTCGATGGCTTCGTCAATGCCGTCGGATTCGCTCATGGTTTCCTACCCCCTGTTGGTGTCATCTTCCGTGGTCCGGGCGGGTGTGCCCGCCGCGGGTGCTCGTGTGCGGTCTTGCCTGCTCGTAGCTGGGCGGCAGCACCGACCCCACGGGCCGTGCCGGGCCTTGTCCTGCCGTGCCGGTGCGAACGGCTTCGGCTGCTTCGTTGTCCACTGCCGGAGTTGTTGTTGGGATGCCGGGCAGGGCAGCGGCGACCTGGGCCAGCTGGTGCTTGACGACGTGACTGAGTTGCCGTGCACGGCGCAGGTCGTTGGAGGCTTTGTGCATGTCGTGGACGGCTTTGGCGACGTTCAGCAGTTGGCGCAGCATGATCGCCTCCGCGGCGGTTCCCCGGCCGCCCATGGTGGCTGCCATGAGCATCAGGGAAGCACCCTTGGCGGAGGGTCCCACTGTACGGACAGGACGTGCCGGGTAGCGGCGCAGCTGCGCGGTTTTGGACAGTTCATCAGCCGCCGCGGCGAGGGGACCCGGTGTGGGTTCGGTGGCTGTTGACCAGGCCGCGAACGCGCCGGAGGTTTCGCGGGCGACCTGCGCCCAGGTGGCGTGGTCATCGACCGGCACGGCACGCAACTGCTCCCGAAGCCGGGCCACTTCCTCGCTGTAGCGCTCCCACAGTTGCGGGTCAGGTTCGTGCGCTTCCCGGCCCATGCTGACGGGCCTTCGGCCGCGCGCGGCGGCACCCCATTCAGCCACGGCAGTGGCTGCCGTGTCGGGGGTGTCGTTCCATGCTCCACGCAGCCGTGGGAGGGTCAGGTCCTTGGCCAGGTGTCCCCCACCGAACCACACCGGGCGGATGCCCTTCGGTGGCCGCTCGGCCACGGAGTAGCCGACAACGACGTCGTCGCGTCCGGCGGCGTAGCGTGGCTTGATCATCGCACCGGCGCGGCGGACACGGCGCACGAATTCTGCCTCGTCGGCGGCGGCGGTCGCGCAGGCCCGGATCTTCCGGGCAAGGGACCGGCGTTCGGGTTCGTCCCGGCCGCGGCGCTCGGCTGCTTCTCGTTCGCCCGGGCGCAGTCCCCGCATCGCATACACGGGCGAGAGTTCCTCCAGGCCGTGCTTTTTCTCCAAGGCACGGGCAGTGTCCTGGGCCCGTTTGTAGTCCAGGTGGCTGGACCACTTGGTGCCGTCTTCCCGGGCCATGGACGCCGCGATGTGGATGTGGTCGTTGCCTGCTTTGCTGTGTCCGTGACGGATCGCCACCCACGCCACCGGCGCCTTGCCGCTGGCTTCGGTGAAGCCCATCTCGTCCATGAAGTCCGTGGCGATCTGGGCCCACTTCTCATCGGTCAAATCGCCCTCGTCGGCGCGCAGGCTCAACGAGCAATGCCACACATGCCCGCCCTTCACCTCGACCCCCAGGACGTTCCTGGCCTGGTCGAGCTGGTGCGCGATCGACAATGCCGCGTCACGGTTGAGCTGGTCATCGTTGTGCCAGGCCATGATCGGCGCCGAGCCCGCCACCAGATGCGGGTCGGTGTGCTCGTTCGCACGCCCAGGACCGGCCAGGTACACCAGCAGACCGGCCATCCGTTCACCCTTGGTGATGTTCGGGATCACCGGCGCACCAAACCGTAGATCGTCTCGTTGACCCGCTCGGCAATGGCACGAACCCGGCCCAACACAACCTTCGCCTCGGCCGGGAATTCATCCTTGGCATTGGCGTGCTTCGCCAGCTGGTTCACGTTGTTCGACAACGCCGCAAGGTACCGGCGCACGGCCATCAACTCAGCCGCCACCGCACGACGCTCCGCCAACGAATCAGAGTTCTCCGAGTACAAAGCGGCACTGACCAGGATCTCCGAAGCGCTGCGCCCCGTCCTGCCTTCCAGGATGAGCAGCCTCGCCCGCTCCTCCTCCGACATCGACACCCGCACATACTCCGTGCGCCCGGCAATGTTCGCGCGGCGACGACGACCCACACGACGACCCGGACCCCTCTCCTCCGCCATCACCCACCGCCCTTCCATGCCCAGCGCAGCACCCCGGAACCTCCGGGATCACACCACCAGTGTGACAAACCCTCGACCCCGGTGTCGAGGAACAAGCCCACTTATGGCACATAAGTGTATAGCTTGCTCTGCTCAAGCAGCTCAGACCATGCTGTGCTGGCCGGTGATCGGTACGGTACTGCCCTGCAGGACGCTTCGCGTCTGTCCTTTGAACAACGACTGCGTCGTTCCGTTTCGGCTGGTTGATGCTACTGCCCGGCCTTTCCTTGGCAAGCCGGGGCTGCCGGCTTTCGCGGCATATCCTCACTTCGTTCCGGTATTCCACGCTCCGACCTCCCCAACTGGCCAATTCCCTGCCCGGTCAAGTGCTTTCGGGCGTGCCGAAAGGAACGCGGCATAGGGATAGCGAAAGGTACAGTTGTGGCTCTCATCTCACCGTCCAAAGTGGCCAAGAACTACGGCATCACCGCAGCTCAGCTGCGACAGTGGCGCAAACAGGGCATCGGCCCCGAATACTTCCAGTTCACCGCCCGTACCGTCAGCTACGCCGACGACTACCTCGCCGACTGGTTCAACGACCCCGACAACGCCCACCTCATCCCCGACACCGTACGAACCGGCCCCAGCCGCGGCGGCACCCAGGGGCGCGTCGGGCAGCACTGCGCACGTGACGGTCGATAGGCTGTTTGTTATGGCGAACCTCGACATTGAACAGACACGAAACCAAGCCCGCGCCCTGCTGGACTCGCGCATTGAATCCGTCACCGAACTGGTCAGAACCCGTCAACGGATCACCGACCTCAAAGAACAACTCGCCGCCGCCGAACGCGACGACAAACGCGCCTACGTCAAAGCCACCCGCGACGGCTGGAGCACCGACGAACTCAAAAAGCTCGGCCTCGAACCGGCAGCAGCCAAACGCCGCCGGAGCACGACCCGCTCCCCCGAGGCCGCCCACGAAACAGCCACCCCGGAAGCGCAGCAATAACCCGGAAAGACACCACCAACCCCACGGCCCGGAGCCGTGCCTCAGGCAGGGTCATCGACTGAACTGTCGGCGCATCACGGTCAGCCGTCTTGCCCCGCCGGGGCACATCCCCCGGCAGCCCCTCGGCAGCCGCGGGGGTTCTGGAGACGCGTCACGGAGGCGTGCTCGGCGGTGTCCGGCTTATGCAGTAGCTGCCGTTTTGGCTGCACCGCGCAGGCCGCAACATGCGCACGGTGATGATCCAGCAGCAACCAGGGACGGGACCTTCAGGCGTGGTGGTCAGGCCGGCCTGAACCGGGACCCCAACAACCCACTGATCCCGGCGACATCGACGCCTTCGTCCCTCTGGTTGAGGAGGATGCTGGTGAGTCGTTTGGGCCAGAGTACGTGCACGCCCCGGGTCGTAAACGCTCCCCCGACCAACGGCCAGTCCGCTTCGACAAAGCACAGCGCGCCGGTGACCGGGACATCGCCGGTCACCGCGCGCACGAGGTCAACCTGTTTGAGCACGCTGTCGACCAGTTGTGTCCGGTCACGCCCACCAACGACGAGCGTCTCGATGCGTGGGCGGAGGAACCCTCCCGCGGTCTTCAGCCCGGGCCGGCCCCTGTAGCGTTTCGCGTCGACCACCCAGACCCCGCCCGGGGTAATGACGAGGTGATCGATGTTGGCCTTCGAGCCAGGGATTCGCCGGTCGTGCAGGACACTTACACCCGTCGAAACCATTCCATCCAGCCGGGCCCCCAGGCGCTCCTCACCGACCGCACCCAGCGCCCACGACCTGGTCTGCGGCCGCTCCCCGGACAAGGCTACGGCCACGCCGCCCAAGCGGCCCCACCGCTCACGCACCGCGTCCTCGTCCTTGGCCTTGCGTCGCTCATACTCACGCCGGGCAGACGCCCCCGCGACTCCCACCTCCCGGGACCACAGTTCAGAATGATCCGGCGCCGTCTCAGCTCGCACGGTTGAAGCCGCATCGTTGGCGCACACCAGGCAGCGGATGGTCTTCGACTCCCGCTCGTAGAACGCCTCCGCCCCGGCCGCGACGGTGGTTCGACACTGTCGGCAGGTTCCGGTGTACCGGAGCCGCATCCGCTTCATCAAGGCGTTCCGCCGGTGCCTGAATTGCTCTCGGGCGGCGGGTCATGCAGGGCGGAAGGCCCCCACAGGTCATTGGCCGGCAGCGTCGCATCGATATCGTGCCACCGCTCCCACACCGCCTGACGCGAAACCCCTAAAGCCGTGGCGATCTCCGCCCAGGACAGGCCGGCCTTCCGCGCATGCTTCACCGTCACGAGCTCAGTATTATCGCAACTCTGGCGGACCTCCTGGATCGCCCTCAACGTAGTCGCCAGCTCCGCCTTCCACCCCTGAGGACTCGACCTGGACGCACCCGTTGCCCGAGGCCCCTTCAAAGCCCTATGAACCGTCGGACCGCCGCTGTACCGTGCCATGACGACAGCGTCCCCACACACGAACACCTTGTCAAGACACCTTGGCAACGGCCCCTCACCAGGACCCTCGTCAGGGTCGTTTCCGACTGGTGCCCGTTGCGGCCGAACTCCGTTACGCTGCCCGGGGACGTGCACGGTGCTGGCCCCCAAACGGCCGCTGGTTCCATAGCCCCCGCTACAAACCGGGGGCCACGGTTCGGTGTCATTAGTGTGCTCAGTGATGGTCCTCGTGTGCAGCTGTTTCGGCGCGGGTACGCCGCCCTGGTCGCAGCCCGCCGGCTTCGACGCCTGGCCACTTCCGGCCGCTGTTGTACTTGCGCTGAACGCGCCTTAGCTCCCGTCGGACAGCGGCCTCCACGAAGTCATTCGCCGACGCGTATCCCTCCTCCAAACCCACGAACTTCAACACGGCGCGGATCTGTTCCGCATCGTCCCTGGTGAACTTTGCACTGATGGAGTTATCGTCCCGTTTAGCAGCAGGCACGCGATCACAATCCCTTTGGTCGTTGCTTGGAAAAATAAGCCGAAAACATCGACGACCGCCACATCGGCCGCCATCCCGTACACGGCAAACACGGCGGACATTGAGCTCCCCGATGCTGCCCACACGTCCAGGACCGCCCGGCGCCGTACGGGTCAGAACGGAGATTGGTTGTCGGATTCGTTACCCCACGAACCGGCGGCCGCAGCCGGGTTTGCCGCCCCGAGGTCGTCCTGCTGGTTCGCTTGCCCCGCAGCGGACTGGTTCCCAAAACCACTGCGGCCCTCGGTGTGGTTGTCGCCGCGCCGGGACCGGCTGACCTTCGCCACCGCGTAGCGCAGGCTGGGGGCGACCTCGTCACACTCAAGCTCGATCACGGTGCGCTTCTCCCCTTCCTTCGTTTCGTAGGACCTGGACTTCAGCCGACCCGAGACGATGACCCTGGAGCCCTTCGTCAACGAAGCAGCGACATTCTCGGCCATCTCCCGCCACGCACTCACGCGAAGGAACAACGTCTCCCCGTCCTTCCACTCGTTCGAGGCAGGATCGAAGATCCTCGGCGTCGAGGCAATGGTGAAGTTCACGACCGGTGTACCGTCAGCTTTCCCGAACCCACGGGAAACCGGGGTGAACCGCAGCTCCGGGTCGTTGGTCAGGTTTCCGATGACAGTGATGGTGGTTTCGCCGGCCATGATGGTTCCTGTTCCTCGTGTGCTGGCGGTGGTGTTGTCGGTATCAGTGCTGGTTTCGTTCTGAGGTTCGGTCCCACGCTGCCCGTCGTAGGTGGGGTCGGTGGGTTGGTGCTGGTTCTCGGTGTGCTCGTCCCAGAGGCCACCTTTGCCCAGCGGTGCTTTGCTGATCACGGCAAGGTACCGGTCATCCTCCACGGAGGGACGGTCAATGAAGTACGGTTCGTACGGGTCCGGGGCGTCGACGTTGATGATGCCGGAAGGGTTGGCGATCCGGCCGAACTCTTCGAGGTCCACGTACTGCCGGGGGCTGATCGTGAAGCCGTCCACGGGGTGCGGGGCGCTCATGGCGCTCACGCTGCCTTGTGGGTCATGGCCGCGTGGACGAGTTTGTCACGGCGCAGACCGGACCAGTGGTCTTGCTCATCGGAGTTGTTCACCACGACCGGGGCCTGGGAGTAGCCAAGTTCGGTGCTGATGTACTCCAGCGCTGCCGGCACTTCGGTGATGTCCACGACCCGGTAGGTGATGCCTTTGGAGTCGAAGTACTCCTTGGTGCGGTCGCAGTTCGGGCAAGCGGGTTTGGTGTAGAGGGTGTAATCGGGTGCTTGAGTAGTCATTTTCAGTCCTGCGTTTCGTATCAGTTCGGTGAGGTTCGTCTGGCTGACTTGCTACTTCAATTCTACTATTTATCCACTCGAATAAACAAGGTTTTGCCCCTATTTCTAAGGCTTTATTGTCTCTGTTTGGTAATTTTTCTTGGTGATTTAGGCGGTGGGTAATTTTGGAAGCTCGCGGGTAGAAGCCCATTGGAACTCCCCTGCCGCTTTGATAACCGCCCTGGGCGTAAAGGTTCCTGTTCCGCCTCCGGTCCGCCAAGACTCCCCAGTGTTGTCGTCCCGGCTGAAAATGACCGTTCGCCGGCGGGTGGTGAGTCGGCAACGTGGGTCTTGGACCATGGGTGAGGGGCCCGGCTGAGGGCATGAAGTTTAAGAAAGGAAGGCCGGCACTAGTGTGCCGGCCCTTCCTGGTTTTCCCTCTGCAAAAGGAAATCTGTGATCAGTCTAGCGGGTCCTGATCGTGACTGCCTTGGCGGTCGGCGGAGCGCGGCTTTTAGTGGGGGCGTACCTGGTGGCGTTCAATGGCGGTCCGTCGCTGGTGATTGGCTGCTGTGGTTCGCCCTGGGCGGCGGACCGCCCGACGTTTGGGAGGTTCCAGGCCTGTTCGTGGTGAGTGGCCGGGGGCCTTGCCGGGCGGTGGGGGTTCCGCCCGGCAAGGGGTGTAAGCGGCTAGGCGGCTTCGGGTTCGTCCGCCTCTGTGGTTTCCTCCGCTTCGTCCCTGGGGTCGGTGAGGATGATTTTTTCGACGTCGCTGGCCTCGTACCTTCTCCGGACTAACGGGTCAAGAGGCGTGAAGTTGCCTGATGGAGCGTTCCGTCGCTTCCGCTGCGTCGAGGAGAGCCTGAGGCATGAGGTGGCCATAGATCTCTTCAGTTGTTCTCGTTGAGGAGTGACCAAGCCGTCGGGAGAGCGTGAAAATGGGGATGCTTCCTTCCTGGAGAAGCCATGAGGCATGCGTGTGCCTAAGGTCGTGGATACGGGGCGTCTGCGTTAGTCCGTCCGCCTGTGCGGAACGGACCGCGGGGCGCCAATGATGATCCCAGAAGGGTTTGTGCGCTATTCGGTCACCGGTACGTGTAGTGAATAACAGGTCGCTGCCGGGACGGTTGGCAACGAGTGGGGTGAGCAGGTCCGTGAGGGCCCGATTCAACGCAATTGTCCGCTTCCCTGCGCCCGTCTTTGTTGGTCCCAAGTAGTACCGGGATTGATCATCCCGCTTCCAGGCTTTGTTGACTCGTGCTGTTGGGGGTCGGGCAATTAGGTCTATGTCGCCAACGGTGAGAGCGGTAGCCTCCCCGAACCTGGTTCCCGTCATCACCAAGAAGCTAATGAATGGCTTATAGTCTTCGTCCATGGAGCTCAAAACCAGCTGATATTCGGCATGGGTAAGGAATTTCTTGGTGTCATCAGAGCGCTCAAGCGGAGGTAGTCGGACCCCCCGACAAGGGTTGCGGGGTATGTATTGGAGCTTCTCCGCCGTCTGAAGTGCAGCAGACAACAATCCGTGGATGTTGTGGATGGTTTTCGGGGCCATTCCTTTGTTGCTTAGGGTGCGTAGCCAAAGCATGACATCCCTATAGCCGAGTTCCTTCACGGGTATCCGGCCGATCGTTCCCTGGATATGTAGATCCAGCATCCGTTGATACGTTCGTATGGTTCCGCTGGAAGGACGAACCAGCAGATCGATGTGCTCTTGAACGACTTCGCTGACCCAGGGTCCAGTTATTGTCCTGCGTTGTTTAGCTCGCAGAGCCCTGATCAGTGACTGTCCATGATCATTGAGGCTCCGCATCAGAGCGAGGGCCTCCTCCTCAGACCGGAACGTCAGACCCTGCTGACGCCTGGTTTCGGGGTCCCGCCACCGAACCATAAATGACGGCTGACTACCCATGCGGGGCCGTCGGAGAATACTGGCCACGAGATCAGGCTACGCCTATGTTTCGCAGCGGCCCACCTTGGCTTGTATGCCGTACGAGTCGTCGTCCTGAGCCCGTCAGGGCGCATGGCTTTGAGTCCTAAATTGTCGGTGCCATGAAGTAGGTTGAGCGCAAAGGACTACTTCAGGAGACCAAATGACAATTCACTACTTCGATTCGCTTGGACACTGGGTTGCCTTCCGCACCAGCGAAATCAACAAGAACCTGTTCAGCCCGACGGCGAAGTGGATCGGCTGGCTTGCGTGGAATGACAACGACGTGTGCGGCGTCGCAACAAAGATGTACCTTGGCACGCTCGTCGGCGATCGCCTCCTAAAGAAGGTGCATCCGCCCTCCCATTTCACGCCTTTCACTCCGTTTACGCCCTTCACTCCGTTTACCCCGTTCACGCCCTTCTCCAAACACTCGATCGGGCTGCCGGCGGGCTACGTGGACGTGCACTGACCCGGCTCGTCATCTTCACGGTGGTTGTGACAGGTTTAGATGGCCCCGGTAGGACGGTTATTTCTGGCCCCAATTCTAGACTCGCCGGGCGTTTGTGACGGTTATATGTGGCCCCACCTTCAACGTTGGTTCCATCAGTGGATGGATGCGACGGAGGGTTGGTCCGGATGGAGTCGAGGGTGGAGTTGTTTGCGCGGATCCGACGGGATGCCCGGGTTGAGGGTTTGTCGGTGCGCGCATTGGCGGCAAGGCATAAGGTCCATCGCAGAACCGTGCGGCAGGCGTTAGAGGCTGCGATTCCTCCGGATCGGAAACCGCGGCGCGGTGTTGCTTGGCGGCTGGAACCGTTCAAGACCGCCATTGACCAGATGCTTGTCGATGACACGGCTGCTCCACGGAAACAGCGGCATACAGCCCGAAGGATACTGGCGCGGCTGATTGAGGAGCGCGGAGCGACAGAGCTGTCGTATTCGACGGTGAGGGATTACGTGAGGGTGCGCCGGGCCCAGATCGATCTGGAAGCCGGCCGCAGGGTCGAAGTCTTTGTCCCTCAGGAACACGCACCGGGCGCCGAAGCGGAGGTCGATTTCGGTGAGGTCTTTGTCGTGCTCAATGGTGTGAAGACCAAGTGCCACATGTTTGTGTTCCGGCTCTCCCATTCCGGCAAAGCCATCCACCGGGTCTACCCTACCCAAGCCCAAGAAGCTTTCTTGGAAGGCCATATCGAGGCGTTCAAGGAGATCGGCGGTATTCCGGTCAAACACATCCGCTACGACAACCTCACCAGCGCCGTAACCTCGGTGTTGTTCGGGCAGGGCAGGAACCGGCATGAAAACGACCGCTGGGTGCTATTCCGCTCCCACTACGGGTTTGACGCTTTTTACTGCCAACCAGGGATCGCCGGCGCTCATGAGAAGGGCGGGGTCGAGGGCGAGGTGGGATGGTTCCGTCGGAACCGGCTCACGCCGATGCCTGTGGCTGCGTCCCTGGAGGAGCTAAACGACCGGATCAGAGGTTGGGAGTCCAAAGATGAGGACCGGAGGATCAACGACAGGATCCGTACCATCGGCCAAGACTATGCGGCAGAACGGCCCTGCTTGGGGCCGTTGCCCGTGGAAGAGTTTGATCCCGGGCTGGCATTGAACCCACGCGTTGATCGTTCATCAATGGTCACCGTTCGTATGGTGAAGTACTCCGTTCCGGCGCGGTTCATCGGACGGCAGGTCCGGGTCTCGTTGCGGGCATCCGACGTCGTGGTTTTTGACGGACGCGTGGTGGTGGCCAGGCACCAACGGCTCGCGGCCCGGACGGGGTGCTCGGTCCAGCTGGACCACTATCTGGAGGTCTTGAAGACCAAGCCCGGCGCGCTTCCCGGGTCTACCGCCCTGGCCAAAGCGAGGGAATCAGGTGCGTTCACTAGCGCCCATGAAGCGTTCTGGGCTGCCTCGCGCAAGGTCAACGGCGATGCCGACGGGACCAGGGAACTGATCGATGTCCTGTTGCTGCACCGCTGCATGGATCCCAATGATGTTAAAGCTGGGATCGTCGCCGCCCTTGGCGTTGGGGCCGTCAGCGCCGACGTCGTCGCGGTAGAGGCCCGGCGCCACGCCGCCGCAGCCCCATCGGGTGGGGCCAGCTCGGATCGCCATCCCGGTGAACACGCTGACGTGAAAATGCAACGAGTTGTCAGCCTGACTCAGCGCCGGCTGACCGATCCGGCAGCCGTTATCGCAGGATTGCCACGGGATACCCGGCCTTTGCCCTCGGTCAATGCCTATGACGAGTTGCTGGCCAAGCGCAGTCAACACACCACCGATAAGGAAACGGCATCGAAGGAGAACATCTCATGAGCCCAACAGCCCCGGCGGCCACGATCACACCAACGCTGCGCCGACGGCGTGGCCTGACCGAACAAGCCGCCATCGCCGCCGTGGATCAGGCTTGCCGCAGGCTCCGGCTACCCACCGTCCGCGCGGTCCTGAACGAGGCTCTTGCCGTGGCCGGGAAAGAACAACTCACCTATCAGGGCTTCCTGGCCGAGCTGCTACTGGCAGAATGCGATGACCGTGACCGGCGCTCGTCCATCCGAAGGGTGAAGGCCGCGAACTTCCCGCGGAACAAGTGGCTCGGTGACTTCGATTTCGATGCCAACTCGAACATCAACCCCGCGACAATTCACACGCTCGCAACCGGGGACTGGATCCGCAAAGGCGCACCCCTATGTCTGATCGGGGATTCGGGAACCGGAAAATCTCACCTGCTGATCGGGCTCGGCACGGCGGCCGCTGAACAGGGCTACCGCGTCCGATACACCCTTGCAACAAGGCTCGTAAATGAACTCGTCGAAGCTGCGGACGAGAAGATGCTTGCCAAGACCATCGCCCGTTACGGCAGGGTCGATCTGCTCTGCATCGACGAGCTGGGATACATGGAACTGGACCGCCGGGGCGCCGAACTACTCTTCCAGGTCCTGACCGAACGCGAAGAGAAAAACTCAATCGCCATTGCCTCCAACGAGTCGTTCTCGGGTTGGACGAAGACCTTTACGGACCCTCGGCTCTGCGCCGCAATCGTGGACCGGCTGACCTTCAACGGAACCATCATCGAAACTGGCACCGACTCTTATCGGCTAGCCCATACCATCGCCCAACAAGTGCCTTCGTCAGTCTGATTGGAGCCAACCTGGACGGTTAGGGACAGCTGCCGCAAAGGAGCGCCGCCTCGGCCCAGATGTAGAGGAAACGGGGTAGCCGGCCCGGTGTCCAGGGGTGGATACTCACGTCAAGAGCTTCGTTCTTTTTGGGTGCGTCGTTCGGGGCGGCTTTGCCGACAGTGCGTTGACCGATGACAGTTGTGCCGTCTTCCGCCTTCATAAGACTGTTTCATTTCCGCCTCATTGCCCCTGTCAGGGGCCATTGCCCAAAGGCCATCAAGGCATTAGCCTTGCTCCATCCAATGGATTTACTCTCTCTGGGGGGGCAGAAGTAATGCATGGCAAATGGAAAATTGCGCTAACAGCCGTAGCCGTTGCTGGCGTCGGTGTAGCCGCTGTTGCTGCGTCATCACCGTCTGAACACGCTGTCGGAAAAGCAGCGGACATCGTTCCCGCGATGGCATCCCAACAGCAATTGTCAGACCGTTTACCCGAGTCCGCTGCCAAGACGTTTTCGTCAACCGGCATCGATCCGGCATCCGTACGGTTGGTGGGCAAAACCACCAATCTTCAATACTTTGCGGCCGCCATGGGAAGCGATCAGATCTGCATCGTCACGGTCGGACAGGACGGCTCCGGTCAAATGATGGGCTGCACCTTCGTCAAGGGATTCGAAGGATATGGCCTCCGCGTGGCCAACCCCGACAAAAGCGAAGAAGCGTGGCTTGTAGTCCCGGGCAGCACTCAAGCTGCTGCAGCCAGCGACCCCGAAAAATGGGACGCTACCGCTCCGAATTTTCTCGTGAAGGGAAGCACCCGCTAACCCGAGGGCGTGCCTGAACACAGGCCGGCCGAATTCGACCCTTCGAACACTCACGTCAGAATTGGATGGGACCCGACATGCACGTCGTAAAACGCGCCTCACTAACCCTTCTCGCCGTAACAGCACTGGTGCTTGGCTCCAGCCAGGCCGCGAATGCCTGGGGCAGCAACAGCTGGTACGTTCAACCAACAAACTGCAACCCAGGAACGTTCTACGGAACCAGCTGGTACGACTTCCCGAATGGCTTAGCTAAAGCTCAAACTTCCGAAAGCGGTAATTACTGCTGGTTTGGAAACGTCAAAGTCACCAGTGCAGTCCGTGACAATTGGGGCAACGGCTACGGGTGGAGCTCGGCAGCGAACTTCACCCAGACCTACTTTCCCACATCTTATGGAGGGTCATGGGGTGGCATCCACGCCTGGGGAGACTCCGGCGGTCGCCTGACCTAAGTCCTGGATTAGGGCCGGGCGACCGATTCGGAAACCCGGCCCTCGCCAAGGAATCCTCGCCGTGCTCTGATGAGTAGTGATGACGGGTTCGCACAAGGGAGCAGACATGAACGGGAATCTTGAACCGTTGTTTCGGGCGGATCCCGCGCCGAGACCGGTGAAGGGCATTCTCCTGGGCTTCACGGCCGCCCTATGCTGGTGGATTGGTATCGCCGGGACGGCGAACAACTCCGGCGGCACCCCATACCTCGTAGTCCCTGCCCTGGTCACTGCATTAGCGTTTGTAGTTGTGCGCCGAGAACGGAACGCTCGGGGCAGATACTTCAAGACCCCGCCAATCCGCAGGCATCGCTTCGCTTTGCCCCGCGCCCGGGCCATGATCGCAATCCTTTGCGGGTTTACGGCCCTGCTATCTTGGTGGATCGCCATAGTTGCGTTCGTTGTCAGCGGTGGCGACATCCAGGCCATCATGGTCTTTCTCTTCGTCCCCGTCGCAAGCACTATAGGGACGTTCTTTGCTGCCCGTAGCGCTGGGTGGATGGGTAAAGGCAACCACTGCTAGTCCGCGCCCCGTCCCCACAAGCTGGGCCTTCTCATACACGGCCGCCCTCGATGCCACGCCCAAACCATCAGACCGATCGCTTCCCCCAACCGGTTCTACACTCGTGGGGTCGGCAGGGGCCGACAAAGGATGCCGGATCAATCCACGGCCGTTACACGGCCGGGCAATGGCCGGTCTCCGTTTCCGTCAATCAGCCATCCTTCCGTCTCCGACCCGCATGCAGCCAAAGAAACCCAGGACACTGGGGCGGCACTTCGAATCTAAGATTGCCCAATCCTCAAGCTGGGGCCAGAAATAGCCGTCCTACCGGGGCCATTTTTAGTTGACATATTCATCACGGCCCGTTTCGCATCACACCAGCAGTATCCCTTCACTCGAAACAACTGAAAGGATCCCTCAGTGCTCCATGTTCAAATTGACCGCGTGAACTCAGATGCCGAGCGATCGGAAATCGAGGCGTTCTTCACCTCTCACATCCACGATGTCAACCGGTTCCCCTTGATGGCCCGGGCGATTGATCCCCTTAAGGGGTTTCCGTCATACATCCTCACCGTTCGGGACGCTGTCGGCTTAATCGGGGCCCTTCATGCGGGCGCGGCAGCGGAGCAAATATGGGCCTATGTCAGTCATGGACTTCCAGCTTCGGAAGTCAGCCAAGGCATCAGGGATCACGCCATGATCTATAGCCTGGCGGTCCGCGAAGACTGTCGACGGAAGGGGGTCGCCCGTACTCTGGTCAAGGAGCTGCTCACCCAACTTCAGGGATTCAAGCGTCTCTATGGCGTGACCGAGCCGGAGTCGGCCTCGTTTTACCGGGCGTGCGGCTTCAGCGTGCTTCCGCCTGGCGCAGAGATTCAGCTGATGATTGGCCGGGCGCAGGTGAATATTCCGCTGGCGGGCAAAGGGTCCTGGTTCAGCATGGTGTTCTGAGCAGGCCGTTCTAGTCCTTGGGGCCCGATGGAAATGACGGAACACCCAGGGAGACCTGCCTGGCCATGCGGGCCAGCTTCTCCCGTGCAGCGTTTAGGCTGATGTCGATACCTTCGAGTTCGCCTAGCCACCCTCGTTGTTCGGCTTCCATCTTCCGGTCTTCTAGGGCTTCGATGAGTTCCTTGAGTCGTGGGCGTTGTGCGGGGTCGGGTCGGAGTACCGGGCATCGGATGCAGGCGTGTTCGTGGATGCAGGGTGTGTTGTAGGCACGTCCGCAGCTACCGAGCTCGACCTTTCGCTTCTTGAAATGCTCGTGGAATTCGTTGATTTCGGCCTCGGTGGGTTCGAGGTAATCCTCGGCAGGACGGAGGGCGCGCCGCCTATCGAGGAAGCCTCTGAAATGCCGGTGGGTGTCCTCGTCGTGAACGGCGGCATAACCCTGCGTTGTGGAGATGTTTTGATGCCCCATGAGCTTGGCCAGGATATGGATCGGAAGGCCGGCGGCGAGGGCTGATGTGGCGAAAAGTCTGCGGAAATCGTGGGGTGTGAACTTGTACTCATCACCGTTCTCGTCCCTGAGACCGGATCTGTTGATTGCGTCCTTGATGGCGATTCTGGCCCACTCCGGTGACATGGTTCGGCGTTCACTGCCGCACCTGAGCTGAAACAGGTGTGGGAGAGGCTGGCTGTACGTGCGCTCGGCTGAGTCGTAGCGCACCGCAAGAGGGACGCGTCCGTCAGGTGTCGAGACGCGCCTCTTAACCTGGGCAAAGACGTGAGCGAGTTCCGGAGAGATCAGCAGTATTCGTTCCCTGTCCGTCTTCGAGGGAACGATCTGCAGCAGAGGCAGTGCCTCGCCGGTGTCCGGGAGCCTATAAATGGAAAAAGCATGCGTAGTGATCTCCACGAGCTCTTCGATTCGCACGCCGGTCTCATTGAGCGTGTTGGTCAGGGCCCAACTCCAGAAACAGCTCTCTTCCCGCTGGGTGAGGTCGACCCGACGTTCGAACTCTCCACCTGTTACCCATACCCGCCCGGAGCCGCGAGGCCAGCTTTTTCTGCTTCGACTCATCTCCCGGCGGCGATAGGTCACCCCTTGGTGCTCGAACTCCTGCCCTTGCTCCACCGCCATGGCGGCGGCCAGGATTGCCTGAGCATCTTTGAGCTCCTTGTCAGTGCTCTCGAGGAGTCTTGGCAGTATCGGGCTCAGATCGCGGATCCGTTGGTGGATACGGGCCTGGGTTCGTCGCTTGTTCTTGTTGGCACCGGCCGTATCCTCCCGGGTCAGGAAAGGAGGCGCCGCCCATTCAGCCCAGTAGGCATCGTCCGTGGCCCAGGCCGCAATATCCAGGTAAAGACCCCTGACCATGAAAAGGGTGCGGTGTTTGGTCGTGATCGAGCCCTGCATAAAGCGGCTAAGCCAGGCGCGTCCCTCTTCGAAACTCAACCGGAGGCTGTTCGCTCCCGGGTTGTGGGCTTCGACATCGAGCCAGAAATTCTTCACCAGCTCGTAGACCATCCAGCGAAGGGTGGAGTAGTCCACCGAAATCTCTCTGGTCTTGAGGTATCGCACCAGCATGTCTCGAACCGGCTGGCTTTGGATCCCGTAGGAGTCAACCATCTCCTCAACACCTGGACGCTTCACTGCGACCAGTTGCAACAGTCCAGGGATCGAGGAATCAAAGACTCCAAGGTCCTTGAGCATCGACCAGACATACGTCAGACCATCGGGCTTTTGCTTACGTTCGAGCTGGTATTCCCTGTAGTCAAGCAAGTGTTCGGGCCGGAGATCATTCACAGAGAGCCCGGTGTGCGCCAAGACCTTTGTCATAACGGTGAGGCCGTTACCGACGTTGGACTGTCGGACATCCAATCCGGACCCGTGCTCTTTCATTCGAGCGAAGAATTCCGGGTTCCTGTTTTCTCGGATGCGGTGGAACCTGGGTCTGGCGTTCCGAAGCCATGTGTAGCTCGGCCGGATCACGTCCAACGCGATGAGATCCGCGATTCCGTTGGCCGATTCAAACCTGGCCCTGTTCAGACGGATGCCCTTCCAAGGGCTCCCAAGCTGGTCCTTCCAGTCATTTCCTGGGTCCTGGCAGTCAGCGTTTTCCCACCGTTGCTGCCACGTCTGTCCTTCGAATTCGGTCAAGGCGGTCAAGATAGTGCGGACTCCGCGGAGCGATACTTCGTCGGCGCCAGCCAGCCTCTCAGCCTGTTGCAGCAGCTCTGCCTGCGAGAGTAGCGACCGGCGCGGAACAGGGTCGTGTGGTTCGTGGGCTGGTTCCGTTGTCGGCGGTGCAGGCAGCGGGCGGACGTAGTCTCGGACTATTGCCATGTGGTTCCTCCGAAGAGTTCAGTCATGTCCTCTGCTGAATACGAGGAGTGCTGTTCCACCCCGACGTCAGGGCTATCGTCTGCTGTGGTTCTTGCGACTAAGTGCTTGTTGACTCGTTCGATCACTTCATCGTCCCGGAGCCGCAGATACGTTTCGGTGGAAGTGATGTGGACGTGCCCCAAGACGGACTGGACGTCCGTGAGTGAAAGATTGGGATCGCGTGCCATGCGGATGGCAGCGGTATGTCGAAAGTCGTGGAGAGTCCAGTTGGCGCCCAGCATCGTATTTATTCTGCGAATGATGCCCCGCGCTGCTTCATAGTTCAGTGGCCGGAAGGGCTTTCGAAGGGTCCACCACGCAGAAGCTGCAGATTTGGTGAGATCGGGGGGCAGGGACTCTTGGTATAGCCGGAACCATGTGAAAGCTTCCTGCGAAGCGGGGATGCGTTGGATTGCTCCGCTTCCTTTACGTACTACCGAAATGCATTGTTGTCCAACATCGACCATTCCGTTCGTTAGACCGACCAGTTCGGATGGCCGGGCGGCACTGGAGACATAGAAAGCAACCAAGGCCCTGTCTCTGTCGGATCCCAACGCGTGAAAAAGGTTTTCAAAAGCTTCATCGGGAATAGACCGAGGTGCCTGCACGGGGACCTTTTGCCGGTAATGAGCCCGCGGCCCTTGTTGGAAGGCATTTTCAGGATTGTGGTGAGCTCCGAAACGCCCATGCGGTCCCATTCGTTCTGGCACCGGATTCACCAGAGGGCCCGTTAGGGCTCGCAAGTGGAAGTCATAGAACGCGCTGAGCACGGACAGATTGTGATTGATAGTCCGCGGCGAATACCGGTCTGTTAAATACGGCTTGCCGGAGACTTCGTTGAAGGCCGGCACTGGCCGCCGCCTGCCCACGTCCTTCGATGCTTCACGTAAGGAAGCCACGAAATCACGGACATCATCACGGCTAACAGGATTCCAGACCTTGCCCGTAGCCCAAAGAAAACGGAACCACCGCAGAAGATCCCGCGCATAGGACTCAACACTGGCAGAACTCATTCCCCTGGCCCAGAAGTCCTTCAGGTAATGTTCCACGCTCCGTATTGGGGCACCGTCGGGCCCCACGACTTGCCAGTACGGCGCGGCAGGGATCGCTTTTACAGCCCCTTTAGGACGTGCCTCGTCGGATCCGTCTTGCGTCTTAGTGGCCATACCGGGCGACTCCAAGTGTCCGTTGGTGGTCCGAGATTAACCAACCCGCTTAGTCCGGTCAACATACCCCCATGCCGTGAGCTGCGTGAGGTAGTAGCGGGTGTCGCTGGAGCGATTCCGCCAGCTCGTGCGATCGATGTTTGCCTCGTAGGCGGTGATCATCGTGGCGAGGGTGACCGTTTCGGGCTTGGTGGTGGGCTTATCGACGTATGACGTGAACTCGCCGTACCCGGTGCCGGTGCCCAACAGGTCGGCCGTGAGTTCGGTCTTATTCAAGGCCTTGGTCAGGATGTAGCTGGAATGGGCAATCGTGTGTGCGATGAACTTCTGGGCGTTCTTCGGCAGGGCCTTGCGGGCCAGCAGGGTTTTGACGAAGTCCCTGCGTACCACCTCGGCCGAATCCATCGCTTTGTTGTTTTCAATGACCTCCCGGCGTGCGGCCTTTTCCTCATCGGTCATCCCTCCTGCCGGGGCCTTGCCGTCCTTCCGAAGTCCACGGGCCTTCCAGTCTGCGACAGCGAACCTCGTCACCACGCCGCTGTATCCGACGCCGATGTAAACCGCGTCGGCGTCCGCCTCGCTGAGACGTTCGCCCTCGGCGGTTGTCAGTGCGGAGATCGTGGCGGCGGCTCCCTTGTAGTCGTAGTAGCCGGGGTCTTCTTCCAGCACGATCAGACCTTTAGCGGCGGCCTCGGCGCAGGCCTCGGCGAGCATGGCGTTGTTCTTACGCTCGTCGCGGAGCCGCTGCGCCCGGTGGGCGAAGTTGCCGGGGTTCTCGGTGGCGAGACGTTCGAGGACTGCCACGGCCTCGGCATCGTCTGCGAATTCCTCGATCACGGCGGACTGTTCCAGCGTCAGGCCTTGGTCCAACGCCTGGGCAGCGGTGGCGTTCGCCTTGACCTTCAACGCGGTTTCCACAACTGCTTTCTTCGCTCCCATCTTCCGGGCGATGACACTGGCACTGACTCCCAGCAGTGCCATTTGGTGAAACGCTTCGGCACGGTCGCCGTCGGTGAGTCCGCTGCGATGGTCGTTTTCGACAACCTGCGTGGCGAGTCGTTCCGCTTCCTCGGGGGTGGCTCCGACGAGCACGGGAATGGTCGCGGCTCCTGCTTCTATGGCTCCAAAGGTGCGGCGCTGACCCATCAGCACGTGCACGGTTCCGTCCTCGGTCCGGTGCGCGACGACGGGCACCAGCACGCCGTGTTCTTTGATGCTGGCCACGAACTCCTTGGTGAGTCCGGTTTCCTTGCGGACGTTGGTGTCCACGGTCAGGGTGTTGGGGTCGAGCATTTCGAGCGTAGGTGTTGCGTTCATGGTTTTGTGTCCTTTGCAGAGGAATGGTTGGTGAGGGAGGTGTGTGACCTGAGCCAGCTACTGTCTTTCCTCCCCCGTTGTTTTTTGGCTGCTGGCGAAGCTTGCGGAGCTGTGGCCGACGGAGGCCCGTCTACCCTTGGGCAAGGGGTGGGAAATTCCCGAAAGGAAATAAGCGACGCAGGAGCGCCGGAGGGACATTTCCTGCACCGCAGGCCCCGGAGCTCGCGGAGGGGCTAGACGGGGTGGAGCGGACACATAGAATCCGAAGGAATCTCAATGATGTTGTCAACGCGATTCCAGCGGGTTACTCGTGTGGGGGTCCTCTCCCCGTGGGGATGCTAAGCCATGGTTCTGTGGGCGCTTTGTCGTTCATGGTTACTCCCGCTCTTGGTGGGTGGGGTTACTCGTGGTGAGTGGCCAGCTCCCCTCTCCCCCGTTGTTTTGGCTGCTGGCGAAGCTTGCGGAGCTGTTCCCGACGGAAGCCTGTCTACCCTTGGGCAAGGGCCGGAAAATCTTGGAAGGATCCGAGCTGGCGAGGATCCGGGCTGAAGAATTTTCGGCACGCAGGCCCCCGACTTTGGAGGGGGCTAGACGGGCTGGAGCGGGAACGTACAATCCCTTGGGACAGCAGCCAAATGCACGTGAAAAACAGGTGATGACGGGCAGGAGCTCTGCGACGGACCGGCAGCACCGAAACAGCCGGCCACGCAGTGGACGCCCGATAGTGCTCGCCCAGCGAGCACCCCTCCCCCGGAACCCACGAAAATCACCCACGGCCTGGACTGCCCTGGCCTGCCGCGCGCACCAAATAACCCAGTCGGCCCTGGACGCGGGAACGGCGGTCCGCCGCCAGCAACCACCCACGGCCCCCGGCCACCCGCGGCGGACCGCCCGCCCACCAAAAAGGCGAACAGCCCTTCTATATGGCGGAAGAGCCGGCGCCCAGTGGGGGGGTGCCGGCTCTTCCTGTTTTCCCTCAGCAAAAGGAAACTTCGGGTGCAGCGTCGTCGCTGCCGGGGTTTAGAAGTCTTGCGGGGTTTTCTCCCAGGAGATGTCCACGACGGTTGCGCGCTGGTCTTGGGTGAGCTTGCTCAGTTCGAGGAAGTCTTCGGCGTGGGTGTTACCCGAGGGTGCGTCGTCTTCGGTGAGGAGGAAGTCGTGACTCATGGGTGCTGCTCCCTGGCGTTCGTGGAACCGGTGGTTCTTCCACTGTAGCCCGACGGCAGTCATGTCTGTGTTCGGTGTGGGGCTTCGCCCGCGTCAGCGTTATCGGCGGCCGGCGGAGCGCCAGCGGGGGAGGCCGCCGACGCGCCGGTGGGGCCGGAACCGTTGCCGGTTCCGGCCCCTGCTTGGGTTAGCCCTTCTTGTACCCCGTGGTTTCGTCGGCGGCGACGGGGGCGATCTTGCCGTGGCTGATGAGTTCTTCCATCAGTTCAGCGAACCTGTACCCGGGCACATCCTCCAGTGCGGCGGTGAAGTGCTCGGCCGCTACCGAGGATTGGCCCTTGAGGTAGGAGAGCCAGCCGATCACGGTCAGCAACGGTGCCCGGTAAGTCTCCGGGGCTGCGGTGATCAGTTCCCGGGCGGCGTCCTGGGCGCCGTCCACCCGGGTCCAGTCCGGACGGATTCCTTCACCGACCAGCAGGTATCCGCTGCCCTCGGCGGTGGTGCGTTCGGGTTCGATGACGGTGCACATGAGCACGTCCCGCAGGGTTGGGAACTGGAAGCAGGCCAGCAGCTGCACAGCCGATTCCGGGCTGATCCGTCCGCTGCAGGCGATGGCCTCGGACCAGAGTTCGCGGGCGTTGATCTCTTCGCTGTACTGCAGCACGTGCCCGGCGTGTTCGATCCGTTCGATCGTGTCGGCGGGGCCGTTGAATGGTGGGTAGGTGGTGCCCGGGGCGTTCTTGTAGCTGCTGCCGCGGAAGATCAGTTCGGCGTTCAGCTGCCCGTCCTTGATGGACTGCAGCGACTCGACGGGGCAGCACTGGGGGTCATCGCAGAGCAGGTTCTTCCAGTACTCGGAGGTTACCAGCCATGCATCTTTCAGCGGCACCCCGGCGGCATCGAGGGTTTCGATGATCGCCTCGAGGTGCTGATGGAACGGGCGGGCCGTGCCCTCAGCGGGCTGGTCGGTGTAGACGGCCAGCACGGCGCCGTTGGCTACGGTGTCCAGTGCGAGGTAGTCGGCCATGGCACGGGCGAACCCAACCGTGTTCGTATCCCTCGGGGCGTCAACGCGCAGGGTCGCGCCGAGCGCGTTCCCGCGCATGGTGATGAACACAAAGGATTCCCGGGGTGCGAAACCGAGGGTGTGCGGGATGAAGCTGAGAATGTCGGCGGGGCTGGTGATGCGCAGTTCGTTGGTCATGTTTTGTCCTTTGCTGAGGATTCGGGGGGTGGGGTTACTCGTGGTGAGTGGCCAGCTCCCCTCTCCCCCGTTGTTTTGGCTGCTGGCGAAGCTTGCGGAGCTGTTCCCGACGGAAGCCTGTCTACCCTTGGGCAAGGGCCGGAAAATCTTGGAAGGATCCGAGCTGGCGAGGATCCGGGCTGAAGAATTTTCGGCACGCAGGCCCCCGACTTTGGAGGGGGCTAGACGGGCTGGAGCGGGAACGTACAATCCCTTGGGACAGCAGCCAAATGCACGTGAAAAACAGGTGATGACGGGCAGGAGCTCTGCGACGGACCGGCAGCACCGAAACAGCCGGCCACGCAGTGGACGCCCGTTTGTGCTCGCCCGGCGAGCACCCTCCCCGGTTCCCACGGGACACCCTCGGCCTGGACTGACTGGGGCTTGCCGCGCGCACCAGATGACCGAAACAGCAGCTCCTGCGGTATGGCGGTCCGCCGCCGGTAACCACCCACGCCAGCCGACCACCCGCGGCGGACCGCCCACCCACCAAAGGCGAACGGCCCAGCCAGGGTTTCTAGTCGCCGATCATGTGGTGGATGGTGCGGTCGGTGGTTTCGTGCTCGCGCTCCAGCGTCTTGTGGTCCATGTCGTCGTCGGTGAGTTCGGCCTTTTCGAGCAGGACCTGCCATTTGTCCATGGCTGCCAGCAATTGTGGAGTGACACCGCGTCGTCGATGTCGCCGTACAAGCCGAAGCGGTAGAACGCATCTGTCATGCCGGGGTAGCCGATACGCTCGGCCGTCGCGGCGGCCTTCTCCCGTTCGCCCGCTTCGAAATGGGCTTCGTAGTTGAAATTGCCGTCGTCGTCCCAAAAGTTCGTCACAGAGTTCCTCCTTTAGGTGGCTGGGGGCGGCCGGGACCTTTCGGGTCCCGGCCGCCGTTCGGCGGTTAGCTGGCGAGCAACTCGGCCACTTCCTGGGCCTCTGTCACCAGCACCGCCCCGCCGTCGCGGATCAGTCTGTGGCAGCCCGCGGAGTTGGCACTGTGAACGGACCCGGGAATTGCTGCGACATGACGGGCGATCGTCTCGGCCTGATGGGCAGTGTGCAGGGCACCGGAACGCCACCGTGCCTCCACAACACAGGTCACCCCAGCCAATCCCGCAATCAGGCGGCCGCGCTGGAGGAACCTGTAGCGGGTTGGGGCGGTGTTCGGCGGCTGCTCGGACACCACCAACCCGTTCGCACGTATTGCCGCTGCGAGGTCGGCGTTCCCGGCCGGGTAGTCGCGGTCAAGGCCACCGGCGACGACGGCGATCGTCGCCGGTCCCTCACCTGTAAAGGCGGAGAGGGCGCCCCGGTGGGCGTGCGCATCAATCCCGTACCCGAGACCGGAGACGATGCAGATACCGCGTCGGCCCAGTTCGTGGGCGATGTCTGCGGTCACGGCCGCGCCGTAGCTGGTTGAATCCCGGGAACCGGTCAACGCGACGGCCCGTTCCGGAGCCGGGATGCCGCCGGTGATGTTTCCGCGGTACCAGAGTCCGTACGGGGCATCCGGCAGATCGTCCAGCCCGGTGGGCCAGTGCTCGTCCCCGGGGATGAGGAAGCCGCCACCGAGCCGTTCGATGGTGGCGAGGTCCTTCTCGGGGTCGAGATCGGGCACGCGGGGTGCCCAGCGCCGCAGCGCTTCGGCCAGGTCGGCGTCGGTGATGCGCTTGAACGTGTGGACGGGCTGGTCCCTCGTGGCGATGCGCAGGGCGGCGTAGGCACCGAGGGTGCCGACGAGGGCGCGTCCCGTAGCGTCCTGCGGGTCGAACAGGCGGGTCAGGGCAGCGCGTGCAATACGGTCATTCATAGTGTGCGTCCTTTGCTGAGGATTTCGGTGGGTGGGGTTACTCGTGGTGAGTGGCCAGCTTCCCCTCTCCCCCCGTTGCTTTTGGCTGCTGGCGAAGCTTGCGGAGCTGTTCCCGACGGAAGCCTGTCTACCCTTGTGGCAAGGGCCGGAAAATCTTGGAAGGATCCGAGCTGGCGAGGATCCTGGCTAAAGAATTTTCGGCACGCAGGCCCCCGACTTTGGAGGGGGCTAGACGGGCTGGCGCGGGAACGTACAATCCCTTGGGACAGCAGCCAAAGACAAGAAAAATGCTTCTCCAGCCCGAGCGAAGCGAGGACCATTTCCCGGTGCGGTCCGCCGCGCCGGTCGCTCCGGTGGCGGCCGTGGCTTCACGTACCCACGAGCCGGAGCCTTTGCAGGACTTAGATTAAGTAACGGGTAAAGTGACCGGCTTAGCGGCCCCGAAGGAGTCCGGAGGTCTTGTCACTTAAACGGTCGTATAAATGACTGGAGGTTCCAATGCTGGTCGGATACATGCGCGTTTCAAAGGCCGACGGCTCCCAGACCACGGACCTGCAACGCGACGCCCTCTTGGCGGCCGGGATTCAGGATGAAGCCCTCTACGAGGACAAAGCCTCGGGGACGAAAGACGACCGCCCGGAACTAGCAGCCTGCCTGAAAGCCTTGCGGCACGGGGACACCCTTATGGTCTGGAAACTCGACCGGCTCGGTCGCGACCTTCGCCATCTGGTCAACATTGTCCACGACCTCACTGGACGGGGCATTGGCTTGAAAGTCCTCACCGGCCAGGGTGCTGCGATCGACACCACGACAGCGTCCGGGAAACTTGTGTTCGGTATCTTCGCTGCCCTCGCCGAATACGAACGCGAGCTGATTTCCGAACGCACGGTTGCAGGCCTGGCTTCGGCCCGGGCGCGCGGCCGGATCGGTGGCCGGCCGTTCAAGATGACTCCGGCCAAGCTTCGCCTGGCGGTGGCGTCCATGGGCCAGCCCGGTACCAAGGTCAACGAGCTCTGCAAAGAACTCGGAATCACCCGCCAAACCCTGTACCGGCACGTCTCCCCCACCGGTGAACTGCGACCTCACGGGGAGAAGCTCCTGAAGGCTTCGAAATAGCCATAGTGGGCCTGGAAGTCCGTGGCTGGATCAGGCCGAACCCGATTAGCCCGTTTTTTCGGCGGCGGTTTTCAGGTCGGCGGCGAACTGTTCGAAGCTGGCGTCAAAGGACGGGATCTTCGAGGCGAAGAGCGGAAAGACCGGGCCGCCGATCTTCTCGGTCATCTCGAACCTGGTGCCCCCGTTGGTATTGGTAAGGGTGTAGGTCCGGGTTCCGAGGGCATCGCCCCACGCCAGCCGCCTGGGCGGGTCAAAGTCTTTGACTTTGAGTTTGAAGGTCCGGGACGGGTCCAGTTTGGAGACCAGCTCGAGGTTGCCGCCGGGGCGGATGTCGCCTTTCAGGGAGAGGACGGTGGAGTTCCATTCCGGGTAGCTGCCCGCGTCGGTCAGCAACCCCCACACGGTCACGGGCGGGGCGGCGATCGTTACGGCAACGGACGTCGTGCGGCTGAAGGTTCGCTTGTCGGTAACAGCCTTGCCATCCTGTGCCATTACTGGTGTCTCCGTTCATGGTGGGCCGGGTTTCGTGCTGGCTGAATAGTGGCACAGCTGCGGCGGGCTGGGAAGACCGTGGGGCCCTTGGAGGTGGCGGGCGGCGTGTTTCTGTGTTGTGAGGGGGCGTGAAGGAGGCCGGGCGCTGTTCGCTCCCGGCCTCTCCTGCGGATCCCCCTGCTACACGCCTGCCCGAGGCATCCCAGCCAGACAGGCGTTGGTGCGGCCGCTGTTACCAGTAAAGCCCCATTGTTGTCCGTAGGCTACGGGGTGTCGCGGACTGGTTTCACGGGCACCCCTTGGGATCGGCCACGAAGGTCCGCCCCTTCATGAGCGCCTCGGCGTTACCTGCTGCGCAAACGGGGTGCTAGTAGCCGACGTTGACGACGAAGTCTTCTGCCGGGCGTCCGGTCCGGGCCGCGGCTGCTTCGCTGACGGCTGCGGGTATTTCACCCACGCGCTTCACGTATACCTTCAGGTCCGGGAATTCCAGGACGTGGAGATCCAGCCAACCATCGGTCGCCAGCCTGATTCTTACTGTCAGTTGCACTCCGACCTCCGTTCCGGGTTAAGGCTACCGGTGGGCCGGCCCGTACCGGCAACAGTCCAGCGGCGCTCATGGCAGGCCTTCCGCGCAGCTGGGCCCGACATCGTGGGCCGGGCAGCTGCGGTTCGGCCACGCAGGGGCTTGCCGCGTCCCCTTAGTGGCGTGGTTGGCAGGCCTGGTCGGGTCCGTACCGGAACCAGTCGGGAAGGGCTGTGGTGAATGCTTCGCGGATGGCGGGGGTGTTGGTGATGGTCCAGTCCACGCGGCCTTTGACTTCGGGTTCGGTCTTGTCCCATTCGAACCAGTTGATCATTTTCAGTTGGGGAAACTTCCCGTGGGTTTCCGGGCTGAAGAGCTGCTTCCACCAGGCTTGTTTGATGGCCGGTTCCTGCTCGCCGCCGGTCCCTGGCGCGTACAGGCCGGCGGTTTCGGGGATGGCGACGGGTTTGCCGTGGTCGACGCCGTAGACGGTGTAAAAGTCCGCCAGGAGGCTGTCGTCGCCGTTGGCCCCGTTGTAGGTGCCGGTGAGTTGTTCGGCGAATTTGTTCGGCTCGGGCAGTTCATTCTCACCCCACGGGTAGGCCGCGCCCCAGTGGTACAGGGACATCCCCACCCAGTCCACGGCGTCGTCTCCGGGGTAGTAGGGGGCGTAGGCGTCATCGTCCATGGTCAGGGTGCTGTCACCGCTGGTGTCCAGGGCCAGGAACTCGGCTGTGCCGGGCTTGGCCTCGTACCGGCCGCCGGCGAACGGGTACCCGCCGCCGTAGTTCGGCGCCCACATCATCGCCGACCCCGGCGCGTGGGTGTGCACGGCCTCGGCGATGGTCCTGAACGCGGCAATGTACTTTTGTGGCTGCTGGGACCAGGCGTACCAGGAGCCGTTCATTTCGTGGGCGAACCGAACAATCACCGGGACGCCGTCTGCATTGAACCCGTTCAGGTCCTCCGCCAACGCGGCGGCGGTGTCCTCGGTGATCGTGTCCAGGCCCTCATGCGGCTCAAGGGTCAGGAGCATCATGTGCCCGTCCGTGCGGATCTGCTCCACCGCCCGGGCCAGATCGTCCTCGTCCTTGGCCGTCAACGGAAACCCGGTGAACGAGACACTGACAGCCGGCTTGTGGCCGAGGTCCTGCGCGAACGCGGCCACGGGTTTGGCGTGCCAGTCCAGGTTGACCCCGAACAACGCCCCGTCCGCGGGGACCAAACCGGGCCGTGGTGTCACCTGACACGCCGGCAGGGTCAAGGCGGTTTCCTGGGATTGTTTTTGGGCAAGGCCGTTGGCGAAATTCACCCCGGCGATGCCCAGCACCACCAACCCGATCACCACCGGAAGGACAAAGGCCCTGCGCAGCTCCGCCCGGTTCTGCCTCCGGTCCTCACGCTCATCCACGGATTGTTCCCCCACAAACACCAAACCCCTCCCCACCTGACCTGACCTGCGCTTATGGTCCAATCCTAGGCAAGCCGAATATCGACCTTGGTGTGATACCCACCCCAAGCTTGCGCAAGGGGTCTCAGCCCCGACGACACCACGCGAATCTGCAAGTGCCCAACCGGCGCAAAGGGTAAGCCCGTTGAGTCTAAGCAGCCAACAACTGTGGCATCTTCGGAGCCGGGGTATACGTTGTCCCGTCCCGGAGCATGGCCCATATGACGTTGAGTCGTCGCCGGGCAAGAGAAAGCATTGCCTGGATGTGAGTTTTCCCCTCTACCCGTTTTCGGTCATAGTACGTCCGCGATGCCGGGCATGACTTGAGCGCCGAGAGCCCGGAGAGATAGAAGACGCGCAGCAGCCTTCGGTCGTATCGCTTGGGTCTGTGATTGTTTCCGCTGACCCGGCCGGAGTCCCGCGGTGCCGGGGCCAGCCCAACAACACCCGCGAACCGGTCGGCCGTCTGGAAAACCGTGAGATCCCCGCCCGTGGCCCCGAGGAACTCGGCAGCAAGGACCGGTCCGAAGCCGGGCATGCTCAGCAGCACCTCCGTGTGACGGTGCTCCGCGACCTTCTCGGCGATCAGCGCATCGATTTCTGCCAGTTCTTGGTTCAAACCGGCTATCTCACGGGCGAGGGCAGCAACGATGCCCTCCGCCACGTGTTGGGCAGGAACGATCGTGTGCTGGGATTTTGCGGCTTCAACCGCGTCTTTGGCGAGTGCTGCTGAGGACCGGGTGCCGTGTTTCTTCAGCCAGGCGTGGATTCTCGCCTGCCCGGCGCGGCGGATCCCGTCCGGCGTCCGATACTTGGTCAACAGCAACAGGGCACCCTTGGAACGGGTGTAGTCGAAGGCCCGTTCCAGCGCAGGGAAGTATTCGAGGAGCAGAGCCTTCATGCGGTTGATAGCCCTCACCCGGTCCGCTGACTTGTCAGCCCGTCGGGCCGTCAACAGTCGCAGCCCGACGCTGATCTCATCTCCTGCCCGCAGGGGCTGCAAGTCGGTCCGCATGCGTGCTTGGTCAGCTATGACAGCGGCATCTTTCGCGTCCGTCTTGCCGTCGCCCCGGTAGATCTTCGACGCGTGATGCACCGTGCGCCCAGGAATATAGAGAAGTTCCTGGCCGTGGCCCACGAGCAAGGCGATTAACAGGGCCGGACCGCCATGGTTCAAATCTGTTGCCCACACGACCTGGCCGCTATCCGCCAGGTCCAGTACGGCGCCCAAGAGTTGGAGCAGCTCTGCTTCGTCGTTGCGAACCTTCTGTGAGAGCAGCCGGTTCCCCTCGGCATCGATCACGACGCAATAGTGGTGCCCTTTGCCGGCATCGATGCCAGCCCATAGTTTCGCCAAGAACAGCCTCCAGTCTGTTGGATGGGAAGAGCCCAGCAGATAACCGCGCCGTCGTGTCCTTATCCGGCGATCATGTCGCGTCTCTCAATCAGCGGTCGGGTCATCGCGGGGTGGCGGGCGGCCAATCCTACGGAGCCGTCACGCTTAGCGTCCAGCCACAGCAACAAAGCCATACCCGCCTCCCCTGGGTAGCCACGACCCTACAATGACCGCGGAACTAAGCCCGGTAACAACATAAGGACAGCAGCCAAAAAACGGTAATACTGGAAAAGGTCTTGAGCCGGCGTGACTCAGCAAAAAACTGACGTGCCTTCCGGCACTGTCTTA
>NZ_CP053547.1:0-73237 GCF_015040095.1 Paenarthrobacter sp. YJN-5
CTGCAATCACAACGAAAACTAGCCCCCACATCCTTGAAGGATCACGAAACGGTTACACCACTCCACGGGACTTGACCCAGTTGGAAAGCATCCGCGCGAGAAAAGCGATGTAACTCGGCGAAACACCCCGCAAACCGATTTTCAGCGGTCCGTCAGATTTGAATGCATATTTTGCGGCCGTCCTTAGCGCTCCCGGAGAAGGCACAGGTTCGCTCATGGATGGAACTACCCAGCCAGCATTCGAACGTGACGCTCCCCCAGCAACACCACCGGCATCAATCAGGTGCACGACCGCGCCCTTACGAGCCAGCGCATAGGAACACGACAGACCCACCGCCCCCGAACCAACGACTATCACATCGCTCGAAACCATCAGCAGGCCCGGACCAGTTCTTTTGAAAACGTCATAGGGAACAGAATGGCCGTGCGACCACTGAATCGGAATGTGCAATGCGCCCAATCGCATGGAGCATCTAGTGCTAAACGCTCATCGCTCAAACTGTGATTTCCGCCATACGGTGTGATCCATAGGCTTACTTTTTTGGAAGGAACGGTCATGTGGAAACTTGATGCAGACTCGCTGGATGCACTCACACTCGGCGCAACTCTGCTTGGAACGGGCGGTGGAGGTGATCCTTTCATCGCCAAGCTGTCAGTCCTCCAAGCGATCAAAGACTTCGGACCCATAACGATCGCAACCCTCGACGAACTCGATGACGACGCGCAACTGACTACCGTTGCAGTAGTCGGAGCACCAACGGTCATCATTGAAAAGGTTCCCTCCGGTGCAGAATTTACCAATGCAGTTCGGGCACTTGCTTCATATATGGGCAAGGACATCGACGCCATCATGCCTGTCGAAGTAGGCGGCATGAATACACTCATTCCGTTGGCAGTCGCCGCCGAACTCGGTGTGCCCTGTGTTGATGCAGATGGAATGCGGCGGGCCTTTCCCCAGATCGAAATGACTGTGTTTACTCTCGCCGGCCGGCAAGCTTCTCCCATGAGCCTCGCCGACGAGAAGGGCAATAGGGTCGCGTTTGAGACGACCACGAACCAAGTGGGCGAACGCCTGGTTCGTGGTTCAGCGATGATGCTCGGCTTGGCCAATGCCCTCGCTGCCTATCCCATGACAGTTGCAGAGGCCAAGCATGCGGCCATCCGCGGCTCCTTAACGTACTGCAGCGAGGTCGGAACGCTCCTTACCGCTATCCAACGCAAGGAAGACGGGGCTTGGGACAAGTTCCTGTCCTTCACGGAAGGGCAAATAGTGTTCACCGGCAAGGTCATTGACCTAGACCGTCACACCACTACCGGCTTCGCCCGCGGAACAGTGACCATTGAGAGCTTCGCGAATCCGGAAAACACCATGCGCATAGAGATCCAAAATGAGCTCCTCTTGGCCATCGAGGACGGCCGCGCTGTCGTTACCCCGCCAGATCTCATTTGCATGCTCGACCACGAGACTGCGGAGCCGATCACTACCGAGGGCTTGGCATACGGCCAGCGAGTCACCGTTCTGGGGCTGCCTTGCGCGGAGGAATGGAAGCAAAACAATTGGCTGGAAGTCGTCGGTCCAGCAGCATTCGGCTATGACGTCGACTACGTGTCCCTGAAAGGTGCAGAGCAGTGAGCTACAAAATTGGAATCGACGTCGGTGGAACGAACACCGATGCCGTCGTCGTGGATGATGCAGGAAAAGTACTGGCATCCACAAAATCAGCCACCACGCCTGACCCTTTTGACGGCATTCGAGAGTCCTTGTCCAAGGTCATAGCGACCGTCGATAAGCGGCAGATTACACAGGCCATGCTGGGCACCACTCACCCCGCAAATGCGATCATCGAGCGACGTGGGCTAGAGCGAGTCGGTGTGCTTCGGTTGGCGGCTCCGGCGTCTCTGGGGATCCGGCCTGGGGCCGCGTGGCCATCAGACCTAATCGATAAGATTATTGGCCCGTCAGAAATTGTCCACGGCGGGAATGAGTTTGACGGCTCTGAAATCGCCCCGCTAGATGAAGATGCAATCCGCAGGTTTGCTGCCAGCTGTGCTGGAAACGTAGCTGCCATCTCAGTGGCCGGCGCCTTCGCCCCGGCTAACTTTGAACACGAAAAGCGTGCCGCCCAAATACTAGCCGAGGAACTCGGCTCAGACTTCCCGGTTTCCCTAAGCCATGAGGTCGGGGCTCTTGGTCTCCTCGAACGCGAAAATGCGACCATTCTCAATTCGTCACTGCTGGGGGTGGCCCGTCACGTAGTCCAGGGCTTCCACGCCGCGCTTCAGGACAACGGACTTGAAGTGGACTCATACCTGACGCAGAACGACGGAACTCTTATGTCGGATGAAGACGCTGTGCGTTTCCCCGTCCTGACACTCGGCTCTGGCCCAACCAACTCCATGCGGGGGGCTTGTTCTTTGTCCGATCTCGCAAATGCAATTGTCGTAGATGTCGGCGGAACTTCGGCAGACGTAGGCATCCTTGTGGACGGGTTCCCGCGTGAGTCCACAGCCGCGATAGAGGTTGGTGGTGTCCGGACTAACTTCCGGATGCCAGACTTGATCTCGATCGGGCTGGGAGGCGGCAGCGTCGTGCGATCTCACGCGGGAGGTGTGAGCGTCGGACCGGATTCCGTAGGCTATCGCGTCGTCAAGGAGTCACTGGTTAGTGGCGGGTCGACTCTGACGTTGTCTGACATTTCGGTCCGAGGTGGCCGGCTTAAGGGCTTCGGAGATCCGTCTCTCGCCCAGAACGTCGACGGATCGACTGTCGACGCGGCCCTGGCCTGGGTCGATGAGCAAATCAGGATCATGGCCGATCGCATGAAGGCGAGCCGGCACACCCTTCCCCTCATTGCAGTTGGCGGCGGATCTCATCTGGTGCCCGATTCCGTCCCCGGGGTTAGCGAAGTTGTCCGTCCTGAGAACTACGCTGTAGCCAATGCTTACGGCGCAGCCATCGCAGAGGCGTCGGGAACAATTGATCGGGTTTTCAGCTACGAAGGACGCGGCCGCGAAGCGTGCCTCGACGAGGCACGCAACCTCGCAGTGGACTCTGCCATCCGGTCAGGGGCTGACCCCAACAGGATCCGGATTACTTCACTATCGGAGGTGCCGCTTTCCTATGTACCGGGAAACGCTTGCCGCGTGCAGGTCAAAGCGGCGGGACCGTTGGTAAGCCCATGACGCTCGGACCAGACCAAGTTTGGCAGGCATACAATGACGCCGAAAATGCCAGGGACTTCCAGACCATGGCACAGTTGGTGGCACGGGATCTGGTGGTGACGGTCAACGGCGAGCCAGCAGTGTCTTCAGCTGAAGACGATGATCGGGCAATGCGCCATCTCATAGGCGCCTATCCGGACTATCGGCGGGATCTGGTTGAAGTACTCAGATCCGGGGACCGAGCGGTAGCCCGGTGGCGTATGTTGGGAACGCCCGTGAACGGGCCGCATCTCGACGTGCCGGGTTGCTCGATCGTGACGGTCGAGGAGGGGTGCATCACCGAGGCGCACCTCTACTACTACAGCGCGGCCCTAGACGCGGTGCTAAGCGCGGCCATTGGAGATATCTGATGACCGTTTCGGTGGCTGACTCTCATAATGATCTCCTGCTCGCCGTTCGCCATCTGAGAGAGCGCGGCCACCAGGACCCGTTCGGGGATTTTTGGTTGCCTCAGTTGAAGGCGGGCGGAGTTGATCTGCAAGTTCTTCCGGTGTGCACAGAAGAACAGTTCGTCGGGGAAGGTGCCCTGCGCCGATGCCTTCTGATGTTAGAAGAAGCTCGACATCTCGCAGACATCCACGCTGACGACGTGGTGATCGTCGAAAACAGTGCAGGGCTGGAAGCTGCCTCCTCCTCCGGTCGGATCGCCCTTATTCTCGCTATCGAAGGTGCCGAACCGATCGGGAACAGCCTGGAGATTCTGGACGTCCTAAGAAGATCCGGTGTGCGAATGTGCTCGCTTTCGTGGAATCGGCGCACGATGATGGCTGACGGCATCGCCGAACGGGACACCGGTGGACGGTTGACTCAACTGGGCGTTGACGCTGTTAGCAGAATGGAAGAGCTCGGCATCATCGTGGATGTTTCGCATCTTTCCGAGGCGGGGTTCTTTCACTTGGCAGAACTTGCAACCAGACCATTCATCGCATCGCATTCATCCTGTCGTTCGGTCACGGATCATCCTCGAAACCTCTCCGACGAACAATTACGACTCATCAGGGACAGCCACAGTTTTGTTGGGATCAATGCATTCGGGCCTTTCATAGCAGAAGGCGAACCATCACTGGATGCGTACATTGACCATGTCGAGCATGCCCTCAGTGTTGTGGGACCGGAATCCGTTGGGCTGGGTACGGATTTCATAGAGGATGTAGCAGAGGTCGTGGATCCCATTTTCACCGGTTTGCTCGTTAACTCCTCCGACATTCCAACAACTCAAGGGCTGCGGCGTCCTTCAGATTTCCAAGGCCTGGCGAGAGCAATGAGCAGGCGGATTGGGACAGAGAAGACGGCTGACGTGATGGGATCCAACCTTCGGACGTTCCTCACATCGCAACTCGGCTGAACGATACTTGAGAAGTGACGAACAGCGCGTGGAGCGGTGATTACGCCGTAACGGTACGCCAAATCCTGGCCTTGGCCGAAATGGCTGAGGCCAGGATACTCGGCGGGCTCGGGGGGCAAGACCGACTTGTCAATCAAGTACGGATTGCCCCCGAAGGCCGCCACCCTGAAGGGGATTTCGAGAACGCTGCAGTTCTGATGGACGGCCGCCGCTTAGCCGAGGATAACTACCTCGTAGATTTCGTCCTGAGGTGGATGGATGATTGCAAGGCGCCACTGCTGATTATCGTCTCGCCGCAAGGATACATAGGGCTGGCGACTCGGCGGTTGGCAAACAAGCTTTCGATTACTGTGATCGAGGTCCAAGCCACCGTTCTGCACCTCACTGATTCTATTCGCGAGGTAGTCGAAGCTCCCATTAGAGGCATAGCCCGCGGGATAGTCAACGCCGTCGAAGGGCTATCAAGGGTTTCCCCGCAAAATGGCGTACGAGGGTTCTTGAATGCACTTGATACCGCTCTTGAGAGCTCCTCAGCATTGTTGGGCCTCGAAGGCGAAACTGTATTTGGTGAGCTCTCAAAACCGTTCGTTGATGAGAAGGACCGTGTGGGTGCGGCGGTCTGGATACGGGGTGAGCAGAACACCCGCCTCATCCAGCCAATTGCGCTAGCACTAGGCGAGGCTCCCACCTTCTGGCTAGTTGTCGAATCACAGTCGCCCACGCCCGCATGGGAGCAGACCGCCACAACCGTCGTAAAGATTGCCAGCAGCCACATAGTAGCCCGGCTCGTGTCAGACCGTTTGGAGCGGGAACGAGACGCACGCTTCAGACTGGGAATGCTAAACGAGATTATTGCAGTCCAAGACAAGCCTTCGGCCTCAGTAATTCAGGATATTGGGACACTCGGATGGAAAACCGTCGGGTGGTGCACTGCCATACACATCCGGGTCGCCGGGGGTGACTCTCTTCGGGTGCTGTCACTCACAGACGAACTGTCGCGTCAATTCGCCGACGCCGGATTCAGCGGCCCATTGATTGAGAGATCGGACGGGTGGACGACCTGGACCGTATCTCACGCAGAGCCCCCTCCAACTTCCTATGGGGAGTCAGTTGTCCAAATAAGAATGGCCCTTCAGCGTTTTATTGAAGGACGATCCGGTCTACGGGTCTACGCAGGCATAGGTCACCCCTACACCGGTGTCGTTGGGCTCAAGAAGAGCCTTGCAGAGGGGCAGGAAGCAGCTACCATCGCGCAGGCAGGTGGTGGACGAACGGGCGTCCAGCATATAGACGAACTCGGTGTCGAGCGCATTCTCTTCGGCTGGTATACGTCGAACGAGTTCGGCGACTTCGCCCGGACGCTCCTGAAGCCGGTCACCCAGGTCGACAAGGATGAAGACCTTATGAGGACCCTCGAGGTCTACCTCGACAACGAGTCATCGCCGACGGTTACCGCCGGCGTTCTGGGCCTGCATCGCAACACGGTTGTCAACCGCATTTCCCGCCTGCGGCAGCTCCTATCAGTTGATCTTGATGATCCTGATCAAAGGCTGGCCGTGCAGTTGGCATGCCGGGTAGTTAATCTGAACAACACCTAACATCAGGGTCCCCGCAACCATACTTGGGCAAACCGTCACACCGCCGTGAATTCATTGGGCGATATGCACCTGTCAACCCCTGCGTTGTGATTCTACTCTCATAGCAACGGGGGAAATTGATTCCATCTCTGACAGGACTACTTATGAAAACGAGTACTCGACGCCGCGCCCTAGCTATCACGGCCGTCACCGCACTGTCTGGTATAGCGCTCCTCAGCGGATGCGCTGGCAGCCCATCGGCCAGCAGCAGTGAGGGCGAAACAGAAGTCGCCTATCTCTCATCCAGCTCAGCGAATACCTGGCTTTCAGCATCGGGAAAGGCCATGCAGGAGGAAGCCAAAAAGGCTGGTATCAAGATCACGGAGTTTGATGCCAAGTTCGAGCCGGGCAAGTCCGTGAAACAAATCCAGGATGTAGTCGCATCCAAAAAGTACAAGGGCATCATCATCGCCACAAGTGACGGGCCGGGAGCCATCCCAGCCCTGCAGAAGGCCATGGACGCAGGCATCAAGGTTGTCATTCTTAATCAGGTAGTGGGCGAGAAATTGGACACGGCCGACCCACAGGTTCCTGGATTCTCCGCATCCGTTTTGGCTCCCCCTAAGGGCACGGGTGAACGCCTTGGAAAGCTCGCGCTAAAAGCTTGTGACGGCCTAGAAGAATGCAAGGTCGTGTACATGTATGGGCTGAAGGGCACTCCCTTCGACACTGCGGTCCGGGACGGCTTTGATTCAACTATCACGGGCAACTCCAAGATCAAGGTTGTAGCAGACACTGAGGGCGGCTTCCTCGGCACTGCCGAGCCTCGAAAGGCTGTTCAAGACGTTCTGCAGTCCAATCCCAACTTCGACGTGTTCGTCGCAGCCGGCGACCAGCAGGTTCGTGGCGCCCAACTAGCGCTCGGCGACGCTGGGAAACCCGCCGTTAAAACAATCGGCGTCGGCGCTTCAGAACCTGCGCTGAAGGGCATTTCCGAGGGGACATGGTTTGGGGATGTCGCTGGCGTACCTGCCGACGAAGGACGTGCCGCACTCAATGCGATGGTGAAGGCCATCAAGGAGAACAAGGATTCTGGCGGAATCGACGTTGTCGATGACCTTCCCGACGGTGGCCTCATCACCAAGGAAAACGTCGCCAAGTTCACGGCGCAGTGGGCAGGCTGATCTGACATGCCCGCACCGCTGATTGCCTTCAGAGGAATCACAAAATCTTTCGAGGCAACTCGGGCGCTCGTTGGAGTTGACGTGGAAATCGAGCCCGGTTCTGTGCATGCGTTGGTGGGTGAAAACGGTGCGGGCAAGTCCACGCTTGGCAAGATTCTCGCCGGAGTTCACGCGTTCGATGCAGGAACGCTCGAACTGGACGGCGTTGCCGTCCAGTTCGACAGCCCCCGAGCGGCCATGAAGGCCGGTATCACCATCGTGGCACAGGAAATCGCGCTGGTCGGTCCCCGCACGGTAGTTGAGAACGTATATCTCGGTCTGGAAGACCGGCTGGGGCCGTTCGTTCGTGCCCGTTCCCTGAACGCAAGATTTGCTGAACTCGTGCGCAGCACAGGCATCGATGTCCCAGCAGATGCACTCGTAGACGAGCTTTCCATTGCCGATCAGCAAAAGGTTGAAATCCTCCGCGCTCTGGCGAGGAACTCCGACATCATAGTCATGGATGAGCCTACCGCTCGCTTGGCAACACACGAGGCGGCCAAGCTGGCCGACATAGTTCGTGACCTTCGGGCACAGGGAAAAACGATCGTCTACGTCTCACACTTCCTTGACGAGGTCCTCAGCATTGCCGACACAATTACCGTGCTGCGTGACGGAACCGTCGTTTCAACCGCTCCTGCGGCGACATACGACGCCGACTTGCTGGTAACTCAGATGGTTGGAAGGTCAGTTGATGCAGCATTCCCCGACGTTCGTGCCCGCACTCCAGGGACTTCACCAGTACTCAGCGTCGAGAAAATCGGGACCCCCGGAATGTTCGCCGACATCACTTTCGACGTCCACCCCGGCGAGATCGTAGTCATTACTGGGTTGGTCGGTTCGGGCCGCAGCGAGGTAGTGCGTGCTATTTACGGTGCCGAACCTCCATCCACTGGCTCTGCGCGCTTCAACGGGAAAAATATCCGGTACCGACACCCTAAAGAAGCGGTCGCAGACGGCATGTCCTTCATCCCTGAATCGCGGAAAACCGAGGGCCTTTTTCTAGGGTTCAGCATCGCAGACAACGTGGGACTACCGCATCTGCAGTCGCTCACCCAGCGAGGTCTCCTTCTCGCCAGGAGAGTGAACCAAAGGGTTTCCCAAGCTCTCGTGGAAGTCGGCGCCAAGCCCGCCTCACCAGAACTACCCGTTGGACTTCTTTCGGGTGGAAATCAACAGAAAGTGCTATTTGCACGCGCCCTGCTTGGTAAGACAAAGCTTCTCATAGCGGATGAGCCAACCCGTGGCGTGGACGTTGCAGCCAAACGGCAAATCTACGACCTCCTAGTCGAACACGCATCGCGCGGGTTGGGCATCCTTGTCGTGTCCTCGGAGATGGAAGAAGTCATCGGTCTGGCCCATCGGGTCATTGTGATGCGTAAGGGGCGCATTGCAGGGCAGCTCACTGACGCAGAAATCAGTGGAATCAACATAGCCCAACTCGCGTTCGGGCAATCCGAGTCCCGTAGCGGCTCAAACACGGAGGCAAACCAGTCATGACCATCATTGAAGTCAAGGAAGCGGAGCTGACGCGGACCAGGAGCAAGCTCCCCAAATCAGTCCTCTCAAGATACGGCATCGTTTGGGCCACTGTTGCGATGTTCTTGGTTCTAGCAGGTACAACACCAGGGTTCGTCAGCAGCGACAACCTATTGAACGTCTTGGACCAGCAATCGGTAGTTTTGATCGCAGCCGCACCTTTGACGCTGACCTTAATCGCTGGACACTTCGACATCAGTGTGTCCGGAGTTTTCATCACAGCCCCACTTGTCGGCATTCAACTTGAGAACGCGAGCGGTTCCCTCCCACTCGCTATTGCGGGTGGGCTTGCTGCCGGAATTGTCTTCGGGCTTTTCAATGCGTTCCTCGTTGCCAAGATCCGAATCAACTCATTCATCAGTACACTGGCTTCCTCATACATCATCTTGGGCATCGGCTACATCGTGAGCGATAGATCGATTCTCTCTCCCCAAGATGACGAATTCCGGGAATTCGCGACGACTAAGGTTCTGGGGGTCACCACTGCAATCTGGATGGCCGTAGCAGTCGTCGTCATCTTCTGGGTTCTGCTGAGCAGCACCCGATACGGCCGGTACGTGTACGCAACTGGTGCCAACTCCGAAGCTGCCAAACTATCCGGCATACGAACAGGCAGGATAGTGACCTCAACCTTCGTCTTGACGGGGGCTGCTGCAGCTCTTGCCGGCTTGATCAATTCCTCCCAAAGCCTGAGCGCACAACCATCAGACGACTTCAGCTTTGTCTTTTCTGCCTTAGCCGCAGTCGTCGTAGGAGGTACATCCATTGCAGGCGGGTCAGGTGCCATCTGGAGAACACTCACAGGAACCCTCTTTATCGCAATAATGAATAACGGCTTCAACCTAAACCAGATAGACCCGGTCTATCAGCGAATCATCCTGGGCCTCGTCATTCTGGTGGCAGTTGGCATCGATGCTTTTAGCCGCTCCCGACGCCACACGTAGTACCTGACACAGTCCCATGACAACAACCAGTCATTCAACTGAGCGCACACAGGTTGTGTGCCCTCGCGTGAAATAGTGAAGGAAGAACGAATGTCACGAAGAATACTGTGGATCAACCCCGTCATGACCGACGCCTTCGACGATCCCATCGGAGCATCGCTAAGGTCCGAGGCCCGCACGGACACCATCCTCGATATCGCTTCCCTTCCAGGGGAGGGCCCGGTCCATTTGGAGTACAGCGCCTACGAAATGGCGGTCGCCGTTCCTACCCTGCAGACAGTGCTGTGGGCGGAACAAGAAGGATACGATGCTGCCGTGATCGGTTGCTTTTACGATCCATTCATCCGCGCGGCGAAAGAGCTCACCACCAACATGGCCGTCACTGCACCTGCCGAAGCCTGTATCAGGATTTCCCAATCGCTGGGTGAGCGTTTCTCGATTCTCGTCGGCCGCGAGAAGTGGATCCCCGAGATGCATGAAAACATCAGGAAATACGGAGCCGAGGACAACCTCGCATCCTTCCGTTCTCTAAACATGGGCGTTGTCGAATTCCAAGTCGATCCCCACATAACGGAGGCGCGAATCAGGCAGGAAGCTGAAATGGCCGTCGAAAGGGACCGTGCTGACGTGGTCATCCTAGGATGCACCATTGAGTTTGGGTTCTACCGCAACCTCCAGGAACATCTGGGTGTACCCGTCGTGGACGCCACCGTAGCGCCACTGCGCTACGCCGAAATGCTGGCAGACATAGGGGCCGGACAGAACTGGTATCACTCTCCACGACTTGGTTATGGGACCCCCGATACCGACGAACGAGCCAGCCTCCTGGCACCCCGCAAACCCAAACTGACACCAGCGCCGGCCAATGCGAGCACCACCGTCTGAGCACCCGCTCAACCCCAACCACCGGCCTCCGCTTCTCGAAGCTCGGGGGTCGGTGGTTGGTAGGCCCAAGCACTTTCCATCCCATGTATGGCGACCCCAAACTATCGTGCAGCAGACATACGGGTGCTTAGACTGACAACCCTCGATGGCTTGTGTAGACCGACTGAAACTGGTTCTCTCGCTTGTTCGACGGAGGGATTTCCTTCATCGAGTTCGTTCCAGCTGCTGTCCCTGTGCGTACTTAGCCTTCGACGGCCTCGGCGGGGTCATTTTCGAGCGCGGCGGTGATTGCGGCTGGGGAGGGCAGCGTTTCTCTTTCGTCGGCAGGGAGCGCTTCGTACGTGTACGACGTGACCGTGAGCGGCTGGGCCGATCCATCGAGCGCGTACCGGACGGTGCGTTCGTTCCGAGAGCCGCAGACAAGGATGCCAACAGTGGGTGCCTGCCGCGGAAGGCGCAGCATGTCATTGACCGCTGCGACGTAGAAGTTCAGCTGCCCAAGATGCTCAGGCTTGAATTTTCCTGCCTTAAGTTCGACCACAACGTATCGGTCTGAAGGTACGTGATACAGCAGGAGGTCGATGAAGAAGTCGTCTCCATCCACGTCGAGGTGATACTGCCGACCGACGAAAGCGAAGCCTGGGCCAAACTCGGCCAGCGTTTGAGCCATCCGGAGGGTCATGGCTTCTTCAATGGCGTGTTCCTGGGCTTCTTCGGTAAGGCCCAGGAAGTCCAATACCAGAGGGTCCTTGGCCACGGCCCGTGCCAGATCGGTTCCTTCGCCCGGGAGGCGCGCTTCCAGGTTGTTCGGTGCTGCTCCGGTGCGGGTGTGCAGGCCCGTGAGGATCTGGTGTTCAAGGGCGGCGACCGACCAGCCGTTCTGGACAGCTCTGGAGGCGTACCAGCGGCGTAGTTCGTGGTCGCTGAGTTTGTTCAGGAGCGTGACGTTGTGGCTCCAGCTCAATTGTCCAGACGGTGTCTGGACAATTGGTTCCGGGCCACTCCACGCGGCCGCGAACGCGCGCATGGTGTAGACGTTTGTCCGTGAAAATCCCCTCATGTGCGGAAACTCCGCCCTCAGGTCACGTGCCAGCCTGTCCAGGACCTTACTGCCCCAAGATTCGTTCGCTTGCCGTTCCAAGATCGTCCGTCCGATCTTCCAGTACAGTTCGATCATCGCGCTGTTGACCACGCGCTGAGCCCTGAGTTGAGCCTCCCGCACCAGCCCCTTGAGGGTAGAGAGTGCGGCTGCGTAATCTTCGGGGAGGTCGGGCTCGAGGTGGGTCATGAATCAACCCTAATGGCCACCACTGACGCTTACATTTCAATTGTCCAGACAGCGTCTGGACAATTGCCTTCCGGTCGTTGGGCCCGTCAAATGTGCCATAAGTTGTGGCACCTTCACCTTGTTGTTCTCAGTCCTTGGCGTCCGCGCTGCGGTTACAGGTTTCGAACGTCGGGGAACCAGCCCGGCGGAGCTTTCTTGGGTTCCAGGTGTTCGGGGTCGCGGTGTTCTTTCATGTCGCAGTTGTAGAAGGGTCCCTGGGGGTCCAGTAGGACGCGCATGTGGTGGTCTGCGTGGTCCTTCCACCAGACACTCATGCCGGTCGCTGGATCCAGACGCAGGTGCTCCCATGAACGCCACAGAGCCGCCACACGTGAGACGGCCTCGGGATGGAAATACCACTCGATGCACCACTTCGCGGACTTTCCCGTGACGCTGCGAACGTACGTGGGCAGCAGCTGCTCATGCAGGAATTCTTCGGCCGAGCCGTAGACGAGCGCTGGTTCTTTCTCTGCACTCTGGTCAGCTTGAGTTGGGGCTGGTGTGTCTGTGTCGTAGAGGTCAAAGTCATTCGCCATGAGTGCAGACCTACCCTCCCTACTTCGTGACCCAGGGATTGGCTACCGGTGCAGCTGGAAGCGGGACGGCGGGTTCTTCTGGTCGTGGGCTGTACTTCTTTATGGATGCCTCCACCGTTTCCTTGTGGCGTCCGGTGTACCAGGGCATCGTGCGGACGAGCGTGGCCGGTGCGCCGGAGGCGAGGACGACCGCGCGGCCGCGGTCCAGTTCGGCGAGGTTGGAAACGTCGAAGATGCGTTCCTTGCCCTCCTGTCGGGAGCGGCTGGAACCGGACTTGCCTGATGAGGTGGAGACGTTGATGTAGCTGTAGTCTCCGATCAGGTCCGAGAGAGCGCGGAGGAATCCTTCTTCTGCCACGCCGCCGCCGTAGACCTTCACGTTCGCCGCTGACCAGATTTTCCGCATGTTCGCTTCTCCCCACAGCTCGACCCCTTGTGACCAGGACTGCAAGACCCCCATGACAATCAGGCCCTTGGAGCCGTAGTGGCTGAACTGGTCCGGCAGGGATGCCCAGCGGACGACGTTAGCCAGCTCATCGAGCGCAAACAGGGCAGGCTTCGGGAGCCGGCCGCCGCTGCGCTCGGCACGCTCTTCCATGGCCTCTGCGATGGCTACTGTCAGGGCTGTGGTGAGCGGGGCGGCGGAGCCAGCACCTTCTTTGGAGAGGATGTAGATCGTCTCCTGAGACGCAGCGAAAGCATGCGGGTTGAACTGCCGGCGGGCATCCGTGGCCACCGTCGCCCCACCGGTCGGCGCGACCCACCGCAGCGTGTTCCTGCTCTTGAGGCATTGGATCATTTTTTCGGCCGTACCGAAGATACCGTCTCGCTGCTTATCAGCGAGTTCGAGCGTGGATTCAAGGCCCTTGTACTGCAGCTCGTAATCGTGCTGTTTCAGGATGTTGATCGGTTCCCGGTTTACCTGTTCGGTGACCCAGATATAGACCTGCGTGATAGGCAGCTCTCCGAGCGCGGCGGCGAGGAAGTACGAGGACAGAATGTCTTCGGCCTTGGGATCGAAGTAGGCGTCGGGCTTGGATCCGGGCACGCGGGAGCCGACCGAGAAGTGCTGGGTGAGTTTGTAGGCCTTCTCTTCGTCGGTGACATAGGAGAGCGGGTTCCACCACCAGTCCGGTTCTTCCTGGGCGATCTTCTGCGGATCGAACACCCACACCGGGGCGACGGCCTCGCGGACGCCTCGGGTGCCGTCCACGACGTCGCGCTTGTTCGATGTTGAGACCACGGCGCCGGGTGCGTCCAGGATGGCGGGTATGACACGTGAGGTGGACTTACCGGTTCGGGGTCCCCAGATGTCGAGGGACAGGTCTTCCCAGGACTGGATGAACTTCTGCCCGGTGGAGACGACTTTGCCGACCACGATGCCGGGTGTGTCCGTGACACCCAGACGCTCGGCGGTCGCTTTCGCTCCCTTTTCCGAGAACGCGGCCAGCGCCTTACCGCGACCCAGGTATCGGGCGGCCTTGTCGACACGGGCGCGCTTGGACGCACCCTTCCGCCAGGCAACGAGAACAACAATGGTCAGGGCCAGCAGCACCCCGGCCATGAGGCAGGCGACGACGGTGGCTTCGGTAGGCCATGGCACACGGCCTTTGGCGAGGCCGGCGATCAGATCGATGGGGTGGGCTGGTGGTGCGGCGATGCCTGCCATCCATGATCCGAGGTGCAGGGCGGCGTAGGTTCCGCCGCCGAAGACGACGATGAAGCCGATGGCCAGCCAGACCAGCAGGGCATCACCGAGGCCCATTCCTTTGCGGTTTGGTGCACTCACTGTGTGCCTCCTTCACTGGGCAGAATGGGGGCTGCCGTCTCCAGCAGGGTTTCCGGAGCTGCATGCCATTTGCCGTCGGTGTCGTTGACGCCTTCGGGACCCTTCTCCAGGGACGTGAGTCCGACTTGGACGGGGATCCCGGGACGACCGCCGACCTTGATGAGGAACTTTCCCCGTCCCGGGGGTTCGACGTCGACGCCGCGTGAGTCCCACGCGGGCGGGTCCTGCCAGCCGATGAGCTTCTGCTGCTCCTGCCGGGATAGCGGAATGGCCGAGGTCAGCAGCGGCATCTCAGAGGCAGGGAGGCCGCCGCAGATGACCATGCCGGAGCGTTCGACGAAGCCGCGGGCTTTCATCCGGTCCTCTTCTGCCGGCAGGGCCAGCAGGTCGGACATGGTGTGGGAAATCATGATCTGCCCGACACCTACGGAGCGGTTCAGCCGGGTCAGAGCGTCCACTCGGTCGACCATGCCCTTGCCGGCACGAAGCGCCCGCCACAGCTCGTCCAGGACCACGACGTAGTTCCGTCGGGGTTCCAGACCGGCGTCCGCGAGAGCGTTGGCAACGTTGACCGTGCCAAAACCGTAGGACCAGCAGGCAAGCAGGATGGCGGCCTGCAGGTCTGTTTCGGTCTCGTCAATGCTGGAGACGTCGAAGACCACGGCACGGTCTCGCTTCATTGGCTGGCTGGTCTGGCGGGAGAAGATTTCCCCCAGCTTCCCGCCACCGGTCAACCCGAGCAGGGTTGCCTCAAGTGCCCGTGTTTCCTGCAGGTAGATGTTCATGTCGCCACGGTCCAGGGCGACCTGTCGCAGCTCGTCAGGAGCGGAGACAATCACCTCCAAAAGGTCCTTCAGTACCGGGATACCGTCAAAGCGGTCATCGAGGACCCGCAGTGCGCGGTCCAGGATCGTTTGTTCCTGGTCGGTGGGCGGGTTGCTGCGGCTGATCGTGATCAGTGAAACGACCATGGTCAGGCGGCGGCCGTGTGCGTCGGCACGGACGCGTGCTGCGTCTTCAGGGTGGCCGTTGTCTTCAAGGAGCTGGGCGGCTTCAACAGCCTGGCCCGGGTCGAGGATGTTCAGGTACCCGACACCGCGACCGAGCCGGATGACCTGCCCGCCGAGGGCCCGGACGGCTTTGACGTGCTCGCCCTTGAGATCACCGAGGATCAGAGGGTGAACACCTTGTGCGGATAGCCCGATGAACATCCGACGCACCACGGTGGACTTCCCCAACCCGGGCTTGCCCAGGATGAAGGCCGAGGGGTTGGAAATCAGCCGTGCGCGCTGGAACCAGCTGATCGGGTCGCAGCAGACCGTGGCCTGTGTTTCTTCGTGGCGCCCCAGCGGGACGCCGATCATGGGTGAGGACGCTCCGGAGGAGAACGGCCATAGTCCGCAGACCTGAACCGTCGTTCCCCGGTACTGCTTCACGGTAGGGACGAGCTGGGCCATGCCCCCGCCACGACCCGGCCAGCCACGGGCACCAGGACCGGTAGGGCGGGGCTGCTTTTCAGCCTTCTTCGGCGTGGCCTTGGCCTGAGTAGTGCTGTGCTTTGAGGAACGGGTGAAGAGTTTCGGGAGGGCCATTACAGTGCATCCTTAATCTCGGACGGGACCATGCTGTGCTCGGGCAGCACCAGGCCCAGAGGCAGGGACGCGGCAAACACCGTGTCTTGTGACCCGTAAGCGGGACGCAGCAACAGCCTGGCGCTACCGGAACTCTGTTCCACAGCAGCCACAGCGTCGGGAAGGCGTTCCCGGTCGGTCACGGTGGCCGTGACGACCACGCCGAAGTTCACCAACCCGGCACCTTGGGCTTCTTCCTGCGCGGTCTGTTGCGCTGACCGGGCATCCACCAAGGCACGGGCTGATGGCCGGTTTCCGGAAGTGATACGGACGTTGGCGTTGTTCTGATCCTGCTCAACCACGGCAGCGGCGCGGGCCGAATCCATCGGACGGTACAGCACCGAGACACGTTTGCGGTCAACGTCCCCGTGCGGGGCCAGCAACCGGGCCAGGACCGAAGAATTCACCGATCCACGCGGGGCACCGGTCATGGTCCAAGAGACTGAGAAGGCGCTGTCGTGCCGGTAGTTCTCCCAGTTGGACTGGTGCGCGGTAGGGCCAACCTCGCCCCAGGTCAGCGAGACAGGGGAACCGGCCGCATGGGCTTCATCAATGATCAGCGCTGCGGGAGGATCGTAGGCGATCCTTACGACCTCGCAGAGCTCCTGCGCTGTCGTCGGACGGGCGATGCCGGCGCCGGTGGACTGCAGCCGTGCCGAAAGGCCAGGGATCCGGGAGGCCAGGTCACGGGCGACTTCTTCCGGCGTCCGCTTCTTCGCACCTGTTCGGATCGCGGCGTTGAAGGTCAACGACACCCAGGCGCGGACCGTGGCCGATCCTTCCGGGTAGGTGGCCACAACCTCGTTGAGCATTTCCTGGGCGAACGCGGGTGCTTCCGGGTCGATGTTCATCAGTACTTCGTTGCGCAGCCGGTACCCCGAGTCCGGGGCGGTCTCGATCGTGACAGCTGCGGCGTCCAGCCCGGCCTCGTCGGCCAGTCCGGCGAGCCAGCCGCCCCAGTTAGCGACCCACGCATCGACTTGCTCAGGGTCAACCAGGGAGGCCCCGTCAGGTTCGGTGGAGAAGATCACGGTGAAGTGGTTCGTGGTGGGCACGTGCAGCAGTGCGAACGGGCGCTTATAGGAATCAGTGAACTCGTACAGAGTCGACTTCGCGGCCAACCCGGGGAGCTGGTACATGCCCCACGGCGTTACGCCGAGCGGACCCGAACGGTAGAGATTCGTCCCCGAGGAACGGGAGATCTTGAAAGCCAAACGAGTGCCGGCACGGTCAACAACGGACTGGCCATGCTTGTCCTTGACTGTCAGCAACAGCAAGCTGAGACCGGCAAAGGCAAGAACGCCCAGGCCGACGAACAGGCCCCAAATAGCGAAGCTGATAATGCCCGCCAACAACCCGCCAAAGAAGATGACTGTACTGAGCGCGCTGAGGTTGGCCAGCCCGGCTGAGCGCGGTACGCGCCAGTTGCCGTAGGACGGTTCTTTGTATTCGGTGTTAATTGCTGCCACTGGGGCCCTCCCCGGTTGAATCCTGCGCGGTCTTTTCGATTGCCTGTGACGTCGCGGACGCCACCTTTGCTCCTGTAGCTACAGCCACACCAGCCGGGCCAGCTGCCGCTGCTCCCCCACTGGCTGCGGCCGTCCCTGCACTGGCACCAGTTGCCGCTCCTGCGGATCCAGCGGTTCCTGCCGTGCCTGCCTTGGCTGCTCCAGCAGTTCCAGCAGCTCCGCCCGGTCCCGTAGCACCCGGGGTAGGTTGCCCTCCCCCTCCTCGTGGGCCGGATGTTCCATCGCTGCCCTTGGGCGAGCTGCCGGTTTGCGTGCTCTGGGTGTTCGATGTGCTTGTTGACGATGAAGGGGTTGGGGACGCGTTGCCCCTGCCACTGCCCCCGCGTCCAAGGGAGACGGCCCCTGTGGCAATGGCACCGACGGCTGCTCCCGCACCGGCACCTCCGCCGGAGGCTACGGCCCCGACCATGGGAGTAACGAATCGCATCAAAGCAGGCAGCGCGAACAACGCCACGACCATCAACGTGAAACCAGTGATGGAGCCGATCAAGGCGTCCTGGCCCTTGCCGCCCATGAGCAGGAATGCGACGGAGTAGACGATGGCTGCGGCTGGTTTGTAGAGGATGAAAGCGATGGTCCAGCCCACTGCTTTCTGGAACCACTGCCTTCCCATCTCCGTATTCGTGAACGCGGCTGTGGTCGGAAGAATGCCCGCCAGAATCACCAACATGCCACTGCGAACGACCATCAGCACGATCTGCACGAGAGACGCGAGCAGGCCGATGAGACCCAGAACGATCAGGATGAAAACCCCGACACCTGTCTGATTCGTCAAGATCAACAGCTGCATCGACTCGGCAAAGCCCTTGCCGTCCGTGGAACGGTTGATGATCGCGGCAGAAAAGGCATCCGCCGCGATCACCAGGATCGAAATCACTCCTAGGCCCAGGCCGGATACCAAGGTGAGCGTGACCAAGGAACGGAGCAGGTCCTTTAGGGGTGCTCCGCGCTGCTCCCAAATCAGCCTGATACCGCCGAGGATGACGGCCAGGACTGCCAGAGCCAACGTCCATGGCATCAACTCGCTGTTGACCATTGAAACAACAGGACTGGCTGTAGAGCCATCTTGGCTGGTCAGGTTCACCGTTGGAGTTGAAACCCAGAAGGTGGACAGAGTTGTGACCATCTGGCTCATGCCCTCAAGGATGGCTTTGGCCATGTTGCCCATGGCGTCATCAGTGAGACCGGAGATCCAATCTCCAACCGGGTTCCATACCGGCCTCATGCGCCGCTCCAAGGGATGAATCCTGAAAGATCGCGGATCTGGCGCGGTTCTTCCAGGGGTGCACCGTTGTCAGCGACGACGCCCTTCCAGTCCCCGTCCTGCCAGAGAAGGGTTGTACGGACGGATGCAAGAGCGCCGGTGTCAGCTTTGAAAGCGAGCTCTACCACCGCTTGGTTCGCTGTGTATGAAACGTTGAACCCCGCAATCTGAACCTTTACGTTTGTCGGCGGCGCGGCCGTTTGCGAAGCCTTCATGCCTGCGTCTCGGCCAGGACCTTTAGCTGCGAGCTGGTAAGCAATGGCACGTTCTTTTGAGGGATCGCTGCCAAGGGCCCAGAGGTTCACTGCGGCGTATAGCGCCCCTTGCGGAGAGTGGGCGAAGCAAGACCTTATGCCTTGGTCATCGGTCTTGCCCGGGCCGACTTTGGGATCTGTCGGGGCCGCCATAGTTCCAACGAGTTCCCACTTGCTCGCCGGAGCCTTCCCCAATGCCGTTTCGGCGGACGCTGGCAGTCCGCAGACACTCTTGCCGGACACGGCGGATGCGCTGGGTTCAGCTGTGGCGGCACTGCTGGATTCTGCCGGGGCTGGTTGGGCGTTTCCTTGTCCTTTGGGGAGCAAGAAGATGACGACGGCTGCTGCGATCAGCGCGACCACCAGCGCGGCAGCAATGATGAAACCGGGTTTGGTGAACGGATTGCTTTCGGTGGTGCTCTCTGTTGACTGGCTCAAGGTGAACCTCCCGTTGTTGGTGCTGGCTTAGACGAAGGCGCGGACGATGCCTGCGGCACCGGTGATGATGATGCAGCCGAGCAGGACCCAGCCAAGCTTGGCCAGGGACTGGCCGCCTTCGCCGCGCTGGAGCTGGATGACCATGGTGATTCCGACGATGATGACGCCGAGAACACCTAGGACGAGGCCGATACCGGAGGCCCAGTTCAGGACGGTGAGCAGTCCGCCGGCTTCTGCGGGTACGACCGGCGTGGGGTTCGGGATGGTGCTGGTGGTTATTGCGGTGATCGAGTTCATGATGAGTGACCTTTCAGTGGTTGGTGCTTGGGTTGGTTTCGGTAACCAGGGCGGTTACGTCGGTGATGAAGCGTTGGTATTCGCGGGCCGTTGGTGTGGTGGTGGAGTCTCCGTGCCGCCATGCCTCGACCCAGGGAAGGGTCCAGAGACGGGGCGCTCCCCCGCCGACGATGGCCGCGAAGTCGCGGAGCGCTTTGGGTGTCTTTCCAGGTGCGTCCGCGAGGACGGCGAGACCGAGCAGCTCCACAGCAGGTGCGGCTCCTGATGCCCATTGAGTAAGGGCGCTTTGAGCTGTGGTGAGGCCGCGCATGTCGGCGCGGCAGACCAGCAGCACGCGGGGCTTGCTGCCGTTCTGCAGGACAGGCCAGCAGTGCCCGGCGGGGCGTGCACCGTTGAATAGGTCCGCTGTGCGGCTCTCACCGGCTCCGCCATGGCTGCCGACGACCCAAAGGGCGGCGGTGCCGGTGATGGTGCGGTTTGCCAGACGATCTGCGGTGTCGGGTTCGACCATGCCCTTGAGCGGTGTGCTGATCACGGCAGCCGGCGGGATGTGCACGTCAGGTGTTTCTTCTTCGATGCGCTCGGCCGGGCTGGTGACCCAGGGGTTCAGGGACAGTTGCATGGTTCCTCCTTCCTGCCGTTCGGTAGTGACTGTTTAGAAGCCTTTGGCGACGGCGGCCGCTGCGGTCAGCCATGCCCGTTGGGTTGCGGGCTGGAGGGCTTCGTAGCGGATGGGGCCGTTGACCAGGGCCGGATCGTAGGGAACTCGGACGACTGTCCGGACGAACGGCTCAAATCCGTCAGCGATCCGTTGGGCTTCGGCCTTTGCCCGCTTGAGGGCGTCTCCGGTCATGCTGCGCTTGGCATCGGTCGATTCAGAGACGATGACGACGGCGTTCCGGGCCAGCTCAGCGTCGTGGCCGCCACGGGATTCCAGAGTCTGCAGTGTCAGTCTGGCGGCCTCGGCCCGGTCTTCTATGGCGGTGACGGGAACGACGAGCTGGTTGGTGTGGTCGATCATCCGACGCCAGTTGGCAGCCCGGGCGGTGTTACCGGAGTCCATGACGACCAGCCGGTAGTAGCGGGTCAGGACCTGGTGGGCGATGTCGACTTCCTCGGCGGTTACTTCGTGGTCGCCTTCTTCGTTCTCATCCGAGCGCAGCACGTCGAACTTGTCAGCGGTCTGGTGGTGCACGAACTTAGCGATTTCCGCTGCGTTGGTGGATGGGGAGAGAAGTTCCGTGGAGGAATCGATCAGGTCCAGGACGCTGCGGTTGTGCGCGCCCTTTTCCGTGCGCCAGCCCAGGGTGCCTTGGGATTCGTTGTTGTCCCAGGCGACGGTGGCCGCGCCGCTGTAGCGGGCAAGGATGGCAGAGAGCATCACGACAGTGGGTGTCTTGTTTGCCCCGCCCTTGCGGTTGACCACGGCGATGGTCCGGGGCCCGGGCCAGTGCTGGCTCACGGTGCGGATATCTTCGCGTTCGGCCAGTTCCTCGGGCGAGGGGTTCATGCGGAACCCGAGGCGGGTCAGTGTCCCCCGCCAGCCCTGTGTGGCTGGCTCCAGGACCGGAGCGCTGACCAGGAACGAGGTTTCCTTCAAGCTGCGCCGTGTTGCCGGTTCTTCAGGACCGGTCACAGCGGCCTGCGGTTCTTCTGCATCGATAGTCCGCTGCGTGGTTGAGCTGCCATGCCCAGAGCTGACCGGGACATCCGTCGTTACATCGGCTTCTACGGGCGTGGGCGGCCACGGCCGGCGGTCCACTGCCGCTGCCGTAGCTTCGACGGTGGCGGGCTGCGCGGGAGCAGGCATCGGTTCCGGGGCCGTTACGGGGACTGTTTCAATGACGGCCGGTGCTACGGTCTCGGGCGTGGTCGCCGGGGCCTGCGCACGGCGGCGTGCCGGGCGGGGCTCATAGGAGACGGATTCGATCTTGTTGTCCGGGTGCACGATCAGTTCGCCGTGTCCTTCGGGGTCCTCGATCTGGACCCGTACCGGGCGCCGCAGCGTCTGTGCTTCGCCCACGACGAGGGCGAGGGCGTTGTTCCGGAGGTCCTGGAGGGAATCCCCGTCGGGGACGACGCGGGAGTTACCGGCAACGACGACTTCGGCGGTTCCGTTGTCGCGGACGATGGCCTTGATGTGGGGAAAGGCCAGGACCTCAGTTGATGCAGTACTCATGAACTTTCTTCCTTTACGTGTGGGTGAGGTGAAGAGGGGTTAGGCGTTTAGGACGCTGGTGGTGTCAGCCGGTTGACCTTCCACGGCGCGTCCTTGCCCGTGCGGAGCAGCTGCAATGTGTAGGTCCCGGCGTTGGTCGGGACAGTGGCGATGACGCCATAGCCGTTGGATTCATCGACGGTCAGTTTGGCCGGGCCGGTGACGCGGCTGGCTGGGATGTTCGCCGGGTCCACCGCTGAGTAGTCGGCGGTGGCCTGCGGGGTGAGCCAGCGGGCAAGATCATTGGCCCACTGTTGTTCCTCGGCCTTCGGGCGGGCGAAGTCGGCCATGGTCTTCTGTGCGACGTCCACGGCCTGATCCTTGCTGGCCTGATCCCAAGAGATGCCAATAGTGGGAGGGACGGTCCCGCCCGGTGCCTGTGGGCCGCTGTCGACGCTCAGCGAGACCGGAGCTGAGGGCGTGGCCGTTGTCTCCGTTGGTGCCGGTGTGGTGTTCGACGCCGGTGCGCATCCGGCGCACAGCAGAGCTACCGCTGCAATGAGGGCCAGGGGCTTTTTCACTTCTTCTCCTCTTGGTTGGGCAGGTACAGGAACGCGGAGGGAACGCTGCTTTTGACGGTCCGGGTGTAGTAGTTGTGGTCATCCGGGGGCGGGTTGCCGTTGTAGCCCTCTTCGAGGTAGGTCCCGTCGTCTTTGACTTCCTTGACCACGGCCACGTGGCCGTATTGTGGGTCCGCTCCCCCGGTGCCCGGTGAGTACCAGACCACTGCACCGACGCGGGGCGTCTTGCCGGAGGGCCAGCCCTTGGCGTCCCAGCCGGCCTTCCACGTCAGGGCCGAGCCGAGGCCCTGCCCGTCCGGGCGGAAGTTGCCGTTGAGGAACTTGAACGGTGCGCTGGTCGAACCCATCTGCTGGTTGACCCGCCAGAGGACGAAGTCGACGCATTCGCGGTAGAACATGCCCAAAGGTGATGCAGCGGAGCCTGTCCCGACCTGCATCCAGGTTGGAGAGTCTTTCCAGGGGTAGTCATCCCCGGCGCCGGACTTGCCCGGGATCCCGCAGTCGCCGCCTTCGACCGAGAACTTGCCGTCCGAGAGCGTCTGGACGATCTTCACGGCCTCGGGCCAGTACTTCTGGTAGTGGTACGGGTCGGCGTTGCGCTGGACCTTGTTCCCGGCGATGGTCGGTTCCAACTGCTCCCAGCCCGGGACGGCCTGCAGTGCCTTGATGAAGTTCGTGGCACTGATGGTCGGGTCCATGCGGTCCGTGTAGGAGCCCCAAGCGCCGTTGTCGCGCTGCTGGAACAAACCACGGGAATCCGGGCCTGGACCGTCACCGTAGTCCAGCACGCGCAGACCTGACTCCCCCAGGGCCACCATGATGCTGATGGTCTGGCCCTTCACGGAGAGGTTCAACGCTTTACCTGCTCCCATGACGGCAGCGGCGTTCTTCATCTGCTCTGCGGAGTACCCATCGACTTTCGTGTTTCCGTCCACGACAACGGATACCGGGCCGCAGTCAGCTGCAGCGGGTTTCGCCGGTGCCAGCAGCAGGACGAATGAGAAGATCAGCCCAAAGAACAGGCTGGGGATGGCGACAAGGGCCACGAGGCCCAGAGACTTACGCTGCATCATGAGGTGGCACCAGCAGCTTCGAACAACCAAGAACGGACGCTCTCACGTCCGACCGTGACGCTGGTACGCAAATATGCGTTCCTCGGCCCCTTCGTGCCAAACGGCAGCATGTTCTTCAAAACTGTCCCTCCCCAATGGGCAATCATTTCTACAGCTACCAGATCCGCCTGACAGGAATAGAACTTCCGCCTAGATAATCCAGACGATTTACTAACCCCTATTGTCCACGGAACCCCGCAACATTGCTTGTCATACGTTCTCAAGTGAGACGCGTGACCTTCTCTCGCAAGTCTAACATTAAATGTTAGTGTATTATCCAGTTGTGATGAGATACGGCAAGATAATCAAGTGCCCCGATACGCAAAGCCCGTCACCTCCGTCCAGCCTCAGGCTGAAGCGGCCATGAAGGCTTTCGGGATGAACCAGGTGCGTGCCGCCATTGTTCGACACCTTGCTCTGAACCCGGACGGAGTGACGTCAGGGCAAATCACGCGTGAGCTTTCCGCGACATACCAAACCATCTTTCGGCACCTCCAAGACTTGGAAGAGCAGGGGATCGTCGCCTCGGACGCCGGGGAACACCGGCATGGACAGCGAGTCATCTACACCTTGAACAAGGCCGCTCGCGACAAGGCTTTGGCCGACTACGCGGAGTACCTGGACGGCAAATAGGGCCTGCGCTTCGAGATCCGGAAGCCATCGAAGATGCCGGTGCCGTTACGGCCGGCTCTCCTACGGGTCAACGGCGTCTCCGGGGGTACGCGAGGCTGACATTGATGCTGTGGAGTTCAAGATGCTTCCTGCCTATGTCAACGATTTTCGCGATAGATGAGCGCCCGCAGTTCATAACAAGCCTTGTCAAAAAGCAATACCTCCTAGTTTCACTAAGCACGTTACATGCCTGTAGTGAACATGTGCAACGCCTGTAGTGAGCATGATCTAGGCCTTCATCGGCCAGAGAGGGGCGTTACGATGTCTGGGTTCCATTTCCCCCTCGATCGGCCCTGGAGGACGAAGACCTGATGCTGACGAAACGGCGCTTCCTGACCTGTGCGGCGCTCCTTGTGCCGGCTGCAGGGCTATCCGGATTCGCTGTCGTCATGGCGCGGAAAATCGTCAAGCGAGGCCCAAAGGATTACCGCCGGGCAGAGATGGAGGACGGCGGACGTCGCATCCGAATTGCCTTGGACGACTACACCAAGGCGCCGGGCGACTTCGGCGTGTTCGACCCCACGACAGCTAAATACGCGCGAGTCGGTCAGGTCACCCTGATCGACGAGGAACAAAAATTCGTAGAAAGACTGCTCCACCAGTCAAGCTCTACGCCTGGCGGTCTGGGCCCAATCGTCGATTGGACCCCGGACGTGTTCTTCGAACCCGCTGCTGTCCGCGAACACTTTCAAGAGGTGTATATCCCCACCGAGTACGGTGCGGCGCCGGCATGGCTATTCGAAGCCACAAATACGGACGTATGGGTGATCCATATCCATGGCAGCTGGACGGACCGCTCGATCATGTTCCGAGACGTCCACGCGTTCAGCTCCTTAGGATTCACATCTCTGGTTCCCACATTTCGCAGCGACGCCGAGGTCAGCCCGCAACAGGCAGACTCGAGTCACCTGGGGCAAACAGAATGGCGTGACGTGGACAGCGCCGTGTCCTATGCCGTCGCTCACGGAGCCAAGCGCATCATCCTCTCCGGCTGGTCAATGGGCGGGACCATGGCCCTGCTCACAGCCGAGCGCAGCGCCCACCGGGACAGGATCATCGGGCTGGTCCTGGTAGGTCCCGTCACCAGCTGGCGGAAAGCCATTTCAGCAGGAGCCGTGCAGGCCCGGGTGCCGGCGGTTGGGGCAGACCTTGTTATGCGCCTGTTGGGTACCCGTGTGTTCGCGAGAATGCTCGGGCTGGAGGAACCGATTGATTTCGATGCCCTCGACTGGGTAGAGGTAGCCAACAGGGTGGATGTCCCGACCTTGGTCTTGCACTCGACCGCTGATCAAGAGGTTCCTTGGGAGATCTCGGCCGCGTTCCAACGCGCGAATCCGGCCACCGTCACTTTGATAGCACTACCTGAGGCCCACCACACCCAGGAGTGGAACGCCTCGCCTTCTACCTTCACCAACGAACTGACCAGTTGGGTCAGCAAGACGATCTTGACCGAACAGAGCTAGGTCCGAGCGTCCAGCTTGGCTTCGATTTGGCTGATCCTGCCTTGGACAGAGTCCGGGAAGTCCATCAAGTTCACCCGCTCGTAGTTGTGCAGAACTATGAGGCTTTTATAGACGCCGTTTTCGAGCGTTTCGTTGAAGAGGTCCCAGGCCGGACTGACTCTTGACCGATCGGCATGGATCCGCATCCTCAACGCGGTCAGCCACAGGGCATCGATCATCCAGAGACGCAATCTGGGCAGCTGCTTCGACAGGAAGAGAATCAGCCATCCCGCGGCGGTCACTGAAAGGCCTACATAGAAAAGGCGGTCAAACCAGGCACCGATGTCCCGGGCGAGGGCGTCCCAGGGCGAGAAGTAGAACAGCACCACGTAGGTGATGTGGCACGAAACGGCGATCGCAACCACCAGCAGGCCCGCTGAGAATGTGGCATAGAGTCCCCTGGCTTTGTGCCGAAGCATGTAGATGATCCTGAGGACGGTGAATAACAGCGCGAGCATGTATATGCCGCTGTACACGGCGGTAGCGAGCTGGTCCATGCGGGTATCGATGAAGTCAGCGGCCGTTGGAGTTTTGTCCTGAATCAGGGTGAAGCTGGCGATCATGATGGGAATGCTCAGCAGCGGCGCGTAGTAGGTCCATCTGACTATGGGTACGTTCGCCAGGCGCCGCACGCTGTCGTTGAAGAAGAAGATTGCCAGGAGCGCGAAGACGGCCTGGAGCAGGTTCGTCACGTTGATGCCACCGAGGTAGCGGTCAATATCCTCGAGCGGTGTGACCGTTCCCAAGACATAGAGTGCCGCGAGCCCGAAGATCGATGCCACCCACGATGCCCTGGACTCCGGGACTTTGACCACCGAGGGGATCCGAAGGAGGCACAGGGCGCTCAGGAGCGCAAAGAGCAACAGTTTCATGGTTTATCAGAGGAAAGGATCAAGATCGGACGAGCTGCGTGAACGCGTCTTCTTCGACATTTCGAATGCGAAGTCCTCCACCCACCGCTCGACGGGGTGATTCGGAACGGACCGGCAGGTGATGCTAATGGCGTCCGCGGTTTCCCTCAGCATCTCTCCGGAAAGATCCGGCAGGGCAAGGGCTATCTGAAGGCTCTCCAGGTAGATGTGTCCGAGCTCGTGATAGATGCAGTGGACCTTGTACTGCTGGGACTTCTGCGGGGGGAAATAGACGTTGATGCGATCTTCAAATTCGGCCTTGAATGCCGTCAGGGAACCCCAGGACTCGTTGTACTCGATCAGGTTGATCGGCTTCTTGCAGATCATGGTCAGGCGTTCGACGACTTCCTTCATCGACGTCGCGCCGTCACCGCACAGCTCCCGAACCTTGTCCTGTACAGGTGGGAGATTCATTCATCCTCACCGTTCATCGACGAGTCGATAATCCTGGTGATCATCCGCAGGGTTTCCGGCGACGTCGCGCCCAAGTTTCTCGCGGCAAAGTTCTTCACCTTGAGCTTGCGCATCTGCACAAGGAACTCCATCCGCGCTTCCACCTCGGGAGGAGTCTCACTGTTGAGATCAACGAGGTAGCTGGCCGGAACGGCAAAAACTAACTCTGCGATTCCCTTCAGAAGTTCCTGATCGGTCACCAGGCTGCCACTGCCATTGATCAAATATGACCACCGTGTCCGCGACAGATGGATCCCGTTGGCAGAAAGTGCTTCCTCCACGTGATTGTACGTAAGCGCCGCGTTGTTGTCGGACTCCCAGATATCCACCAGGATGCCCATGCGATCTGCCAGGCGCTCCTTCTTCTGCTGTTGCGTAAGGAACACGCTACGACCCCTATTTGCCATCTCTAAGCTCCTTCAGCCAAAGGTCAGCTGCTTATGATGCGACCGCTGTAGAGCAGGCGGACAGCCGACACAAAACTTTACCTGATGTCATTCATAGCGTATAGGCCACGAGTAATAACTGAGTTGTGCATGTGCGAAGCACGTCTGTAGGCTGTCTCATACTTGATTTCTTGGGGGATTCAAGTTGATGCCGCCGGAACCCGTACGGGAACCTACAGGTTCACTGAAAACCGGGTTTCGGCGGACGCTTGTCGTTGGAACGAAAGGATGGCGTGGCTTGAATTCAAGAGACGGCCGCCGCGGGCACCTCAACATTGTTTTCATGGAGCCCAACCCAGACATGTTTTCTTGCCCGCCCCGACTGGCTGGCCGCCGAGCCTATGTGCGTGAATAGACGGACCGCACCTTCACGCGCAGCAAGGCTGAAGCCGGCCAATCAGCTTCATAAGCAGTGGGCGGCGACACGCAGGGCCGTTTTCTGTAAACAAATCCCCCGATCAGACTCGGCGCGGTGCTAGGTTCGTTTCAGTCGATAGCTGTAAACAGAAGTTCAATCGACTGCACGTGGCACCAACGATGAACCAGCTACAACCCCTGGTTGTGCGAGATTCAAAGGACCTGACAATGAGCGCAGTAATCAATCGTGGAGGCGGTCGGCCCAGCAAGGGCCTCCGCAAATACATTGGCTTCCGCACGCCGGCCAAGACCGCGGAGGACGTTCACATGATCGCCGCCGCTAAAGGCATGACTGTCACCGACTATGTTGCCTCTGCAGTCGACCGGTCCTTGCGCGAAGATTTGGCTTTGCTGGGTCAGTTCACTCAGCAGGATGAACTCCCGATCCGTATGGCCTCGTAGATACAAGGAAGGCCCGCCATTAGCGGGCCTTCGAAGCTGAAGAATCACGATCCGGATAGCTTGCCGGCAGACAGATCGTAAATCGTATGGAAGTCCTTAACAGGCCTTCATTTGTGTAACAAACCGATCTGGCAGGATCGGCCCTTCGTCATTCCCTGAACAGGAACAAAATCATCGTACAACAGCACGCTCCCGTGCTGCCAGCAGCCGACGCTACTGGCGTGTCTCAGGAGCCATCCCAGACCTCCAACGCCGCTCAGGCGTGGGCTGCGTTGACGCCTCTTCTCGCAGGTCAACCCCGCATCCGCCTCTCCCGGGACGGGGGAAAGACCTATCCCCAGAAGCATGAACGCGCTCTGACTGAGACCCTCCCCACTTTTCCTGCCGCCGTCCGGATCTTCGGCAAAGACGGCAGCTGCTCGGCTATCTTCCTTGACTTCGACTCGTCGATTGCAGGCATCGACTGGGTCGAAGCCGATGTGAAATCACTTCAAACGTGGCTGCACAGCTGTGGGGCTCGGTGGATTGAAGATCGCTCGCCCAATGGAGGACGGCACGTATACATCCCACTGGAAAAACGGATTGCCTTTTCTGAAGCACGCGATGTTGTCGAGGCATTAGGTACCCGATACCGCACATTGGACAAGACCCCGCACCAGAACATGCTTCACGGTTGCATGAGGACCCCAGGGTCACCGCACAAGCGTGGCGGCTACCAGGAACTCGCCATGAGCCTCAGCACGGCCTACGACATTGCGAGACGCCCAAACAAGGAACAAGTATGGGCAACAATTCGCGCAGAGCTAAAGGACGAAGTCGCCGGCGTACGAAGGCTGAGACTCGAGCAGCCACTGTCCGCAGACAACGAAGTTTATGAATTACCACAAATGGCCGGTCGGATGTCCAGGCCGATGCAGCAGATGGCGCTATCAGGTCTCTACGACGCGAACCGGTACGCCTCAGATTCAGAAGCACGTCAGGCAGTCCTGACTGCGGCGGCCGCAGCAGGCATGAAACTCATCGATGTAGAACGGCGAGTCCTCCAGGGCGTTTGGCCCGGACTCGCATCCTTCTATGCCCGCTACCGATCCAGCCACAGGCTTTCCTCCCTGAAGCGAGACTGGAAAAACGCGATCACTTACCTACAAAAAAACCAGATTAACGAGACAAGGAATAACAATGCACGTAGATCCCCCACAAGCCAGCCAAATACACAGCCCCTACTAGGAACCGCACCAACCCCAGATGCCACCAGCGAGCACCGCTACCTGCGGACTTGGGAAAACGCACTCCGTCTAAGAGAGCCTGCTTACGCTAGCTCGCGCACGGGCTTGGCCCGGCGCGTGGTTCTAAGAGCTCTTGGAACAGCCGCTCACATGACCGCTTCTCGCTTCGTTGAGTTCGGTGATCGGTCAATCGCCGTCGCGACAGGTCTGGACCACACAACCGTAGGCTCCCATCTGAGAGCGTTGCGCTCTGAAAAGGATCCTTTGGTGACCTTGGTTGAGCGAGGGCGAGGGACAAAGGGCGATCTATACATGTTGACGATTCCTGAAGATCTTCGGCCTGGCGCCGAAGATCTTCCCTGGCGAAAGGGAAAGATCCATGCGCTCAGACCCGTCTTCAGGGAACTGGGCCTGCCTGCAGCGTTTGTTTACGAAGCACTGGAACGCAGCCCCGGTTTGACCACCACGGAGTTGGTGGGTCAGACAAAGCTGTCCAGGACCGCCGTGAGCGAAAGTCTTGAGACCCTGGCTGCATGGAACATGGTTTCAAGGAATGGCGGAAGATCCTGGACAGTCATCGCTTCGACGTCCCTCCACGAACTTGCTGAATACTTTGGAGTGCTCGAGTCTGTGGCCGGCCAGCTACAGAGGTACCGCATCGAGCGGGTCATATGGCGGGAGTGGCTTTCGAGAAATGTGAATACGGTAGCGGAACTCCTCTCCCCCACTGAAGATTACCCCTGGGAAGCCTATGAAGGACCACCTGACGAATGGACCCTCGCTGATATGGCGTTCACCACAGCGATGTGACCCGGAGCGGGGCGATCACAGGCCTCAGACTACGAGATCGTTAGCAAGCGCAGGCAGAACGCCATTGGTTTGTAAAGGTCGTGTAGCTCCATCTGAGGAGAATTAGCTAGATCGATTCCATCGTTGATGCGCTGCTTGGCGTGACATTCCGGTTTCTGCGCCTATATCGGCCCATGTCAGACCAGAGTCTCGTGCAGCGTTGACAGCCTCGTCCAGACGGGCAGCTGCCCGGTCATAACTGCGAGCCGCCATTTGCAGTGCCCAAGCCTGTACATGTTTCTGCCATTCGCTCAAGATCGATTCTTCTACCGACAGGGGCGGTATAGCTGGTGATCCAATCAGTGCTTTTGCTCGGTATCTCGCCATGTCGGCACTGCCTGCCCCAAGGACGCGCTGCCACCGTCTACCAGTCCAGCCGCATTCGCAGCTACCTTGCCAACCTGCAGCTGCACTTTCCATCACCAGCTCATAGCCTGGCCTGAGCGGGTCTCGTTTGTGTTGGCCAGTGATTCCTTGGACGCTGATCGTCCCGTCATGTTGGTGGCTGGATCCCAGCCGACCATCATTCAAAAGGATCCCAAGTCGTCCGCAGTGGAATCCGTCTCCTAGATCCCATTCCATGCGGCGTCCTATCTGTCAGGTTTTGTTGACGATCCCCCACTCTACGGGTTGCAGGCGCTAGTGGCCTGTGCTGGATATGTAGTGCTGCTATTCGCTCACTCAGGATCTGGGGGACTGAGGCCTCGTGACCTTGAGATGGCACCTAGGAACCCACAAGTAGTTCCGGGCTACAACTAAATAATTATGTCATGACAGAAAGATTGATTGATATATGAGATTCTCTGTCAATCGTCATTGACTCCCCCTGTTCTCGGCCCGCAGGAGTCGGGCATGGGGGGTCAGCAGTTCCGGGACTTTCTGTTGTCTTGATGAGTTGAACTGCTCACTCGCCCAAGAAGCGGCCGCAGACTGACTCCAGCCTCACGACTCTCGGGTCTTGGGCCGGCGGGCCAACCCATGACAAGCATTAAATAATTATGTCATGACAGAAAGATTGTTGGATGTATTGATGGATTGCGGGATGTATTGATTGCTTGATAGATTGATGGCTGGATTGAATGACTGATGTATTGATGGATCTCCATCAATACCCGGCGCGTCTCGGAGGACCGGTATGAAAGTTACGGCTATAGGTAACCGCAAGGGCGGTGTGGGCAAGACGTCTGTGACACTCGGCTTGGCTACCGGCCTGCGTCTAATTGGAAAGCGCGTGTTGGTCATCGATCTCGACCCTCAATCCAATGTAACGGAAGCCCTTGAAGGGGCTGGGGAGTTTGACGTCTTCGATGTGCTGTACGGGGGAGAGGCTGGGACCCTCGGGCAGGCCATCACTCAAAGCACATGGCCGGGCATTGATCTGATCCCGAGTTCTGAGTCCCTGGCGAGACTTGAGTCGGAAGCTCTGCTAACGCCCGAGATGCGACTCAAGACTGCAGCGTACGGAGCTGACGAGCTTCAACAATACGACCACATCCTCATAGATCTTCCACCAGCCCTTGGGCGACTGACGTTGAACGGACTCATTTGGGCTGACCGTGTACTTGCCGTCACTGAACCAGCGGCCTTCTCTGTGAAGGGCGTGACGGAGTTCCTCGACACGGTGAAGAAGGTCAGGTCGCTTCCGCACTTGAATCCCCAGCTGGAATTCCTGGGCATCATCATCAATAAGACGAGTTCACCCCTCACGTCCGAACACTCCTTCCAAATCGGAGAGCTAGAGAGCACCTACGGCACCGACGTAAGAGAGCCTCATCTTCCTCTCCGAACGGCGATGCAGGACTCCGTCAGTACACGCTCGCCGCTCACGAAGCTCGCCGGTCGAGGCGCAGCAATCATGACTGAAAAATTTGTTGCGCATGCGCGCTACTTGGATGGGGTGAACTAATTATGGCCTTGGAGCGCAAATCGTCGATTCGCAAAGCACCAGTCGCCGACGTTGTGGATGTCCTGACTTCTGCGGAGAAACGAACCGAAACAGTGGAACAGGGGGAGGCTTCTCAGGCCACCGTTGGGCAAGGAAACATCCAGACGGAGTCGGCCCACACTGATCTCGAACCAAGGCGTCCTGGCCCTGGACGGCCGAGAGGTAAGCGCCGGATGGAACCCTTCTCATCGAAGATAGAGATTAGTCTTCGAGACGAATTGGACGCCTATTCGACGAAGTACGGAATCACTATTACGGATCTACTTGACGAGGCCTTGCGAGAGAGGCTTCGTCGCTAATAAATCTATCTGGACATAATTATTCTTGCTAGGGCTGAGTTGAAGTCTTCCGCTGGCAATCTGAGCGCAACCGAGCAAAGGTTCCCTGTGACAGGCAATGTATGGGAATCCCCGCTAGCGTGAGCTTCGATGCAGAAGAGGCACCAGGGGGAGTAGTCCATGGCGGGACGCAAGAAGCAGATTGATGGCCAGCTGAGCTTTGAGGCTCTGTGGGCGGCACCGGAGGAGGACCGTGATGAACAAGTACGGCAGGCAGGCACAGGAAGCCTGGAAGACAGCGAGCCCAACTCGCTACAGCAAGATTCAGAACCCGGACGAGTTCTTCACGAACCTGGGGGAACAGGCCCAGGAACAGGTGGACGAGCTGCAGGTCAAGATCGCGGGACCGGACCCGAAAGGGGAGGGGTATCTGGAGAAGGTCGGCCGGTTGAACGCGGCGCGGAACCAGGCCGAGGAGATCGTTCGGTACGACCTGCTGTCGCCGCCGGAGACGGAGGACGAGGACGAGAACGTCAATCCGGAACTGCAGCGGTACCTGAACTCAATGGCGGAAGCGGAAGAGCTGCGCCAGCAACTGTAGCTGGCAAGCAGGACCGTTTCAGGCCCACTTCTCAGGAGGACTTGGCGCCGTCCGGTGCACGGAGTCGTATACGGGCGAACCTTGAAGCCCTTGAGGTACTTCAAACGCTGCAGACCGAGGATCGTCCCGCTACGGCCGCCGAAAAGACTTCGCTTGCACGGTGGGGGAGTTGGGGAGCGCAGGGCGTCTTCCAAATCTTCGATGAAGCCCGCGAGGAATATGCAGGGGACCGCGAGCACTTGCGCGGCCTCCTGACCGAGGCACAGTACGACGCAGCGCGCCGCACGACCATCAACGCCCACTACACCGATGCCGCCTACGTGAAGGCTATGTGGTCAGCGGTGCAGGACCTCGGATTCGACGGGGGCACGGTCCTGGAACCGGGATCCGGCGTTGGAACCTTCATCGGCTTCGCCCCCGAGAACGCAGAGATGACCGGAGTTGAGCTGGACCCCACTACGGCTGCTATCTCCCAAGCCCTCTACCCAGAGGCCACTGTCCGGGCGGAGTCCTTCGCGGACACCAAACTGCCCCCCGGTCATTTTGACCTGGCCATTGGCAACGTGCCCTTCGCCAACGTCACCTTGCACGATCCCCGCCACAACCCCGGGGGGCACTCGATCCATAACCACTTCATCCTCAAGTCCCTGGAACTGACCCGCCCGGGTGGCATGGTGGCTGTGCTGACGTCCAGCTTCACTCTGGACGCCACCAACCCGGCAGCACGCAGGGAAATGAACCAGCTGGCCGACCTCGTGGGTGCTGTCCGTCTTCCCACCGGTTCGCACCGCAGAGCAGCCGGCACCGATGCCATGACTGACTTGCTGATCTTCCGCCGCAGGGAACCCGGGCAGGAACCAGCTTCGACGCTCTGGGAGACCGTGAGCGCCCGCAGGATCGATGGGACCATCACCCGCCTGAACTCCTACTTCGATGAGTATCCCGAGCGTTTGCTGGGGGAGCTGCACGTGGCCCACGGCATGTACGGGGCCGAAACCTTGCAACTGACCACCGATGACCTCACCGCCGTCCCGGACCGCCTGGAAACTGTGCTGGCCGATGTCGTGGCTGAGGCCAAGTCCGCAGGGCTGGTGATCACCGAACGCACTGAAGAGCAGGAACGCCAGCGCGCCGCCTACGTCCCGGCGGCAGCCACGGAATGGGAAGGCCACATCAGCGCCTCCGACAACGGCTTCACCATGGTCGAAAACGGCTCCCACACTGACCTCGCTGTCCCCAAAACCCAAGCCGCTGAACTTCGCGCCCTGCTCGGGCTTAGGGATGCCGGCCGGAAGCTCCTCACCGCAGAAGCCGACAGCCGCGACGACACCGCCGACATCGACACGCTCCGCGACGAGCTGAAGGCCGCGTACACCCAGTACGTCGACAGCTACGGGCCGATCAACCGCTTCACACTCCGGGACACCGGACGAGTGGACGAAGAGACGCAGGAGCCCATCCAGGCCCGCACCACCCCTAGGGCCGTGTCCATCCTCGGCCGTGACCCTTTCGGGCCCTTGGTCAAGGCACTGGAGAACTTCGATGAAGCCACCCAGACCGCTACCCCGGCTGCTCTGCTCTCCAGCCGCCAGGTCCAGCCCCGACGCCCCGTCCTTGGCGTCGATACTGCTGAAGAAGCCCTCACCGTCACCCTAGATACCGTGGGCGAGGTCGATCTGGACTACGCCGCATCTTTGTTGGGTATCAGCCGCGAGGAAGCGCGCGCGGCCATGGGAGAGAACATCTACCAAGTCCCTGGCCCGGACGAAACCTTCCAAACCCGCGCCGAATATCTCTCCGGGAACGTCCGCGAAAAGCTGGAAATCGCCCAAGCCGCCGCGCTCAGCGACGAACGGTTCAACGCCAACGTTCATGCCCTCACCCAGGCCATTCCAGAACCGCTGCGCATGGACGAAGTGGAAGGACGCCTCGGCGCTGTCTGGATCGACGCCGACACCCACCAGGAGTTCGTCCGCGAAATCCTTAACGACCCCTACGCCACCGTCTCGAACGCAGCAGGGTCCATGTGGGACGTCAAAGCCAACCGCCACACCCTTGCGGCCACGAGTAACTGGGGCACTCAGCGGATGCCAGCCTCCGACATCCTCAAGCAGGTCCTCGAACAAAGGCCAGTCCGGGTCACCGACGAAAATGAAGACAAGCGCCGGATCCTGAACCCCACAGAAACCGCAGCCGCACAGGAAAAAGCGCAGCTGCTGCAGGAACGGTTCAGCGAATGGGTATGGGAGGAACCCGAACGGGCCAACCGCCTCATCGACGAATACAACCGTCGCTTCAACTCCATCGTGCTCCGGGACTACAGCACCGAAGGGGAGAGGCTGACCCTGCCCGGCATGGCCAAAGACTTCTCGCCACGCCCGCACCAGCGTGCCGCTGTGGCGCGGATGCTCTCTGAACCAGCCGTTGGCCTGTTCCACCAGGTCGGTGCTGGAAAGACAGCAGAGATGGTCATGGGTGTGATGGAGCTTCGCCGCTTGGGCATGGTCAACAAGCCTGCCGTCATCGTCCCGAACCACATGCTTGAGCAATTCGCCCGTGAATGGCTGCAGATCTACCCGCAGGCGAGGATCCTCGCCGCTTCATCGGCTGATCTGGCCGGCGACAAGCGGCGCCAGTTTGTTGCCCGTGCGGCAGCGAACCAATGGGACGCCGTGATTATGACCCGCACAGCGTTCCAGCGCGTGACGCTCAGCCCCGAAGCTGAAGCTGCCTACAAGTCCTCGGAAATCGCCCAATTACGGGCGGACCTTGAAGCAGCGAAGAGCAACGGCCAGGACAACGGCCGAGCCAACGCCAGCATCATCAAACGGCTGGAAAAGGCAGTGCTGGCCCAGGAAGAAACGCTCAAGGCCAAGCTCGACACTCCCGCCGACCCCGGGATCAGCTTCGAGGAAACCGGCATCGACTACCTCGTCGTGGACGAGCTGCACGACTACAAAAACCTCCGGACACCGTCCAACATCCCGGGCGCCGCAATCCAAGGTTCGCAGCGCGCATCGGATCTTCATATGAAGACCGAGTTCCTGCGCGAACGCGAAGGACGGCGCGTGATCACCGGTGCCACGGCAACACCAATCGCGAACTCCGTCACGGAAATGTACGTCATGCAGCGCTACCTGCGCCCGGACCTGCTCCAAGCAGCCGGGATCAAAGACTTCAACACCTGGGCCGCGACCTTCGGGCAGGTTGTTGAAGAAATGGAACTCTCCGTCGCCGGCGGTGACCGGTTCAAACTCAAGAGCCGGTTCGCGAAGTTCCAAAACGTCCCCGAACTGCTGAAAATGTTCCACACCTTCGCCGACGTCAAAACCGCCGAAGACCTCAAACTGCCCATCCCGGCCCTCGCCCCACGGAACGGGGACGGGCTCCGCCAGCCCAACATGCTCGCCGTCGAACCAAGCCCCGAACTGCGTGACTACATCCAGGACATCGGCAACCGCGTCGATGCCATCCAGCAACGCCTTGTCGCCTCTGAGGAAGACAACATGCTCAAAGTCTCTTCAGACGGCCGCAAAGCCGCCCTGGACATGAGACTCGTGGATCCCGCACTGTTCCAGCACGGACCCACCAAGATCAGCGCCGCAGCCGACCTGCTGGCCAGCGTCTACGAAGAACACAAAGACCGCATCTACACCGACCCCTCCACCGGGGAACCGGAACCAGCCCGTGGTGCCCTGCAGCTGGTCTTCTGCGACTTCGGCACACCCTCGGAAAAGTGGAACGTCTACGGCGAACTCAAAGACCAGCTACGCCGCCGTGGCGTGCCCGAACACATGGTCAGGTTCATCCACGAAGCCAAAAACGACAACGAGAAAGCCCGGCTGTTCGCAGCCGCCCGCTCCGGACAGATCGCAGTGCTCGTTGGCTCAACATCGAAAATGGGTGTCGGCACGAACATCCAAAAACGCGCCGTGCACCTCGTTGACATGGACGCCCCATGGCGGCCGGCCGACGTCGAACAACGCCACGGCCGCATCCTGCGCCAAGGCAACCAAAACCCCGAAGTGCGCATCTCCCAGGTCGTCACCAAGGAATCCTTCGATTCCTTCATGTGGCAAGGACTGGAACGCAAATCCCGGTTCATCAACCAAATCATGCGCGGCCGTCTCGACGTCCGGGAAATCGAAGACATCGGGGACAACACCCTGAACTTCGCCCAAGCCAAAGCCATCACCAGCGGCAACCCGCTGGTACTGGAAAAGGCCGTCGCGGACCAGGAACTGGCCCGCCTGTCCCGCCTGGACCGGGCCTACAACCGCAACCTGGTCGCCGTGAACCACACCAAACGCGGTGAACAAGCAGCAGCTGACGCAGCAGCCCAGGACCTGCCACTGATTCACGCCGCTGTGGCGCGGACCGTGGACACCACCGCGGATGCCTTCAAAGCCCGCATCGACAGCAGAATCCTCGACAACAGGACCGACGCCGCAGAAGCCCTCCGGGCATGGGCCGGACGCCAAGGACACCGGCTCATGAACCTCTACGGATACGACGAGCTGGGCACCATCGCCACGCTCGGAGGCCACGAACTCCGCGCCAAACTCGTCCCCGGACGGGAACTGGACCACGCCACCGTCGAAGTCCGCGTCGAGGGCGTACCCAGGGCAACCACCCAAATATCCCGCAAAGGCCTCCTCTCGGCAGACGTGGGAACCATCCGCCAGCTCGAAAACAGAGTCTCCTCCCTGCCACGGCTCGCAGCCGACGTCGAGACACGACGCCAGGAAGCCCTCACCCGTATCGAGCAAGCAGACAAGGCGCTGGCGGAACCGTTCAAGCACGCCGACGCACTCAAGGCTGCTCAAACCAACTCGGCACGTATCGACCAGCTCATGGCCGATGCTTCAAAACCGGACGAACAGCCACAGCCCGAAGCCGCTGCCGAAGTTGACCCGCGCATGGAGAAGATGCAGCGCCTCATGAACGCATCATTCCCGACTCCGCCGGGAGCCGCGGCCACGGCATCCACGACCACAGCGGCCACACCAAGAACGCCGGAACAACACCGCCGACAAGACTCCGACTACGTACGCTAAAACCGGCCACGCAAAAGCCCTGCACAGCAACAAGCTGTGCAGGGCTTCATCCTTATCCATCCGTGGAGGGGTATGGGGACTCTATGTGAGCTATTTAGCGGTTGTTGGCTTCGGGAAGGGTGGCCAGAATCCTGTCGCGCAAGGCCCCAGATTTCTCAGATGGTGACCACTCGACGAGATGAATCCCCTCTTTACTCAGCTTGTCGAGATGCGCGGAAACGACTGGGTTCGCAAGAGAACCCAGCGATGGCGAAGGCGTGATGATAACTGCACTGTGAGCCCCCTCGCGATCCATGACCATTCGAAGCCGTTTGGCCTGCCTGTCAAGGATGTGCTGGTTGGGGACGAGTTGTTTGACCTCTACTACCAGTTTGTGGGAACCAATTGTCATAACTGCATCTGCCCCGAAGTCAGAACCCGGTTTCGAAGCCAGCGGTCCGAACCTATGGCGAAGTGCCGCCAAGACGTCATTCTCATACTCGAAGTGTCGGTCCCAGGCGCGGACTACCTGGCTCGATTTTTCGTCTGACGGGAACTCGGCAAATAAAGCGCGAAGGGATTCCACTCCTGCGGCGTCCATGGAAGATTCATCCACGGGGGCAGTTTCGTCCTGTTCGGGTAGGGGTGTGTCTTTCTGCGGAGAGCCTTTTAGGTAGTGGTTAAGAATTCCGTCGACAGCATCCTTCTGAAAGGGAGCCCTGGCGGTGCTCTTCAGAGACCTTATGAGGCTGATTGCCATTGAAAATGGCAGGGGGTCCTTTGTCTTGCTCGCCTTCTCGCTTGCATCCAGATTAGGGGAGACGATGCGGTCAGTCACCCACTCGAACTGTTCCCACCATGCCTCATCTTCGGCCTTCTGTTTGGTGTGTTTGAGCTGTCGATTCAAGGACCATGCCCCGATCACTGCTGCAAAGACAGCAAATAGACCTGCCATTGCAGGACTCGTAACGAACCGATCGGCAAGTGGGCCCCAGTCATATGACGGCCATGGCCATTTCCATAAGGCAAACAGAGCGACGGCATGAACAGCGATGGTCAGCAGGAAGACCGTGAGATAGGTGAACAAGGCTATGGCGGCGACTCGGCGGGTCACCGGGTGACTCACTGTTCTTGATACCCATCCCTTGCGGGGCGGTGCCTCCGTTTTGCTTTCTGGAGGTGCCGTCGTTGTACTCATGGGATTGAGTTTATGCGGGTTCTGTAGACGCCACTGACGGCATTCACCTGACCGCCTGGACGCGACCACCACGGCACCGTCCCGAAGAGATTGCCACAGGGCAGAATGGGGTCATGTGTGGCAGATACGCTCCGCAGCCCCAGGGACTGGCGCAACGAAAGCCCAGGCGGCGAGCCTGAACCAGCAGCACCAGCAACGGGCAGGGTACGAGCGGTGAACCAGAGTGGTGGCCGCCCTGTTCATCCGGGAACTCATCTTCTAGAAAGACTCGCCCCGATATTGCCCCAGCGATGGGGCAATTCTGGTACGGTCGATTCATGACTACGGAAATGAGTATTGAACAAGCGGCCGCCGCAGCAATCAGCCAGGCCCGGCTGCTCGCCCATCAAGCCAACCTGGCAGCCGACACGGCCATCCAGCAAGCGGTAACGCTCTTGCTTGACTCGGGCATGACCCAACGAGCGGTCGCCCAGATGACAGGCGTCAGTAAGTCCAGCGTGGCGCGTATGGCCAAGTCTCGGCCGCCACTCGGAGTAGTTGTCGGTCTGCAGACCGATGCCCGCGTCTACGCGTTCGCAAATGAGTGGATCTGGGGCAGTCAAGAGAATGCGCGGGCTGTAGCGGACCAGCTGTTGCAAGCAGGTGAACTTCCCGGCGGGGACGTTCGGTGACGCCGCCGAACCCGGGTTCTCATGTTCTCGTGTCGCCCACTCGCCCGCGGACCAGCTGACAGGTCAAAAACGACCGTATTTGCTACAACCCAGCCGACTCATTGAAGAGGTTCAATGCACCCCCGAATTTTGTAGCGGAACTTAGTGCCGAATTCTATGTGCCGGTTCTTCTGCTGGTTGACGGGTATTGGTACATTTGGGCGCATGGGACATCTGTTGGGCTACGCCCGGGTATCGACCGGGGACCAAGACGCGGCTCTGCAGCAGGACGCGTTGAAGGCGGCCGGCTGCTACCGCATCTTCACGGACACGGCTTCCGGGTCTCTGGAGTCCCGGCCGGAACTGACCAAGGTTCTGGATCAGCTGCGGCCCGGGGACACTTTGGTTGTGTGGCGGCTGGACCGGCTTGGCCGGTCTATCCGACATCTGATTGACCAGCTCGCCGATCTCCAGGAGCGTGGCATCGGGTTCCGGTCCCTGCAGGAGGCGATCGATACAACTTCCTCGGGCGGACGTCTCGTCTTCCATGTGTTCGCGGCGCTGGCGGAGTTCGAACGGGACCTGATCCGTGAGCGGACTAGCGCAGGGCTTCAGGCGGCACGGGCGCGCGGGCGCGTTGGCGGCCGGCCCCCGTTGCTGACCAAGGACAAGCTCCGGACCGCCCGCCGGATGTATGAGCAAAAGGACATGACGGTCGAGAAGATCGGCGAGGTTCTGGGCGTCAGCCGGACCACCGTCTACCGGGCACTCCGGCGCGAACCGGCCCCTGCCGTGCCGCGGCGCCGTTCAGGGCAGAAAACAGTCCGGTGACGGCCGGAGGCAGCGGTACCCTCACCGGTAACACTGCCTCCATGCCTGACCAGACAGCGTTGGTGCGCTGGCGAATCCTTCGCCGGCATATCGAAGACGGCGTGCCCCTTACTGCCCTTGCTGAGCACGAAGGCATCGGACTTCGGACACTGCAGCGCTGGCACGCGGCCCACAAACGCAACGGCATCGCCGGACTGGCTAGTGCAAACCGAGGGACCACCCGACGCAGGAGCACCTCCGAGCTGGTCGCACTCGTCGAAGGGCTGGCTTTGGTGAACCCGCCCCTATCTGTGGCTGCCATCGCCCGCAAAGCCAACCGCGTCGCCGCCGACCACGGCTGGCCACCCCTCTCCTACAGCACCGTCCGCTCCATCATTGCGGGCGTTGACCCCGGCATGAAGACACTCGCCCAGCTGGGAACGGCCGCTTACCGTGACACCTATGAATTGGCATGGCGGCACCGGGCCGAGGGGCCGAACGCGATCTGGCAGGCCGACCACACCGAACTGGACATCCTCGTGCTGAACGCGAACATGAAACCGGCGCGCCCTTGGCTCACCACCATCGTGGACGATTACTCCCGAGCGATTTGCGGCTACACCATCTTCCTCGGGGCGCCATCGGCCCTGAACACCGCATTGGCACTGCGGCAGGCCATCTGGCCCAAAGCCGGCACAGGGTGGCCGATGTGCGGGATCCCCGACGTTCTCTACGTTGACCACGGCTCAGACTTCACCAGCAACCACCTCACCCAGACGGCGAAGGACCTCCACTTCGAAATCACCTACTCAACAGTCGCCAGACCCCAGGGACGCGGAAAAATTGAACGCTTCTTCGGCACCGTCAATACGGAGCTGCTGGCCGAACTGCCCGGACACCTGACCCGCGGCTACACGCCGCCCGCGCCGGTGCTGACCCTCAAAGAGCTGGATGCCGCCATCGGCCGCTTCATCATCGAGGACTATCACCAGCGGAAGCATCCAGAGATCAAGGCGACCCCGCACCAAGCCTGGGTAGGGGACGGCTGGCTGCCCCGGCTCCCGGCAACCATGGACGAACTGAACCTGCTCCTGTTGACCGTTGCCAAACCGCGGATCGTCCACCGCGACGGCGTGCACTTCCAAGGACTCAGGTACGTCTCCCCACTGCTGGCCGCCTACGTCCGCGAACCCGTCATTGTCCGCTACGACCCCCGGGACATCACAGAGATCCGCATCTTCCACAAGAACCAGTTCATTTGCAAAGCCGTAGACCCCGACCACGAAACCTCAACCCTCACCCTCAAGGACATCCAGGCCGCACGCTCGGCCAGACGCCGCGAACTGCGCGGACAAATAAACCAGCGCATCGCCGTCGTGGCCCGGCACTTACCGGATTTAGCGTCACCGAAGCCAGCTTCGGCGCCGCCCTCTGTCGAGCAACCCACGAAGCGCCCAAAGCTACGCACATACCTGGAGGATGACCTGTGACCACGCAAAGCTTCATCGCCACCAAAGAGCACCGCCGGTTTGTGGAGTTCGCGGACGCGGTGCGCCGCCAGCACACGATCGGCATCTGCTACGGGCAGGCCGGAATCGGAAAGACCCTCTCCGCCAGACGCTATGCCAACTGGCACAAGGCACAGAAGCTACTGGAGGAGTGGGGACCCCGGGAAGAATCCGATCACCAGGTCTACGCCGCACTCTCCCGCTCCCGCACCGTCTTCTACACCCCCGCCGTGCTCACCACCCCCAAACAGATACACGCGGACATCGAGCACACCAGCACACGCGTGTCGATCTGCGTGGACCAACACCTGTCAGACATCGGCAAGGGGACAGGGCCCCACACCCGCGTCAATAAATATGTCGAGCTGCTCATTATTGACGAATCAGAACGCCTCAACGCCACAGCCCTTGAACTGTTGCGCGACCGCTACGACCGCGACAACGTAGCCCTGATCCTCATCGGCATGCCCGGGATCGAAAAATGGTTCAGCCGCTACCCCCAGCTCTACAGCCGTGTCGGATTCGCCCACGAATACCGGCCCCTCGAACAGGAAGAACTGCATTTCGTCCTGCAGCGCCGCTGGCACAAGCTAGGGCAAGCCTTGGACCCTGACGACTTCACTGACGCCCAGGCCATTGCCGCCGTCGCCCGCATAACCAGGGGAAACTTCCGCCTCATCGACCGGCTCTTCATACAGGTCGAGCGCGTCATGAAAATCAACGAGCTCAACACCATCACCGACGACGTCATCGAAGCTGCACGCTCAACACTCGTCATCGGAATCACCTAAACCGCCAAACCGACCTGCAGAAAAGCCGCCATTCCGAACTAACAGTCACATATGTGACGAACTCTGGATTCGCCGAGATTCGCGATCCGATTGTCACTTTAACGAACGTATAAATGACAGGAGTCAATCGTGTTCGTCGGCTACATGCGCGTCTCGAAAGCCGACGGCTCCCAAACAACCGACCTGCAGCGCGACACACTCCTTGCCGCCGGCATCGGCGCAGACTCACTCTACGAAGACCGTGCGTCCGGCAAGAAAGACGACCGTCCCCAGCTGGCCTCCTGCCTCAAAGCGCTACGCCACGGGGATACCCTGGTCGTCTGGAAACTCGACCGACTGGGCCGGGACCTGCGCCACCTGGTCAACATCGTCCACACCCTCACTGAACGCGGCATCGGACTCAAAGTCCTCACCGGCCAAGGCGCGGCCATCGACACCACCACCGCCTCCGGCAAACTGGTCTTTGGAATCTTCGCCGCCCTCGCCGAATTCGAACGCGAACTGATCTCCGAACGCACCCTCGCCGGCCTCGCCGCCGCCCGCGCCCGCGGCCGCAACGGCGGACGTCCGTACAAAATGACTCCCGCAAAACTTCGCCTCGCCATGGCATCCATGGGCAAACCAGAAACAAAAGTCAGCGACCTTTGCACTGAACTCGGCATCACCCGCCAAACTCTCTACCGCCATGTATCACCGACCGGAGAGCTGCGCACCGACGGCCAGAAACTCCTAACCCACGGGAACTGAGCTCCGCCACCGCTGGACATGGGGTACTGCCCCGCACTGTGGTGGAACGCTCCGTCTGCCAAGGACTTGGATCTGGGTGGTTCCGGGCGCGTAGTGGCTCCCCCGGAATACCCGCTCGACCGGCAAGCACCACGAAACAACAGAACTAGGCCCTCTCACCCGAAGGCTGTCGGTTCCCCGATGTAGCAGTCGAGAGCAAAGCGTCATGGTCATCTGATTTGCAGATGACTCGAATCGCAATTCAATGGTTTATGTGATGCAACTCACGGGCTTAAGCTTTCGGGTGAAGTCAGTACCCACAAGAATAGAGGAGTCTGCGAACGCCCATCCGTTCGCAGATCCTGGCGAATCGGACAACTTCAGTGTCCGCTACCCCGCACTTAGGAGTGCCCATGCCAGAGAAAACCGATATCGTTAGAGATTCGAACGGAAGCACGAAGCTTGTTAGGTTCGAACGCCGCCATATCCGCCCAATTCCGCTCAACGAACGCCACGGAACCAGTCGTGGGCTCTTCTTCGTATGGCTCGGAATCAATATGCTCCCGCTTACGGTTGTCACCGGCGCGCTCGGACCTACACTGTTTGGCCTGTCACTCGGCTGGACGATTGCTGCAGTAGTGATCGGTAATGTCATCGGTGGATTCGGCGCCGCTTTGCACGCTGCCCAGGGACCACAGCTCGGAATTCCTCAGATGCTGCAAGCCCGCGGGCAGTTTGGCTATTTCGGCGGGAGCATACTGGCGCTCATAGCACTCATTATGTTCCTCGGCTTCTTCGCTTCGAACCTCGTCGTTGCCGCCCAGAGCTTTTCAGCCGCGTTTCAGAGTGACTTGATCAACCCGGGCATCATCGTCTGTGCGGTAATCGCGCTCGGGGTGGCGATCTTTGGATACGACCTCGTGCGCAAACTCATGGGTGTGTTCTCGATCGTTATCGGGGTACTCGTCGTGATCTCCATCTTCATCGCAGCGTCAAACCCTTCGACGTTCGAAGGACATAGTGACCTCGGCTTCAGCGTGGCGGGCTTCTTCGGCATGCTCGCCATCGGCGTCACCTGGCAGCTAGCCTACGCACCGTACGTCTCCGACTACTCGCGGTACCTGCCGCGCGAGGGCGGCGCGAAGCAGGCGTTCTGGGCAACCTACCTCGGCCTAGTCGCCGGGACCGTACTCGTCATGATCCTGGGAGCCTTTGTAGGCCTCACCACCACTGACGGTGACGCCATGGCTGCGCTCGGAGGACTACTGGGCGGATTTGGTCCAGTCGTGCTCTTCGCATTTGGAATCGCCTCAGCAGTGATGAACTCGTCCAACATCTACTCCGGCGTCATGTGCTCTCTCACCGTTTTCGAGACCCTCTCGTCGAAGATTCGTGTTGACACAGTCAAAAGGGTCGTCATGACAGTCATATACGCTCTTCTCGCCATGCTCGGAGCGTTGTTAGGCAAGGACGACTTCCTCGTCATCTTCGGCAACTTCGTCACCATCTTGCTGTACGTTCTTATTCCCTGGTCGGCGATCAACCTGGTCGACTATTTCATCCTGCGCAGAGGCCACTACGAAGTGGATGACATGTTCCGCCGCGACGGCGGAATGTACGGTCGTTGGGACCGGATCGGGTTGGTGAGCTACCTCGTAGGTATCCTCGCGCAGGTCCCGTTTATGGTGACCACAATGTACACCGGTCCTTTGGCGGAGCCACTTGGTTTCGTCGACGTTGCTTGGATGGTTGGGTTCGTGGTGCCGGCGATAACTTACGGCTTGTGGAAGCGCTTTGCGATCGCCAAGGTCCTGGTGGCATGAGCGCTCCAAACCTGCTCATCACGGGTGCTCAGCTGTGGTCTCCTGAGCGCAGCTGCGCCACAGCGTTGGCCGTCACGAACGGGGTTGTCACCGCCGTCGGCAGCGATGAGGAGATCCTCGCGCTTGCAGTTGCGGAGACCGAACACATACAAGCGGCGGGGGCTGCTGTATTGCCTGGTTTCCACGACGGACACATTCACGCCACAGCCGGTGGTCTGGCGCTTCTCGGTTGCAATCTGGACGCTGCACATTCACTCGAGGGATATGCCGGGATCATTCGAAATTTCGCCCTGACGAATGACTCAGAATGGGTTGTGGGGTCCGGTTGGTTCGGCGACGTATTTACAGGCGGGCTGCCCACGCGGCAGTTACTCGATGAACTCGTGCCGGATCGGCCTGCTGTCTTCACGAGCCATGACGCGCACGGAGTTTGGGCCAATACGGAGGCTCTCCGCCGAGCTGGCATCACCCGGGAAACAGCTGATCCGGCGGCAGGCCGGATCGTCCGTGGCGAGCAGGGAGAGCCGACTGGCGTCCTCATGGACGCCGCCGGCGAGCTGGTTTCCCGGCTCATCCCTCCGCATCGACCCGAGGATCTCCGCCGGGGGCTGCTGACGGCCCAGCAGCACCTGCTCTCCCTTGGCATCACGGCGTGGCATGATGCGCTCCTCGGCGCCTACTTAACTCTGCCGGACTCCCTTCCGGCGTATATCGAGACAATCACAGAGGGTTCGCTGCGGGCCCGGGTGACGGGTTCCATGTGGTGGCCGCCGGCGGCCGGACCCGACTGTGTCCCGGAGATACTCGAAAAGATTCAGGCCGCCGCTGAGGCGGGCTTCAAGATTCGCAGCGTGAAGATCATGCAGGACGGCATCTGCGAGAACTGCACCGCCGCACTCATCGAGCCCTACACAGGAGTGCACCCCGAAGTCCGGGGTGATTCAGTCATCAGCCCCCGGCATCTCGCGGACATCACTGCGGAACTTGATGCGGCGGGACTGAGCATCCACTTCCATGGCGTTGGAGATCGTGCTGTCCGAGAGTGCCTGGATGCGGTCGCCCACGCCCGGCGCCGCAACGGCCCGGGGCAACGACACCAGATAGCTCACCTCGACGTCGTCGATCCCGCCGACATCGGTAGATTTGCCGAGTTGGAGGTTACGGCCAATTTGCAACCGCTATGGGCGAGGAATGACCAGGAAGTTCTCGAGCGGAAGTTCCCGCTTATCGGGGACAGCCGGGCGCGCCATCACTTTCCTTTCGGCGCCCTCCGAAACGCCGGAGCGCACCTCGCGATGGGCAGCGATTGGCCCGTAACCAGCCCGGACCCCTTGTGGGGACTGCACACCGCGTGTACCCGCACAGCCCCAGCTGCGGACCATCACGCCTTCAACGCTGAATCGCGCACACCCGCGCAGCCGGAGGAGCGGCTGAGCATCGACGACGCGATCCGTGCGTACACGCTCGGGTCGGCCGAGGCCTCGGGCATCGCCAAGGAGACCGGCAGTCTTCAGGTTGGGAAGCTGGCGGATCTGGTGGTTCTCACAGGGCCGATCGCGAATTCCGAAAGCTTCGATCAGGTGAGGGTGGCACGGACCATACTCGGAGGGGAGACGGCATACCAGAGATCCCAGACAGCACACAGAGCCGAGGTACCCGGCCGCAGCGGGCGATGACAGCGACCCCCCTCGTTCTGGTGCCAACGGCCCGCGCGGGGAGGGTTATGCCGGCGGATGGGAACTCTTCTGTGATGCAGCCAACCGCCGGCGACCAACTTCGGTATTCGTTAGCACGTTTGAGGGATGACTTGAAAGTTAGCCGCGCAGCCACAGGCTTCCTGCGCCGTGAATGTCTTCGGCCGACCAGATGAGGTCAACGCCAACTGTCCAATCGGTCATCGGGTAAGGGGCCAGCACGAGTTCAACCAGCTCACCCGAGTCAATCCCTTCCTGCACCAGAGGTGTTTCGGCATGATTGCCCAGCCCAAGCCCCTTTCGCAATGGCGGGAGAACCTGGGCGTAGCTATGCATGATCCAGCTCGAGGGCGTCAGCCGGTATTCATTGGTGGGGAGATGACTGCGATGTGGTCCAAACACCAGTTGCCGGTACTGATTCAGGAGCGAAAGTTCGATCGGGCCGGTTTGGAAGCCAACGGATGTGTGCTCGCGACAACGCTCGCAAAGGCAAGATCGCCGAGACGCCAAAAGGACAGCGGCTTATCCCCATAGCTTTCCGCCGGCGCCAACCCCAGAGCAGCATCAAGGACTTCCGCCGGCACGGCTTGCCTCTCAGGTGTAAAAAGCCGATGGGCCATCGCCGCAGCTGGCGTTCTGCTATTTCCAAAGGTGCCGGCAGTTGAGGCGGTCATTCCCATGCCTGTCCTTGGCGGAGCCGCCATGGTTCTCTTCGGCCGCGTCGCCGCAGTGGGGATTGGAATCTTGGGTCAAGCCGATCTACACAAGTCAGGAAATCTTCTCATCGTCAGTGTCAGCCTGGGCTTGGCCATGATCCCTGTCAGCAAGCCCGGCATCTTCGGAGAATTTCCTTCAGGGCTGCAAATCGTCGTCGACAACAGCATCGTTCTAGCATGTGTCGGTGCCATCGTGTTGAATCTGCAGTTCAACGTCGTCGGCACGAAGCGCAGCCACGCATTGACCAACACTTCCCAAGTGGAGCACTCCTAGCGGGGAGTATCACCGCACCTAAAGGATGCACTTGGTTCGGCACCCGTCGGTCCGTCGCCGGCCCTTCCTTGGTTATCGCTTCGGTTATGGCCCTCGGTGGTAGTAGAACAGATGTGAGGACACGGTCCTAACGTCCGCCGTTTCTTCGCCGACTGCTCCCCGAGAGACGGAGTGACGTTCAAAAGCCGACTCTCGGGGGGCAGTTCATACGGTCCGTTGCCGGAGGTCCTTCATGCGTTGCTGCTGCGAGTTTAGCGGAATGCAGTCATCCGTCCAACCAACTGACTAGGACCATTTTGGGTCAGCGCAGCGTGCCCTGCCGGGCTCCCCACTTCACCACGGCGTCGTTCACCGTTGAGAATTCGGCTCCGTGTTCCTTTGCCCTTCGGATAATTCTCTCGAGGATACGCAGACGGCTTCCCCTGCCGATTGACTGGGGGTGGAATGTCTGTGTGAAGACGCCGGTGGGGTGTTCCTCGATCATGAAGTCCAGGTCCGCCATCCAGCGCTGGGCCATTGCTTCGACGTCGGTCGATCCGGGCACGAGCATCCCGGGAGCCAGAACGAACTCCGTGAATGGGAAGTCGGCCAGGGTCCACGTTACGGGGACCTCCACGAGGTCTAGCGTCGGTCCGAATTCGACGGCTTTGTCAGTGTGGATAATGTCACCGGTGCGGCACTTGTACAGCTCGAAATCATTGGCCATCATGCTTGAGTCATAAGCGAAACCGTATTCATGGAGAAGCCGCGTGGAATTGGGTGAGAGGTCAAACGCTGGTGAGCGGTAGCCGTAGGGCTTCACGCCGAGGACCCGGTCCAGCGCATCGAGCCCCCGTTCCAGCACATCGCGTTCGGCCTGCTCCGAAAGGGCGGTCGGGCCTTCATGAGCGTAGCCATGATGCCCGATCTCGTGACCGGCGTCCCGGATACGTCGACACACCTCAGGATAGGTATCCACGTCCATGCCAGGGATATACCAAGTACTCTTCACACCTTCTCTTTCAAGAAGGTCGAGGATGCGAGGCGTTGCGACGTTCGCGCCGTATTCGCCACGAGACACATATTGCGGCGTGGTAAGGCCGAAGGTGCCCGCCCACGCGGAGATAGCGTCGAAATCGAAAGTGAGGCAGATAGTTGCCATGATGTTCAATTCTCCTTAACTGTTAATCAGGATGTGCGACGGCCATGCGGCGTACCGGTCGGCCCGGCGCCTGCGGTCCATAAAGGTTGTCGCTGCGCCCGTCTTCCGGTTCTGCCTTAGGTTATAGTCAAACCCGGAGCGTTGCCTAGGTGTAGCTTCAAGCCCGAGCGTATAGGGGCTATAGCGTAGACGAATGATTTCTCAGAATGTTGAACCGGTCGGTGATGCCAGTCATCGGCCACTTGGAACCGGCTAGTAGAGGGTTGACGGATAGTGAGGCGCGTTCACGGAAACGTCTGGAGGCGTTGGTGGTAAGCAACAATTGGCCCAGACAGCAAGAAGCTGATCAATGAGAGTCGGGTTGCAACTACGGGAAACTGGCTGCCGGACGGTTGTGCTAGAAGGAAGGACTGTGCTGGCTGCCGCTAGGGAGGTGGAAGCTGCCCGCCTTTCGGATGCTCTGGATTCGTCCTTTTCCGCGCTTCGCCGGGAGTTTGGATCAGATATTGAGGAGATCACTGCTGATGTTGGACGAGTTCTAGAGCAGCGGCAGTTAGGGAAGGTCCTCGCGGTCCGTATCTCACCCCGTCCCCCCGCTGATGCTTTCCATGCGACCGTACTGCCGGCTCAAGTAGAACCTGCCCTAACCCAGGTTGTGCACGTCACCGGTGGACATGATCTGCGTGGACGGCCCCTCGCTCGGTTGGACTTGGAGGGGTTCTTGGCCGACCTCCCAGCCTTGCTCGCCTCGGATGTGCGAAATGTCGCCATTACATCAGTAGGTTCAACTGCTTCAAAGGACCATGAAACCCGTATCGCCGACGCTATTTTAAGCCTCGACAGTGAGATGCGCATCAGTATTTCCAGTGACTTCTTTTCCAGCGTTTTTAGGGACCGCGACTATACGGCCATCCTCAATAGTTCTTTGATGGAGAGCGGAGAAGAGCTGGTGGCTATGCTTGAAACTGCGAGTCGCCGGTATTTTCCGCAAGCTCTCCTGTCTTTTGCAAAGAACGACGGTGGCCGATCCCCCCTCCCCTGGCTGACCGCCGTGCCAGTACACGGACTGCGTGCCGAGACAGCGATGGGACTTCTCGGTGCTGCCACTTTGGCGGGAGTCCCTGAAGGGGAAGTGATTCTGTCGACTGACGCGGGGGTGGGCGTGGGCCGGACGCGAAAGGGTCTACCCGTTACTAGGAGCCTCATCAGCCAAGGTTTCGAGGCCGGTCTTGCGAGCAACTCCGCCATTTTGGAACCCTTCACTGTCCAGCATGCGATTCCTGTTGGTATACCTTCCGTGATTGTCGACCTCCGCGGGATACAGCAAGACCCGATGCCGTTCGGCCTAGTGGCAACCCTACGCGAGAAACACATAGCTCTGGTGGGGTCTGCGGTGGCGCCGCTAACTGCTTGGATCGACAGGCTGGAAACTTTCAACGGACCCGCTGACCTTCAGCGCGTGCAGAACCAGGCTGAAGAGGATGCCCGATCGGCAGCGGTGCAGTTGGGCGTAAGCCCCGAGCAAGCCCAAATCATTGAATCAAATGTTTTTGCTTTGCCTTATGGCAACCCGGGAATCGTTCGAGTCCGAGTGCAAGCGGCAGGGGACAGGTCTACTAACACCGAAAAGGTACTGCCCTTGCATCGGCGGAGAGAGGCCTCATGAGGACTTTACTTACAGCTGATGATGTCAGCAACATTAGAACCGGCGCCCACTTTTTAGCTTGCACCATAGATCCCACCACTATTTACCTTTACGAACAAATGATCACGCGTGCCATGGAAGACCAACCCGTGGAACTTGTCACCGTTGACGAACTTTCAGCGGATGATCTGGTGGTGGCAGTCGGGATGGTCACGCAGGGCCTCTCCATAGCCGATATGCCCCCAGTAGGCGATGAATTCTTGGCCTGTATCAGTGACATGGAAGTCCGTCTCGGGCGAGAGGTCAAGGCCGTTTATTCACTGGCTGCTGCTAACTACAATGGGATCATCCCTCTGATGGTTGGCCTGCAGTCCGCCCTTCCGGTGATCGATTCCGATCCCATGGGTCGCGTTCTTCCTCTGATAAGCCAGACTACACTTGCCATGGGCGGGGTCGGGATCAGCCCCGTCACCCTTATGGGAGTCACCGGGGAGCGGGCTCTTGTAGAAGCTGATGACCCACAGCGGGCGGAGACTTTAGTACGTGCTCTCGTAACAGAACTCGGCGGATGGGCAGCCACCGCTATGTATCCGTGCTCCGCGAAGCAATTAAAGGAGCATGGAGTCCACGGATCCGTCACAAGAATGATTCAAATCGGGCAGATCCTTAACGCCCGTACGACGTCGGTCGAGAAAAAGATCCTTTTGCTTTCAGAGCTCTTAGACTCGACACGAATTGCCCGTGCCCGAGTGAGCCATATCGAGAGCCTTTCGCGGCCCACGGGGCCAGGCCTGCCGGCGCAGCCGTCCAGTGTAACCCTCCAAGATGAAAGCACAGGACATATCATCCGTGCTGAAATTCAAAACGAGATCCTGTTAGTGCTTGTGGATGGCGCTGTAACGGCCGCGGTCCCTGACATGATCACACTGCTCAACTCCGAGCAGGGCACAGTCGTTAACGTTGATGACATCCGCGTGGGGAACGTGTTGGATATCCTTAAATTGAGGGCCGCGCCGCAGTGGTATACCTCCGCGGGATTTGATTTAGCAGAGCCCAGGGCGTTTGGGATCCCGCTCGAGCACCCAAGGCGACGTCATGGCTAGATCTAAAAACGAATCCCAACTATACGTTGACAGTCTCTTAGCGCACGGGTCATTGAGCGGCACCACGCCGCTCTATCTCACTGGCGCCCGCGCCTTGATTGAGAGCGTGGTTCTCGTTTCGCAGCTTGAGGATATCCAGCGAGTGCGGCCCAATACAGTTGTCGTTTTATCCGCAGAAATGGGAGCAGGGGGATGGCTGGCTTCTGCGGCCCTTCGACATGCGTGGGAGCGGCGTGCTAGCGCTGTCATCGTGGCGGGCAGCACTTATGCAAGTGGTGTAGTCGTGCTGGCAGAGCGGTTGGATATCACCCTACTAGCTACGCATGGTGATCCGGCGGGCCTTGCCCTGGCACTTTCGGCTGAGATCGGCGCTGCTCTTTCCGTGGTTGATGCCAAACTGGCCAGGGTTGCCCAGGCAGTGGCAAAGGAAACGAGCGTTGGGGAAGTTGTTAAGACGGTTTCCCGCGAACTAGACGGAATCGGAATTTCACTTGAATACGGGGATATAGTCGTAGCGTCGGCGGGAACGTCCCAACGTACAGCAGTGGACGTTATCAGCGTGGAAGTAGGTACCGCTAGTAGCTCCTCCTTTAACTTCGCACTAATGGCGCACATGCCTAGTTCCGGCCGCAGCAATCCCCTGATGGTGCGCTCGATTTTGGAGGTGGCAGTCCCCGCGGTGAAGGCTGCCCTACTGTTCGAGGATCTGGTTAGCGCTGACAGGGCTGTTCCCACTGCCGCGTTTGGTTTTCTGGCGCAAGATTTTGTTGCATCTGGAGCAGAGCTGTTGGAAACCCAGGGCCGACTGCTGGCGGAACTGGGATGGCGTTTGGACGAACCCTATGTTGCTGTCTTTTTTTCCAGCCGTCGGGCTGAGGGATGCGGGCCTGAGTTAACAGCAGTCCTGCGTCTGCTTTGGCGCAAAGTAGCTGTCCGCAGTCCGCTTGCCGAGGTCCAGGACGGCTGGCTGGCCATCGTTCCTGCTGGCCGTCTTGAGGTTGGGGACCAGCTTGAAAATAGAATTGAGGTACGGCTTGGCGCAGCGTTGTTTGCGCTGAATCTGACCGCGGGGCTCTCGCGGTGGCGGGAGGAGCCCACGTCATTGCCTTTGATCGTGCATGAGGCACGGTTGGCTGCTGCAGCCGCTTCGCCTGGCAAAGTGCTGGGCTTTGCCAGGCTGGGAGTATCGGCCGCCGCAACCTTCGTTGATGCTAAAGCTATCGCCCTTGTAGCAGAATTGACTCTGCCGCGACTGATGGCCTGCGACGAAAGGGACGTGATTATTGCGGCTGTGGCAGCGTTCCTTGACCATCATGGCTCCGTCAGCCTCGCTGCTAAGTCTTTGAACGTACATCGGAACACCCTTCAGGCAAGGCTCCACCGCGCTAGGGAACTCGGTGTCCCGCTCGACATGCCCTCCGAGTTGCTTTCCGTTCACCTGATCCTTAACGTCCTTCGGCGGTCTTGGCAGGATCTGCCGGGTAGTCAGAGTCTTCTTGAGAAGGAAGAATCTATGTGATCCCTGTTAGCAGGGTCACCTTCGCCAATGCGGCAATCAGCATCATGCTTCGATGTTCAGGTGGCCGCGTTGCGATCTATCTCAGCTATTATCCTGCTAATAGCACTGAGGCCCTTCACCTCAACGTTTTCCTTGGCAAGGTAAAGGGCCTCACGGGCGTTTCAGCATAAGCCGAAAGAGCATGGCAGCTATTAAGCGAGTACCGATTTCGCCGAAACTATGTTTTTTGGCTCAAGCGCAGGGAAATAGCGTTGCCGTTCCTCGACCGAGGGTCCGTCATATCCCACCCGCTTGCTATGAGCCCACCCGAATCGACGGACTGAGTCAACGAGATGTTCGGCGTGCTTGAGAGGCGCTACCGTCGCGTCTATCACAGGTACGCCCAGCTCGTCTTGAACGTTTTGGAAAAAACCGAACTCTGCCGTGCAGCCGAGTATGATCACATCTGCGCCGTCCTGCTCCACCGCTCTGCGGGCTTCGCCCATGATCCGATCTTCCGTCACAGCCGTGTCCTGTTGAAAGTCGTCGACGCCCATCTCGAGCACCCGCCAGGAGACCACTCGTTCAGATGCGCCGCAACGGTGGACGTTCTCGGCCATTTCGGGAATCCACTTCTTCCGTCCGACAAGGATGGAGAACCGTTCTCCCAAACTGCCGGCAATGCTCAATGCCGATTGCGCCGGGCCTACAACCACCATGCGCTCGGTGATTTCGCGTGCCGCCCGCAGCGCGGGGTCGTAAAAACAACCGATGACGGTGGCATCGTAGCCTTCTTCTTCGGCCCACCGCACCGTGCGCAGCAGTTGCGGAAGCATGAGTGCCTCGAAAGCGTTGTATTCGACATGGGAGGGACCCTCTCCGACAAGGGAGACGACGTCAACTTCGGTCCCGGGACGGACTATCTGGCGGAAGGAATCCGCCATCGGACGGTTGTAGGCATCAGTGTAGAGGGGGTTGATCCATAGGATGCGGGTACTCTCCGAGACTGCATCCATGTTCGCGAGTGTAGTTGTCACTCCAGTTCACGTCCTTCTGTTTCCGGCAGGAATAGGCCGAGGATGACGGTTATAAACAAGAACATATTGATAAAAAGAATCGTCGACGTGGCTCCCGTAGTGGAGGCCAAGAGGAAGCCGACGAGGCTGGGCGCTATTGTGTTTGCAACCCGCTGGCCGAAGATGCCAAGCCCGAAGCCCGAGCCTCGGGTGGCGGAGGGGTACAACTCCCCCATCCAAGTGTCCCAGACACCCCAGGCCCCCAGGCTAAAGAAGGCCAAAACAAACATCCCGATGTACATTTCGGTCTCTGTTGAGGCCGTCGCGAAGTAGGCACCGCCGCCACCAGCTGCCAGGACGTAGATATTGAAGATCCACTTGCGGCCGAAGCGTCCGGTCAGGTACGAGGCGGTGATGTATCCGGGTATCATCATGACTGCACTCAGGGCGATGAAAGAGAGACTCGACGAGGCGCTCAGTCCGCGATCCTGGAGCAATGTCGGCATCCAGGTTTGAAGGCCCCAATAGCCCCAGGAGAAGGTGAAGTTAATCAAAATCTGAATAACAGTAATGATGCCAAGCTTGCCCTTGAAAAGACTCCAGATGGATCCCGTCTTGCCCTCAGCAGATGTAAAGATGGTGTCTCGTGAGATCCCTCGGGCTCCCAGCCGTTGGAGCACCTGGTGTGCGGCCTCGTTCCGGCCTTTCCGGGCAAGCCAGTATGGGGATTCCGGAACAACTTTGTACAGGACGATGCCCCAAAGGCTTGCGAGGGCACTGGCAGCGATAACCCAGCGCCAGCCGTGCCCTCCGACCAGCGCGCTGGTACCGAGGGCGGCCAAGATGCCGATCGGCCATCCGGCGGCGAGATAGACGGATGCTTTTCCGCGGCTTTTGACGGGGAGCAATTCTTCGAAGTACGGGAACGTGATGGTGAATAGGCCTGAGAATACGAGGCCTGAGAGGAAGCGCGCTACGGTGAGCGTCTCGAAATTGGGGGCGAAGCTGCTGAGGAGGGTGATGACGCCGTAGCCAGCGAAGCTCCAGGCGCACGTGGCTTTTCTGCCGATGCGGTCGGCGATCGGTCCCCATAAGAGGGATCCAGGAATCATGCCTAGGAAGAGTGCCGAGATGGCAATGCCTACCTGTGTTGGGCCGATCTGGAGACTGGTTGCGAGATCACCGGCAACGTACGTGAGGATAAGCATTTCCCAAGCTTCGATAGCCCAGGCGATGAAGAGGATAGCTCCGATTTTGACGTGGATGGACCCGAAGGGCATGTCGCGGAAGGCATGTCCGACGGCCATACGGCCAGGGGGGCTGGCGGTTCCCGCTGATTTTGATAGTTGAGGGTCAATATTAGACATGTCTTGGCCTCCGATGTTATGGACAGGATAAGGAGTCCCGATTGCTGTTGAGAGCTAGAAAAGTTGGCGTTCAAGGCAAGTGCTAGCAGCTGCGCTTACAACACTTCTGTGAGTGACTGACTTCACAATACAAACATGGGCAGTTGGTCGCTGTTCACATTGGCGGTTTTCACGCCCAAATTTCATCAAAATGCACTTTTGATGCGGACGGTACTAGAGTTTCGGCTGTTCAGAGCCTCGATGACATTTTTAAAACTTGTCACGCTTTCTTTCTGTAATGAGGCTGCAGCGCTGCGGAAGAGTCAAGCTCTGGTTGTTGAGACCTAAGTTTCACCCCTGATAGGGGCGGGGAGCGCCTACCCCGCCCCCCGAGTTCGATCACCCGGCATCCCCCGGAACCGTGCTTGCTGGCACGGGAGGATCCGAAAGTTAGAGGTTGGTCTCACAGGATTAGCTGCAATTGCAGCGCTGGCGGGTATCAGCAGCACTAAAGGGCCGAGCCTCGGTACCTTTTCCCTGCGCCTAGGTTCCACCCGCATTGAAGACTCCGATGCCGCCCTAAACGCTCCTGAGAAGCTGATCGGGTGACGACATATCGATCCGGAGTCGCGGCCTACAATGCCAAGCACGTTTCTCCCAAGTGCAAGTCTTTGCCGATTGATCGGGGTTGATGACCGCGCTGGCTTATGGATGGAACTTTCTGCGGGAAGCACTCACCGTTCGAGTCAGATTTCAAGCCGCTCAGCAGTTGCACTGGCTGCAGTCTCAACACGGTCTACTCATCTAATCGACAGTGGTGGACCAAGCTCCGAGACGGGCTCCGGCTGGACGGCTTCGTTCCACTCGATCTGGTGATTCTTCATCCGAGCCATCAAGCTCTCACTGAGGACTTGTATTGGAATCGCTGCATCGTTGTTTGGAACCCGCCAGCCAGTTCGGGCGCGGATTCCCGCTGCGGACACCAATTCCTTGAGGCCGTAGCCGGGTTGCGTCGCTCGGACGGATGATATTGCCTTCATTGGACTCTCCTTCCTATTCCTTCGGCGTCCAACCTTGAGAGACACCCATCCCCCTTCAATCCTCTGAAGCTTGCCGCCCTTCTTTGGACAAGGCGGCCGAGTTGTTAGGAACGCTTCGCGGCGGGAATTGATCTCAGACTACAAACCAGGCGGGCAAGGGGCTGTTCATCCAGCACATCTTGGACCTGTCATTTTTCATGGAATGCACTTTCGCCGGGAAGCTTCGGCTGTCGCTGCTGTTCAGGCCCCTTCGCTTCTAACTCTCCGCCCTCTTTGAAGTGGCCAAGTGGGTGGACTTGGTCTCCGGCGCTCGAAGTTGTCCGGGCAGCCCAACGTGACGGGGGTAACTCGGAGACCAGTTGCCGGCTAATGCAATGTGCACATCAGCGCTTGTCGGAAAAGGCAAAATGCCCAAGGTGCGGTATTGCGAGATCTGTAGCGTGATCTCCCACCAACACACCAACGCACTTTAGGAGATTTAGATGCCGAGTTACAGGGTGTCGATGGACATCGGCGGAACCTTCACGGACATTGTGGCTTACGATCAGCACGCCGGGACCTATGCGGCAACAAAAGCGTCCACGACGCCGGGAAACCTGAGTAAAGGCGTCATCGCAGGACTTGAGTCGGTAGTCGAGGACCTGTCCCACATTGAGTTCCTTGTGCACGGGACAACGCAGGGTTTGAACGCCTTCCTCGAACGCCGTGGCGTTCCTGTCCTGCTCCTCACGACGGCGGGTATTGAAGACACGTATCACATTGCCCGTGGGCACCGTCTCGAACTCTACAACGCACAGTACCGCAAGCCTCTCCCCCTGATTCCGCGTAAGGACGTAACGGGTGTCGCCGGCAGGTTGGATAGTCAAGGCCATGAGCTCATTCCCCTTGATGAGGTGGCGGTTCGGCGAGTAGCACGGCGCGCAGCAGAGGAAGGCTATGGGGCAGTTGCCGTTGCTTTCCTGTTCAGCTACAAGAACCCGTCGCACGAACTTCGGGCGCAGGAAATTTTGCTTGAGGAGCTTGGTGAAGATTTCACCGTCTCACTCTCCCACCAAGCAGCGAAGGAATGGCGTGAGTACGAGCGGACTTCCTCCGCCGTTGTTGAGGCTTACACCGGGCCAGTGGTTCGCAATTACCTTTTGGACCTGGAGGAGAAGCTTGCCGATCGGGGACTGGAAGCACCACTGCACATCATGCAGTCCTCCGGCGGTGTGCTTACCGCTGAATCTGCGCGTAAGCGCCCCCTTCAAACTTTGCTTTCCGGGCCGGTGGGCGGCGCCATGGGCGACGTCGAACTGGCTACCATTTCCGGAAACCGCAATCTGATCGGCGTGGACATGGGCGGGACGTCCTTCGACGTATCCCTAGTTGTTGATGGCAAACCTGACATTTCCACGGAAGCGCATCTCGAAGGCCTTCCGATGCTAATGAGCGTCGTCAACATCCACACCGTTGGAGCAGGTGGCGGCTCCATCGCTTGGCTCGAAGCAGGAGGTTTGCGGGTCGGTCCGCATTCAGCCGGCGCCACGCCAGGACCTGCCTGCTACGGCCGGGGAGGGACACAGCCCACAGTCACTGACGCGAATCTAGCGCTAGGCCGCGTTGATCCTGACTGGTTCGCAGGCGGACAGGTCGCTTTGGACCGGGAAGCCGCCATTCAGGCACTGAAAACAGTCGGTGACCAACTCGGCTTGGATCCAATTGCGATGGCGGAAGGTATCTGCGACGTCGCCAACTCACAAATGGCGCAAGCTATTCGGACAATCACCATCTCCCGTGGAATTGAACCGCGTGACTTCGCCCTCGTGGCTTTCGGAGGGGCGGGCCCGATGCACGCGGTCTTCCTCGCGAAGGAATTGGGCATACCGGAGACAGTTGTTCCTCGATTCCCTGGTGCTTTCTCGGCATGGGGCATGCTTCAAACCAACATCCGAAAGGACTTCTCGGAGCCCTACTTCTCCCTGGACGAAGACATCGACTTGTCCGACATGGCCAACGTTCTGCGCTCCATGGAAAGCGAAGGCCTGTCCTCATTGATCTCCGAAGGAGTGTCGGAAGAGAACCGCGCCACCACTGCATCCGTTGATGTTCGGTACCAGTCGCAGGAGTTCACGCTGAATGTTCCCCTGACATCGGTCCACGAGCCGGAGTCTCCAGGTTTCATTGAAAATCTTAATGCCCGCTTTTCCGCGATGTACCACGAACGCTACGGCCATTCCAGCCCTGGCGCTCCCATTGAAGTTGTCACCTTGCGGACTCAGGCCACGGGTGACTTAGGCCACCTAGAAGCTCCCCGCTACGAGGCAGCCACGAGTGCCGAGTTCAAGCATGAAATCCGCAAGGTGGTATTCGATCAAGTCGAGCACGACACCATCGTGGTCCGGCGTGACGACCTTGGCGCGGGGCACACCTTCCAAGGACCCGCCATCATCGTGGAGGGAACCGCCACTACCGTGGTTCCTCCAGGATTCAACGTCAAAGTCGATGAGTTCGGCTCCTTGATCATTCGCATTGAAGACGTCGAAGAGAACTGAGGTAAAAAGATGACAACCACAGCAGTCAAAACCCTTGATCCGGTGACCGTTGAAATCATCCGCAATGCGCTGACCAGCGCTGCTGAAGACATGAACGCCACGCTAATTCGCTCCGCTTACTCACCGATTCTTTACGAGGGCGGGGACTGTGTCGTTGCCCTTTTGGATACAGAACATCGCGTCCTTGGACAATCTGCAGGCCTACCGTTGTTCTTGGGCAATCTTGAGACCTGCTCCATTACGGTGGAAGAGCTTTACGGCCGCGCCGTCTGGCAGGAGGGTGATATCTGGATCCTTAATGACTCCTACCTTGGAGGCACTCACCTCAATGATGTGACTCTTTTCGCACCGATCTTTGCGGATGGAGCTGTGGTCGGTTTCGCGGCCACGCGTGCTCACTGGATGGACATGGGGTCCAAGGACGTCGGCGGGTCCATGGACTCGACGGATATCTTCCAGGAGGGCTTCAGGATGGGGCCTGTCAAGCTCGTTGAGGCTGGAGTCGAAACTTCTGTTGTAGACCTCATCCGTACCAATGTACGTTTCCCGTACCAAACCATCGGTGACATGCAAGCCATGATCGCAGCCCTCAGGATGGGGAGCATCCGCATGAAGGAGCTGGTGGACCGCTACGGAATGGGACAACTCAATGAAGCCCGCGACGAGATCTTCCGGCAAACGGAAGAAATCGAGCGCGCAACAGTTCAAAATATTCCGGACGGAGTCTATGAAGCCGAAGGCTTCCTAGATAACGACGGCATCAACATGGACACCCCGATTCCGATCAAACTTCGCGTCACTGTGGCCGGCGACACAATCGACTTCGATGTGACTGGATCGGCCGACCAGGCTGCAGGCCCGGTCAATTGTGGCGCTGCTCAGGCAGTCTCGGCGCTCCGTGTGGGCTATAAGATTATTGTTAGCCCCGACTCCAACTCCAACGGGGGATCATTCCGTCCTTTGACCACCCAGGTGCGGTCCGGCTCGGTGCTCGGTGCTGTCGCGCCTGCTCCTTGCCAGTGGTACTTCTCCCACCTGGGGTTGCTGATCGACCTCGTCTCCAAGGCCTTGGCGCCAGCGGTGCCTGAACGTGTGGCCAGCGCCAGCCATGGTGATTCAATGATCATCACCACTGCAGGCTTTGACCCCCGATTCGGTCGCAATTTTGTCACTCTGGAGGCCACTCTGGGAGGCTGGGGCGCATGGCAGGGTTCAGATGGGGAGTCTGCCCTTATTAATAACGTAAACGGTTCCCTCAAGGACCTGCCCATTGAAATGCTGGAAACCCGATACCCGTTCCGCATCAATGAGTACTCCATCAGGCCCAATTCCGGCGGCCCGGGGCAGTACCGCGGCGGTAATGGGGTTATTCGTGAGTACGAGTTCTTGTCCGACTGCGTTGTGAGCCTCTGGTTTGAACGGTCAAAGACTCCGGCATGGGGTCTCTTTGGTGGGTCGGAGGCTCAGGGGCCGGAAGTCATCATCAATCCCGGACGCAGTGATGAAGTCCGCACGCTCAAGGCGAATGCCCACAAGGTGAAGGCAGGAGACGTTGTCCGACTCGCTGTTGGAGGAGGCGGTGGCTTCGGAGATGTTGCCGATCGATCCCGTGAAGACATCGCCTACGACGTACTGAACGGCTACATCACCGAGGACTTTGCCAAGACACACTACGGCTACTGACCCCATCCACGGGGTAGATGCCCAGGAAAGAGAAGACTCCATGAGTTCTCAGTTCGAATCCTTTGACGACGTGCGCCTTACAGCACAAACACAGATCGGGGCCACGCTCTTCACCGCTTCTGCCGTTTCCAGGGACGGTAACAGCATGGTCCGGGTTTACACCACGCACCCGCATGAATACCCGGTGGGCGGTACGAAGACGCTTGTCGGCGACATGAGCCCTATCTGGGAGAAAACCGTACTAGCGGGCCAACAGCCCTTTCTTGGCGCCGACAAGGAAGCGGTTCGGGCATGCTTCTCAGACTCCGCTCTCATCGAGTCGCTGGGCTGCGGGTCGATCGTCAATGTTCCGGTTGTCAGCAACGGTCAAACTGTTGGTTCCATGAATTTCCTAGCACCAGAGGGTAGCTACGACGAGAAGTCCGTTGAAACCGCCCTGGACATAGCACGGCGGTCCGTCAGCCTCTTCGAAGCCTTGACCAACGCGATTTAGTTCCACCGCGGGTGGCCCCATAGTGGGGTCACCCGCGGACAAACAGAAGGGAGCGAACATGAAGACTTATCAAAACCTGACGATACGGAATGCACTAATCTTCGACGGCGAATCCGTTGACCTGATTCATGGCTCTGTAAGCATCCGTGATGGAGTGATTACCGCTATAGGGCCGGCAGTGGAAGACAGTGACGGGACGGTCTTTGACGCAGGCGGACGAACAATAATTCCGGGACTCATCGATGCACATTTTCATGCCTACGCAATTAGTTTGACTACGGCCAAGAACGAGACCGGTCCACTAAGCTTTTCCGCGCTCTCCGGGGCAAAGCGCCTGGGCGCCGCGCTCCAGCGTGGCTTTACCTCAGTGCGTGATGTGGCCGGCGGTGATATTGGCCTCGCCACTGCCATCGAGGAGGGTCTTCACCCTGGTCCCCGGTACTTCTTCACGGGGCCGGCTTTAAGCCAGACCGGCGGCCATGGTGACGTAAGGGCGGCAAATGATGGAACATGCTTCCACGGAGGACATACGTGCGAAGTCGTGGATGGCGCCGATAACCTAGTGCGCGCCGTGAGACACCGGTTCCGTACAGGCGCTTCCGCTATAAAGATCATGGCCTCCGGAGGGGTCATCACACCTGTAGATCCAATCAGGGTCCCGCAGTACAGCGCGGCAGAGATCCGCGCTGTGACTGATGAAACTGCGCGCCGAGGCAGTTACGCCACGGCTCACGCATATTCACCCGAGGCAATCCGTCATTCCGTAATGAACGGCGTAACTTGCATTGAACACGGAAATCTACTGGACGCGGAAACTGCGCAATTTATGGCCGACAACAATGTCTATCTAGTCCCGACCTTAGTCACCTACGACGCCATGGAGCGACGGGGCAAAGAAGTCGGACTCACTGAAGTGGGGGCGGCAAAAAATCGGGAGGTGCTGGCAGCCGGCAAGAATGCTGTAACGCTGGCTCGGAAGGCAGGGGTTCGAATTGGATTCGGAACAGATTTGATGGGCGAACTCGAAAATGAGCAGCTGGCTGGACTGCGGCTGCAGGTCGAAGTGCTCGGCGTATACGACGCCCTGAAGTCTGCAACGTCAACAAATGCTTCCTTGCTTCGCCGAGACGACCTAGGACGGCTCGGCGAAGGGACCCGGGCGGACTTAGTAGTGCTCGATGGGAACCCCTTCCACGAGCCCTCCGTCTTATGGGACGAAAACAGGGCACGTACCGTCATAAAGGACGGGCAAATCTTCTCCCTGGGACCACTACAGCTTGCAGCTGAAAGTCGACCAGGCGTAGCGGCAGCTGATTGGCCTGAGAAGGTAGAAAGCTAGATATTTCGGCATCCGGGCTATGGTCTTGCCCCATCCCCTCGATGATAGGGACCGTCTTCAGATGCTCCGACGTAGGTTCGCAACCTGAAGGCCAACCGGGATGCCGGACCTAGTTACAGCGGGAGTCGACCGTCGACCCGGTGGTGCCACCCAGAGTTCGCCTGACCTCCTGGCCCCGTCCGATTTTGCAAGTCAGGGGCGTCATGAGGACTTCGTCGTCGCATGTGGTTGTTCAAGCCTCGGCATTCTTCGTCGCAACAAGGACATTAATCGGTGCCACGCCCGCAATCCGTGTAAACGGTAAATGGGCACAAACGACAAAAACTATTTTCCGCGCTCGACTGAGAAATCATTCCGGACACATCTGCCCGCTGAGCGCCAAATAATAATTCTGAGGAGTACATCCATGACTAATACAGCCGGGATCGGTGCCAGGCTGGTTCAGCCTGGTGATTTGGCCGAGGAGGCCGTGGCATTGGTTCGCCGGTGGCTGGCTGAGGGGGCGAAGGTTCCGATTGATGCAGCTGCTGCACAGTTGGCCGGCGTTCTGAAGGACCCCCAGGGCTTGGATTTTACCGTCGGTTTCGTGGACGGCGTGATCCGCCCGGAGGACAAAGCCGTCGCAGCGAAAAACCTGAAGCTCCTGGCCCCGAAAGTCCCCTCCTTCCTGCCCTGGTACATGAAGTCCGCCGTCGCCCTTGGCGGGTCCGTCGCACCGGTCGTGCCAGGTGTGGTGATCCCGGTCGCCCGCAAGGTCCTTCGCGAAATGGTCAGCCACCTGATCGTGGATGCAACCGAGGACAAGCTCGGCCGATCTATTGCCAAGATCAAGAAGGACGGCATCCAGCTGAACGTGAACCTGCTCGGTGAGGCCATTCTCGGTGAGGGCGAAGCCTCCCGCAGGCTTGAGGGAACCAGGAAGCTCCTGGCCCGCCCGGACGTCGACTACGTCTCGATCAAGGTCTCCTCCACCGTGGCCCCGCACAATCACTGGGCCTTTGACGAAGCCGTCGGCCATATCGTGGAAAAGCTCGCCCCGCTGTACCAACTCGCGGCTTCGTCCTCTCCTCGGAAGTTCATCAACCTGGACATGGAGGAATACAAAGATCTCGACCTGACCATCGCGGTCTTCACCCGCCTGCTCGAGATGCCCGAGTTCCGCACTCTTGAAGCCGGCATCGTCCTGCAGGCCTACCTTCCCGACGCGCTGGGCGCCATGATCAGGCTGCAGGAGTGGGCAGCGGCCCGCACCGCAAACGGCGGCGCTCCGATCAAGGTCCGCGTTGTCAAGGGGGCAAACCTTCCGATGGAACTGGTGGATGCAGACCTGCACGGCTGGCCGCTGGCGACCTGGGGCACCAAGCAGGACTCCGACACCTCCTACAAAGCAGTGATCGACTACTCCCTGACACCCGAACGCATCCGAAACGTCCGGATCGGTGTCGCTGGGCACAACCTGTTCGACGTCGCCCTCGCCCACCTGCTGGGCAAGGCCCGCGGAATCACCTCTGGCATCGAATTTGAAATGCTCCTCGGCATGGCAACCGGACAGGCTGAAGCAGTCAAGCGCGACGTCGGATCCCTGCTGCTTTACACCCCCGTCGTGCACCCGTCCGAGTTCGACGTCGCCATCGCCTACCTGATCCGGCGCCTCGAAGAAGGCGCAAGCCAGGAAAACTTCATGTCTGCGGTCTTCGAACTGGACAAGAACGAAGCCCTGTTCGAACGCGAGAAGCAGCGATTCCTCGCCTCCCTGACCGCACTGACCGACACGGTTCCCGGACCCAACAGGGTTCAGGACCGGACCAGTTTTGACACCGAGGCAGCCTTGACGGAGGCAATGTCGAGGGCAGCCCTTGGAGCCGGAGGAAGCGGTTACGGCGGTCCAACGATGAGTTTCGCCAACACCCCCGACACTGACCCTGACCTACCAGCAAACCGTGCGTGGGGCAGGGCCATTCTCAACCGCGTCCCGTTCTCAGTCCTCGGTGAAGAAACCGCTCAAGCCTTCGATCTGGACACCAAAGCAGAGCTTGAAGCGATCGTCGAAACGGCCGTTGCTCATGGCAGAACCTGGGGTGCCATGACCGGGGCCGAACGTGCTGCTGTCCTCCACCGGGCGGGTGTCCGCCTTGAAGCACACAGGGCAGACCTGCTGGAAGTCATGGCCTCAGAATGCGGCAAAACGCTCGACCAGGGCGACCCGGAAGTCTCTGAAGCGATCGACTTCGCTCACTACTACGCCGAACTGGCCAAGGAACTGGACAACGTCGACGGTGCAGAGTTCATCCCCTCGAAGCTCACTGTCGTCACTCCGCCATGGAACTTCCCCGTCGCCATCCCGGCCGGTTCGGTCCTTGCCGCCCTTGCGGCCGGTTCCGCCGTCATCATCAAGCCCGCCCGGCAGGCACGCCGCAGCGGGGCCGTCATGGTCGAAGCCCTCTGGGAAGCCTTCGACGAAGCAGGGATTGGCCGGGAGGTCCTGCAATATGTGCAGCTGGGCAAGCGCGAGCTCGGGACTGCATTGGTGTCCCACCCCTCAGTGGACCGGCTCATCCTCACCGGCGGGTACGAAACAGCCGAACTGTTCCGGTCCTTCCGCAAGGATTTGCCTCTACTCGCCGAGACCAGCGGCAAAAACGCCATCATCGTCACCCCCAGCGCGGATCTGGACCTCGCTGCTCGAGATGTCGTGCAGTCCGCGTTCGGGCACGCCGGGCAGAAATGCTCGGCAGCCTCGCTGGTCATCCTCGTCGGCTCGGTCGCAACGTCTCGCCGCTTCAACCAACAGTTGATTGACGCAGCCCGGTCCCTGAAAGTCGGCTACCCAGCTGACCCCCAAACCCAAATGGGACCGGTTATCGAACCGGCCAACGGTAAGCTCCTCGGCGGACTCACCACCCTGGGCCCGGGAGAGCATTGGGTCCTTCAACCGCAGAAACTCGATGACAGCGGGAAACTCTGGAGTCCCGGCGTCCGGGCAGGCGTTAAGCGCGGTAGCGAATACCACAAGACCGAATACTTCGGACCCATCCTTGGCGTCATGACCGCCGCCACCCTGGAAGAAGCCGTCAGTATCGTCAATGATATCGACTACGGCCTCACATCCGGGCTGCACTCCCTGAACCCCAAGGAGCTGAGGTACTGGCTGGACAACATACAGGCAGGAAACCTCTACATCAACCGTGGCATCACCGGTGCGATCGTGCGGCGCCAGCCCTTCGGCGGGTGGAAGAAATCAGCGGTAGGAGCTGGAACGAAGGCCGGCGGACCAAACTACCTAGTAGGGCTCGGAGAATGGAAGGACGCCGCCATCAAGGCGACCCCACAGGGTGAGCTATCGGCCCCGGCACGGCAACTCATAGAAGCAGCTGCCGACCTCGCCAGTGCCCAATTCGTCACCGCCGATGACGTAGCCTGGCTCGATTCAGCTTTGAGGTCGGACGCAGAGACCTGGACCATGGAGTTCGGTGTCGCCCGGGACGCTTCAGGACTCCGGGCCGAACGCAACATCTTCCGCTACCGTCCACTACCCGTCACGATCCGGTACGAGGAGGCAACATCCGGACACGGGTTGGCTGAGCTGTTGCGCGTCGTCTCAGCAGGCATAACAGCATGGAACGGGCGTCCCGAGCTCAACGCCCTCACGGTCAGTACCCTCGAGCCGCTCCCCGAGTCCGCTGCAAGAATTCTGAGGGGCCACGGGGTCCTTACGGTGGTGGAGAACTCCGCAGGGTGGGCCTCCCGCGTTAAGCTCTACGCAAGTAAGACAGGACAGGAATCGGGAGTACGCATCCGCCTGATCGGTGGCCCCTCCCTCGAAACAGCCGAAGCCGCCAACGGCAAACCCGACATCGCCATCTACGCCAACAACGTCGTTGCCGCCGGCCGGGTCGAACTGCTGACCTTCCTGCAGGAACAGGCAATCTCCATCACAGCGCACCGATTCGGCACTCCTAACGACCTCTCGACCGCCATCATCTAGACAGGAACCAAAGCAAGAGCTGGGTCCATAGCCACAATGGGGAAATGGACCCGGCTCTGGAACCAACGACGGGCCTAACGCAAACGAAGTTTCTCGGAAAAGTCTTAAGCGGCAACCGGCTTTCGAATCAGCCGATCGCGACCTGGGAACCGAATTGATTCCAGTGCAGGAGCTATTTCTGTAGGCGCCGCATGAACCACCAATAAAAACCCCCGTATTCGGTGTATAGAAGACCAAGTCATCAGTAATGAAGAAACGTATCCCCCGCAAGCAGGTGGTCGGCAAAACGCCCAAGGACCGAAAAGCCAAAACCGGTGAACATTGCCCTCTAACTGGATGGTGGGCAACTTATCTCGCCGGTTCGGACGGATCCGGTCGCTTTGTCGCCGAAGGAAATATTATGCCCGCAGCCGAGGGCAGGTCTGTCACTTGGATCTTGATCGCGAGTGAGTCCGGCCCACGTCCACCAAGACATGCCCTCCCTATAGTAGGAGCCTCAATTGACAGTCACTAGCCGCCCAGCTTCTCAAAGCGGCTTTCGCATGCCGCGACGCGTACTTGAGTTTGACACCGTCCCTGGCAGGTCGACCGTCCCTCTCCCTAGGACAGGACAGACACCAGATGAGCTCCCCCCTGTCTTCGACGGCTGTGATGTTGGCTGCCACTTCTGCGAAGGTCCCGAAACCGACTAGTCGTAGTCACTTCTAGCTCACCATACGTGCTTCTCTGAACGACGAAAGAACAACCTTGAAGTCCTACCGATGCGATGACTGGAGCTACCTCGTCGGCGCGAATGTCGAGATCCACAAAGACGGAAACTTGGTCCGTTCCGGAATCGTCGATTCCGTGATGCCGGACAACACCATCCTCTGGTTGGCCGCCGATCACAACGGCAATCGGGCACTCTTCGAATTAGCAGAAGGATTTGAGGTCTGGGCTGACCCTCAAGACGTCCCCAACGAACTCTACTCGGCCATGCTTTCCCAACAACCCCCAACATCAAAGGTGCCTTACTAAGACAACCTTGAACGGGCGGCCCAACCCTACTTTCAAATAGACGACTCTAACTGCAGTGAGTGGGACGGCTAAAAGAAAGGTCGCTGGCAACGCACGACGTCGCACTAGAGCCCACTGAAGAACTCTCTGGAGCACCGCCAAAATAAGGCGGATCATCAAGACCTGAGAGACTAAGGGCGAGCCGGAGCTTCGCGAGGAAAATCAAAAGGACAAAATGAATTCTATGACTAAACGAAGAGGGCAGTGCGCTGGTGTAGATATAGGCTCCCATAGTCTCTCTCCTAAAGCGACCGAGCCTCTCCGCGGGAAAGGAGCGTAGTCATTCTAGGGATGATGTACCCCTGTGGCATTCCGCATCCCGGCGAGGTCTTCCAGGACGCAGCATCTGATCGGCAGAGCTTAGACCTCATCTTTTATGACCCAATCCCGTCCATTGGAAGTGAAAAGCGTACTTCGAAGCACATTCGGCGATGCGGGGCGGGGAGCGCGACTCTCTTCCGGAGTGAACACTGACCGACGCGAAGCCAACCGTGATCGAGTTGGACCAGGACGTACAGCCACCGTGGGCGAAGGAACATGCCTTGACCACCTAGGAAAAAGCTCTTCACCGGCGGCCCTGAGGGTCAGGTGCTTTCCTCGGAGCGGCCGGACCTCGGGCGTTGGTACCACTCCATTTGCCCTTTAGCGATACCACCTCGCCGCAGCGGAATCGTACGCCCGTACACGCCAAGATCTACCCGATCAAGCCGGTCGAATTGCCCAATTGACGCAAAAACAAGAAAGACACACCATGCCTACTAGCCATGCTTCAGTTGCTGATCGCGGCCCTTATCCGTGGATGATTGAGGTGCAGGTGGAAAGAGCCGCAGAACTAGACCATGCCCTGGCTAAGGCTGTCGACGTCGTTTCGAAGGCTGCGCATGAACACCACACGGGCATAATGATCACTCGCACAGGCGTAGGCCAATATATAGTGCGCGCACACCCCGAGGTTCCGTTCGGGCTGACGAGGCAGCTTTACACCTGACGCACCAACGCAATCAACCGCTGCCCGCGGGGAAATTCGGGGAGCCGTCGCAAACGTTGAACGAAAGGTGATGGCGAAAGCCCTTTACGTTCCTCTCGACCCACACGCGTCACTCGAAGTCGTCCCGGGCGCCGAGAACCTCAAGAACACGATCATTGGTCCTGGCGTCAGCCAAGGAGATTCGAATCCCATCACCTGAAAAGGAGCGAACAAGGATTTCGGCCGCATCGAATGCCTTCAAAATGTGTGTACGAAGCGTTTCATCGGTGCGCAACCAGATGAAGTTGGCTTGCGTGTCGGGCAAAACCCATCCCCCATCGCGGAGGCGTTGCAATAGCCTGGAACGCTCCGCCGTTACCACTTGGGCTCGCGCTTGGATCTCGCCTGTGGCTTCCAAGGATGCTATGGCTGCACGTTGTGCTAAATCGCTGACACCGAAAGGCAGGGCAACGCTACGGAGCGCCGCCGCCAGGATTGGATGTGCCAGACCGTATCCAATCCTTAGCCCGGCCAGGCCGTACGCCTTGGAAAAAGTTCGAAGCAAACAAACATTGACATGACGCTGAAACAGCTTGATCGTGTCGATGGACTTGTCTGGATCAACGTATTCAACGTACGCCTCATCAATGAGTATAAAAACGTGCGGTGGTACTGCCGCCAAGAATCTCTCAAGTCGGTCTTGCTCAACGACTGTCCCTGTGGGGTTGTTGGGAGTGCAAATGATAATGACCCGAGTTTTCTCCGTGATGGCGGCCAACATTGCATCCAAGTCATGCTGCTCGTCGATGCCTAGGGGAATGGGCACGGGACTGGCGCCGGCAAGCTGGACGAGTATGGGGTAGGCCTCGAACGATCTCCAGGCAAATATCACCTCATCGCCGGCTTCACACGTGGCAGAGAGGAGCTGTTGAAGGACTCCTACACTGCCAGGACCAACCGCAACTGCATCCTGAGGAACCCCTAGAACCGTCGCGAGGTGTTCCCGCAGGGCAGTTGCGCCCATTTCGGGGTACCGGTTAATTGACTTGAGGGCTTCTCTGATCACGCGCTGAACGGAGGGCAACGGCTTCTCGTGGCTTTCGTTGGAAGCCAGTGCAGCAGTTTCTGGGTTGACTGCCCGGCGTCCGGCTACGTAGTTCGGCAGCGCTGCCACAACTTCACGGGGGTTTGGCTCGGGGGGTTCCAGCCGATCGATGCTTGTGCCGTCATGGTTTTCCAATAGGTGCCGGGTTCCCATTCCATGTCTCCTAATCCAGATGATCTGTGAGTTTGCCGTTTTTATTTCAACGTCTGCTGTGTAGTGCTCACCGGTTGGGCGGGTCACAGCAACCTGGTCTCCCGGGGAGAGGTGTGTCCAGTTTTGTCTCTTCATGTCGTAAGCCGCTGTCTGTTCAGCAGGAGACTGTGTCGCGGCATACACCCCGGCGTGGGTTCTGCCGAACCGCACCGCTGCCGCTGGTGCCGGTGGGTTAGCTGTCATTTTCATCCTGTCTTGTTAGAGAGCTAATGATGTCGAGACAGAATGGGCAGCCGTACTCGCCGTTCGACATCGAACCGCTCGAGGGAACTTGCCGGGCTGTGTGTGACCTGCCAACAAGTCCCTGTAGGTCTTCCGAATGTCCTAGCCCTTCCGGTGTTCACATTGGCAATGGCGTTCCCAAACCCAGATGTCTTGCTTTCTCAATGATTTGCCAAGTAACCGCTGCGTCTTGAAGACCGATTCCCACACTGTTGTAGAAGAGGATGGAGTCGTCGGAGACGCGGCCCGGGTGGCGCCCGGTGAGAACATCCCCAAGTTCTGCAACGTCAGACATGCCGATCACCCCCTGAGCCAAGCCTTCAATGATTGGTCCGGCCTGCTCAATCGCAGTGGGCAGATGATCTACGAAGACGGCGCTGCAAGAACTCAGGAAATCGCTGTCAACCTCCTTTCGTTGCGGAGCGAAAGAACCAACACTGATGACGGTAGTTCCCGGACTTACTGCCGCGGTAGGGAGAATGGGAGCCTCGCTCGTCGTGGCTGTAACTACGATGTCTGCATGTTCCACCGCTTCTTGTGCGCTCGTGAAAGCTCTGACTTCCATGGGCAGTTCTTCGCCTAGTTGCGCTGCGACGTCTCGGCATTCTTCAGCGAATGGTGACCAGAGCCGAACTTCGGTTATTCCGAGGGTCGTCGACAAAACCCGCGCGTGGGCGCGGCCCTGTACTCCACAGCCCAGAATGGTGAGAGTCTTGCTTCCTGGTACCGACAGCGCCCGCGCTGCAACCGCAGATGCCGCTGCCGTGCGCAGAGTTGTGACTGCTTCGCCGTCTACGATGGCGACTGGCCTGCCCGTGTCGGGGTCAAGCGCTAGGACGAGCGCGCTGACGTTCGGGAGTCCCAGCTCCCTGTTACCGGGGTTGACGCTGCCGAACTTACATACAGGGCCGGTCTCATCAGAAAGACGAGCTGCATAGCAGAAAGCCGTGCTTGATGACGGCCCGTTGATGAGAAGTCTGGCAGCCAGCCGTCCGGAACCAGATGATAGAGCTTCGAAAGCTGCGCGCTGGGAATCTACAGCATCTTCCGTGCTCAGCAGCCCGGCAATGTCCGCTGCTCTGAGAAGGAGCAACGGGTGCGTCGTCGTGTTAGTCAATTTATTCCTTAGTGCATAGGTGGTTCTCTTACCGGCGCCAACCCGGCCCGTCGTGGTTTCGTTTGGCAGCTGCCGCTCTGCAGAATAAGGTCATGGCAGCTCTAGTGCCGTTTATTCAGAATCGTGCGGGGTCGAATGGGGTAAGCTCGGACGGTTCTTCTCCGGCTAGGATTAGCGAGCTAAGCAATGAACCAGTTATCGGCCCCAGTGTGATCCCGAGCATGGCGTGACCCGCAGCAACAAAAACATTCTTATGGCCAGGGACGTGCCCGATCATCGGCAGCCCGTCAGGAGTCATGGGGCGCAGGCCCGCCCAAGCAACGGGCGTCTTTTGTAGGCTCCAGGAATTGAAGTAGTGAGGTGCGGCGCGGAGGATTCCTGCTGCCCTGCGATCGTCGACGCGCAAGTCCGTGGAACCGAATTCCATGGTGCCGGCCAACCGCAGACTGCTGTTCAACGGAGTGACAGCCACTTTATGATCGGACAGGTAAATGGCCCGCTTGAAGTTGATGGGTGGGCGAGTGATATCGAAGCCGTATCCCTTACCGGCCTGTAAGGGAAGCTTTGTTCCAAGCTTGCGTAGCAGTTCTCCCGATTGTGCGCCGGCGGCAACTACTACGGCTGCAGCTCTGTGGACCTCGGAGCGTTTCGTGACAATGCTGACGATGCCCTGACGGCCAGGCAGAATCTCACCTACGGCCTCATGGGTTGAGATCCGGACCCCCAGTTCCAGGCATCTGGCGGCCAGAGCCTCCACAAAGGAAGCAGGATCGATGAACTGATCGTAAGGGTTGAGGATCCCCCCGATCACTTGCTTTCCAATTGCCGGCTCCAGCGACCGAACTTCACTCGCTGACAGAATCTGCGCTGGCGCCATTCCCAGCAGTTCCATGGCTTTGGCATCCTCAGCGTGGGCCGCCAGACCTTGCTCCTGAAGGAACAGCTGCAAAATGCCATCGTCATGACGTTCAAAATCGATGCCGTCCATCTGCATTGCATCGAACTCGCTGAAAGCCTTGCGGCTGAGGGCTGCGGTCGCCTCGAGGCCGTTCGAGAACGCTGACCGTCGGCAGTTGGAAGTAGTGCCCCGTAGAGTGGTGTAACGATCCCGGCCAGTAAACGTCAGCGTGGCCACCGGGATCTTCCTTCGAGGAA
>NZ_CP053548.1:0-66312 GCF_015040095.1 Paenarthrobacter sp. YJN-5
CCCGCCGGACCAGCAGCGGCGCTCCTCGGAGCACTCTCTGCCTGATTTGACGGCTATAGGAGCATCGTCGTAGACACGACAGGTGATGACGGGCAGGAGCCCTGCGACTAACCGGCAGCACCCAACAGCCGGCCACGCAGCGAAGCGGAGAGGACGCCCGTTCTGGGTCCTTAAAAGCCAGGGAATTGGCGTTATCTCGTGGTGCCGGGACAGGTTGGTACGGTGGAGATGTCCCGCCGGAGACGCCCCCCATGTTGCCAACGGGACAACCTCTTAGAAGGAAGACAACGACCGTGGGACTGAGAAGCCTTTTCACCAGGCGCAGGACACCGGATTCATCGAGCCCCGCCGCACTTCACAGGGTTCAAGCCGCTGCGCGTGAGCCACTGACGCCAGCACAACTGGCAGACCTCGCCGCGGCACGGACCGAGTTCCTCCGCGTTGCCGAAGAATCCGGGCTGAAATCCCTTCATGCCTGCAGCCGCGACGGGAGCCACTGGCAAGACGATCCGGAGTCTGTCCGCGCCATGACAGCTCTCATCAAAGATGCACACGACACGGCGGAAACCACCTCGGAGGATGGACCCCACCAGTAGGTGGGTTCCCCGTGGCGCGGCCGGTGCCCCTAGAACTTCAACAACGGCGAGACCTGGCGTGATGTCTTCGCGACCGGCAGTGACAAGGCCCGGACGCCCGCAGCCCAGTTTCTGGCCGAGATACGGGAAGTCGCGGCCAGAAACTGCGCTGCGGGCGAACGCCAAGGCCGTCGAACTGCTCACGGCCAGACGCTGGTACGTCATGAAATCCGCCCGAGAGTCAGGTGCGACCTGGGCCCGCTTGGCCTATGAATGAGTAGTGCCCCGTAGAGTGGTGTAACGATCCCGGCCAGTAAACGTCAGCGTGGCCACCGGGATCTTCCTTCGAGGAAACTCTCACATCCCACTCGAAAGGCGTCACACCGATGACCACTCCCTCTATTGTCGACCCTGCCACCGTCCTCACCAACGCGCTGGGCGACGCATCACCGGATCTGATGCGCACCCTGCTGCAAACCATGATCAACACCCTCCTCTCAGCCGAAGCAGATGCGATCTGCGGCGCCGAGTACGGGAAGCCCTCTGCTGACCGAGTGAATTCCCGCAACGGATACCGCACCCGTGAACTCGATACGCGTGTCGGAACCATAGACGTCGCGATCCCGAAGCTCCGCTCCGGCACGTACTTCCCCGAGTGGCTCCTCGAACGTCGCAAACGCTCAGAAGCGGCGATGATCACCGTCGTCGCTGACGCCTACCTCGCTGGCGTCTCAACGAGGCGGATGGACAAACTCGTGAAGACCCTTGGCATCCATTCCCTGTCGAAGTCGCAGGTCTCCCGAATGGCCGCCGATATGGACGAGCATGTGCGTGAGTTTCGCACGAGGCCGTTAGGTGAGGCCGGCCCGTTCACGTTCGTCGCGTGCGACGCACTCACGATGAAAGTGCGTGAGGGCGGGCGGGTGATCAACACCATGGTGCTCGTCGCGACCGGGGTGAACGCTGACGGGCATCGGGAAGTCCTGGGCATGCAAGTGGCGACCGCGGAGACCACGATGGCGTGGAACGGGTTCTTCGCAGACCTTGTCGCGCGCGGCCTCACCGGGGTGAAACTCATCACCTCTGACGCGCACGCTGGCCTCGTTGAAGCGATGCGCGCGAACTTCCCTGGGACGTCGTGGCAACGGTGTCGCACGCACTACGCTGCGAACCTGATGTCAGTGACCCCGAAGAGCATGTGGCCGGCGGTGAAAGCGATGCTGCATTCCGTGTACGACCAACCCGACCAGAAAAGTGTTGAGGCCCAATTCGACCGGCTCCTGGACTACGTCGAGGACAAACTCCCCGAAGTGCACGACCACCTCGATGCTGCCCGGGCTGACATTCTCGCGTTCACCACGTTCCCGAAAGATGTGTGGCAGCAGATCTGGTCGAATAACCCGAACGAGCGCCTGAACCGTGAGATCCGCCGCAGGACCGATGTGGTGGGGATCTTCCCGAACCGGGCCGCGATCACCCGCCTCGTCGGGGCCGTTCTTGCGGAGCAGTCTGACGAATGGGCCGAGGGTCGTCGTTACCTCGGTCTTGACGTTCTCGCGAGGTGCCGCCTCACGCTCGTGGGTACCGACACTATCGGCCAGCACCATGAGCTCCCCGAGCTCGGGGCCGCAGCATGAGCGCCCCCACTCCTGGGCTGTACTCCGACACCGTGAGTGAGCTCGTCGCGAGCATCTGCAATCACAACGAAAACTAGCCCCCACATCCTTGAAGGATCACGAAACGGTTACACCACTCCACGGGACTTGACCTATGAATGTCATAGTTTTGTCCTTTGGCGGTGCCATTTATTTGCGATTGTCGCCACGGTTGTTGCGATAGTTAGATCGAAGCAACCCAAGAGGTAATGATCCCTATCCTGAGTGAGGAGGCCGCCATGCTCTTTGGCGGCCTCCTCACTCAGGAGACAGCCAAAGAAGCCGCTCGGTGTTTGGCTCGACAGAGACCTGATGGTAGACGAAATCACGGTTATCGGCGTTGCGAACGAGTCGTAACTGGATGAGAGAATCGCGCATTGAACGGTGATAGCTGGTCAGATGACCCGCCGGGGACGACGGTGACGAACCATGGTTAAGACTGTGCACATCGCGGCCTCGGGCAGGCACAGGAGAGGCCAGCGCGCCGATATGCTGGTGAGGTGCTGAACGAGTTTTGGGCTACTGCAACCACGCCTTACAAGGTCCTTGTCTTCGGTTCAATGGCCTTAATCGCTGCCGGAATCGTTCTCTCGATTGTTGGGAATGCCTCTCAGAACCAGGGAGTGGCGTTCGCTGCGCTGCCGGTCATCGGTGCGGGGCTTGTGCTCCACGGTGCTGGAAGGGTGATCCGGGGCCGGACCGTCAGTAGGATGCTTCGGAAATAGCCGGGCCCACCCGCGACTGGGGATTCCGTCCGGGCCCCACTGTGCTGAGGCATTCGCAGGCCGACCACCATGAACTCGTCAAACCATTCAGCTCAGGTGAGCTGGAAGCGAGGGCAGGTTTGCCTCATTGAAGAACCGGAGTTTCCAATACGCGTTCCGCGCAGCATGGTCGATCCTCGTCGGGCGGTACGCAAGGAGTGTCCGCATTAGGATGGGGAGATGAACCGTCGCCTAGCCATGCTCATCGGGATCCCTGTCCTCCTCGCCGTGGCTGGTTGCGGGCAGGTGCAGGACGCCGCCAAGAGCGTCGCCAGTGACGCCGCGTCGCAGGCAGCGACGGCCGCCGCCGACGCCGTTCGGGGTCAGATCTGCTCGCCGCTGCAGGACGGGCAGCTCAGCGCACAAGACAAACAAGTCCTCTCGGGCCTGCTCTCCACTGCCCAGACGGCCGGTGTCCCGGCCCAGTTCATCACCCCGCTAGAGGAGATAGCTCAGGCCGGCGACCAGGTCCCCGTTGCCTCGGTCACAGCCTTAGTCAAGGCCTGCGGTCTCACGCCGAGCCCGGCACCCAGCAGCAAATAGCACAGCCTGCGGGACAGTTAGACCATCCTCAATGGCACGGGGCCAAGTTCCGTGCACCGGATGCCGTTCTAGCTGGATCGACACTCCAATGAGCGCTTGCGGTGATCAGTCAGCCGGACCTACAACGCCCTCTCGGCCCGCTGCCGACGGGACATCGGACCCGCTGCCGCCTTCCCAGCGAGTCTCAAGGTTCACATAGGCATAATTGACCGAAGCTTCGGTCAACCGCTATTTGACCGAAGCTTCGCCTGCTGAACGAGTGGACAACCCCGGTCGGCTCGGCCGTGTTCGCCATTTCCCCAGGATGCGAACCCGGCGGCTTCGTCGGGGAGCAGCTCTTTAGCTGAGCACCAAGGAGGCAGTGGTCGCGCACGGAGCTTCCCGCGGGGCCACTGCCCCAGCTCTTCAGCCCCGTGTGCGCGTCGGGCAGCTTCACCGGGAGTGCCAAGAACGCCGCACCAACAAACGGCCGACACCGGCCGGACCAAAACGGTGGCACGGGTCTCCGGCCCGTGTTGGTTCGCATGCTGTCCACGCAGCACCATTGCTGCGGCAGTCTTCCAACACGGAGACCACCACTGATTCTGCAAGCCAAGATGCTGGGTCCGCGGCATGGGTGAGGGTCAAAAGTGGTCCGGCTAAACGGCCACTACCCAGATCGCGTCGGAGGCGGAAGACCCCAGATCAATGCTTCGTTCCTGGCCGCTGAGACGGATCGTCGTGAGATCTGCGTAGCGGCGATGCTCCTGGACGGACAACTCAGTGTCCGGTGACAAGCCAAGTTCGGTGAAGTACCGCAGCATCTCCGGGTCTGCGTCGGAAATACGGGTGACCGTTACGGTAACACCGGCTTCCGCGGCCGAAAGCTGGGTAGCAATGGGCTGCCACTGCGGCCCGCCGATGGAAGGAATGGGGTCCCCGTGCGGATCGCGCGTGGGACGTCCCAGATGCTGGTGGATGCGTTCGATCAGTTTGTCAGAGACGGCGTGCTCGAGGACTTCGGCCTCCTCGTGGACTTCGTCCCAGCCGTAGTCCAGAACCTGGACGAGGAATGTCTCCAGGAGGCGATGCCTGCGCACCATCGTGACGGCATGCTTTCGACCTTCATCCGTCAGCTCAATGCTGCCGTAGGGTGCGTGGGTCACCAATCCCTGCGCCGCCAGCTTCTTGATCCCATCGGACACCGTGGGGGGACGCACGCCAAGGCGCTCAGCCATGGCGCCAACACTGATCGGCGTCGCGGTCCACTCCGTGGCGGACCAGATCAGCTTCAGATAGTCCTGGGCCGATGCGGAGAGGTCAGAAACAAGCATTGCTTCATACTACTTTGCCGGGCCCGCAAATGTTAGCCTTATCGAACAATCTTGTTTCAAAGGGGAAACCCAAGGAGTTTGCAGTGCCGAAATTCAGCATCGAGAAGCTGCTCACCCGGCGATCTATGCTCTCCGGCGCCGCGGCCCTCGCCGCCGTCCCGGCGTTCTCGGCGTTGACGCCCGTGGGGGCCCGCGCCAGTGATGGCGGGCAGCACGCCGGCCACGGCACCCCGAACCAAGGAGCGGCCGCTCCCGCATCCACCGGCGAGCAGGTCACAGCCAAGGCGGGGACGGCGGACGCCACCGGCATGAGCCATGCCGGCCACGCCGGGTTCGCCGGAGGCTCGGTCATGCCTGACAGGGCCGGCATCGACCCCACAGCGATCCTGCGGGATTTCGACCGGGGAAAGACCAGTACGCTGCCGGACGGCCGGACGTTGCGCGAGTGGGACATCATTGCGGTGGATAAGGATTTTGAGATCGCCCCGGGAGTGACGTTCCCGGGCTGGAGTTACAACGGCAGGATCCCGGGACCGACGCTATGGGCGCGTGAAGGGGATCTGCTGCGGATCCATTTCACGAACGCCGGCGCGCACCCGCACACCATGCATTTCCACGGTGTCCACCGCGCCGAGATGGACGGTACACCCGGCATCGGTGCCGGGTCGATCTCCCCCGGCCAAAGTTTCACCTACGAATTCGATGCCACACCGTTTGGCACCCACCTCTACCACTGCCACCAGTCACCGCTGGCACCGCACATCGCCAAGGGACTCTACGGCGGATTCATCATTGAGCCGAAGGTCGGCAGGCCCGCCGCGGATGACGAAATGGTGATGGTGATGAACGGCTACAACACCGACGGCGGGGACGACAACGAGTTCTACTCCGTCAACGGCCTGCCCTTCCATTTCATGGACTTTCCCGTCCAGGTCAAGCAAAACGCCCTGATCCGGATCCACCTGATCAACGTCCTCGAATACGATCCGATCAATTCGTTCCACGTGCACGGGAACTTCTTCCACTACTACCCCACCGGGACCATGCTCACCCCGAGCGAGTTCACGGACACCATCTCCCAGGTCCAAGGCCAACGCGGCATCGTGGAGATCCGCTTCCCCTACCCGGGCAAGTACATGTTCCACGCCCACAAAACCGAGTTCGCCGAGCTCGGCTGGATGGGCTTCTTCGAGGTGAGCCCGGCATGAGCATCGACGAAAAAACCAACACGCCCACACCCGCCGCGGCCCCAGACGGCCGTCCGTCCATGCCCCGCTGGTTGCTAGGCCTGGGACCGGTGGTCCTGATCGCCGTGCTGATGGCAGTGTTCGCCCTGCTCAACGGCCCTGGGTTGGCCAAACTCGGCGAGGGCGCCCCTCCCAAGGAAGAAGTCACGATCGAAGACGTCCGCTTCCTTCCCGGGCAGATCCAGATCACCGCCCGCAACGAAGGCCCCGACCCGGTCGCCATCGCCCAGGTGAACGTCTCGGACTATTACGCTTCCTTCACCCAATCCCGCGACACCATGGCCCCGCTGGAGGCCACAACCCTGACAGTCAACTACCACTGGGTGGACGGGGACCCATACGAGATCGCCCTCCTGACCTCCATCGGCGGCAAAATCCCCGCCACCGTCGACGCTGCGGCCCCGAGCCCGGAACGCGGCACATCGTTCTTCGGACTCATGACCCTGCTGGGCATCTACGTCGGCGTGATCCCGGTAGCGCTGGGCATGCTGTGGATGCCCTTCATCCGCCGCTCCTCCGCCTCCTGGATCCGGCTCCTGCTCGGTGTCACGGTCGGCCTCCTTGCCTTCCTGACCGTCGACGCCACCCTCGAAGGGATGGAACTCGTCGCCGGCAACGGCGCGTTCGGCGGGCCGCTGGTGGTATTCCTCGGCGCCTTCGCCGCCTACCTGGTCCTTGAAGCAACCGACGCCTGGATGCGAGGACACCAGGAACCGGCACCGGCCGGAACACCGGCGGTCTTGCCGCCACGCAAACTCGCGCTGCTGATTGCCATCGGCATCGGCCTGCACAACCTGGGCGAAGGGCTGGCCATCGGCTCGGCCTACGCCGTAGGTTCCTTGGCACTCGGGGCCACCTTGATCGTGGGCTTCGCCATCCACAACACCACCGAAGGCCTGGCCATCGTCACCCCGCTCGCGAAAGAACCCGCCCGACTGGGACGGCTCGCCGTGCTGGGCCTGATCGCAGGTGCCCCGGCCATCGCCGGGGCCCTCATCGGAGCCAGCGTCTACCAACCCACGCTCGCGGCTTTCCTCCTCGGGCTCGGCGCCGGCGCCGTCGCCCAGGTAGCCCTCAAAATCCTCCCCCTCATGAAAGACCATGCAGGGAAAATCCTCACCCCCCTCGGCAGCGCCGGCATCATCCTCGGACTCGCCACCATGTTCCTGACCGGCCTGCTCGTCCAAGCCTGACCGCCTCCCACCCGACCGTGGCCCCGTCGGCCGGGCACCCTGGGACGCCGCCGGATCAGTACCTCAGGCCCCGAGGCAGGCGCCCTTTGGGGTGATGGCCTTGCGGCCGCCTGTCGGGGACCTTTACACTCCTGCCAAGGGTGACTGGGATGGTTCCGGTGGCTCGCCGCAGTCCGGTCGAGTTTTTCCGGACGTGGTGTGCCAGGTCTGGTGTCGTCGGAACGTTCACAACTGCCCGGCAGTGAATCGAAGAACATGGTTTGACTCTGGCTGGGGAGCGGCAAGCAGGGACTGTGCGGCAGGCATGGACCCATACCGCAACAGGCGTGCCCCCCTCGCAGGAGTTCCGATGCCCGGTCGTTCAGCCAACCGCCCCCGCCCCACTTTCACGCGCCTGGTCGCGCCCCTGGTCCTGGCCATGGTCGCCACGGTGCTGCCGCTGGGCGTCCCCGCGGCCACGGCGGCCGGGCCGTGCGAGCCCGTGGTGAATCCGGTGGTCTGCGAAAACTCCAAGCCCGGCAGCCCGGCCTCGGAGTGGGACATCACCGGACCCGGAGATGACAGCATCCAGGGCTTCTCCACCGAGATCAGCGTCAACGCCGGTGATCCCATCCGGTTCAAAATCGATACCGATGCCCCCACCTACACCATCGCGGTCTACCGCACCGGTTGGTACGGCGGCGACGGGGCTCGCAAAATCGCCGATGTCACACCCTCGACCATGCGCCAGAACCAACCGCAATGCCTCAACGACCTCACCACCGGCCTCTACGACTGCGGCACTTGGGCGGTGTCGGCGACGTGGCAGGTCCCGGCCACCGCGGTGTCCGGGATCTACGTCGCCTTGCTGACCCGGCCCGACACCGGCGGGCAAAGCCACATCACGTTCATCGTCCGCAACGATGGCAGCACCTCCGATGTCGTCTTCCAAACGTCCGACCCGTCCTGGCAGGCTTATAACTCCTATGGTGGCTCGGACTTCTACCAGGGTCCGAACGGCCGGGCGTACAAGGTCAGCTACAACCGTCCGGTAGCGACACGCGGCGGACCCGGCGGCCGTGACTTCTACTTCGCCAACGAATACCCCATGGTGCGCTTCCTGGAGCAAAACGGCTACGACGTCAGCTACATCAGCGGCCTCGACACCCACCGGAACGGCGCCCAGCTGCTCAACCACAACGTGTTCCTCTCCGTGGGCCACGATGAATACTGGTCCGGCCCGCAACGGGCCAACATCGCCGCGGCCCGGGACGCGGGCGTGAACCTGCAGTTCCTCTCCGGCAACGAAGGCTACTGGCGCACTCGCTTCGAACCCTCACCCGTGGACAGTTCAGCCGGCAGGACTTTGACCTCCTACAAGGAAACCTGGGCCAACGAAAAGATCGATCCCAGCCCGGAATGGACCGGCACCTGGCGCGACCCGCGGTTCGCCTCCCAGGCCAACGGCGGTGGCCTGCCCGAGAACGCCCTGACCGGCACCATCTACATGTCCAACTACTCCGACCTGCCGGTCACCGTTTCCTCCGACGAAGGCAAAACGCGGCTCTGGCGCAACACCCCACTGGCGTCGCTGCCGGCCGGTTCCTCTGCCGAGCTGGCACCCCACACCGTAGGGTACGAATCGGACGAGGATCTCGATAACGGGTTCCGGCCCGCGGGCCTCGTGCGGCTCTCCACCACGGTCGGGGATGTCCCGCAATACCTGCAGGACTTCGGGACCACCGTCGCCTCCGGCACCACCAAACACCACGTGACCCTCTACCGGGCTGCAAGCGGGGCCCTGGTGTTCTCCGCCGGCAGCGTGCAGTGGAGCTGGGGCCTGGACCAGGTCCATGACGGCGAGGGCGCCCCTGCGGACCCGCGGATGCGGCAAGCCCAGGTCAACCTGCTGGCCGACATGGGCGCCCAACCGGCAACCCTCGCCGCCGGGCTCGTTACGGCAACAGCCAGCAACGACAGCACGGGGCCATCGACCACCGTCACCACACCGGCCAACGGGGCCACCATCGGTCACGGTGCCAGCGTCACGGTCACCGGAACAGCCACCGACACCGGAGGCGTCGTGGCCGGTGTGGAAGTCTCCACCGACGGCGGAACCAGCTGGCACCCCGCCCAAGGCAAACAAAACTGGACCTACACCTACATCCAGAAAGGCCTCGCCACAGCCACTATCAAGGTCCGCGCCGTCGACGACAGCGCCAATATCGGCCCCGCCGCGACCGCCTCCGTGGCCCTGGAGGGCCCCTACAGCGTCTTCGGCCAAACCGTCCCGGCCGTGCAGGACTCCGGCGACGGTGGCGCCTACGAAATGGGCCTGCGCTTCACACCCTCGGTGGATGGGTTCATCACCGGTGTCCGGTTCTACAAGAGTGCCGCCAACACCGGCACCCACACCGGGTCCTTGTGGAACTCCGCCGGGGAACGCCTGGCCACGGCCACGTTCACCAACGAAACAGCCTCCGGGTGGCAAAGCACGTTGTTCAGCCAGGCGGTCCCCGTCACGGCAGGACAGAAATACACGGTCTCGTACTGGGCGCCCAGCGGCCGCTACTCCGTGCAGAACTACCAGTGGGCCAGCTCCGGATCCGAGGACGCCCCGCTAAGGGTCGCTGGCGGCTTCGGCGCCGAACCGGCCGGTGTTTACGGCACCTCTCCCGGCTACCCCACCAGCAGCTACAACGGCGGGAACTACTTCGCCGATGCCCTGTTCACCACCGTGGACACTTCACCCCTGACGGTCTCGGGACACGCACCGTTCCCGTCCTCCTCCAGTGTCCCCGCCACCACCACGGTCAGCGCGGTCTTCTCCAAACCAGTCACCGCCGCCAGCGTCCAACTGACCCTGCAGTCCCCCGCCGGTCCCGTTGCCGGAACTACTGCCTATGACCCAGCCACCCGTCGGGCAACGTTCACCCCATCCTCCGCACTGGCCTTCAGCACCACCTACGCTGCTGCAGTGGCCGGCACCAACGCCCAAGGCGGCCCCGTCACCGCCGGGGGCACCTGGTCCTTCACCACCGGGGCGAGCCTCCCCGTTCCCGGGGACTGTCCCTGCAGCCTGTTCAATGACTCCACCACACCTGGCATCGCAGAGATCCAGGACGGCACCACCCTGACCCTGGGCGTCCGGTTCTCCAGCGTCGCGGCCGGTGAGGTGACCGGCCTCAGGTTCTACAAGTCCGCCACCAACACCGGCACCCACAACGGCGTCCTGTACACCGCCACGGGCCAGCAACTGGCCACCGTTGCCTTCGCCAACGAAAGCAGCTCCGGCTGGCAAACGGCCCTGTTCAGCCAACCCGTGCCCATAACGGCCAACACCGACTACATCGTCTCCTACACCTCCCCCACCGGAACCTACTCGGCTACACCGGCTGGCTTCGGCCCGCGCCTGAACGTTGGGCCGCTGCGGACCGAGGCAGACGCCGGAGCCTACACCTACAGCGCAGGCTTCCCCAGCTCACGCTCAACCGCCAGCTACCTGGTCGATGTCCTCGTCAACGTCCCACCACCGGCCTTCACCCTCACGGGGCAAACCCCGCTGCCGGGTTCCTCCAGCATCGCCCTGGAAGCCCCCGTGACCGCCGTGCTGTCCGAAGCCACCGGAAGTAACGGCGCCGCGCTGGCCCTGAAAACCAGCTCCGGGACCGCCGTTCCCGGGACCAACGCCTACGACCCCGACACCCGGCAGGTCACTTTCACCCCCGGAGCGCCCCTGACCGCCAGCACCTCCTACACGGCCACCGTGAACGCGACGTCCGCCTCCGGCCGGCCGCTGACCGGAGGAACCTGGTCCTTCACCACCGTCCCGGCACCGCGGACACCCGGGGTGTGCCCGTGCACCCTCTACCAGGACACCGTCCTGCCCGGAACCGGCGAAGTCAACGACGGAGTGCCGCTGACCCTCGGTACCCGCTTCGCCACCGACACCGCCGGGGACGTCACCGGCATCCGCTTCTACAAAGCCCCCGGCAACACCGGAACCCACACCGGATACCTGTACAGCACCTCCGGCCAGGAACTGGCCACCGTCACCTTCACCAACGAAAGCAGCTCCGGCTGGCAAACGGCCACCCTGGGCACGCCCGTGACCATCCAGGCCAACACCGAATACATCGTCGCCTACACCGCCCCCACCGGGCGGTACTCCTACACCCAGGCCGGTTTCGGCAACGGGTTCTCCTCCGGACCCCTGCGCACCGCCGAGGATTCGGGCGCGTTCACCTACACCGGCGGGTACCCCGGCTCGGCCTCCACCGCCAGCTACCTCGTGGACCTGGTCTTCTCCCCGGCCCTGCCACCACTGACGATCACCTCCCGCACCCCTGCCCCGGGTGCAACCATGGTCCCGGACACTGTCAAACCCTCCCTCAGTTTCTCCGCCCCCATCACCACCGGGGCGACCTTCACCCTCACCGCCGGCGGCTCGACGGTGGCCGGAACCACCACCCTGTCCGGCGACGGCCGGACCCTGACCTTCACCCCGGCCACTGTCCTGCCGGCCAAGGCAACCATTGTGGCCAGCGTCGACAACATCGAGACCAACCAAGGCCAGAGCCTGCCCACGACCACCTGGCAGTTCACCACAGCCGATCCGGACGCCACCCAAACCTCGATGTTCGGTGGCCAGGAACCACAAACAGCGTCCGCGCAGGACTCCTCATCCGTGGAACTCGGGACAGCGTTCGCAGTCACCGAACCCGGCACCGTGACGGGCATCCGGTTCTATAAAGGACCCGGGAACACCGGAACACACACCGGGTCCCTCTGGAACACGGCAGGAACCCGGCTTGCCCATGTCACCTTCACGGACGAGACCGGCACCGGCTGGCAAACCGCGGCGCTGCCCAGCCCCATAACCCTGACACCCGGGCAGACCTACATCGTGTCCTACCTGGCACCGAACGGAGGCTACTCCTACACGCCGGCTTTCTTCACCGACACCTGGGCCGCCGGCATTTTCACGGCTCCCGGGCCTGCCAACGGCCGCTACGTTTACGGCACAGGGGGCCTCGCGCCCACCAATTCGTGGAACGCCACCAACTACTTCGTCGACGTTCTCTTCAGAACCGCCCCGTCTCCGGGCCCCTGAGCTGCCCGCGCCTCGCCGCGGCAACCAGTGAACCCAACGCGATGCCCGGAGCCGATGGTTCTCAGCGGAGTACTGCCGGTGACCAGGCGTGTTCGATAAATAGCGATGGTGCCGTGCCCGGATCCGTGCCGAGCTTCCAGATGTTGGTGTCCCCCGAGGTGGCCTCGTCGGCCAGGCCATACAACAGGGTCCGGTCATCGAGCCATTCGATCTGGTCATCGACGCTGCGCTTCTCCGCCAGGACCGTTTCCTGCCCGGTGGCAAGATCCAGCACCGCGACGGACCAGTGCGCCGCGAGCGGTCCGCCGATGTTCTTTTTGAAGGCAATCCGGGTCCCGTCCGGTGAAAGCGAGGGGCATTCGACATTGTCGGCGATCGCGGTCAGGGTCCTGGTGTCGAGTGACCCGCGCACCAGCCAGATCCGTCCGGACGAAGCGGCCGTGGCGTAGAAGAGATCGTCCTGCCCTGGCGCGAAGGTCACGCCCCAGATGTTCCGGTCGGCCGAGACAAGCCGTTCGCCATTGACCATCAGAGCGAAATCCTCAAGATTCACCGGGCTGCCGGTCCCCTGCCTGATCTCCGTGGCGGTGGAAAACCCAGCCACGGCATACGAGTGGCCCGAGACGAACACGGTGGTCGCGATCCTGGATCCGTCGCCGCTGATCCGGGTCCGGCTGGGGATGCCGGACAACGGCCAGGAACGCGTTTGCCGCCACTGATCATCGAGCACCGAGACGTCGTAGGTCGTCACCAATCCGCGATTGGACCGAAGACACACCACGGTCCGCGCCGCACCGTACACCCGGTCGCACTGCTGCCCGCTGACAGCCCGGGCGCCACCGGGCGCTGCCAACGGCACCGTCGCCGCGTTGCCATACCCCTGGCCGGTCGCTGTGTTCCGGAAAAGGACAAACGGTTCCTGCGGCAAAGACTGCCCAGCGACCACACCAACGTTCGGCTCGGCCAGGCGGCTCTGCTCAAACCGCTGAAACGCTCCCACCGCATACACGCCCGCCGCGGCCAGCACCAGGACAGTGACAGCCAACAGGACACCCCACCGGAGCCTTCCCGCCCCGAGCCCGCTCAAGACAGCCCCCGGAAACGCCCGTGCACAGCTACCTGCACCGAACCCGGCAAACTGAGGACGCCCACCTGGCCCACGCCGGCTCGCTCAGCAGGCGGGCCGGAGGCAAGCGTTCCTGCCGCCGCGCCCACTGCGGACCACAGAAGACCGCCCGGAACTCATGGCGTAACCTCGGGGGTTGTGCACTGGCAGACGGACTCCACCGCCAGAATGGTTCCCAGCAGGTCCTCAAGGGCGTGCGCCAGTTTCGGGTCGGCGAGTTCGTACCGGACCCGGCGGCCCTCGGGCGTGGCCACGACAAGACCACAATCGCGCAGACACGCCAAGTGATTGGAAAGGATCTGCCGGCTCACACCCACCAGCTCGGCCAGCTCCCCCGAGTAAGCCGGGCCCTCCTTCAACCGCATCAGCACCGAGGCCCGGGTGGGATCCGCCAGAGCCTTGCCGAAGCGTGCCAGGACACCTGTTTCAATCGCTGTCTTCACAGGTTGATATTACAGGTTCTTGTGTAACAATGCCCCTATGCCGCCCACCGCGTGGCGGGATACGGCACAGTTCTTTCACGTTGCCGCGCCCAACCAACAGGAGCCCACCATCATGTCGTTCACACAACCCGGCGGAGCAGCGCAGGGCGCCACGATGCCCTGCCCGAAATGCGGTTCGACGATGCTGCCCATGCAGCGCTTCGAGGTCACCCTCGAACAGTGCAGCGGCTGCAGCGGCATCTTCCTGGACCGCGGCGAACTGGAACAACTCATGGCCGCCGAAGCCAGGTTCTATGCCCAGCCACCTACCCCGCCCGGCTACACCCCCCAGCCTCCGCCTTACTACCCCGAGCAGGACCGCGGGCGCCAAGCCCCCGGAGGCTTCCTGCGCGACCTGCTCGGCGGGTCCACAGACCGCCGCCGGGGCGGCCATGGCGGCGGCGGACATCATGGCGGCGGCCACCACTAGCAATTCCTGCCGACCGCACGGCGCCTCCGTGGGGGCGTGCCGGATCCAGCAGCGGTAGCCAGCCCGCGACCGGAGCGGTTTGGTATGTGCAGGAAATTGGCCTCGAAGGCCGGGCACCCCTCTGTACATAATTGCGTGTATTCACGATTCAATGTACTTTGAGGGCATGGAAACCCTGACCCACGCCCCCGTGCTCGCGCGGTTCGGCTACGCTGTGTCGGACCCCACGAGAGCCCGGATCCTGCTGGCCCTGACCAGGGAACCGGCGTACCCCTCCGAACTGGCAGAGACCTTGGGTGTTTCCCGGCAGAACATGTCCAACCACCTGACGTGCCTGCGCGGCTGTGGTCTGGTCGTGGCGGTACCGGATGGTCGCCGGACCCGATATGAGCTCGCCGACGCGAGGCTGAGCCACGCCATCACCGATCTGCTTGGTGTGGTCCTGGCGGTGGATCCTGCCTGCTGCACACCTGACGGCCCACGCCTGACCTAACGGCAGCACACCCCTGACACCGGCCAGGACCCTTTGGAAGGGGTCTGAACGCATGGCCCGGGCTTTCAATGCCCGGCGACACAAATGGAGAGACGACGATGAGCGACGCCTGCTGCAGCCACGACAGCCCGGAAGCTGACGGAGAAGCCCGCGAAAACCCGGACGAGAAGCCCAGTTTCTGGCGGAGCCCTGAGATCCGGGCCGCCATGGTCTCCGGAGCCCTGCTGCTCGCGGCCTGGATCACGTCGGTCTCCGGGGCCGGGGACTGGGTGACGCTGCCTTTGGAGGCGGCGGCACTGCTGGTGGCAGGATGGACTTTTGTTCCCTCCACCCTCCGCCGGCTTTTTAAAGGAAAGATCGGCGTCGGAACCCTGATGACCATCGCCGCGCTCGGTGCCGTTGCCTTGGGGCAAGTCATGGAAGCGGCGACCCTGGCGTTCCTGTACGCCATCTCCGAAGGCCTGGAGGAATACTCGCTGGCAAAGACCCGCCATGGATTGCGCGCTCTTCTGGACCTGGTCCCCAAAGAGGCCACGGTTCTCCGCGGAGGGCGGGAGATAACGGTCGCTCCACAGTCTTTGGTCATCGGCGACCGGCTCGTTCTCCGCCCGGGTGAACGCCTGGCCACGGACGGAACCGTCCTGACCGGTAGGACGGCCCTGGACACCTCGGCATTGACCGGCGAATCGGTACCCGTCGAAGCCGGGCCCGGCAGCCTGGTCTTTGCCGGGTCGATCAACGGCACCGGCGCCTTGGAGATCGAAGTTACGACCACCGCGGAATCGAATTCCTTGGCTCGGATTGTGCACATTGTTGAGACCGAGCAGTCCCGCAAGGGTTCCAGCCAGCGCCTGGCCGACGGCATCGCCCGCTGGCTGGTACCCGGCATTCTCATCATGGCCGCGCTCATCGCCGGCTACGGTGTGGTGGTCGGGGAACCGGCGCTGTGGCTTGAGCGGGCCCTGGTGGTCCTGGTCGCCGCGTCCCCGTGCGCACTGGCGATTTCCGTCCCGGTTACCGTTGTTGCCTCGGTCGGTGCTGCAAGCCGCATCGGTGTCCTGATCAAGGGCGGCGCCGCGGTGGAATCCTTGGGACGGATCCGCACGATCGCCTTGGATAAGACCGGCACCCTGACCCGGAACCAGCCGACCGTGGTGGAGGTCGTTGCCGTCGGGGGTTCGACAAGGGAACGCGTCCTGGCCGTTGCCGCCGGCCTGGAGTCACGCTCGGAACACCCTTTGGCCAGGGCCATCCTGGCCGCCAACCCCACCCCGCCACCTGCCGTTGACGTCGAGACCGTGCCCGGCGCGGGAGTCCGGGGTGTGGTGGCGGGCACCATGGCCCGTCTGGGCCGGCCGGGATGGATCGAACCACAGGGCCTGGCCACTGACGTCACGAGAATGCAGAAAGACGGGGCCACCGCGGTTCTGGTCGAGGAAGCCGGTCAGCTCATCGGCGCGATCGCGGTCCGCGATGAGCTCCGTCCCGAAGCGGCTTCGGTCATCCGGGAATTGAACCGGCATGGCTACGAGACCATCATGCTCACCGGAGACAACGAACTCACCGCCGCGTCCCTGGGCCGTGAAGCGGGCATCACCGAAGTCCATGCCGGACTTCGTCCCGAAGACAAGGCCACGGTCATCCGTATGCTTCAGAGCCGGCAGCGGACCGCCATGGTCGGCGACGGCGTCAACGACGCCCCCGCCCTGGCCACGGCCGACGTCGGGATTGCCATGGGGGCGATGGGCACGGACGTCGCCATCGAAACAGCCGATGTCGCCCTGATGGGCGAGGACCTGAACCACTTGCCCCAGATGATGCTGCACGCCCGCCGGACGCGGGCCATCATGCTGCAAAACGTCGGGATGTCCCTGGCCCTGATCGCCGTCCTGATCCCGCTGGCCCTGTTCGGCGTCCTAGGCCTCGCCGCCGTCGTTCTGATCCACGAACTGTTCGAACTTGTCGTCATCGGCAACGGGATCCGGGCAGGACGGGCCAAAGCCCTTCCACCGGGCACGGCCGCGCCGGCAGTTCACAACGCCCCGGTGCCGGCGTGAGCGCCGCGCAGGAGCGTCGTCCCCGGACGGGCCGGGCTTTCCTTGGACTGACCGCCCTGTCCCTGGCCGCATTGGACCTGGTGGTCAAAACCCTTGTCGTGGTCACCATGGCCGATGGCAGGATGGTGGACCTTGGCCTGTTCAATCTGCGCCTGCACTACAACACCGGGGTCGCGTTCAGTCTGGGCGCGTCCCTGTCCCCGTGGATCGTCGTGGCAGCGACGGCTGTCATCGTCGCAGGCATAGCGGTGTTCCTGTTCCGCTCGGTCCCCGGATACAGCCGCCTGTCCAGGGTCGGGGCCGCGGTGCTTCTGGGCGGTGCGCTGGGGAACCTGATCGACCGCCTGGACGGGGCGGGCGTCGTTGACTACCTCCACACCGGCTGGTTCCCCACCTTCAACCTCGCCGACGTGTTCGTTGTCGGCGGAGTCGGTCTGCTGATCCTGGGGTACCTGCGCACTCCCGCTGCGACCCGGGACGGTCATTGATCCATGGGTATCGGTGACTTCTTCGCCTCCACGGTGGTCTCCGGGGCCCTGGTCCTGGCCCTGCCGCTGGCCGCCGTCGCAGGCCTGGTGTCCTTCCTCTCCCCCTGCATCCTCCCCCTGGTGCCAGGCTACCTCGGGTTCGTTTCGGGGCTCACGGACCCGGCCCAGCCCAGGAACAGGCGCCGCGTCCTGGCCGGGGTGGCGCTGTTCATCCTCGGCTTCGGGGCCGTGTTCACCCTGTACGGGGCGGCGTTCGGGGCCATCGGGTCCTGGCTGCTGCGCTGGCAGGACCCACTCATGCGTGTCCTGGGCGTCATTGTGATCCTGATGGGCCTGGTGCTCCTGGGACGGTTCTCCTGGCTGCAGCAGACCCGGAAGTTCAAACTGCCCGGAAGCGGCGGGTTATCCGGCGCTCCGCTACTCGGTGTCGTGTTCGGGCTGGGCTGGACGCCCTGCATGGGCCCCACACTCAGCGCCGTGCTGAGCCTGAGCGTGACGTCGGCGAACGCCTGGCGCGGGGCGTTGCTGGCCTTCGTGTACTGCCTCGGACTCGGTATCCCGTTCCTGCTCGTCGCCCTCGGACTGAACTGGGTGTCCAAAGCCCTCGCGGTCATCCGCCGGCACATCCGGGCCGTCAACATCGGCGGCGCCGTCATGCTCATCATCCTGGGCATCCTGATGGTCTCCGGGATCTGGGTGAAATGGATCTACCAGCTCCAAAACCTTGCCGGGACCTTCCTCATGCCCGTCTAACCCGCTGAAAAACCTGGAAGATGCAAAGGCCACAACCGATGACCCCACAGTTCCCACCCAATCCCCGCCCCGGACGCCGTACCGTGCTCGGCCTCGGCGTGGCCGTGTTGGCCCTGGCCGGCTGCGGGTCCAAGGACAACCTGGCCCAACAGGCCAACGCCGGAGACAACAAGAACTACATAGCCGGTGACGGTTCGGTCAACGAATACCCTCCCGGGTCCCGCGGAGCCCCCGTCACCTTGGAAGGTGAACTGTTCAGCGGGGAAAAAGTCAATGCACGGGACTGGGAAGGCAAGGTGGTCGTCCTGAACTTCTGGTACGCGGCCTGCGCCCCCTGCCGCGTGGAAGCACCGGACCTGGCAGCCCTGTCGGCAGAGTTCAAAGACCAGGGCGTGCTGTTCTACGGCGTCAACGTCCGCGACGACGCCGCCACGGCCGCGGCCTTCGAACGGACCTTCAACATCGCCTACCCGAGCTTTGATGACAGCGACGGGGCCGTCCTGCTGGCCATGACAGAGTATGTCCCGCCCCGGGCGGTGCCCACGACGCTGGTCCTGGACAAGCAAGGACGCGTCAGCGCCCGCATCCTCGGAGCAACCCAGAAGGGCACCCTGAAGGCCCTGATCACCTCAGCCGCGGCCGGAACCTGAACCGGTCCACCCCCGGCAGCAACGACGAAAGACACCCCACGATGACGACCACCACACCCCCGACCGGCACCGGCCCCGCCGGGGACACCGCCCCGGCGGCCGCCAGAGACGCCGCACCCGTGCTGATGACCCGCGACAAGCCCTTCGGGTGGCTCCTCGTCGTTGCCGGCGTCCTTGGCTGGCTGGCCTCCGGGATCCTGGTCCTGGAGAAACTCCAGAAACTGAGCAACCCCGGTTATGAGACCGTCTGCGACATCAACCCCTGGATCTCCTGCGGCCAGGTCATGCAGACCTGGCAGAGTTCGGTCTTCGGGTTTCCCAACATGTTCATCGGGATCGTGGCGTTCGCTGTCATCATCACCACCGGCACGGGCCTGCTGTCCGGGGCGGTCTTCGCGCGCTGGTATTGGCTCGGACTCCAAGCCGGTGTCACGCTGGGCTTCGCCTTCGTCATCTGGCTCTGGTCCCAGGCGCTGTACGCGATCCACGTCCTGTGCCCGTTCTGCATGGTCGTCTGGGCGGTGATGATTCCGCTGTTCGTTTGGGTCACCGCACGGAACATCACCCACGGCATCATCACCCTCCCCGCCCGGGCGGCGCGCGTCGTCGGCGAATCGGGCTGGGTCATGACCGCCTTGCTGTACGTGGCCGTCGCGGCGAGCATCTTCTTCGCCTTCCTCCACGTCTTCGTGGGCACCCCCGGCCTTTAGCAGCCCCACCCCGCTGCGCGGCGGCCATCGAGGGAATCTCCTGTGACGGGCAGTGCCCCTCACGACCAAGGACAAGGACCACCGCGCATGGAGCAGAAGCAACGCCCGGATCACCACCGTCCCGGACCGCGGCCGGTCCCCGGGCCCGACCGGCCCACCGTCCTCACCGGACTGCGTGATTTTGTCGACTCGATCGCGAACACCAACCCGGCCCGTCTGGCGTTCACGGTCTTCGTTTTCGTCATCCTGCTCTTTACCGGCCTGCTGTCCCTGCCGGCTTCCTCCGCATCGGGTGAATCCACGCCCCTGCACCAGGCCATGTTCACGGCAGTGTCCAGCGTCTGCGTCACGGGCCTGACGGTGGTATCAACGGCCACGCACTGGTCCTTCTTCGGGCAACTGGTCATCCTCATAGGCATCTTCGTGGGTGGTTTGGGTACCTTGACCCTCGCCTCCCTGCTGGCCCTCATGGTCAGCAAGCGGCTGGGTGTCCGTGGCAAACTCATTGCCCAGGAAGCCATGAACAACGCGGGCCGGCTCGGCGAAGTGGGTACCCTCCTGCGGATCGTCATTGTCACGTCCGTGGTGATCGAGGCCGCCCTTGCCCTGGCCCTGATTCCCCGGTTCATGCTCCTGGGCGAACCGTTCTGGCAGTCGGTCTGGCACGGAGTCTTCTACTCGATCTCCTCCTTCAACAACGCCGGCTTCACGCCCCACTCCGACGGCATTGTCCCGTACGAGACAGACCTCTGGATCCTCATCCCGCTCATGCTGGGCGTTTTCCTGGGCAGCCTCGGCTTTCCCGTGGTGATGGTCCTCCAGCAAAACGGCCTGAACTGGAAGAAGTGGAACCTCCACACCAAGCTCACCATCCAGGTGTCCTTCATCCTGCTGCTCGCAGGTACCGTCCTCTGGGCCCTGATGGAGTGGGACAACACCCGGACCATCGGCACCATGACGGCCGGCGAGAAAGTTGTCCATTCGCTGTTCGCGTCCGTGATGACGCGGTCCGGCGGGTTCAACCTGGTGGACCAGAACCAGCTGGAGCCCACCACCATGCTGCTCACGGATGCGCTCATGTTCGCCGGCGGCGGCTCCGCCTCCACGGCCGGTGGCATCAAAGTGACCACCATTGCCGTCATGTTCCTCGCCATTGTTGCCGAGGCCCGAGGCGACGCCGACGTCAAGGTCTACGGCCGCACCATCCCCCAAGGCACCATGCGGGTGGCCATCTCGGTGATCGTTGCCGGAGCCACCCTGGTCTCCGTCGCCGCATTCCTGTTGCTTTCCATCAGCGGCGCTTCACTGGACAGGGTGCTCTTTGAAACCATTTCCGCCTTTGCCACCGTGGGACTGAGCACCAACCTCAGTGCCGAGCTGCCGCCGTCGGGCGTTTACGTCCTCACAGCCCTCATGTTCGCCGGCCGGTTGGGGACTGTCACCCTTGCTGCGGGCCTGGCCCTGCGCCAGCGCAGCCAGCTGTTCCACTACCCGGAAGAGCGACCCATCATTGGCTGAGAACCTGACGGCAGGCACCGGAGCCAGGGGTTAGAGCCATCCCTGGGGGTTGACGGTCTGTCCGTTGAGCAGGACCTCGAAGTGCAGGTGGCAGCCGGTGGAGTTTCCGGTGGTCCCGGCCGCTGCGATCCGTTGGCCCGCGCCGACGGTCGCGCCCACAGCGGTTTCGATGGCGGCCAGGTGGTTGTAGGTGCTTTTGAGTCCGTTGCCGTGGTCGACCACGATCCGGTTTCCGCCGCCATAGGGTGACCAGCCGGCCTCCACAACGGTCCCGGCGCCCGCAGCGAACACCGCGGTTTGGCAGGCCGCGACGAGATCCTGGCCGGTGTGAAGTTCACCTGTTCCGGTGATCGGGCTGGTTCGGATGCCAAACGGCGACGCAATGGACATGCTGGCCAACGGCGCTCCGAGCCGGCCCGAGGACGCAGCAGGGGACGTGCTGGCTCCCTTGGGGGCAGCCACCGCACCGGCCGCCGCTACCGGCGCCTTCGCGGGCGGGGCCGCCTTAGTGGTGACCCCCGGGCGTTCGAAACTGATCGACGCCCCCGCCGAGGCCTGCACCGGCGCGGCCGTTGCCGCGGAAGCTGCCACCTGTTCGGTGGTGGCGGTGGGAGCCGGGTTGGCGTGCGCGGCGGTCAGCGCGACGGTGAGGACCGTGGCCACGCCCAAGGTCGTCGCGGCTGTCACCTGTTTGCCCCGGCTCCAGGTCATGCCGCTGGCTGAGGCGTGGCGGGGTGTTCGGGCGGCCGCGGTCCGGGAGGCCGACAACGCCATGATGGCGGTGGTGGGTTTCCGGCGGCGGCCACGGGGAGATGAAGTTGCCACGCAAGGATCCTTTCGATCCGCCTGCGAAGTTAGCTGTCGGGTTCGGGCCAAGGAACAAGCCCGGCCGCGCATCGATTGCCCTCTGGCCCTCGACGCACGGCTTCACCCCAAGGCAGATTGGCTGCCGGTTCTGGGTCCTCCACCCCCGCCGCGGAAAAGATCGTCGATCAATGCCACCGGCGGGGTTCAGCGTGCGGCATCAAAGGCTTTTATTACAGAAAAACCTGAATCAATAGTAGCGACAAAGCCCGATCGTTACAATTCCGTGACCAAGCCAGTCCATGACGTGCCACGACAGGCCGGGCCGCGCTTGGAATCCACCATACCTGAAGGAATCTTCAGATGATCAGTCGAGGCGGCCCGTAGTCCTTCGTGCCCGGTGGCCCAGTCAAAGGCCCATGGAGTCCAGCAGGGCATCTTCCTCTTCGGCTCCCCTGCGGTCCCGCCGGGACGGCTTGGAGCGGAGTTCCTCCCGGTCTTGCCCGTCGGGTTGGTCGTGTTCCTCGGCCCTGATGCGGGCGTGTTGCCGGGCCATATAGCCGAAGCCGACGAAAGCCAGGATCCCGAAGGTGATCCATTGCAGGGCGTAGGAAAGATTGGATCCTTCCTTCACGGCCGGGGCGGCCAAGGGCTGCGGCAGGTTTCCCGGCTGCGGGGATTCGGAGGCCATCAGGCCGTAGCTGCCGGTCATGAGGGGGTAACCGATTTCCTGCTGGTAGCCGGCCAGGTCGATGCTGGCCAGCTGGCCGGCGGGAGCGTCACGGCCCAGGTCCGGTTCGGCCGGTTTGATCCTGACAACGGCCTCGACCTGCCCTTCCGGTGGGGCGGGCACGCTGTCCGGGTAACCGGGGCGTTGGTTCCCGATCGGCAGCCACCCTCTGTTGATGACGATGGTTTCGCCGGTGGCGAGCCGGAAGGGAACGACGACTTCGTAGCCGGGCGCGGAATTGTTGGGCCGGTTGCGGATGATCCGCTGGTCCTGGGGCAGGTAGCGGCCTTCCACGGCTACGGTCATCCATTTGGCGTCGGGTGCGGGATTGTTGAAGTGTGCCCGGGCCTCAGCGAAGGGAACCGGTGGTTTGTCGTAGTTTTCCTGGACCCTGCGGATCTCCGCGACCGCCTGGTTCCGGCGGTCCATTTGCCAGTTTCCCAGGGCAAGGCAGGCCGCGGCGAAGGCCGCGGCGGCCAGGAGGTATCCCGCCCAGCGCCAGGACAGCAGAAAGCTGTAGCTCACGGGGCGTCCTCCTGTCCCCAGTGCCGGGTCAGCAGCGAGCGGATGGCGGTTGCTTCCGGGGCCAGGCGGTGGTCCTCGCCACGGGCCAGGAGGCCGTATTCGACCATGGTCCTGCCATCCTCGGCGTTCCCGGCCCGGACCCAGACACGGCGCCGGTTGATGTACAGGGAGATGATCAGTCCGAGCACGGCGAGGCCGGAGAACACCAGAACCCCTGCTTGGCCGGGGTCGCTGCGGACGTCGACGCCGATGTAGCGCTTGAGGCCGTCGAAGCTGATGCTTCCCTTGCCCTCGGGCAGCGTATAGGTGGCCCCGGGGCCGAGCGTGATGCCTTTGGCGGGGAGGTCGCGGCCGTTGAGCTGGGTCAGGTTCTTCACGTCCAGGCTGTACACGTTTTGAGGTTGCCCGGTATCCAGCCCGAGGTCTCCGTAGTAGGAATTCAGGTTCAATTGGGGGTTGAACGGGTCCGGATCGAAGCTGTAGGCCACGCCTGCCTCGTTGGTGACTGCCGAGGGCAGAAAGAATCCGACGAACCCCAGCTGGGAGGGTGCCGCGTCGGGGGCTTTGATCACGACGGTGGAGGTGTAGACGCCGTCGTTGGGGATGGAGACCACGGGGCCGCTGAAGGCGGTCTTTCCGGTGCCGTCCTTGATGGTGACGACGGGTGCGTAGCCGTTGCCCACCAGGAACATTCCGGTGGCGCCGAAATAGACCGGTTCGTTGACTTTCAGGATCTGCTGCCGCGTTGTGCCGTCCGCGCCGTCCTTGGTGGTCAGGGTGGCGGTGAAGTCAATCGGCTGGCCGAACTGTTTGGTTGATTCGCGGTCGAAGCGGACATCGAAGTTTTCCAGGGTGACGGCGAAAGGGGCCAGGGTGGCGGCGTCGAAATTGGTCCCCGGGGTGAAGGCATCGTAGCTGACCAGGGTGTTGACGAAAGTGCCGCCCTCGATGATGATTTTTTGTCCGCGGTAGCCGAACATCCCACCGATGGCGACGCAGACCAGCACCCCGATCAGTGAGGTGTGGAACAGCAGGTTCCCGGCTTCCCTCAGGTAGCCGCGTTCGGCTCCGACGGAGGGCAGGTCCCCGTCGGTGTCGCGGACGTGGACGCGGTAGCCGCGCTCTTTGAGCAGCCTGGCGGCGTCGGTGACCGCTTGTGCCGCCGGAACCGCGGCGTCGGCGGGCAGGATGAGGGTCCCGTATTGGGGCAGCCGGGAGAGCCGTTTGGGAGTGCGCGGTGGTTGTGAGCGCAGGGCCTTGTAGTGGGCCCTGGCCCGCGGGGTGACGCAGCCGATCAGGGACAGGAAGAGCAGGAGGTAGATGGCGGAGAACCAGGCGGACGCGTAGACGTCGAACAGTTGCAGCGCGTCGAGGATTTCACCGTATTCGGGGTTGTCTTTGATGTAGCGGGTCACCAGGGCCGGGTTGGCCGGGCGTTGGGGAAACAACGATCCCGGGACGGCGGCGATTGCCAGCAGGAGCAGCAGGAACAGGGCCGTTCGCATGCTGGTCATCTGCCGCCAGGCCCAGCGCATCATGCCCCTGGCGCCCAGCGGCGCGGTGACGGGCAGGGTTTCTGTGGTCCGGACGGGTCCCGGAGACTGGCGGGCCGTCATCGTTCGCGCACCGGGCGGTCGGCCAGCTGGCGCAGGTACTCGTTGTAGGCATCCAGGTCCGGGTCCCCCGCCACCGCGGCGGTCCGGTCTGCTTTGACCCATCCCCGGGCCTCCTCGCGCTGCCAGCGCACGAGGATGAACATCAGCAACAGCACCCCGGGCAGTTCCCCGTAGGACCAGGCCAGGCCGCCGGCCAGACCCTGGTCCGCCATGACGTCGAGGTTCCAGCTGGCCGGCGGGTTCGCGAAGAAACGGACCATGGGAGCGGTGGCCATCATGATCACGACACCGAAGAAGGCGTGCAACGGCATTTCGGCGAAGATGTCCAGCATCCTGCCGAAGTGCGTCTGGCGGGTGGGCAACGGATCCGCAGAAATCAGTGGGACGGTGAACAGGATACCGGAGGCAAGGAAGAGCAGTTCCAGGCCCACATGGCCGTACCAGTTGGGCAGCAGCAGGTCAGCGAGCCCGGAGAAATACACGCCGTAGAAGCTGAGCAAAAACAACGGCACCATAAAGGCGGGGTGGATGGCCAGCCTGCCCCAGCGGGAACGCAGCCCCCAGAGGGCAATCTTCAGGACCGGGGTTCCCAGACGGTTGTGCGGGGTGGCGCGCAGCAGCAGCGTTCCCGGCGACCCGATGACCAGCAATGGCGGGACGGCCATCATGAGTGTCAGTTGCTGGAACATGAAGATGGAGAACATCCGCAGGCCGTAGCCTTCGATGCCGGCACCCATGATGATAATGATGGCCAGGCAGCCGAACAGGAAGGAAATGGTGCGTACGACCGGCCAGTGCCGTCCCTGCCGCCAGAGCTTGATCGCCCCGGCCAGATACAGGAGCGCGGCCAGCAACGTCAGCACTGGGATCAGCGGCACCGGTTGCAGGTTGGGGGAAAGGTATTCGCCCAAAGAGGGCGGCAGCGATGGCAGCCAGACCGGGCCGACGACTCCCGGGTCATCCATGCCTGGACTCCTGCCGGGCCGGTACCTGCCGCCGGGTGTGGGCTACTGGCTGCTGACGGCCTTGAGCCGGTCCTGGCCGGCGTGTCCGACGTGGGTCAGGCCAAGGTCCAGGAGCATGCGAACGTGCGCGTCGGCCAGGGAGTAGTACGCCATGCGCCCGGCCCGGCGGACCTGCACGACGCGCGGTCCGCGCAGCAAGCGCAGCGCATGGGAGACGCCGGATTCGCTCAGCCCGGTGGTTGCGGCCAGGTCGCACACGCACATCTCCCCTTCGAGCAGGGCGATGAGGATCCGGACCCTGCCCGGATCCGAAAGGAGTCCGAAGATCACGGCGAGATCGGTGACGTCGGATTCCTCGGGCATCCTCGACCGGACGGCCTCGACCTTGTCGGCGTCGACCAGACGGACGGCGCATTCGCTGCCCGACGACGCGGGCGTGCTGCGGGCTGCCTGTACTGTTCCGGTCATTCATCAAGACTACCTCTACCTGCTAATGCTTCGCATTTGCGCCGCTGCCGGACTGGACCAGGGCAGCGGTACGATTAAACGTCTGAATAACTCTACAGATAATCTGGAATCGTGCCGGACCCGTGTCGGTGCGACCTGGCCCGCTCAGTGATGCGGGGTCAGGCCCGGATGACCAGTAAGGACTCAACGTGGCTTTGAAGGCCCCCGCCGCCGGCGGCAGTGCCGCCGTCTCGCCGAAATTGCGCTGGCTGGCGGTGGCCGGCGCGATTGCCGTGATCGTCGTTCTCGTGGCGACCGCCTATGGCAGGGGAAGTTTGCCGGCTGAGACCCGGGATCCGGGTGCATTGGTGCGTTGGGGTTACGGCGTGGCCCAGACCATGCAGAATGTTGCCGCCGCGGCCACGATTGGCGCCCTCATTTTCGCGGCCTTCATCGTTCCACCACTGGCCCGGGGCCGCCGCAGCGGCCTTCGCACCGACTCCCGTGGTCCGGACATGTCGGCGGCGCAGCTGTCCGCCGACGCCGAACACCCGGCCTTCTCGCGGATCATGGTCCTGGCCTCCGTATCGAGCCTTGCCTGGACCGTGTCGGCGCTGGCCGTACTCGTTTTCAGCTTCTCGGACATCGCCGGCATCCCGCTCTCGGGCAGCGCGCAATTCGCCGCGCAACTGACCTCCTATGTCACCGAACTGCCCAATGGCGCCGCATGGTTGTGGGTGGTCATCATTTCCGCGTCCGTTGCCACCCTGACTTTCGGAGTCCGGTCCGTGAACGGGTTGGCCCTGACGGCGCTGCTGGCCCTGGGTGGACTGCTGCCGGTGGTGCTGATCGGTCACGCCGCCGGCGGGAACGATCACGAGCAGGCCATCAACTCGCTGGGCCTGCACCTGGTCGGTGTATGCCTCTGGTTCGGCGGGTTGATTGCGCTGGCGGTGGGTGGAACCGCACTGGGCAAGGACACCGCCGAGGTCCTTCGCAGGTTTTCCACCCTGGCCGGCTTCGCCTTCGCCCTCGTCGTGGCTTCGGGAATCGTCAACGCCACGATTCGGATCGATTTCCCCTCAGGGCTCGCCTCCCCCTACGGGGTGCTGCTGATGGCCAAGACGGCCGCAGCCATCGCCCTGGGAGCCATTGGCCTGCTGCACCGCAAACGCCTCATCCCGGCGCTGAGCGTGAAATCCGGAAACGGAAGGTCCACAGCGCTCTTGTGGCGGTTCATTGTCGTCGAGCTGCTGATCATGGGCGCGGTCAGCGGCCTGGCCGCCGCGCTCAGCCGCACCCCGCCACCGGCAGGGGAAGACATCCGCCCCGCCCTGACCAAAGCAGAAATCCTGACCGGATACCTCCTTCCGCCCGAGCTGACGCCCGAACGCTGGTTTACCACCTGGCGCCCGGACTGGCTGTGGATCGCCTTCGCCGTCCTGGCCGCGTACTTCTACCTGGCCGCAGCACGGCGGCTGCGCCGCCGCGGGGACACCTGGCCCTGGGCCCGGAGCGTACTCTGGCTGACCGGGCTGGTCGCCCTGGTGTTCTTCACCTCAGGAGGGCCCTCGGTTTACGGGCGGGTCCTGTTCAGCGCCCACATGCTCGACCATATGGCGCTGACCATGATCGTCCCGGTTTTCCTGGTCCTCGGCTCCCCCGTCACCTTGGCCCTGCGTGCTCTGAAGCCGCGGAAGGACGGGTCCAGGGGTCCCCGTGAGTGGACCATGGTCGTGGTCCACTCCAAGGTGGCCGCCGTCGTGACGCACCCGCTTTTTGTTGCCGCCAACTTCGCCGGCTCCATCGTGCTGTTCTACTATTCCGATGCTTTCGGCTTCGCCCTGCGCGAGCACGTTGGCCACGAACTGATGACCGTGCACTTCCTGATCACCGGCTACCTGTTCGTCCTGTCCATGATCGGCACCGATCCGATCCCCCGCAGGGCCCCGTACCCGCTTCGGCTGCTCCTGCTTCTGGCCACCATGGCCTTCCACGCCTTCTTCGGTGTCACCCTGATGGGATCGACCACCCTGATCCAGCCTCAATGGTTTACGGAACTGGGCCGTGAATGGGGCGCATCGGCGCTCGATGACCAGCAGATGGCCGGAGCCATTACCTGGGGCATCGGCGAAATACCAACCCTGCTCATCGCCGTCGGCGTGGCGATCATGTGGTCACGTTCGGACGCCCGCGAAACGCGCCGCAGCGACCGGGCAGCGGCACGGACCAACGACGCCGACCTCGACGCCTACAACGCCATGCTTGCCCGGCTGGAGGAACGCAACGAGAGGAGCCAGCGCCATGGCGACCGAGGCTGACCCAGACGACAAACCTTCCAGAGATAGTACAGAATGTTCTGAATCCAGAAATTCCTGTACTATCGCGGGTATGCGGATCCTTTCGACAATCGACGTCATGGCCCGGTTCGGCAAGGCCCTGGCTGACCCGACACGCGCAGCGGTGCTGCAGGAACTCAAGGACGGGCCGGCTTTCCCTGCCGATTTGGCCCAGACCATTGGTGTCAGCCGGCAGATCCTGTCCAACCACCTGGCCTGTCTTCGGGACTGCGGCCTGGTCGCTGCCGAACCTGTTGGCCGGCGCATCCGGTACGAACTCGCCGACGCAAGGCTCGGCCACGCTCTCAATGACCTGCTGGACACCATCTTGTCGGTCGACCCGGCGGGCGATTGTGTCGATCCCGGTTCCGCCCCATCCACTGAAGAGCGTTCCACCGCTTCCCACGATCCTTTGGAGGTCCGCCATGAGCGGTCATGACCACGACCACGCGGCTGAGGCAACCGCCCGGCGCGGCAAACTGATCACGGTCTTCGCCATCACGTTCACCGTGATGATCGCCGAGATCATCGGCTCCGTGCTCACCGGCAGCCTGGCGCTGCTGGCCGATGCGGGGCACATGTTCACCGATTCAGCCGGCCTGCTGATAGCACTGATCGCAGCATCCCTGGCCTTGAAACCAGCCACCCTGCAACGGACCTGGGGTTACAAGCGGGCCGAAATCATTGCTGCCGCGGGACAGGCGGCGCTGCTGCTGGCCGTGGGCGGCTTTGTCATCGTCGAAGGCATCCGGCGCCTCTTCGAGCCCCCCGAAGTCGGCGAATCCATGATGCTCTGGTTCGGCATCATCGGCTTGGCGGGCAACGCGGTGGGCCTGCTCATCCTGGCCTCCGGACGGAACCACAACTTCAACATGAAGGCCGCCTTCCTTGAAGTCCTCAACGACGCGCTGGGCTCTGTTGCGGTCATCACCGCCGCCATCATCATTGCCGTGACCGGGTGGCTGCAAGCCGACGCGCTTGTGTCCTTGCTCATCGGTGTCCTCATTATCCCGCGCACCATCAAACTGCTGCGCGACACTGTCAGCGTCCTGATGGAATCCACTCCCAAGGGCCTGGACCTGGCCCTTGTCCGTGAGCACATCCTGGCCCTGCCGCACGTGATCGATGTCCATGATCTCCACGCCTCCCTGGTCGCTTCCGGAACACCCGTCCTCTCAGCCCACGTGACAGTGGAAGACAACTGCATGACCGACGGGCACGCAGCCACGATCCTGGCGGACCTTCAGGATTGCGTGGCAAAGCACTTCGACATCAGCGTCGAACACTCCACCTTCCAGATCGAGCCCGCCGCCCACCGCGACCAGGAAAGCATCCACCACTGATGACACAAACAAAATCCGCTCCCCCGCCCATGGACACTGCCAAGAAGGCCCGGATCTTCATCTGGGTGCTGCTCGGCGTCCTCGTCACCATCGGCGTGATCTGGTACTCCGTTTTCTCCCTCACCAAACCCGACCCCACCGCCGCCGCACCAGCCGCCGAAGCCCAACTCGTTCGGGACGACAGCCACCGCGTCACCGCCCCGGTCACCGAGAAGGCCCAACTGGTCGAGTTCCTGGACTTCGAATGCGAGGCATGCCTCGCAGCCCAACCCCTGGTCGAGGAACTGAAGAAGGAATTCGGGGACCGCATCACATTCGTGAACCGCTACTTCCCGCTCCCGTCGCACAAGAACTCCGCCAACGCCGCATTGGCCGTGGAGGCCGCAGCACAACAAGGCAAGTACGAGCAGATGTACGCCAAGATGTTCGAAACCCAGTCCCAATGGGGTGAGAAGACCGACTCCCAGGCGCCCCTGTTCCGGACCTTCGCCCAGGAACTTGGCCTCGACCTGGCCGCCTACGACACCGCGGTGGCCGATGACAAAACCAAGGAACGCATCAAGAAAGACATCGCCGACGGCACAGCGCTTGGCGTCAAAGGCACCCCCACGTTCTTCCTGAACGGCGAAATGCTCACCCTGAACTCCAAGGAACAATTCCGGCAACTACTCGCGGACGCGGCCAAGTAACAGGCCCACCCCTCGGACGGGCCTGCCCAAGCTCCGCGGCCTGTCCCTATCCTTGACCCACCTGACCAAACCCGCTGAAAGGACCGGTGCGACGATGAAAGCTGTACGCGCACCGTTCCTTCTGCCCCGCGCCGCCGGCGTCGCCCTGACGGCCCTTGTACTGGCCGCGGCGGCCCACGTCCTGGCAGGAGGCGAACTGCCCGCCCTGCCGGTCCTGTCAGCCCTGGCGGCAGTGGTAACCCTCACAGCCGTCGTCCTGGCCGGACGGAAAATGACGACGCCGGTGCTGGCCGCGTACCTGGGCATCTGCCAGGCCGCCCTGCACCTGGCCTTCTCCGCCCTCTCAGGACCCGGCACCCCGGTAAATGACCTTTCCGGGCACCACCCTGCGGCTCCCGGTCCGGGCCCCGGCGGCGGAGGTGTGCCCGGGGTCCACGATCATCTCAGCGCGGACATGAGCGCCGGGATGCTCGCCATGCACGTCGCAGCCGTCCTGGCCACGGCACTGGTGATGGCCAAGGGCGAAGCCGCAGTTTGGGCTTTGGCTTCCTGGCTGAGGCCGTTGGTGGAACCACCCGCGGCGGTTTCGATCAGGACACCGCATTTTGTCGTTCAGGCTGATGCAGACCTTCTTCGGTTGCGGCCCGGGAGGCCGGAACGGCCGCCGGCGCGGGGACCACCCCGGCCAGCCGCCGCCTTCACGCCCTGAGCCATGGGTTCGGGGCGTTGCTGGCGCGCACACTCGCAAGCCGCCATCTCACCGAACAGAAATGCAGAACACCATGAATCCCCGAAACAAACGACGCTTCCGACTGCGCCTGGCACTCGCCGCCGCAGTGCTGCTCCCGGCCTTGTCGGCAGCGCCGGCCATGGCCCACGACGCCCTCGAGTCCACCGTTCCAGCCGCAGACACCACGGTCACCACGGCTCCAGGCGTGGTGACCCTGACGCTCTCCGAGCCGCCGATGGACGCAAGCCAGCTCAACCTCAGCGTCATTACCGTCACCGACGAGGCAGGAAAAACGCTCAGCGACGGCAAAGTCGCCGTCGACGGCGCGACCATCTCCACCGCCATCACAGCCGGGACCAACGGCCCCTACAAGGTTCTGTGGAGGACCGTCTCCTCCGACGGCCACCCGATCGAAGGCACATACACCTTCACCGTCCAAGACCCTGCACAGGCCGCCACACCGTCCGCGGAGCCGACGCCGACGCCAACGTCGACTGAAAGCGCGACCCCGGCCGCAGCCACGAATCAGTCGCCGCCGGAAGCTGCACGGCCTGACGACTCGAACGCTCCCATGGCGGTAGGAATCGCAGCAGCCATCCTCGCGGTGGCGGCAGCGGTGTTCTTCATCGCCCGTAAGCGCCGGGACAAAACACCAGCCCAGTAATACCGCTGCTCACAACGGCCATCGCCCGCCAGACCGCAAAACCCCGGTCTGACGGGCGATCGTGTTTATTCCAACGTTGCCGATGCGCGCCGGCGTGCCACGGCGCGCGAGACCACGGCGGCGATGACTCCCGCGACCATGATCAGCAGGGAAGCCAAGCCGACATAAAACACGACATTCGGAAGACCAGACGGCGCTGATGAACCATCCACGGCGGCCATGATGCTAAGCCAGTACGCGACGGTGGCGAGCACCCATAAAACGCCGGCAGCAGCCGTCAGCCACGTCCAATGCGAAAACCACGACCGACGGTGCCCGTAAGAGAAGGCAACGGCTATCGCCACCACGCCCGCCACAGCAAGCAGCTGCAATCCAAAAACGTACGGCCCGGCAAAGAGCCCCACAGGCACACATAGACCACCCACGAGCACGAGCCGCCGGGCCCACAGTGGCATCCTGGTGGCCTCGGCCGCTGGTACAGACGCACTTGCGTCAGGCTCTGGGGACATCCTCTAGCAACTCCTCGGGGAAATAACGGCGCCACTACCGACTCCGTCTGGAAGACACTGGGCGCTTCGCAGGAGCCAAACAACTCGATCCGCCCAATATATGAACATACTTTCATATAGATGGCCGCCGAATCACCCTGACAAAGCCAGAGGCAGTGTCACGGAACAGTTGACCCTACGTTTCCTGTGCGGGCTCGCCAGTGCGCGGGGTCACGACCGTCACCATCGATTTCGGAGAGAGATGACACAACTCGGCGGTCACGAAACTAGCGACGATGGACTTTCGCAGGGCCTTCGGATGGTTGGCTGCTCGACTCCCTCAGCCATGACACCACCAGTCCGGCCGATGCGTGCAGGGCGTGGTCCACGTTTTCCGGTACTGTGCGAGGGCGCGCAGGCCGCGTCAGGTCACACAGGCCCGGCGGTCGAGAGCCATTCGGGCAACGCTAGGAACCGGTCGAGCTACTCCGCGCCCAGGTCCGAGACGGCCTCCACACTGCCGCCGCGGAGCCGGTGTGTCTCATGCAGATTCGCGAGCCGTTCCGGGTCGTTGAGTAGGTCATCGGGTACGTCCACGATCTGGGCGGTTTGCCCGTCAAGGGGCTGGATCTCGTGCCAGAGAGGTGGCTCTTCCCCCTCAACGGAAGGTACTGGGCCCGGCTCAGGGCCTATGGCGAGAACCTTGCCGTTCTCGTCGCTGATGACGGTACATTTCATGGTTCTCCCCTAGCGCAGCGCTGTGATCAGGAGACGGTAGCTGGCGCCGTATGAGCTTTCAGCTCGCAAGTCAGCGAAATACGTGAGCCGGTCACGGCTTTGGCTGAATCCGTTGCTGAGCGTCGTCACGCCACCTGTTGACGTCACTGTCGAAGGTGGCATGGCAACAGCCAGGATCGCGGGCCCGAAAGCGCGATCTTCCCACCAGAAGGCGTGACGGACGGTCGCTCCAGGTGCAATGTAATTGGCGAGAATCCCACCTTGTGGGAGGAACCATTGATTCATTGTGAAACCCCTTGCTAGATCCGGGACATGGGCAGCACGGCAGCGTTGTAGTTAGACCTTGGCACTGGCAGTCCGCGATGACAAGACCCAGATTCTCTCTGCACTTCGGCTCCAAACTGAGTGCGGCTAGGGGACCCGGGCCACAGGACTTCGACTCGTAATGTCAGCACCTTCGAAGCTTCCGGCAGGAGCTGGGCGTATCAACCCACGGCTTGCCAATCTTGAATCAACTCGACGTTGCCCGTCGACAGCTGCCTCTTGTCCCACCGGCGGGCACGACTTGAACTCCTCTGCTTCGGTGCGACTGGCCGCCTTTCGACTCGCTACTTCTTGTCCCATCAAACGCTTTAAACACAGCACAGCTGAGAAAACCAATGTGAGACAGTTTGCCTAGACGACGTCGAGCTATAGAAAACCCGGACTCTTCTTTTGACGTCCCCGAGGCTTTGGGTCCCATACCTACTGGTGAAAGTGACCCTCACCGTAGAGACCGCCGCCCGGCGAACAAAGCCACATCGAAGCCGAAGGCGGTGGTGCATTACGCCAATGGGATCAAGCTTGATATTCGTCAGCGGGATGCCGATGGCCACAATGCAGCGTCCCCAGGGACATGGGTTGAAGAGCTACTAGATAGCCTCCGTCAGGATTTGGCCGCCTCCTAGTCCCTGGCCGGAGTTAATGGTCTCACGTCCGATCCACTAGCCTGCTGGTGCCGGTAGAGGGTCGCCCGGCTCCACCCAACGAGCTGGGCGGCCTCTTCGGCCGTGCGCCCTTTGGCTCTCTCTTGCTGCACAATCTCCAGCTTGCCGGCGATCACCGCGGGATCCGCCGCTGGTCTGCCGAACCTGGTGCCGTTCGCTTTAGCAGCCGCGATGCCGGCGTTGACCCGTTCGGTAATAAGCTCGCGTTCGTAATCCGCCAGGGTCGCCAGCATGTTCAGCATGAGCCGGCCCGTGCTGGTTGCAGGGTCGATCCCGTCGGAAAGGGAACGCAGCGCCACTCCCCTGCCCTGCAGCACGTTCACGGTGTTGAGAACATCGATTAAGGATCTGCCTAGGCGGTCTACCCGCCACACCACCAAGGTGTCACCCGCCTCGGCGTAGTTGAGAAGCTTCTTCATCCCAGGCCGGTCAACGGCGGCCCTGCTGCCAGAGGTAACGTCCGAGAAGGTGTCTCGTCGTTGCACTCCGGCGGACAGCAGTGAGTCCAGTTGCAGCTGTGCATCTTGAGCGGCCGTGCTAACCCTCGTGTATCCGAGCATCCTCATTCCGCCATTCTGCCTCATAAACCCCGACCCCTCGGTGAAGCGCGACGCTTCGTGGTGAGATGACTTATCGAGACAAGTCGGTGCTGAGGAAAGAGCCGGGATTCTGAGGCTCGCGTTCCGTCAGCCGGGATTCCTGGACGCGGTCCAGTTGCGTCTCATAAACCTTTAGTTTTCCGAGACGCCACCAATGAGCTTTCTGGGACCTTGACGCAACGAGTCAGTGTCATCCGCAACCTTCTCCCGCACCTCCGGGCAGCATGTCGTTGGGTGCTCACGCGCGCACAAACTTCAGGTACTGGCACAATTCAAAGCGTGCAGATTGATAATTCCGGAGATTGGGTCCTCGAACCGGCAGGCCGACCAGGCGGCGGCACTTGGTTGCTGACCAACGAGACCGGTGAAGAAGCGCGGCACGTTCACGTGGGGATCGACAACCGTGATGCCCTTCGCGTCGAATCCCTGATGGAGCACCTGGACGACATAACGTTCGCGTGGGCGAACTCACCAGGCGAGCGAGTTAGGGTCGGCTGGGCGTCAAGCAAAGCTCCTAGACTCCTAACCTACATCCCATTCCCCTAGCCTGCTCGCCGGGCCATCAGGCTCCGACTCGGAGGCCAGGAACATGTAGTCGTGGCGTGGATCCTCGACGGATATTGGGTCAAACTCGAACCCGGATGCACCTCCGGCCTGCTATTTGTCGGCCCAGCGTTCGTGGGCGGCTTGGCGGCTGATTCCTGCGGCGCGTCCGATGTCGGTCCAGGAAGCTCCGGCTGCCTTCGCGGCGGCGACGGTTTTGTCCAGTCGGTGCCCCGCTTGGCGGTGTTCCTTGGCGGCGGCTTCGACGCCGAGGATCGCTTCAGATGGTGCGATGTGGATCATCCACTCGTCCTGGACGGCGTCCTCCACACTTTCGGACACGAAAGCTCCATCCCCTGACTGGCAGTATTCTCGACGGGAGCCGAAATCAGCCTCTTCAGGCGTGAGCACTCTTTGCCACAGCTCTCCTTGCCATCCACAGGTGCAGGCCCCGCGCCAGCTCATGATGAGGTCGTGAGGAACGATCTCCTCGTCGGGGTGGAATTCACCTGCTGGCTTGTAGTGCCCGGTGATCCCGTGGAACAGCATTCCCGCCCCGGTCGAGGTCCCTGTGAGCCGCCCGTCGGGCGCAACGGCCGCGACCCAGCCTTCATGTTGATAGTCGTTTGATGTCCATCCCACCGCGTCTCGCCTTCCTGTCAGGGTTCCCTGACAGAAAGTGTGACATGTGCCTACGACAATGAACAGGGCGCCGCATCGCCTGTGGTCAGTCGATCCTCTTCTGGAACGAGACCATGACCAGTGCGGATGCAATGTAGTGAGTAACCTGCACCTTCTCGCGCCCGATGATCCCCGTTGGCCGGCGTTCCACTACAGGCACGGGCGTGACAGTGTGCGAGGCAGGTTCGGCGGTCCACAGCTGATCGCCCGCCTCCTGGAATACTGTCACGAGGTCCTTCAGGTTCTTGTCCAGTCGCTGTGCGAGCTGCTTGACGGATTCCCCGACGGTGGGCTGCGGATCGGTCACTACGTAAACAGTTTCGATATGGCTCATCGACTGTCCCTCTCGTCACCCGTGGGCGCCAGACTCCTAAAACGCTCGCCAGATCCGGAGTTCGCCGTAGTCGTCACGGCTGGTCTTCGCCCCAATCTGCATATCGTTCCCTAAGCGCCGGCCAGACAAGGCGTTCAAGAATCTTTTGCTCACTAATGTCTTCTTCCAGTGCTGCCCGGGTGAGCAGCTGCTTTTCGACTGCCGTCATGCGGAAGTTGTATCCAGTTACCTTGGGATCCCTACGCTTCTTAGGCAGCGCTGCTGGAGCCAGAGATGGCGACGTATCTACGGTCCTACGCGGCTGTTCCGCCATGTTCCCGAAGGCTTCAATTTCTTGTTCTGTGGGTTGGGTCGTCCGGCTCCTTGGCTTTACCATCCCATAACCTCCTGGGTGAGCAGCTGGATTTCAGCCATGGCCTTTCGGTCTTTCATTTCCACCACTCCCCTGCCGTCGTCCATACACTTCTGGAACGCACCCCGGTCGTAGACCACAGTGTTGGCCATCGGCAACTCGGGGTATTCGTCTAGGTAGGCGCGACTGTCCTTTACATCCGTGGCGAAGATGTGCGTGCTGGCACGATTGAGAAGGCCGAGCACTCTGAGTTCCGGGTTGAAATCCCGTGCTTGCTCAATGGTCTCAACCAACGACTCAGTCACATCAAGGTCTGTCTGGTTGGGCTGCATTGGCGCCAGAAGAACATGCGCCGCTGTCATTGCTGTACGCATCTCTTTGCTGTCCTTTCCGGCAGCGTCGACCAACACAACGTCATAACGCTTGTCGAGGTCTTTTAGGACACTGTGCAGATTACCGGTCTGCTGCACGCACTGTATGCGCGGGTGACCATTCTCTTCTCGGTCCTTGGCCCAGTTTGAAACTGTTCGCACGGTGGGATCTGCTTCCAGTATCAGGACGTCCTTGCCCTGCCGTTGTAGTTCCGTGGCGATGTTGACGGTGAGGGTCGATTTTCCTACGCCACCTTTCAAGTGGCCTACAAGAATGATCATGGAATCACACTAGTGTGGTACTGAACTAGTGTCAATACCACACTAGTACCGCATTGGTGTGGTACTAGTGTGATGCCACACCAATGCGGTACTGGTGTGGTATCAGTGTGGTACCACATCGTTAATACCGGGTTTCAGAACGAGTGACACAGCATCACGACGCCGTAGTGGTCCGTCAGGATATCCTGACGGTTTGAACGCGGAGGGGAGTGGAATCGAAAGTGGAGAGCGCATCCCACGAGGGTTCTTTGGTCGCAACGGTACCGGACGGCCGGAACTCTTTAGATCTGCGGAACGGAATCGTCCTTGTCCCAGGCATAAGTGGGAGATACCAACGGCATCCGGATCGACGGGACCACGAGATAGTTCCGGATGACGACGTTACGGGCTGGCGCGCTCTTTGTTCTTGCGGCTGGGAAGGTCCGTTATGGCAGCGTGTCACCGACCGGAAGGCAGCGACCTCATCCCGGCACCGTGCTTATGTGCCGTTTCTAGGTGTGGCCTGTCCCTCCGTCGACGTAGAGGAAGCAATACGTTCGGAGTGGATGGCTCACGCAGGACCTGCTGATGCAGTCAGAGAACTAGGAGCAGCCGCAGAAGCGCTCAAGCAGGCTCAGGAACGCCTTAAACGCAAAGTAGTTCAGGCCAGAGCGGCCGGCGTCTCCTGGGCATTAATCGGAGCCTCGCTGGGAATCACGAGACAAGCTGCGCATGAGCGCTGGGGACGCCAGTAGCTTTCCCCAACACGACCTGGCTTCGTTTTGGCTGTGGTGTGTTTTAGGCCGCGAACCATATGGCCGGCTCATCGTCTGGGGGAAGCCAATATTCGTCGCGCTCGGCATCGTACAGGTCTTTTTCATTCATGTGACCATCCCTAAAGCGATCGAGGTAGGCGTGCCAGGCAGCGCGTTCCCGTCGGTTACGTCCGATATGGGCTTGGTAATCGTCCAGAACTCCCAGCCGTGCCGCCAAGTTGGAAAGGTTCACCGCTGTGACTTTCCAGTGGCGGCCGTGGCGTTGGATCATGCCGAGGGTTTCCATCTCGGCCAGAGCGGCCGCGCAAGCGTTGCGGCTAATACCGCTGACGCGGACGATCTCGGCGGTGGTGGGGGAGTGCTGGCCACGTTCAATGGCCTCATAAACGAGAGCTGCGGGGTCGCCCAGTGCCCTGAACACGGGGCGGATGGCGTGAATTTTTCCTTTCCGCCAGGTCAGTTCCCTGGCAAGTTGTTGATACTGCTCAGGCAGTTGAATGAGGTAGACGTCGGCTGATTTCTGGCGCGCGTCAGCGATCTTGGTGAGGATCCCGTCGGAGGCTGCTGCGAGGATGGGCAACAGCCGGGCGATAGTGACGTGGTGCTTACCCATAGCCGCTGCCAAAGTCCGGCAACCAACGTCGAGAATGTCCGTTTCTTTGGCCCGCATGTAGCCCAGTAGTCCACGGATCAGCAAGCGAAGGCTCAGGCCTTCGCGGCCACGCTTCTGAAGACGGTGGTCAAGGACTCCGTAGAGAACATTTTCCAGGTCGTTCACGAGCTGGTACACACCAGCGACGCTGGATTTCCCCGCCCCCCCTGTGGTTAAAGTCTGGCTTGTGTTGTTAATAAGGGCACTCTTTTCCCCGTGTTTACGGGAAGCAGCTTTTGGTGGACTGGAGACCGTGCTGGTGAAGGTTTGGGCTTTGGCCCACTCGTAGGGCAGGAGCCGTGCCTGGCGTTCTGCTGATCCGTAGAGAGCGGCAAGGCCAGGGAATTGGCCGGCGAGCTCGTTCTCGACGTGCTGCAGAGACCAGCCGCAGGCGCTGAAGTGGTTCAGCACAGCCATGCGAGCTTCGGACGGGCTCTGGTACCTGGCCGTGTCGTACAGGCCGGTCCGGGCGACCCGGCGCAACGGGGACTCACTACCGGTACCCCATGGCAGTGCCGGCAACCCACCCGTACGCTGAGCGGCCACCGTCTTGGCTTCCCGGGCCTTCAACGCGCGCTTGCGGGCCAATTCAGGCGCCAACGCCGCACGCAACTCCACCAGGGTCCGCGTCGGGTTACGGCGACGCAGGATGTCATAAGCCTGAGACAGGGGAGTGATGAGTGTTTGGTGGCCGCCCGACTTGTGCGCCGAACCAGGCACACGGATACACCCATCGGTGATGTTCTGATGCGGGCTCGGGTCCAAACTCGTAGCCATCAAAGCCAAGGCCTCCACCAGTGCCCGGGCCTCGGCCGCCTCCATCCGGTCCTGTAGCGGAACGTATAGGTGACGGCCGCCGCTGGGGGAAAAGTCCTCCACAAACCTCATCCCACAGCCGAACAGGAGCTGGCCCACCCGTGCGGCGTCGGAATCTACGACTCCCTTTAGAGCTTTCGAGGTATCAAAGTCCAGGCACAACGTGGCAACACGGCCGTCCGCGCCGTGAATTGACACTGCCGCTGGGCGGTCCGGAAGGACTGGGGTAATTTTTGGTGCTCGCGCGGGGCGCGGGTATTGAAATTTCTGGCCTATCCAGCGGCCGAGCCGGTAAGAAGACTCGCCAGCGATCAAGGGAGCAAGATGCCATGCCTGTTGTGGTTTAGACGGCGTTCCGACACCCCTTGAGGCATGCGTTGACGCCAAGTCCACTTCGGGTACCATTTACAGCAGTTACCTTTCGTTTCGAAGGTACGAAAAAGGGAGCGTCCTCGCGAGAGGAAGCTTGAATAGTTCAGATCGAGGTCCCGCCAAGAACGAGATCTGAACACAGAACTTACTGAAGGCCCGCCTAGCGCGGGCCTTCCTAGTTAACTGGCCTCTGCCAAAGCAAATGCCTCCTCTTGCTGGGGTTGCTTATCGGCCAGGGCATCGAGGTCGATCTGGTCTAGAAGATTCATGACTTGGTTAGTAGTCCAGCGGCCTGGATGCATTCCAGTGATCTTTCCGATCTGCTGAAGCTTGGCCCAGTAGGCCGGCGGAAGTTGCACTGCTACCGTGTGGAAGTCCACGACACGGGTTCCTGGAGCTTTGGCTGGCCTGCCCGGACGCGCCTTTTCAGTCATGCGTTCATCCTCGAATGAGTTTTCTTTAAAACTCATCATTAAGGTGCGGCGTGTCGGAAGTTTTACTCCCCGCTAGTGGCTAGGCCGAGCGCTCGTCCCAGCTCGGCATAACGCTGTTCGACCTCGGCACGCACCAGCGTATAGCGCACTCTCCTGCCGTTGCGCTCCTCCGTTGCTGGCGGATCCTGAAGGACGACACCTTCATCCGCGAGCAGCTGGAGGTTATGTTTCGCCGTAGCCACGCCAATCTCCAGGGCGGTCGCCACTTCGCTCCGAGTAGCAGGCCCGTGCTCGTTCAAATAACCGACGATCGCAACCTTCGTGAGGTTGCTGAAAGCGTTAATGACCCGCTCCAGGGAGTTGGCTGTGTTGGGACGAACGTACCGGGGCATAGGGACAATCTTGCCGCACTGATTGATCAAGGTGCATAAATTGAGCATAGCGGGGAATTTAATTACTCGCTATGCTCAATAGCGAGCTTAGGTGACGAAACCCGTCACGGACTCGTGAAACCTGTCACTTATGAATGATGTGACATGCGAAGGCAGGCTGTCTCGGGCACAATCGGCCGCGCGACTGCTCCACGCGATGGACATTTTGTCTGGCCTCGCTGGTACGGGTGGAGACAGCTGTGTTTGTAAGGTGCAGGGCTGATTTGAGCCTTGTTTGGGGAACTAGGAAGGTGGGACCTTTCCAATGACAGAGTTGAACTTCCCGGGTGCTCGGCGCTCGGGCATGTATGTAGAAACAGAAGAACGGCCGGAGTCCGCACCCGTCGCAGCGGAGGCTTTCGAGGAGCCTGCGGACCCTTTTATCGAACCTGACGAGGTGGGGGACCCAGTTCCGGTCCCGGTGGGCAAGACAAAACAGGAAGCTCCGACTGTCCAGGCGACTGCATTCGAGCGGGTTACGATGCCAGACTTAGATGATGAGGACGCTGAACCGGTCGCCCCGGCTAAGGAAGGCTTCAACGGTTTCCTGAATCAGCTGTTCGGTGGGTTGTTGAGGCTTGCTCCGTCTGCCAAGGAACTGGCCGCGCGGGAACTCGCGGCGTCCCAGAGCCGCTTCGAAGACCTGATCCGACAGTCCACCTGGACCCGGGCTGTCGGCCTGCTCGTGGCCAACAAGAAGGGCACGGCTGGTAAAACCCCGCTTTCGATCCTTCTTGGCGGAGTGCTGGCAGCGATCCGTGGAGGGTCGGTAGCGATCCTGGAGACTTCGGACGATAAGGGCCAGCTCGCCTACCGCGCTGAAGGTGATCCCCAGCTTGGCATGGGAGAGCTCGTTGCCAATATCTCGACCGTCCGAACCCAATCGCAGCTGCGCGGCTATACGGTGACGCAGACAAGCTTTGCCTCAGTGATCGGCTCCACGCCCAAGTGGCGGCCGCCGCTGACCAAGGAGAACGTCCTCAAGGTGGCTTCGATTGTGGACGAGCACTTCACCATCCGTGTGATGGACACCGGTAACCAGTACAGCTCCGGCCCGTTCGGCGCTGCCGTGGAGGTCGCTGACGTACTCGTTATCCCCACCATGTTGGCCCAGGATGCTGTGTCCGAAGCCCTTGAACTGCTGGAGTTCCTGGAGCACCAGGGCGAGGACGCTGCCCGACTCGCGCGGAGCGCAATCGTGGTGATGATGTCCGACGGACGCCCCGAATTCAAACCCTCGAAATTGAAGAAGCAATTCATGGACAAAGGCATCGCTGAGGACCACATCTACTCGGTTCCCTACGACTCCCATGTCGCTGAACGCGGTGCACTCACCCTCGCCAAGCTAGCCCCGGCCACCCGGCAGGCCTTGACCGCCATCGCTGCTGGCGTTGTCGCCCAAACCAACCAGAACGTCTTTGAGAAGGATCAGAACCGATGAGCGTCATTCTTTCGACCCTGGCAGAACTGTCAACGACCGTGGACCCTTCCGCCATCGTTCAGGCCGGCCCGGTACCGATGATCGATAACCCCTTTCCCGGCATCCCTGACTTCACGTCCCTGGGCGGACGATTCACTGAGTGGTGGCAGCGTCTCTTCGCTGTGCTCTGGGGTCTGGCCATCATCATCGCCGGCGTCTACCTGATCATCGGCTTGGTTGCCATGGCCAAGGCTGATGCCAACAACCCCCACGCCCACGCGGAAGGCAAAAAGAAGGCCGGAGGAGCGGGCATCGGTCTGGCCTGCTTGGCAGGTTTCGGCGTCATCATCGGGGCGATCCTCGCGGTGGCGGGCTAATGGTTCGCCGTAGCTCGACTGCCACTACCCAGCGCGGATTCCCGCGCTGGGCATGGATCGTTGTCGCCGCCGCAGCAGTGATCGCCCTGGTTGGCGGAGTTGTCGCCTGGTACCAGGCCAACCCGCAAACCAGCGGACCTGCAGCAGCACCGTCCGCGACCAGCGACGTCGCCAACACACCCAACGGCTGCCTCGCAGGCAAGTCCAACGACGCCACCGGCCTCTTGAAGGCGCAGAAGGAAGCACCGCACAACGAAGCCGGAGCGGTTGGATTCGCGGCCGCCGTCCTCCGGTGGATCGCCCAGTACCCCCGTCCGAGCGTTGCCGATGGGACTAGGGTGTCTGGAACCATCCTCGCGGAGGGTGCAACGGGGACAGTAGCGAACTTGGCCGCGAACTTGGCGGCAGCTAAGCCTCTTCCCGGGGTTAATTCCGGATCAGTGAACTTCGCTGATGGAAGATTCGCAATCGAAGAATCGACCGCCGACATGGTACGCGTTACCGTCGGCGGGACCGAAGTCCGTAATGGAAAGCCGACCGGTCAGAAGATTGCTTCCACCGTCACGGTTGTCTGGGAAGAGAACTCGTGGAAGGTCCGCAGCGACGGAACCGAGCGGACTCTTGATGAACTTTTCGCCGATGGTTCCGCGTTTTCCGGGGGGTGCTGATCCATGTTCATGCAGATTCCGATGGAAGATAAGGCAGATGGTGGAGGGCTTGTAGGCGGTTTGATTGATGCTGCCGTGGGAGCCGCCAATGCTGCGAAGCCTGCCGCTGATGCCATTAGCGGTGCGGTGAATTTCGCCGCTGATCCTCTGGGCTCTATCTTCACTGCCACCCGCGCAGGGGCCCAGGGCCTGGCGAAGGATCTCGTGCCAGCCTTGGCCCACGCGACAGAACCGGATCTAACGGCCTACTGGTTCATCAAGGCGTATGCGATCAGCTTTGCCCTTTCGATCATCGTCTGGGGCTTCTTGCTGCTGTTTCAGTTCGTCGAGGTTGCCCGCGGCACCCTGGCGGGCCAGGAATTCCTCGAGGTCCTGACGACAAAGACCGGTTTGTTCTTCGGCGGGGCTATTTTTGGGCCTCTGATCGGGGTCATGATCGTGAAGGCTCTGGGTGCCCTTTCGGACAGTCTTATCAACTGGGGGATCGTGTCCTCGTCCGAGCGGATGCTCGACACCATGGATTCGATGCTCAAAACCGACGCCGCCGCGATACCGGGCGGGGTGATCGTGGGCATTCTCCTGATGGTCTGCATGATCATTGGCCTGTTCGTGGTTGTCATCATGCTGGCCGTCATGCTGGTGACCCTGTATTTTTCGGGCGTTATGGCCCCACTGGGCATGGTCTGGTTCACGTCGGCCAAGCACGGCTCGTTCGGCCGGAAGATTCCGCTGTTGTGGTTCGGGATTCTTGCCTGCCACCCGCTGCTGTTCTTCATGCTCGGCATCGCCTATAACATGATTGCCGCGTCGGCGTCCTGGATGAAGTGGAGCGATGGGTTGGGAACGCTGATGAACATCATCGCGTCCTTTATCGCGCTGATGATCGCGGGGCTGGCTCCCATGATGTTGCTGAAGTTCGCCCCTGTCATGCCTGCGGGTGCGGCTGGCCAGAACGGCCCTTCGCTGACTCCTCCGCAAAAGGAGTACGGGCCCCAGAGCCTGCGGGACGCGAAAAACATGAACCGCGGTGACTCTGCCGGGAGCGATCCGACCGACATGGATTCATCGACGGCAGGTCAGGGATCGGCTTCCCAGGATCAGGCACGGTCCCAGGATGAAGGCTCCCTTGTCCGTAAGCTCCGGGAACTGAACGGCGGCTCTCCGGCCGATGCGGGATCCACCCCTGATACTCCTGCAGCAGCGACTGCCGGTTCTTCGACTGAACCGGGTAGCAGTGGCTCCACGACCGGTACCGGGGTTCCTAAGCCCGGTGTTGGTGCCGGGGCTGGGGCCGGTGGCGCGGCCGCCGGGAGTGCTGAGGAGATGGCCGCGGCGGGTGCTGCTGAGTCGTCGACCGGTGTCGGGGCAGCGATTGGTGTTCCTACTCTCCTTGCCGCGGGTGCCATGGCGGCGGCGGAGAAGGCCAAGGAAGCAGGCGAGACAGCTACGCGTCTCGGTGCGGCCGGGGGAGAGTACGCGGCTGGCGGAATGGAAGACGAAACCGAACGGTACGGGAGATAAACGATGGCTACACGATTCATTGGTGGGGAATCGGGGCACCGGAGTTTCTTTGGTGGCATCAAGTCCAGAACGCAACTGGTTGGTTTGGCTGTGTGCGTTGTGGGCGGCTTCTTCGGAACGATGTTCACCGGCTGGCCGGCCCTGGTAGCTGGAGTGTTGGCGACCGTGGTCGTGTACCTGGCCACTGCCTCCACGCACCGCGGCTCCTACTGGGAGCGGCGCAAGCGCCGGGACCGTTGGAAGGAACGGCAGAAAGCCGGCACCGACCGGTTCATCCCCTACAGCGCAGCTGCATGGGAGGAGGCCAGCGCACTGGCGGACATGACCAGGAACAAGGACGAAAAGACCAGGATCATGGCCGCTGTCCGGTCCCGTCCGGACGGGGCCGATGGCATGGGCTGGCTTGATGCCCGGACTGGAAAGCCCGGGGTTGCCTGGCATGCGCCAATCGGTGAACAACCGTACCTGTCGGTCGCGTTCGAAGTCTCCGGGCAGCTGCGCGGGGCAGAATCCCAGCGCAAGCAGGACCAGGCCCAGGCGGGCTTTGGTTCGATGCTGGCCGGGTTCGCCCCGGCGTCCAAACTTGTCAGCGGCGTCCAGGGCCTCACCCGTGTCCTTCCACCGGACCTGGCCTTGAACGAAGCGTGGGTTCAGGACCACCTCTCCGCCGACGCCCACCCTAAAGCCGTCGGCTCTTACCAGGAGGTTCTTGAACGGACCGGCCGGGGCACGTTCGTGCAGCGGCACTTGGTGGTCGGCCGCTGGCCGCTGACACCGGATTTCTACACCACGGCAGCCCGGTACGGGGCGGGCCGGGACGGCTGGCGACGGCTGATGGACGCCGAAATTTCCTCCCTTGCCCGCGCTTTGCGGGCCGCGAAGCTCGGAACGGTCCGCCCGCTGACCGCCCGCGCCGTGGTGGCCATGATGCTGCACCAGCAAAACCCGTCGCGGCCACCGCTGATGGTTTCCGGCGTCAAAGCCGATCAGATGGGCCTGCCGTCCCAGGACCAGTGGAACTCCACCTGGGTCAAAGGAACCAACCCGATCACCGGCAAAGAGGTCGTCTGGGGCCACCGGACGGCGATGATCACCGCAGAGAACATGGAGACGGGGGAAAGGACCCCGTACTGGCTGCTGTCCTTGCTGCACAACGCCGGCTCCGGGGCGCGCACGTTGAGCTTCCAGCTCGAAACAGTGCCCGCAGATCAGGCCCGCCAGTTGGCATCAAAAGACGTCGTGCGGGACGAGGCTGCGGTGATCGCGAAGAAGAAGAAGGGCCAACTGGTTGACCCCGCAACGGACGTGAACCTGAAATCGGCGAGGGCCCGGGGCGCGGACTTGATGCCGGGTACCGGTCAGCATGGCGTGAACTGGGTTGGTTTCATCACCATTTCCGCCCAAACTCAGGCCGGCCTGACCGAAGCCGCCAGCCGTCTGGAGGAAACCGCCGGGCAGTCGGCCGGGATCCAGAAACTTGAATGGCTGGACTCGTACCAGTCCGCGGCTGCCGGGGCCACGTGGCCGATCTACCGGGGCACCCGTCCGGCGACACCGACGCTTGGAGCCAAGATGATGAACCAGCTTGCCGGACGTGGCGAGAAGGAAGAGAAGGTGGCCTGATGGGCCCGGTCGATCAACTTAGCAAGGAAGCCATCACTGAACCCCGCGAGTTGGGCTTTCCCCTGATTCCCGAAGCGGAACAGAAAGTCGTTATCGATGGTCCCGGCGCGAAGGGGTCCTGGATCCAGCGGGTGCCGATCGTGGGCGGCATCCTCAGAACTTTTTCCGCTCCGGTCATCGAAGAGGTCCAGGTCCTGGAGTCGGGGGAGTGGCCCCCGTACACGGAACAGGGCACCCGGTTGCGGGTGAACGAGCGCAAGGCCAAGAACGGGTTCTACGCTCCGGCGTTCCAGGGCGCTCCGACGACCACCCGGCAGGCCGAGATCCTGAACACGGCCCTGATCGCCGCTCCCACGGGTGTTGAAGGAGTGGCCGCGGGCCGGGACGTGCTGTCCCAGACGGCCATCAGCAAGGACCCGTTCACCGATTACAACTCGATCCCGCGACGGATCACCTCAACGAACGTCCTGGTCGTTGGTGACGTCGGAGCCGGGAAGTCCGCCTACACCAAAACGGTGTACGTGATCCGCCCGCTGATCCTGCGGCACCGCCGCGCCGTGGTCTTCGACAAGAAGAACGAAAAGGGCGAGGGCGAATACTCACCCATCGTGCGGGAGTTCGACGGGGACCACATCAAGTTCCGCATGGACGGCACCGGCGTCATCTTCAACATCATGGACCCCGCCATCTCAGGGGTGAACGATGACGGCCTGAACAACCAGCTCGTCTACCTGAACACCGTCCCGGCCCTGATCCGCGACGGTCACGGGCCTGACGAATGGGAACGCAAAGCCCTGCGTCTGGCGTACCGGACCATGCTGCAGAACTTCGAAGACGGCCGAACGCCGACCACGGCGGACCTGCATGACCTACTTGGCGTCATCAACCCCGCCGATCCCACCTTGGCCGGCATGAGCACGGCCACGCTGGAACGGCTCCACGAAGCAGGCATCTCGATGCGGTTCTGCTTCAACGAACTCCTCGAAACCTATGGGTCGATCTTCGACGGCGAAACGTCCAAGGACGTGCGGCTGAACAAGACCCTGACATCGTTCGATATTTCCCAGCTGCCTGACACCGGCCCGGCCATTCCCATGGTGATGGGCCTGGCGAACCTGTGGCTGCTGGGCACGGTCCGCCGCCCCGAATACCGGGGCATCCGGACCAACGTGATCAACGAAGAGGCCGGCCACATCCTGGGCGGCCCGCTGGCCGTCCAGCAGCGCTCCAACATCAAGCTCTCCCGCGGCCTGGGGTTGTCGAACATCTACAACATCCACAAGGGCGCCACCGACGTGCCCCCGGGATCCCCGGGCATGGCCGTGATCGAAGAGGCCCAGACAGTGCACATTTTCCGGCAGGACAAGCCCGAGGCCGCCCAGTGGTGTGTCAGGACGTTCGGGCTGAACCCGGACTCCGCGAACGACATCATGGTCCTGCGCAACGGACACCACCTGCTCAAATCCGGCGCGGACGCACCCGAAGTGGAAATTGAGCACGTCCGCTCCGGCTGGGAAGTGGAAATGACCGACACCGACTCGGCACTACGCGAAACCGACTCCGCGTACGCGGACGTGGCCTAAAAAGGGGAAAAGCCATGAGCGAGAACATCACCGTAGAAAAGCACAGCCCGTCCGGTTCCACAGTGAAGAAGACTGAGCGTGAACTGATTGTCCTGGCCATCCTCTCCGCCGGGCTCTGGCACGTGGCCCTGGTCTGGACGACGGGTCTGGCCTTCTCTAACTGGATGGAGACCTGGAAGGCGCTGCTCGGCTCGATCATCGGGTTGGTAGCCCCCGGACGGGCCACGTCCCCGGTGGCCGTGAACGGCAACCCCGCCGATCAGTGGGGCTGGCCCCTCACCGTCTGGATCATTCTGGTCGTGCTGCTCATCGCCGCCTACATCGGTGCCCTGTTCGGCCTCAAAGCCCTCCGGGCCCGGCGCAGGAAGGCCAAGACGGGCGAGAAGGGCCTGAGCACCGCCAAAGGGCTCAAGTCGCGCATCGAGGGCGCTGAGAAGTCGTCCCTGGCCCCTGCGGTGTATGTCCTTGACGGCACCGAGATCGCCATCCGCACCGAAGACACCGCCTGCACCGTGGCCCCGCCGAAGTGGGGAAAGACCACCTACATGGTCGCCGGGATGGTGGCTGACGCTGCCGGTGCCGTGATCACCACCAGCACCCGCCCTGACGTGCTGCGCCTGACCGTGGGCGTGCGGAAGGACCTGGGCACGGTCTACGTCGCGGATTTCGACGGCCTGAGCCAGTACCCGCACAAGATCCGCTGGCACATGGTCGGTGGCTGCGAGGACCCCCAGGTGGCCTCCGAACGGGCCGCGGCCATGGTCAACGCCATGCCACGGACCGGCGCCCCGTCCTCGGCTGACCGGTACTTCGATTCCGGGTGTGTGATGATCCTTGAAGCGTTCCTGCACGCCGCCGCGCTGAAAGCCGGCGGATCCATGCGTGACGTGATCCGGTGGTCGCAGAACTTCGCTGAGCACGAACCGGCCAACATCCTCCGCTCCAAGTCCCGCTCGGTGAAGACCTGGGCCGGGAACCTTGATGAATGGTGCCGGCAGAACAACCCGGACACCATCGGTAACACCAAGACCACCCTGGGCAAGATCACCGGCCCGATGAAGAACGAGAACGTTCTGTCCATGCTGTGCGCGACAGAGGACGATCCCGGCATCGACCTGAACACCTTCACCGACGCACCCAACAGCCTGTACTGCCTCACCCGTGTTTCCATGAACGCCTCCACCGCACCGATCGTGACCGCACTGGTCGAATCCTTGGTCCAGGCGGCGATCCGGAAGTCCGGGTCCCTGGCCTCCGGGAAACTGAACGTTCCGCTGTCCGTGGTCCTGGATGAAGCGGCCAACACCTGTGCCCTTCCGTCGCTGCCGTCGCTGATGTCCGAAGGTGGCGGCAACGGCATCCACACCTCCGTGTTCGTCCAGACCTACTCACAGCTGGTGAACCGGTGGGGCGAGGAAGGCGCGGAAACGATCTTCGACTCGGCGGCAGCGAAAACCATCTTCGGCGGTATCTCGGACGTGAAGTTCCTGACCAAGATTTCCGATCTGATCGGCAAGCACTGGGTGGAACACACCTCCACGTCATCATCGACCGGCAAGGACGGGGTGCCATCGGTCAGCACCTCCAAGACCAAGCAGCTCGACACGAAGATGCGCGTCGATGAGATCCGCAAGCTCTCCCAGGGCAAGGTCCTGCTGATGTACCGGGAGATTGAAGCCGTCGTCAACGTCGTTCCCTGGTGGGAACGGCCCGACAGCGCAAAGTTCAAAGCCTCCCGCGTGTGGTGCCTGGAACAGGAAGGCATCACCGCCGAGACCGCAGCACAGGCCGCCGCCGAAGAGACCGAAGCCGAAGCGAACCTGGCAGCCGCGTCGTGAGCAGCGAACCATTCCCCAAGGGCGGGGCACCGGACGGGGCACCGGTCCCGGCGGGGGTGGACACCACCACGGGCGAACTGACAGGCGAAGGGCCGGGTCTGGCGGATGTCCTTCCCGAGGTGCTGGACCGGCTGGACAGCGTCGAAGAGCTCGCCGCGAACCTGTTCGAGGAACTGACCAGTTATCCCGCTGGTGGGCCGTGGTTCTGGAAGGAGCTGAAGCCCGAGCAGCGCAAGGAACTGTGGGCGGAGCTGGACACCTTTGTCGTGTGGCTGCAGAACCGGATCCTGCGTCACTGGTCCAACTCCGAAGGCTGGATCCCGGCCTGCTGGTACCGCCACCCCGATGCGGTGGAGCTGCTGACCGCGCTGATGGTGGCCCACAAAGCCGCCTACGGGGCGAAGTCGAAGAAGCCAAGCTTTGAGCTGACCGAATGGTTCAGCCGCGGGCTGTGGCCAACAATGGAGACCTTCAAGCAGCGCAGCACCTTCAAGTACTGCCTGGAGAACCAGAGCCACGCCGACTCGACCAGCCAGGGATTGGAACTCCGCACCGAAAGCGAAGATTTCGAAGCGTTCGTGGACGAAGACACAACCAGCACCGACGGCGCCCACACGGAAAACCAGGCGGAACCGGCCGATGCGTAAGGTCCTCTTCGTCCTGGCCCTGCCGATCCTGGTTGTCATCGCCCTGGTCGGTGTCGCGCTGATCTCCGTGGGCGGGAACGCCTCCCCGGCGCAGGCTGCCGCGTGCGTGAACGTCAACGGGACAACCTTTAACGAGAAAGAAGTACCCAACGGCTGGGGGCCACTCGTGTCCAAGGCCGCCGGCGTCGCCGGTGTGCCCGCGTCGGTCCTCGCCGCGCAGCTGGAGGCCGAAAGCAACTGGAACCCCAACGTCACCTCCCCGGTCGGGGCATCGGGCCTGGCACAGTTCATGCCCGGCACGTGGGCCACCTACGGCCAGGGCGGGGACATCCGGAACCCGGCCCACGCGATCGCCGCCCAAGGCCGGTACATGGGAGCGCTGGTCAAGCAGCTGCTTCCGCTGGCCAAGGCAAGCAACCAGGACATCATCAAGCTCGTCCTGGCCGGTTACAACGCCGGTCCCGGCGCGGTCGAGACCCACAAGGGCATCCCGCCGTACGCGGAGACCCGCGCCTACGTGGACAAGATCATGGACACCGCCCAAACCAAGTACGGCGAGTCCTGCCCGGCCAGCGGCGTTGAAATCGGGGCCCTGAACGGCAAATGGTCCCACCCGCTGCCCGGATCGACGTTCACCTCCGGGTACGGGCCACGGCCAACACCTCCCGGCACGCTGAACATCGGCGGGAACTTCCACTACGGCATCGACTTCTCCACCCCAGGGGCCGGCGGAACCGTTGTGGCCGTGATGGACATGAAGATCGTCATCGCCCACGAACTGCAGTCCAGCAGCGGAACCTGGGTCGCCGGTGTCAGCCTCGACGGCAAACTCACGGCCACCTACTCGCACATGGCCGCCGGGTCATTGCGCGTGAAGGAAGGCGACACGGTATCGGCCGGCACACCCCTTGGTACCGAAGGTGAGACCGGCAACGTGGCAGGGCGGCACCTGCACTTCGAAATGTACTCCGGCGCCCCGGTGGACCCCCGCCTGGGCGCGGTGGATCCCAAGTTGGGCGAAGTGAAACCCATTGACCCGACACCCATCCTGAAAGGCAAGGGCGTTCTATGAGGCTCCCCAAGACACTCGCCGTCATCGTCGTGGCAATGGCACTGCCCCTTGCCGGATGCGGCCAAGAAAGCCAACCGTCCGCGCCAACACCGACTGCAACGGCGACACCGAGACCGGCCGCCATGGACGACACGGTGAAGCAGCTCCTCGAGGTGGACCGGAGGAACCCGGACAAAGTAGCGGCCGCGTTCGCCGAACTCATCACCCGCTGGGAAGTCGCGACCGACAGGACGGAAACGGCCGCCGCGGTCCGGGCGCACCCGTTAATGATCCCCGCCCTGGCCAAGCGGACAGTAGAGCCACAGCGGAACGCCTCACAGGCGTTATGGCTTGAGCTGGCCCCGCTGGGGGCCTTCTCCGAACCCACGATCGGCCCTGGCGTACCCATCGATGGGGAGGAAGGCACGGACACCGAGGACGTGGCCTACCGGAACTTCACCGCCACGTGGACGTGGCGCGACGCCGACGGAAAGCACCTGAAAGCGGACAAACGGAAACGCAACATCTTCCTGGTCCTCACGCGCAGCAACGGTGCGTGGTCGGTGGCTGACTACGTCACCGAAGACCTCGCCGCCTGAGGAAGGACGACCCATAGTCTCGGAGGGCCGGCAGCCCTCCCACCTTCTGCCGGTCCTTCGTTCCTCTCCGTCAAAGGGAGTGGGGGCCATCGCCCTGGTTATCGCTGATAGCCGGGGCGGTGGTCTTTTTGTTGCCTCGGGGCAGCCGTCTCGGGGCGGTTCTCCGCGGCGGCCGCGCGCTGTTGGCGCAGCTGCTCCAACGCGTCTTTGACCTTCTGGGATCCTTCGGGCTTCATGATGGTCTGCGCCGCTTGGGTGATGGCCTCTTCCGTGCGCGGTTTCGCCGGTGCACCTGGTTGGCGTGACTGCCTGAGGTAGGCGTTCGCGGCCGCGACCAGGCGGCGTGGTTCGTTGGTGGCCACGGCCAACGTCACCTCCTGTTCCACGGTCTTCCCAGCGGCTCCGGCGATGCGCCGGATCCGGGCCAGAGCTTCGCTTTCGGAGCCGTCAAACACTACACTTGAGGCAGAAGCAACAGCGGGCCCTCTGCCCCGGCCACGGCCGGATTCATGGGAGACAGTCTGCTGGACCCCCGGACTTTGCTGCGGCAGATGGGGGTTGCTTCGTTTAACAGACACATCCGCGCCGTCCACGTGCAGCACCGTGGAGATGTCCTGCAGAGGTTCGAACCATTGCTTATCGCCGACAGCCAAGTTCCGGCGGAAAGCCCACACGCTCAGATCCGCCGCCCACAACAGCGGCTCCCTGCTCGGGGATGTGTGATGGACATGCACGAGACGATCGATGCTGCCGGCGGAACGCAACTGCTTGAGTACGTTGGCGTCGTCGGCGTCTCCGCCCGGGTGCGCACGGGCGTTGCGGGACTCGACCACCAAGAGCCGTACAGCGTTCGGGCCGGAACCGCGCGTGAGCTCCTTCGTCAAAGCGCCCAGGCACTCATGCCGTGCGGTCTTCATGGAAGGATCGTCTTTGCGGATCTGGGTCTGCACGGTGACGATGTTGTACTCCGCGGCGCCGGCAATGTACTCGATCATCTCCTTGATGACCCGTTTCCCGGCCGGGGTGCGGTACGCCTCGGTGGTGTGCCAGTAAGTGCTCCCGGGAATGTCCATCAGGACATCCCGGACAAGGGCCCCCTGGTCACGGCCAACGATGACTGCCGACATCGAATAAAACGGCCGTTCATCCGTGTGCAGCGGCTCCCTATAGGACTCATCAATGAAGGCCACAGGGCCTGTCGTGGTCCGGTACAGCTCCGCCAGCGGCCTGTCCTTCAGGCCGAAGCCATGCATTCCCCCCATGCCCTGCCTTCTTCGTCCGAAAGCTAAAGCCTACCGGCAGGTCCGGATCTGGCATTTGGCGCTCTTTTCGTGGCCGAGAAGCCTCTAAAAGGCTGTCAAGGGCTTGACATCGACATAATGCATGGGGTTCCCAGATTTGACACTTGCTCTATACCACGACAGTATTTACACATAACCCCAGTCCGCTTCGGCGGCTGGCCGCGAGACTCCTTCGGGAGTCTCTGCTTTTTAACCAGCTTCTCTTGGGGGTTACCAGCCAGCAGGTTTTGTAATTTTCCCGTTCCCGTCGCTAATCACGTCGGGGAACTGGTTCGCTTGAAGGGCACCAACACGGATGTCCCTGACGAAATCGGGCTTACACCTCATCAGAGATTTGCTGACCTTCTCATATGTCTTGGCGATACCGATGTGCTTGCGCAAAAGGGTCTTCGTCATGCGGAGTGGTTCAGTCAGGTCGGAATCGTTACTGACCACCAAATAGACGTCTGCATCGTCCCGGAAGGCGTCCATCATGAGGTGGGCGGCCAGGTTCACGTCCGAGCCCTTTTCCTCGGTCTTGATGACTTCCACGGTGCGTGGGACCGCATTGGGGTCCGACAGCTTCATCCGCACGTTGTGAACCGTGTACTGACCATAGTGAATGGTGACCTTCGGCAGCGTGGCCAGTGCGCGAAGATAGGCGCTCTGCCGCGCAGGGGCCTGAGGGTCATCAGTACGTGCTTTCACCCGGGCCGTGAAGTACTTGACGCGCTTGACCTCGTAGCCCGGCATCAGGTCTTCAAAGAGACCCTGAAGGTTCAGCCATTTGTATGGCTGTCCCTTGAGTTTGCCGTAGTACAGGTTGAAGCCATCGATGTAGACGTTCACGGTCGGATTTGCCATAGGTTGATGCTAGCCGGAAGATCCAACTAGCCCGTGATCCGCAGTTACTTGCCGAATCAGTCATCTTGTTCGGCGTGGGTCCGTAAGAGGTGAACACCATCGGCGGCCGTGCTGGCCACGCCTAGCTCGTCTTCGACTATGAAAACCTGGCTTAGACGCCCCTCGCACCGCCCAGATTCGACGATCCAGGTATTGCCGCTCGGGACCAGCCTTCCCATAACCTGCCCGGTAGAGGTCCATTCGACGCTGAGCGTTCCGTCGCTGATGTTGGAATTAGTGACGAGTGGCCCATATTGAATCTGGCCTGGGACGCCCGTTCTAACCCCTTTCAATGTCTGGCCGGTGGGGCCGACCCGGTAAAAGTTGCAGCGGGGATAGCCGTCTTTATCTTTCGAGAGAACCCTGAAGTTGACGCCGTGTAGGTGCCCATGGTCGGTTACGCGGCCGCTGAAATCGTAGGGGTCCTCGGGGTTGTCTCCGGGGATCGTCGGGCCGTCCTTCTCCGGCATTTCTATCTGATCCGTGGGTGCACTGATATGGATTTCCGTCATTGGTCCTTGGCCTCGGCTGCCAATGCCCGAGTAGTCCGTAAGAGAGAACCAGTCGCCATCCAAGGGAGAGTCCGGTAGGTAGCTGATCGTGAACTTGGTGGAGGTGGCGTTTCGTCTAGCTACTTCTGCCAGAGCTTCCTCCACGCCCCGGATCACGAGAGCCTCCCGTCTCGTTTTGTCGTAGACCCGAATGCCGGATAGCCATATAGCGAGCCTTTTCAGGGGCCTAGATATGCTGAAGATCAACCTTCGTGTTTGCCTTACGGCCAGAAGAATAACGACCACTACACCCACAACGAACGGTGCCACGTCCCGCCCGAAGGCAGGATTCTGGGGTCCGGAAACTGTCCCGGTCCAGATTGCTACGAAGTACGCAATGACCCCCGCACCTACGACTCCACCTATTGCGCCGGCAGCGGAGTTCTGGACGATACCGCTCTTCTTCTGCTGATGATTCACTTTGGAATCCTAGCGCCCAGTCACCTAGGACAACGGCGTGCATTCCTCAGGCCGGACGCCATTACGTGTCTACTTCGTAACCGCCGTTCTCATGGTCACTGCTGTCGGATCCCGCTGCGGTGAATGTTCCCAATGCACCCGGCTCACCCCAGATATGCTCTTCGTCCATGTTGGCAAGGGCATACATGAAGCTCTGGGATTTCTTCACTGCCTCCCTGAGGTCCTCGGGGGAAACCATCTCAAGGAGAATTCGGAGGATCAGGATCCATTTACAGGAGGTTGTGGCAACGAAGTAGGGACCGAGTTCGGCATTACCGAAGGTCCCAAGCAGCTGGTGGCTCTGGTCGTTGCGGATCTTCTTGACGATCGCGAGCCACGACTCCAGTTCCGGTCCACAAACACCTGGGGCAACCTCCAATACTGGATTTACCAGTTGAACGAGTCTCTCGTGATAGCTGGGTTGGTCCACATGACTCAGCGCGTCCCGCAGGACCTTCTCCGCGGCACTTTGATCTGTGAGGCCTTCATTTGCCAGCGCCTGGGCGCCAGCCAGGCGTGCGGCCTTCATGGCACGCTCTACCCCTCGCACGCTCACTTCATGGAACGGGCGCTCGTTGCTGTGCAGCCTGCGATGCAGGCCTTCCAACGCCGTCAGCAAAACCTGTGCTTCGACCTGCACAACAGTTGGTTGGAGGTTGGCAATGTAAGGGAACGGCTCAAGTTTGGCCGCCAGTGGCAGCCATGAGGCCATTTGCTCCAGCCCCAGCTTTCCTAGGGGTAGCAAAGCGCTCGACCGGAGGAGCTTTTGTTCTTCTTCCTCCTTGTGGACGTACGAACACCACCCGTGCTCCACAAGGAAGATCTCGGTCACCAGTGGCATGGGTGCTTCTTTTCGGGTCCAGAGGCCAATAAGCTGCGCAGCCGACGACTGGACATTCTGTGTCAGCACTTCCAAGGGCGTCGGGGTTCCGGCCATGAAAGTCAGGCCGGCATTCCGGTCATGTTCCCACGGTGCCAACTGCCCTGGAATGGGGCCAGCGACCTCCGTTTCTGTTGTCCAGTTGACCGTCGAAGCAGAAACTGGCCAGGACCAGCGAATCCCCTCAACTTCTTCATCCTCACCTGATATGTGAGCCCCATGCAGGCGTCGGTGGCCCTCGAATAGCTGGCGGCTGTGAAAGGTGAAGTCGGGGCCTGGCTGCATATGAGCGTCCAGGAAGGTAATCAGCGATCCATCGCTGAGGCGGCCGAAAATCACGCGTGCCGAAAAGTCTGCTGCGATTTGATCCGGAGCGACACCGTACCTAATGGCGCCATCAGAGATCTCAACCTGCTTCGGCATAAAGCAGAAATCAGACAACCCGAGAGCGTAACCCTCTTCCGTGTACTTCAGTGTGCCAGCAATCTCTTTGCCGTCCCGGATCCAAAAGACGCCCGCTTCCGCTTTGTGTTCGGGAAAAACTTCATCGGTCATTGTGCTCCCCTACGTCTATGAGGTGCGTGAAGCAGCACCCCAAAGGATCCGTCTCTAAAGGTTACGACCAGGGCCGCGGCGGTCATGTTGCGGCCCCGGATCCTTCGCTTGGCGGGGTTCTTCGCGTCGTGCCTGTTCCTCGGCACGGCGGGCTTTGATCTGTTCAAGTGCTTCCTTGACGGCTTCGGGATTCCGCGCTTCTGGGTTCGGGCCTTGGCGTTTGGCTCGGTTTTCCCGGACCTTCCGGGCAAGTGCAGCCATGCGTTCGGCGCGTTCCTGGGCGGGGCTGAGGTGCGCTTCCGTGCCCCGTGCTTGTTGCAGGTGGTCAACGACGTCTTCGGCAGGTGTTGGTGTTTCCTTCACGATGGCTTCGACGTGGGCGACCTCGGCCATGAGGGAAGCGTCAGATGACAACAGCGGTTCCTTGGTCGTCTGTGCGGTGTACTTGTGCATGGCGATGATCCGCTGGGCGAGATCGGCACCCAAGCCCTTATCTTGGTGGTCATCCGGGACGGGTGCAGTCTGGCTGGCTGGGATCCGGTACATGTCGCGGTAGGTGGTGATTTCCACGGCGAGCTGCCGCCATTGTTCCTGCCGTGCGGGATCGGACGGCACCGGCCCGAGGGCAGTTGCCCAGGTTGGTGGTTCGGCTGCGAGTTGGGCACCGAGCCGGGTGACTTCGGTGGCCATGATTTCCCGGCGCGCGGCGAGTTCTGTCCGCCACAGGGCCGGGGTGTCGTCATGGGTGAAGACGTCGGCGGGTGCCATCCATGCCGGCAGCCGGTCAGCTGCTGCCTCGACGCTGACGGGGGCTGGCAGTTGGCGGCGCAGTTCGATTTCAGCGCGGATCCTGCGGTGGATTTGCGCGGCGGCTTCGACCTTGGGTCCGTTCTCGTCCCGGCGGCAGTTGCTCAGGGCGCCACGTTCGTAGGCTTCATCGGCCCGGGCCTCAGGTGGCATGAGTTCACGGAGGGATTGTTCCTTGTGCAGGGACGCTGCCAGCCACTGTGCTTTACGGGCGGCTGCGGGGTCGTTGATGGTCGTGTCCGTCCGGGCCTGTTGCTGCGCGGCGCGGAGCCGGGCTGCCAGGTCATCGTCGCTGAGGTGGCCGTGAAGGCGTCGCTGCCAGGGCGTGTCTTTCCTTTCGGCCAACCAGGTGCGGGCCAGGTCTTTCCGGTCCTGAGCCTCGGCACCGGGTCTGCGTGCCGCGTCGGCTTTGGCGCGCATCAGCTCACTGACGGCGCGGCGGTCGAGGCGTTCCAGTGCTTCGTCGGTGATGGATTCCAGCGGCCGGCGGCCCGTGTCGGCCGCCCGGTCCCGCCACCGATCGAGGCGGTCCTCGACGCGCCAGGCCAGAACCGCGGCGGGATCCTCGGAGGCACCGAAGTCTTCCTCGTTCACGCTGTCTTTGAGCAGGTGGACGAAGTTGAAGCCTTCGTTCTCGGCCGCACGCAGGTGCGTGGAGACTGCTCCCCAGGCAGTGGATTTCGTGAACGTCCCGGCCACGCCTTCGCCGAGTTCACGGCGGGCGATGTTGGCCATGCGCAGCTCGTTGGCCTGGGCGTCGATGTCCCGGTACTGAGCGGACATGTCCGGCAGGGACCGGGCTTGGGCGCGGGCGGCGTCCATTTGTTCGTGCGCGGTGAGGTTCCCGTCGTGGTTGGCGGCCACGGCCGTCAGGACGTCTTCCATGGATTCCCCGTCGCCGACGATGCCGTAGAGCTTGTTGGAGTACCGGCCACGGGACGCTGCGACGTACGCCAGCGCGCGGGACAGTCCCGAGCTGATCAGGGCGTGCACGGTGTCGCACGTGACGCCTTGGGTGCGGTGGATCGTGGCCGCGTATCCGAGCATCGTTTTGCCACGAACGTAGTCTGCGGGGAGCGTGATGGTGCCTTGGTGGCCGTGGTGCCGGACGGTCAGGGACCCGTCGTCGTGGGCGGTGAGGACGTTCCAGACGTCGTTGTTTTTGACGAAGTCTTTGCCGCGGTTGGTGGCGAGGCGTCGGTTGTTTTCGCGGGTGACGATGATGTCCCCGGCGCGGGCGGTCAGCCCGTCGCGGAGCAGGGCTGCCGGGGTGTCCGGGTCGAGTTCTCCGGTGGCGATCCGGTAGGCCTGGGCGCGGGCGTTCAGCTCGGTGACGGTGGCGTTGTCGAAGGCCATCATGATGGAGTGCTTGCCGGCGTTGGTGTCTTTCTGCCACGCCTCGAACACCTGGGACGTCATGGTTTCGGCGTCCCCGCCGACGACGCGGCGGTTCTCCCGGTAGAACGTCCAAGGGTCATCGACGCCGTGGACCGGGGGTTCGCGCAGGGCCAAGGTGGCTGCTGCTTCTGCCTCGTTCGCGGTGCCGTCGGCGTTCCGGAACCGGTGCAGGTCCTCCAGGTGGACTGCGCCGACGGTGTTCTTCAACAGCCGCAGCGCACCGCCGGAGCCGACGGCTGAGAGCTGCTGGTCATCACCGAGGGCACGGACGACGGCACCGTGCTGCTCGGCGATGGTGACGGCTGCGGCGAACCGTTGTGTGCCGACCATTCCGGCTTCGTCGATGATGATCACATCGCCGGGTTTGGGTGTGCTCTTCTCATCCTGGGTGCCGTTGGCGTGGGCGAGAACGAAAGAGTCAATGGTGGTGGCGGTGGCTCCGAGTTCGGTTCCCATCACGGCAGCGGCCACGGCGGTCGGTGCCAGCCCGAAGACGCGTCCGCCAGCTTCCCGGACGGTGTCAGCGGCGAGCTTCAGTGCCGTGGTCTTGCCTGCACCTGCTGGGCCGACTCCGATCAGCAGCAGCCGGTCGCTGCAGGCGAACTCTTTGGCCATGCGCAGCTGCCCGGCGTCGAACGTCTTCTCTTGCCGGGCCAACGCAGCATCGAACGAATCAATGGTTGCGGCGGGGATGACGACGCTTTGCGCGGCTGTGAGGAGCCGGTCTTCGCTGTGGAGGATCCCGGCTGAGGTGTAGAGGGTGGAGTGCGGTTTGCCGTACTTGGATCCGCCGTTGGCCAGGCGGAGCGCGTCGATGTCGGGGGTGCGTGTTTCGGGTGTGATGCGCAGGGAGAACTGGTCTGTCGCGCGGGCGGTGACTTGTTCCAGGAGTGTCTTGGGGATGGGCATTTCACCGAGGCGGGACCCGAGCCGGCGGGTGGCTTCGGCCCTGATGTGGTGTTCTCCCCACACGCCCCGGCTTTGCTCCAGACGTTCGATAACGCCTTGCGCTTCGAGGATCGGATCGATCTCGTCGGCGTGGGCAACCATCCAGGGAAGGTGGTCTCCTTGGGCGTCCTCGGTCCGGGCGTCGTGCCGGTGCGCGCGTGCTTTCTCGACGGCTGCGGGTCCGACGACGACGCCGGGGATGTTGCCGAGTTCTTCCATCCATTCGCCGACCAGGGCGGAGAGCTGGCGTGCTTCCTTCTTGCTCGGGCGGGTGTCCAGGGTGGCCTGCTGGGCGAGGGCGATCAGTTGCTTCTTGGTGGGTGCGTAGCCGTGCTTTTCGGTGAACTCGGCGGTCAGTTCATCCATGACGGGTTTGATGCCGGCCCTGCGGGACGATGCTGCTTCGATGGCTGCGACGTCGACGCCAGCGATCTCAACCACGGGTCGGTCGCCGGTGACTTTGCGTTCCTTCAGACCGACACCGAGGCGGGTGCAGATCTTCTCCATGACCACCCTGTTGTACATCTCGGAGGCGGCCACGTTGAACTGGTAGAGCAGCCTCCCGTCGAGGCTGGACCACTTCCCGTCAGCGCCCAGGACCTTGTTGGAGACCACGATGTGGTCGTGCAGCTGCGGGTCTCCGTTGCGGGAGTCGTAGTGCCGGAACTTGGTGTAGATCAGTCCGCCGTCTACGTCTTCCTGGCGTACGCCGTTGCGGCCTCGGCGGGTGAAGGTGGCTTCCTGTTCGAGGTAGGCCATGGTCTCTTCGATGGCCTCGTTGTGGGCCGCTTCGATTTCCTTGCGCGCCTCTTCACCGCCGATGGCCCACAGCACTGAGGCTGACTTCGCGGGCGCGAACACGAGGTCGTATCCGGCGACGGTTTGTGCTGCGGGTTTGGTTTGGGCGGTGATGAACTTGCCGAGTTCTTCCTTGTCGGCAGGGTTCCTGCCGTTGAGTTCGCGGAAGTATTGGGCGCCCTCTTTGGTGCGGATCAGGCGTCGGTTGTCCGCGTCGGGTTCGCGGTGGTTCATGCGCTGGTAGTCTCCGGTGGCGCGGTTGATCCGGGCTTGAAGTTCGTTGTCTTTCTGCTGTAGCCTGCGGTACCGCTGGCCCAGAGACACGTCCGCTTTGGGGTCTGTTGCCAGCATGGCGGTGGCGTTCGGGTGCAGTCCTTCACCGAACAGTGCGGCCATTTGGTCTTCGGTGACTTCCCCTGAAACGTCCAGATTCGACGCTCCGCCGCCGCCCCATTGGCCCGGCGGGTTGCCGTCGACTGTGTAGTAATCGCCCAGCTCACGGTTGCCTGCGCGCAGCTCATCACCGCTGGCGACTTCACGTGTGTAGTACGTGTATCCGTCGCCGGCACTGAGCTTGTGCACGGTCATCACGGAATCCAGCTTACCGGCGAAACGGCCTCACTTGTCGATGATGCATGAGGTGTGACAGATACTGTGCTTTTGGGTCTGTGGAATTGGCGGATGTGAGCTTGCGAGCGGTGCTCAATGGAACGGAGCGAAAAAGGGTAGGATCGGGCCATCAAGGTTTGATGCGGTTCTGCACATGAGAATGGGCGGTGGGTAACACGCTTTTCGTTATCCACCGTGCGTTCGATTGTGTGGAACCGTCGCCCTGGTTATCCCCGGGTGGGCAGCGGAGAGACCGTCCTTATCTCGGAGCTGTCCACGTGTGGACAGGCAGGGCATGACCAGCCCGAGCGTAAGCGAGGACCATTACGGCGCAACGCCGCCTCCCGTGCCACCAAGTGCGGCCTTAGCCGTGTGGTCGTGGCACGGGCAACCCCAGGGGAAGGGACACCAGTCATGGCAGCACCACGGAAATCAGCACAGCAGTTGGCGGCGCGTGAGAAGGCTCGCGCCAAGGCCAGGGAAATGACTGAGCGGCACGAACGACTGATTGAAATGGCCGCAGAATTCTTTGAACAGCAGGAGCAGGCCGAGCAGGTCCGTGCCGAAGCACAACAGAAGGCTGACGCGATCCTGGCGAAGGCAGAAACTGATGCCGAAGCCGCTGTGCTTGGGTCCGCGCGTACTGTCAGAGCGATGCTTGACTCCGGGGCTGCGAGGACGGATGTGGCGGCCCGGCTGGGTCTGAGCGGGGCTGAGGTAAAGCGGCTCGCCGACATGGTGTCCGCTGCATCGGACACAACCGATAACCCCGTGGAAGAGTCTCCCGAGAGTGCCGAGGGATCTGTGGCTGAGGCGGCCTGAGAGGCATGCGCCTCGAGCGATTCACAGGCCTAAACACGAAGGGCCAGCTTGGTAGCCGGCCCTTCGTGTCCTTCGGCAAAAAAGGAAATCTATGGCTTCAGCTTAGCTGAAGACGCGCGAACGAATCGCAACCAGGGGTTTGGTGGGGTGTCGTGGATTCTCCGGGATCCGCGGCAGTGGTGTTTCGTGGGCGGTGGGTGCGTTGATGGCGGTCCGCCGCTGGTGAGTGGCTGCTGTGGTCCGCCCTGGGGCGGCGGACCGCCCGCGCACGAAACGGTTCCAAGCCGACGATGTGGTTAGTGGCGCGGTGCCTTGCCGGGCGGTGGGGTTCCGCCCGGCAAGGGTTCTCTTATGCCGCTTCGGTTTCCTCGGCGGTTTTGCCGCTGTCGATGATCATTTGCTCGGTCTCACTCGCCGTGTATCCCCACTGAAATAACTGGTTCAGATAGTCCCGGTGGTTCTGGCTGGGCCGCCGCCATGAGTCCTTGGCGATGGTCTTCTCATACCCGGCGCAAACCAGCGCGATCAGAGAGAACTCAGGCCGGGCCGTGGACGCTGCCACGTGGTCCCGCAGCGGGTTCCATCCCCACCGGTCCGTCTCGTCGAACTTCGCTCCAACCATGTCAGCGGCCACCTTCCCGTCATAGCCGCTGGCCGTTTCAGGGTGGTGTGTGAGCGCGTAGGCGGTGAAATACTGCCAGCCCTTAGGTGCCTGCTTTTTCGCCAACAGGTTCCTGACGAAATCACGCCTTACGATGGTGGCCGACTCGGCGGCCTTGTTGTTGGCGATCAGGGTTTTTCGTTCGGCCTTCTGTTCCTCGGTCATCGGGCCTTTCTGGACATTGCTGCCGCCGTCGTAGCGTTCGTGCTTGGGTGCGAATCCCAGTTCCTTCCATCCGGCGATCACCAGCCTGACACTGTGCTCGCCTCGGTAGTCGGTGGAGACAAAGGCAGCGTTGGCATCCTCGTCGGTGGCCGGTTCCCCGTCGGACCGGTTCGCTGCCGAAACGAACAGGTTCTCTTCGTCGGCGTAGTGGCCGGCGTAGTCAACGATGGTTTTGCCTTCGGCTTTCAGCCCATCGATCAGTTTGGTGAGGGCGGCCTCGCGTGCCCGGTCATCGCGGATCTGCTGGGCGACGTGGAACAGCTGGTCGGGTTCGTCCATGAGGACGGATTCGAGGTCTGCCGTGGCGGCCTCGTCCTGCTCAAACTCGGCCATGATCAGGGCAGTTTCGATGCTCCATCCCCTGCCCAGGGCGGCGGTCCCGGCCTCGGATGCTTTGGCTTTCAAAGCTCCTTCGACGGTGGTCTTTTTCCGTCCGGTCTTCTTGGCGATCGCCGCCGCTGAAACGCCGATCAGGGACAGTTGGTGGTAGGCGTCCGCTTCGTCGGCTTCGGTCAGTTCGGCGCGCTGGATGTTCTCCACGACCTGCGTGACGATCCGTTCGGCCTCCTCCGGGCTCTCGATGATCATCACCGGGATTTCCGTGCGCTGGGCTTCGACAGCGGCGCGGGTGCGGCGCTGTCCCATCAGCACGTGCACCGTGCCGTCGTCCTTGCGGTGGGCGATCACCGGTTCCATGACGCCGTGTTCTTTGATGCTGGCGATGAAGTCAGCCGTCAGGGCTGCGTCTTTGCGGACGTTGATGTCCACGGTCAGGGTGGTGGGGTCGAGCATTTCCAGTGTGGGTGCTGCGTTCATTGTGGTGGTGCTCCATTCTTTGCCGAAATGGTTGGTGGGTGGGGCGGCTCAGGTGACCGGCCAGCTTCCCTTCCCTCCAGTTGTTTTTCGTTGCTGGCACGTAGTGCTCTACGGGGCCGACGGAGGCGTCTCCTCCCCTTGGGCAAGGTGCCGGAAATCTTCGAAAGGAAATCAGCGACGCAGGAGCGCCGTCGAAGAATTCCGGTGCCGCCGGGCCCCGGAGCTTGCGGAGGGGTCAGGAGCTTGAGCCGGAGCGGAACCGTATGATCCGCCAGGACAGCCACGAAAAACGGTAATACTGGAAAAGGTCTTGAGCCGGCGTGACTCAGCAAAAAACTGACGTGCCTTCCGGCACTGTCTTACCGACGATTTGTCGGCCGGCTCAAGGTCCATCAAAGGGGGTGATGTGCCAGGCGGACATGACTTCATAGGAGCCTGATACGACTAATCCCATTACCGTTTTGTCTGCCCACCTGGCCTACCCCCAATTCATGAGCCATTGAACTCGACTGGGGGCCGCTTCCATCTTGGCAACAGAACCAAGCAACATCATCGCCGGCATCGACACACACGCCGATACACACCACGTGGCCATCATCAACGAACACGGCAAGCCACTTGCCGACAGAGAATTCCTGGCAGTGGGATCCGGATACCGCAAGATCGTAGACTTCATCACCAGCCATGGCACGGTCACAGCCGTAGGGGTCGAAGGGACAGGCTCCTACGGAGCCGAGCTCTCCCGTGTCCTACGCGGTGAAGGCTTATTGGTACTCGAGGTGAACCGGCCGAACCGTGCCGCCCGCCGGACGGAAGGCAAGTCCGATCCTCTGGATGCCTACCAGGCCGCCCAATCAGTACTCGACGGCCGGACCACATCAATTCCGAAAGCCAAAGACGGTCCCGTTGAATGCCTCCGAATCCTGCGCGCCGGGCGTGCGTCGGCTATGAAGGCCCGGACAGCGGCCGTCAATCAGATCAAAGGTCTTCTCGTTTCAGCTCCGGACAGGCTCCGAGCAAAGTACAGAGGGCTGGGCACCGCAGCGATGATCACGTCCCTGCACCGCACCAGACCGTCGGGCCACATGGCTGACCCCGAGTACGTGTGCCTGCTGACACTGAAAGCCCTGGCCTCCCGCTGCCATTCACTCGCCGCCGAAATTGCCGCCGCCGATGCCGCGCTCCAGGAAATCCTCGACAGCTACGCGCCGATGCTCTGTGACCTGCCAGGAGTCGGAACGGAAGTAGCCAGCCAGCTCCTGGTCACTGTCGGAGACAACCCAGACCGTATAGGTAACGAAGCCCAGTTCGCTGCCCTCGTCGGAGTCGCCCCCATACCCGCGTCCTCGGGCAAAACAACCCGGCACCGGCTCAGCCGAGGCGGTGACCGCAACGCCAACCATGCCCTGTATCAGGTCGTCCTGGTTCGTATGGCGTCGTGTCAACGGACCAAGGACTACGTGGTCAAACGCACCGCGGAGGGCAAGAGTAAACGGGAGATCATGCGCTGCCTCAAACGCTACGCAGCCCGGGAAATCTACCGTCAGATCACCAACCCCCAAGCAGCCCCAGACAATACAGATCTCCGCCAACTACGCAACACACTGGGTTGCACCATCACAACCGCAGCCAGCGAACTTGGCCAATGGCCCTCCAAAATTTCCCTCCTGGAACGCGGCCTCCTCCGCAACGACACGCTGGCCACGAACTACCGCCAATGGTTGACCAACCAAACCGACAAAAAAGACAGACCGGATAAGGAGGCAATCCCTATCCAATCGGTTTACATTTAGGGTCAAGCTAACGAGCCTTGGGGGTTGCAGGTAATGGCATCTGTTGGGTCAGGCAAAGCTGAACTGTTTATGGACGAACACGGGATTCTTCAACTGAAGTGGGCGCGCCACGCCATCATCCGATCAAGTGATGCTGAGGCAGCTATGCACATGGTCAACGAGCTATGCGGACAAACGGAACGCCCACTGTTGGTGGACATGGCCACAACATCCGAGGTCAGCCGCGGTGCCCGCGCTGTCTTCGGTCGGACCTGCCAAGCATCACACGTCGCGCTTCTGGGCGCTTCACCAGTAGACAAAGTCATCGCCAACTTTGTCTTGGCCATGAACAAAACACCCCGTCCCAAACGCTATTTCACCTCACGGGCAGAAGCCCTGGCATGGCTCGTAACAAGCACCACTGCAGAACCTGACATCTCGCCCAAGGACACGTAGGAGGACTGCCTAAGGCCCTGTCGGGTCTTGGCTCACGGCCAAAACTGCGAGGTCGTGGATGAGCAGTCGCACTTGGCGTTCGTGCCCGCTGGAAAACACAACACGAGATGAAGGAGCAGAGCTCACAGACGGAGCGGGAACGGGTGAAGGTTTGCCCGGCGGTGCCACCGAAGCTCCCTCGGCTGCAAAAGGATCAATAAAGCACACTGGTTCCATTACACGTTCCCCTCAACCGTCAATAACCTGATCTGACCACTATGGATCGATCCG